>NZ_JAUEXY010000015.1:0-198352 GCF_032489375.1 Bradyrhizobium sp. SZCCHNR1098
CTACGTCAGCCCGGTTGAGTTCGAGCGCAAGGTGGGATTAGCTTGACCGGGTGTCCATCAAACCGGCAGCAGCTCAATACGTTGGCGCGTATTCTGCAGCGCGTATTCGATCGAAGCGAGGTGACGATCATAGGTCCGCCGCGCGCGCTCGGTCCGTAACGAGGCCTGAGAGCTCTCGCGCATGCTGCAGGGCAAGATCGAGAAGGAGGACAGTTCTTCTCGCATCCTCCCTGACACCGAATGCACCGGCTCGCACGGTGTCCATGTGGCCGGCACCGGCCACCACAACCGCGGCCTTCTCTTCAGCCGTCGCAAAGGCGGCCTGAGGAGAGAGTGTCCTCGTGCGAAAGGGAACGATGTTGGTCATTGGCCTTTCCCGTCCGCGGAGGCGGATCTGCATCAAATTTTCAGCGTTATACACATGGCCTTTTACGGAAGCCTTCGAGCGATCGCATAAGGCATGGCCGCTCTGGCCTCAACGCGAGCGGCGAGACTAACCCGAAAGCAAAGGCAAAGGCGTCGACTCCGGCGAATCTTGTCAGCCCCGGTTGCGGCAAGCGCCGCTCAGCCCGAGAAGCGGCGCCGATACTCCGATGGCGACACGCCGAGATGCCGCAGGAACGCCCGCCGCATGCGCTCGTCGTCGCCAAAGCCCGCCCGTTTGGCGACTTCGACCACGTTTTCGACCTGGCGGCTTTCGAGTAGGAGGCGCGCCGTCTCGACCCTGAGCGCCTCGACTCCCTGTGCCGGGGTCATCCCGGTGCGGCTGACATAGGTGCGGGCAAAGGTGCGCGGCGTCATGCCGGCTCTCGCGGCCAGCGCCTCGACGCGCAGGTCGCTCGCGATGTTCTCGATGATCCAGGCATGCAGCGCACTGAACCGACCCTCGACGTCGGACGCCTGCGCCGCCAGGACGGTCGAAAACTGACTCTGGCCGCCAGGACGCTTCAGGAAGACGACGAGCCGGCGCGCCACGTCGAGCGCGATCGTATGACCGAAATCCTCCTCGATCATCGCCAGCGCCAGATCGATGCCGGCGCTCACGCCTGCGGATGACCAGACCCGGCCGTCCTGCACGAAGATCGCGTCGGGCTCGACCTTCACGTTCGGAAAACTGTCCTGCAGGCGGGGGCAGTAGCGCCAATGTGTAGCGGCCCGCCTGCCCTCCAGCGCGCCGACCCAGGCCAGCGCAAAGGCGCCGAGGCAGACGGATGCGATCCGCCGGGCGCCCGGGAGCACCTCCCCGATCCACCGCATCACCGTCTCGTCCTGCCGCAGCTTCCAGATGCCCGGCCCCCCAGGGATCAGCAGCGTGTCGACCTCATCCGGCTTCACGGACGAGAGCGGCGCTGTGTCGATCATCAGGCCGACATCGGTCGGCACCAGTCCGCCCTCCTTGGACACGTAGCTGAGCGCATAGCCCGGCCCCGGCAGCTCGATCTCGCTGAGCTCGGCGAACACCTGCGCCGGGCCGGAAACGTCGAGCAGCGTCACTCCGGGAAAGGCAAAGATGGCGAGCCGCCTTTCGGCACCATCTCGACGCACCGCAGCACGCCGGGGAGAGTTGGCAGGATTCGAGGGCATATTGTCCTTTAAGCCATCGGAGGACCGCCTGTATAGCTCGACCTTGCAGTGCTGGAGTTCACGTGATGTCGCGCAACCTGGACGGCCGATACAAGACCATCGCCTCGCCATGGGACGACTACACCGTCTACAGCTTTTCCGACGCGTCGGAGATCGAGCTGCCTGATCGGCAGCCGATCATGGATGCGATGAATTCGATCATTGCCATTAACTGGAAAGCAATCGACCCCCATTGGACCGCGGCCTCATCGCCGTTCAACAGCAAATACGGCCTCGTTCTAGTCTACGATCACATCGGACTGGTCGCGTTCTCGGTCTATCGCGTGATGACCATCGCGCAGCGGCTGGCCATCTATCGCAGTGGGACCGAAGTACTACCCGCACATCAGGGTCGTGGCCTGTATGGGTTCTTTACGTCGCAGATCCTCAAGCATCCTGGGTCGGCCACGCCCGGTGAAGAAATTCTTTACGGATGGCGTACGCGCAACCCGATCGTGTGGGCTGCCAACGCCAAGATCTGCGAGAGGGTCGCGCCGTCGCTGCTCGATGAGGCGGCGGATGCGGAGTTGCAGGCCGCCTGCGTCGAGATGTGCGCGACGATCTATCCGGGAAAGCCGCTCGAGGTGCCCCGCATGATCATGCGCGGCGCCTACGGACACATCCAGCACATCAGGCAAGACTATCACGGCAGGGCCTCGCTGGTCGAGACCGCGATGTCGCGGATCATCCCGGATTCCGCCGACGCCCTGTTCTCCGTCGGCTATGCGAGGGTGTGATGGCGGCGCTCGGACAACAAGCGGTCGCGTCCTCTCCGCTCCGGTTCTTCGATCGCGCCTATGTTGCGTGGGGAACGGTCGCTTTTGCCTACGCCGTCGCCTTCCTGCAGCGGATGTCGCCGCAGACCGTGGGCCTCGACTTCATGCGCGACTTCGGCACCGACGCCTCCGGCGTCGCGATGCTCGCCTCCAGCTACTTCTGGGGCTACACCTTGATGCAGATCCCCGCGGGCGTTCTGGTCGACCGCTACGGTGTGAAGCGCGTCGTCCTGTGCAGCATGACGGCGTCGGTGCTCGGCAGCGCCGCCTTCGCGCTGTCGCCTACCCTGTTCGACGTCTTCGTCGCACGCGTGGTCGTGGCGTGCGGCGACGCGCTGGTGTTCACGGCGCTGCTGAAGCTCGTCGCGCAGAACTTTTCCGACCAGCGTTTCGGCCTGATGTCCGGCATCTCCCAGGTGTCGGGCTATGTCGGCGGCGTCCTCGCCACGACCCCGCTTGCCGCTGCGGTCAGCGGCTTCGGCTGGCGCGCCTGTTTTCTCTTCATCGCCTGCGTCGGCGTCGCGAACTTTGCCTGCGCGTCCGCGACCTTGAAATCCGCACCTGCGAACTACACCAGCCGGACGCTGAAGAGCGTCCTGGTCACAAGCTGGCATGCGCTCGGATCGGCCGCGACCTGGGGCTGCGCCATGAGCTTCGCTGCGCATTTCGCGGTCGTGACCACGCTCGCGGGGGTGTGGGGCATCCCGATGGTCGCGCATTATTTCGGCATCTCGCCGTCAGCGGCCGGCGGCCCTCTGCTCGCCTTCATGGTCGGCAACGCCATCGGATCGATCTTTCTCGGCCATGCCGCCGATCGGATGCAGTCGCTCAATGCAGCCCTGATTTCCATCACCCTGCTGCGCATGCTGCTCGTCGGGATGCTGTTGCCGGCACTGGCGCACAGCTTCGGCTTCTTCTATGTCGGCGCGGTGTTCGCCGTGCTCGGTCTGGTGGCCGGGGGCACCGTGCCGCTGATCCTGAAAAGCACGAAGCATCTCTACACGGCGGAGCGCATCGGCGTCGGCGCATCGATCAATACGACAGCCGCCGGCATTTTTGCCGGGCTGGCTCAGCCGGCGATCGCCTTTGCCATGGTGACTGCAAGCGGCCTCGACCCCGACATCGGATCAAGCCTGCGCAGTGCCGCCAGCGATTCCGGCTACGCAGCCCTGATCGAGATTCTTCTCCTGATGTCGCTTCCTGGACTCCTTGGGCCGCTGATGATGAGGCGCGAATTGATACTTCGTACTTAAGCATAAGAACAGAGAGGGTCAGTATGTCGCGTTTGTATTTGAGAAGGGACGAAGTCCGATCCGGCCATCAGGCCGGCACCTGGCAGAGCGTCCTGTTTTCGGAATTCGAGGCTCAGATGAGCAGCGAAGCAAGACCCTTTCCGTGCGTATTCGGCGTCGCGGGCTATCGTCACGATCAGCTTCGTTATCTGTTTCTCGACCCCATCGACATCGACGTGCTCGGCCAGCAGCTCGCCTTGTTCGTCTCGGAGAGCCGCTCGCACGGGCCCAACACCTCGCTGGTGCTGTTCACGCGCCCGCGCCCGGTCCAGACCATCGACTCCTACTACAAGAAATTCTGGCACATCCTCGATCAGCTGGCGCGCGTCGACAGCCAGCCGTGGCCCGCCGAAATTCCCGAGACCGTCGATCATCCGATGTGGGAGTTCTCGTTCGCCGGGGAGCCGATCTTCGTCGTCTGCAGCACGCCCGCACATGTGATGCGGCAAAGCCGCCGATCGAGCGCATTCATGCTGACCTTCCAGCCGCGCTGGGTGTTCGAACGGATGCTCGGCACGGACGAGGCGGCGGCCAAGGCCTTCGGCGAGGTGCGCAAACGGCTGGTCCCGTTCGACACGACGGCGCCTTCGCCCCAGCTCGGACGCTACGGCAATCCGGAGGGCCGGGAGTTCAAACAGTACTTCCTCTACGACGACAACCAGCCGCCGCCGGCCTGTCCCTTCCACAAGCTGGCGCAGACCAAGCCATCGTCCATTACAGACAAGGAGCAGGCTGCATGACCCAGATCATCGCTGGAACCAAGACCAGCTTCGCGATCGATCCCGACATCCTGGCGCTGTTGCCGGCGCAGGGCTGCATCGAGCTGCAGCACGATGCAGCCGGCAAGGTTCACGCCTTCCATACCCACCCCGTCGACGAAATCCTCGTCGTGATCAAGGGACGGCTCACGTTTCGTTGGGAAGGCGGCGAGCGCATCTGTACCGCCGGCGACAAGATCCTGTTGCCGGCCGGGACGCTGCACGAATCGGAAGCGCTGGATGATGCAATCTACGCGATCGCCACGCGACCACCCGCAACCATTGCATGCAATCGGGAGGGATGAGGTCAGGACAGAGGGCGGTCGGTCTCCGAAAGGGCGTCTGCGGTCAACCGCTCGACTATCTCGATCACCTCGATGCGCTGGCCCGGAGCCAGCTTCAGGAACGCCTTCAGCAGACGAAGGCTTTCCACGGCTTCGCTCGATGGGGCTCCGAGCTTCGTGTGCAGCTCCGCGATGAATGTTGAATTCTTCATCTCGCACCTTTGGCAGGAAACGGTAATGCCAGTCCTTAGCAAACGTGAAGGCCTTGCACGCAAGGTAGATACTGCAGCAATCGAGGCTGAAAGTCTCGGTCTGACGACTGCGACCCTGATCCTCAGGATGGCCCGCCTGGAAATCGACCGTGCGGAACCCGATGAGGTTGAAAGTATGCCAGGGAACAACTCTCGCAGCAAGCCGAACTGACCGGTGGGTTGATTTCGGCGTCACAATTTGGGTCTTCTGGCAGTTTCTGGCTGACGATACCAGTGGAAACGGTCGTTTACCGAACAATGCGCGGGGATTACGGCAGCGGTAAGCTTGTCCTCCACATTAGAGGTCTTCTATAGTTTGCTTTGGGGGAAGAATGGGTTGCGGATCCCGCTCGGGCTCCGTGCCCACTCCCGCCACACAGCGGCTGCAGGAAGACCATGCGCACTTATTATTTCGATATGAAGGATGGCATTCCGACCAGAGACCGGACCGGCCTGGAATTTGCGACGAGTGCGGGGGCGATCGAGCACAGCCGGGATTTGGCCCGGCGACTCCGGCACGACCCGCGCATCACCGACCGCAGGCTGTCCATCGTCGTCGTCGACGAATCTGGCGCGGAGGTTCACCGTGAGCCGGTTTATCCGGCTGCAGTGAAGGCCAGCCTGTCCTGATTTTTTCATAGGCGTGCCAGCAGAGACTGCGCGCCGACTACTTTTTCTACTTTTCGTAGAGGAAACGAAAAGCCGAACAACCCTTGAGTGTGCACGTTGGGCGCGCGATCAGGCCGCTTCGGCATCAAGAGCGCCCTGAGTGTCAGCCCCCCGCCGCTCCGCTCGACCGGCTCTCCCCTTCCCCCGGTCCGCCAACGAACGCCACCGCTGCGCCACCGACGGCCTATTGCTGCTTCTCCCAGAACGAGAGCAGGCCCTGCGAGGCCGAGCCGCCGATCACGCAGGGGATGCCGACGGCGACCTGCCCCAGCGCCGCAGCCGAGACGCAGCCGAGCGCAAGGGCGCCGACGCCGAGCTGTCCCCAGAAATCCATGTTGCGGCGGGCGTCAGAGCCCTTGGTCTTCAGCTCCTCGACCGCGGCGACGGCATCCTTGCGGACGGCGCCGAGCTGCACCGTATCGGCGGCCTCAACCACCTCCCTGAGCGGCTCCTTGACCGGTCCCGACTGCCGCGCCAGCTCCTCCCGGAGATAGTCGCGCAGGCTGGCATCGCGCACCGAGTAGCTGGCAAGCGTATAGCGCGCCATGCTACCGATGGTCAGCTTGTCGACCGTGTCGCGGCTCTTCGACCATGGCAGCATCTGCACGATGCGCTGGATCGGCACGCGCGAGCCGGTCGCGAAGTAATAACCCCAGAGGATGTCGAGCAGATCCTGGTGGGTCGCGTAGCTGAGCCGCGTGTCGAGCTTGCGTTCCTCCTTCTTGAACGGATTCTGCGTCAATGCGCCACGCAGCTTGTCCATCACGCCAGGCTTCGATTCCTCCAATGGGATGTCCATCAAGGTCGGCTGTGCGCCGCTGAGATAGCCGTCGATCATCACGCGGCGGCCCGACATCTTCGGCGCGACCCTGCGCATGAGATTGCGCCAATCCGGCAGACCTGAATAAGCGATGGCCCGCACGACCACCCACTCCTCCTCGGGAGGCACGGGAAAGAAGCTGTTGACCAGTTGTTCCGCCTTGGCCGGATTGGAGCCGATCGCCCCCGCAATGAAGCCGAGATAGATGCCCGCGTTCTCCGGCTCCTTGAACGTCTGCGAGTGAAACAGCACCCGCACCGCCGCCGGCACATGGGCGTAGTCGGGTTTGGTGCGATAGTTGTAGATCCAATTCTGGACGACACCGAGCGACGCGCGTGGGTCGATCTCTGGGACGACCGCAGCAGCAAGGGCTGATTGAACGAAAGTGCAAGCGATGAGGGCCAAGGCGATCGCGCGCATGGTCTGCTCCCGACAAACGTTCGCCGCATCAGCATCTGCTGGCGCGTACGGATGAGGACGATGCTGCACGCCGTTTGAATCGACTCTGCGTCGATTCTGCGGCCGCGCTCGATTCCCTGCCGGTCACCCTTCGCAGGCGTGATCGCAGGCCGCCAAGTCTCCACGGCTTCGACATGATTTGGCCGCCCACCGGCTCTTGCATCCCGGCATGACGAGCAGGCAGATGCGCGCATGTTGACCGCCCGAGACAGCCGTCACCGTGGAGACAGCAGATCGCGACATGTCGCATTGATCGTTGCGACGCTGTTGGTGGTGACGTCCGCGCCGCCGGCCGTGGCGGCCGAAGCCCTTGTAGTACAGGGCAATCGGCGCGTCGATGCCGACACCGTGCGATCCTATTTCCACACTGACGCCAACGGGCGCTACGACGCCGCCGCGCTCGACGCCGGCCTGAAGGCGCTGGTTGCGACCGGGCTGTTCGACGACGCGAAGATCAGCCGCGCCGACGGACGGACCGTGGTCCGTGTCTCGGAAGCAAAAGTGCTCGATCGCGTCGCCTTCGAAGGTAACAAGAAGGTGAAGGATGCGGAGCTCACGGGCGCGGTGCTATCAAAGCCGCGAGCCGGCCTGCAGCGCGCAACCGTCCAGGGCGACGTCGCCCGCATCATCCAGACGTACCATCGCGCTGGACGCGACGACATCCGCGTCGTCCCGGAGATCATCGATCGCGGCAACGACCGCGTCGATCTCGTCTTCACCATCACCGAAGGCAAGAAGACGCCGGTCAGGGCGATCAACTTCACAGGCAATCGCGCCTATGGCGCCCGACAATTGCACGCGGTGATCAAGACCTCGGCCACCAACGTGCTGAGCTTCGTGACTGGCGGCAACGTCTACGACGCAGATCGCGTCAACGAGGACCGCGAGCTGCTGCGACAATATTATCGTAACCACGGCTACGCCGATGCCGAGGTTTCCAATGTGAGCGTCGACTATGACGCGGCAAATAGCGGCTACAACCTCACCTTTGCGATCGAGGAAGGCGGACTCTATAAATTCGCCGCAGTCGACGTCTCCTGCAACGTGCAGGGGCTGGCCTGCGACCGCCTGCGCACATCCTTGCTGGTGCAGCAGGGCGACACGTTCGACCAGAGCAAGATCGACAAGACCTCCGAACTCCTGGCGGCTGAACTTGGCAAGCTCGGCTTTCCGTTTGCGCAGGTCGAGCCCAGGATCAATCGGCATGCGCCGGATCGGCTGGCCGACGTCAACTTCCAGATCGAGCAGGGACGACGCAGCTATGTCGAGCGCATCGAGATCCACGGCAACACGCGCACGCACGACGACGTGATCCGGCGCGAGTTCGACGTCAGCGAAGGCGATGCCTACAACAGGACGCTGATCGACCGCGCCGAACGTCGCCTGCGCAACCTCAACTACTTCAAGACCGTCAAGATCTCGACGCGGCCGGGCTCGGCCAGGGATCGCGTGGTGCTGGATGTCGAGGCAGTCGATCAGGCGACCGGCGACTTCAACGTCTCGGGCGGCTATTCGTCCACGGACGGATTGCTCGCCGAGGTGAAGATCGGTGACCGCAACGTGCTCGGCACCGGCAACACTGCGCAGGCCACTTTCACCTACGGCCAGTTCGCGCGAGGCGCCAGCCTGTCCTTCACCTCGCCCTACGCCCTCGGTCGAACGACACCTGGCATGGAGCTGTTCGCGCGACAGAGCATGGTCAGCACGTTCCAATCCTTCGGCAGCAATACCTATGGCGGAGCCCTCACCCTGGGCATGCCGGTCAGCGAGCAGACTGCCATGCTGTGGCGCTATTCGCTCTACGACCAAAGGGTGGTGCTCGCGCCGGGGATCTCGCCGGCAGCGGTGTCCCTCCCGGTCCGCCAAGCGGTCGCGGCCGGACGGCAGACGGTGTCCTCGCTCGGCAATACCGTCACCTACAGCTCGCTCGACAACAACAAGGTGCCGACCAGCGGCATTCGTTCACAGTTGACGCAGGATCTCGCCGGCCTCGGCGGCGACGTTCGCTTTTTGCGGACCACGGGCGACGTCCGCTACTATCGGTCCATCAACAGCGACCTGACCGGCATGGTGCGCGCGCAAGGCGGCTATATCACCGGATGGGGCGGCCAGCAGGCGCCGCTGCTCAACAGCTTCTTCGGCGGTCCCACCATGGTGCGCGGCTTCGCGCCGGGCGGCTTTGGGCCGCGCGATCTGACGCCAGGATCGACGATGGACAATGTCGGCGGCAGCCTGTTTTGGGCGACCACGGCGGAGCTGCAGGGCAACATTCCTGGATTGCCGCAGGAATACGGCCTGCGTGCATCGGCCTTCGTCGACGCAGGAACCGTGTTCGGCTATCGCGGCCCGACCCAGAATGTCCAGGTGGCGAACAGGAACGTGCTGCGCTCCTCGGTCGGCGTCGGCATGACCTGGGCATCGCCATTCGGACCGCTCACGATCGACTATGCGGTCCCGATCAGCAAGGCGGCGTACGACGTCGTGCAGCCGCTCCGTTTCAGCGCCGGCGGCTTCTGAGCCGACACCGCAACATGGACGGAGCGCCGCGTCACGTCAGTACGGACTGTAGTAGTAACCGGGCGGGCCGTAATACGGGCGAACATAGTATGGCCGCGGTGCGTAGTACACCCGCGGCGGCCCGTAATAGCCGGGTCCGGGATAATAGCCGGGCCCATAGTAATAGTAGTCGTCGTGCTGATGCGCGGCGATTGTGCCGATGGTGCCGATCATTGCACCCATGATGGCCAAGCCGGCGGCTGGATTGCCCCTGTAGACGCGGCGATAGCGCCGGCGAGCGCTGAGATCGGTCAAATCGCCGGCTGTCGCCGTCGCGACCGCCCTCTTGTTGGCCGGACCCGCCGCCCCCGCATGGGCTGGCGCCGGCGCGCTCGCCACCGCGGCGATGGCCGCGACGGCCGCAATCGCGATTTTTCCACCGGCCGAAGGAGATCGATATTTCCCGCTGAACATGGCATCACCCTTCACTTCACTCGTTCCCAGATACAACATGCCCGGGCGCGCAGCTTGACCTGTGTCAACTCAGGACCAACCCGGCCATCAGGCGGCACGTACGCATCCCGCAATCGCGCTTAGACGCGACGTCACGCCCCCTGGTTCAACCCACCGCCGCATCGATTTCTGCGAACCGATGGCCGCCCGTCGGGAACCAATGGCTGCACACCGACGCCGTCCATCATGCCATCGGCAACAGGAGTCCTCATGCCTTCCAGACTGACACGCCCGATCTTCATCGCCGTCGCCACACTGTCGCTCGCTGCCTCGATGGCGAAGGCCGGCGACAGCGCGACCTCGCTGTTCAAGGTGGTGACCGTCAAGGACGAGATCGTCATCGGTCTCAATAGCGACGAGTTGGCGACGATCGGCGGCAGCGATGCCAGCGCCGTTGCGCGCGCACTGGCGCAGAAAGGCGACCTCGCGGCCTGGCAGTACAACGTTCATCGCGGCCCGAACGGCGAGCTGCAGATGACGCCTTCGGCCAAGATCGGTTTGCTGTCGCATGCCTCGCTGCGCGTCGAGCCCTACAGCACCACTTATGTCGTGACGCCGCATCCCTGAGGGAAAACGATTGTCCGACCGGCGCTCGTACCCCGTCGACGACGGTACGAGCGCCGGTCGTGCCGGCCGTTAGCTCTCGCCCCGACGGCCCGATCGCACGGCCCCATCGCATTTCCTGGCGATCCTGTCGGTGGAAAACCCGTAGACCACGGCCAGCCGGTCCAGGCACTCCTTGAAGCGCCGGGCGAAATAATCATTCCAGCGCTGGCTGGCGAGCCCCCGCTTGTGTCCGATCTGCTCCATGGTCAGGCCGTGCACCAGGACGTCATGGGTGATCGCCGCCCCGTCGGCGCCGAGCTCGCGCTCGGCGCGGTTGAGCCGCAGCACCGCCTGCCTCTGGCTTTCGGTGACCGGCTCGCGCCCACGGGCGCCGTCGACGTGCTCGCGCGAGGGATCGATCGCCTGCGGGCCCCGCTCGGCCCGCTCCCAATCATTCTGGAACGCCCGTCCGGCCCGGTATTGGGCGTCATCCAGCTGCTTGTGCGCGTGCAGCCGGCCGAGCGGGTCGCTGCGGACCGATCGCAATGCGACGATCTTATCGCCGGGCTCAAGCGCCTGCGGATCGTCGATCTCTACGGGAATCACGTCTGCATTTCGCGGCAGGTCGTGACCTCTCCGGTCGTGGGTCTTGGACATGCGATGGGGCTTGCTGCGTCTGGGGCGCGCCATGTCTCGTCTCCGGAAAATGGATGGGGTCAGTTCGGGTCGGGTTTGCCGCGCTCTACGCGGCGGCGACCAGCCGCAGGATCAAAGGGCCGGCGGAGCGCACGGCGGTCTCCTCGGGCGGAAGCCGCGTGAGATGGTAATGCGGCGTGCAGTAGCAGGAGCCGGGCTGGCGCGGATGACCGCAGAAAGTGATGGGATCGTCGTCCCGGTCGCCTCCATAGGGGTAGCGGCAATCGTTGCGTTCGAGCTGGTCGAGGGACAGCAGGCGCGGGCTGAGGCCGACGCAGCGCAGCCTGACCGGCGCGGCAGGCTTCGGCGGGGACGGCATCGGCCACGCCGCCGCGTCCGGGCTTCGCCGCCGGGTTCGGGTCGCCGCGGACATCGGCCGGGGCTCGGATCGAGCGGCTTTCGGCCCGCCCGGCGCCACCAGCCCGATCCGCTTGCCGCGGCCAAGCGTCGCGTTCCGCGTATAGGCGGTTCCGAACTGCGCATTGAGGGCGCGCGCGATCTCGGCATAGGACCGCCCCTGGGCATGAAGCTCGCACAGCATTTTGGAATGTTGGTCTGGCCAATCGGTGGATTGCATTCTCGCCTCTTCCTTCTGGGTCGGGGCCGCCGGACCCGCCGGCTCCACCCGACGGCCAAATCTTCCGATATTCCGAACAAAAAGTCAAGCTTGAGTTCTGATTATTCGAAACATATAATCCCTTCCGAGATTCGCAAAAGAGGTCAAAGCCATGTTGGACGTCGCCATGATCGAGCGTGCACTCGAGAAGCCAGGAAAGACGAAAGGAGGGTTGGCCCGCGCCATGGGCGTGCGGCCGGGCGCGGTCTCCGAGATCCTCGGCGGCCAGCGCCTGATCAAGGCGGCCGAGATTCCGCTCATTACGGAGTATCTCGAGCTCAATTCCGTCCCCGTCATGGGGCGCGTCGGCGCCGGCTCGGTGATCGAGCCGGATTACGAGCAGGTGCCGGTCGAGGGCCTCGGCGAGGTCGCCCTGCCCTTCCCGATCTCCGAGGAGACCATCGCCTTCGAGGTCTCCGGTGATTCGATGCTGCCGAAATATGAGAATGGCGACGTGATCGTGGTCTACCGCGAGCAGCGCCACCCGCTGTCGAGCTTCTACGGCGAGGAGGCGGTGGTACGCCTCAAGTCCGGCGAGCGTTACCTGAAGACGATCGAACGCGGCAAATCGCCGTCCGTGGTCAATCTGAAGAGCTTCAACGCCAAGCCGATCGTGGGGGTCAAGCTGGATTGGATCGGCGAGATCTTCGTCACCCTGCCGCGCGGCCAGATCTCGCGGATCCGCGCCAAGGCGGCCGCCAAGTCGCGCGCCCGCGCGGCGAACAAGTAAGACTCGAGACCGGATGCGGGGGACGCCGAGGCGCTCCCCCTGCATCCCCCCTCCAGGCCCCCTCCAGGGAAGGGTGGGCACCGCGCCTGTTGCGCCGTCGTGATCAACAATTCTGAGCGACATATGGGGATGTGCGTCCATAGCCTCGCGGCGCCCCAGGCGTCCGAGTGATACAGTGGTCTCACCCTCTTCAAACGAGAGGGGGCAGGGAAGGCCGGACCTCGACTGAGGCCCGTGGCCCGCCTGCTTAAAAAATGCAGGCGGCAGGTACCACAGGTCCAGCCGGAACGATCCGGCCCTCCCTGCGCGATGGTTTTCACGGCTGCTTCGCGTTCTCCCCGGTGCGCCGGGCTTGTTGGTCACCGTCACCCACGCGGCGCTGTCAGCGCCGGCGCAGGCTTGATACCGGCATCGGAGTATCAGGACCACGCGACTTGACCGTACGAGCCGGTGTTGTTCGTCGGCGCGAATGACCACGCTGCAAACCGGCTCGCCCATCACTCCCCGCCTCCACGTGTCGTGACGACCGCGATACGCCCCTCTCCATGAGGCGGGATGCGCGTAGACAATCACGAGTTCTGAAAAATAGAAAGAAGAATTTTTCGGCCCGGCGGGCCGGACCGGGGCAATGCGTTGAAGCCTCGCCCAAAACAAGCGTTTTCCGCACACGTCGTCTGCAGGCGATCGAAGGCCATGAAACGGACCATCGTGCGGGCGCATCGACCCTGATTTGCCCGACGGGCGTGACGCCTTGCCGCTAGCCGCGCCTGGCGCCCGGATCAGTCCTCGACCCGCAGCTCATCGCTATGGACGTAGCAGTCGGCATTCGGAGGCGGCGGTGGGACAGGCTGGTCTTCCGCTATCTCGGCTCCAAGCGGGGACCCGCCCCGACGATCCAGGGGCTGCCAGCGAGCCGGACCTGCTGCGCCGTCGCCTCATCGCCGATATCCGGCCGACGTTGCCGACGTCGCGCAAGCGGATTGATCCCGATCAAGGACCAGGCGCCGCGCCGGAGCAAACTCATCGTCAACCTGTGGCTGCACAGGCGGGACATGGGGAAACGCCATCATGGGAAACGCCATGCGGAGATATCTTCTTGCCTTTACCTTGGTGATCGCCGCACTCGGCTTCACGTCGTCGGCGCGTGCGGGATGCTGGCCGAACGAAAACTTCCACCTCGTGTGCTGGCTGGATACCTATGGGACGGCGTGCGAAGCGCACCACGCGCTGACCAGCGTCAGAGCCGTGCTGTATCCGGAACCGCGCTACTCGTACTATGAATTCGAGGTTTCGCACTGGTGGACGGCCCACAAGACAGTGGCCTGTCCGCCGAATCAAAAGACAACGTTCAGCGGTGTCTGGGACCGGGAAACCGGAAAGGCGGAGGAAACGGCGACCACCGGCATTTCGTCGGTGACGAGGCGAGTCTATTGCAGCAACAATCCCTGGACGGGCCAGGGGCCGCCGACGGTGCCGATCTGCTCATATCCGGCCGATGATCCGAACGTGGGACTGCCCGTCACCTCGGCGATGCTCACGCAAAGCCAGCGAGACGATCTGCTTCGCGTTCAGGAGCCGTTGCATACCCGTTGCCAGCAGATCAAGCCACTCGAGGACGAGGTGTCGTGGCTGAACGGCCGCCCCATCGTCGAGGTGGTCGCGTCCCATCATGAATATCAGAAGCTCGAATGGCATCTGTGGTTCATGGACTTCGGCGAGTTCGGACCGTGGCATGAGGTCGCTGCACCGAAGCCGAAGGGCCCTTTGATCTGGAAGGGCACGACCTATACCGAGCGCCGCATTGCGACATCGAGGCACAGATATTGGCTGAACAAGCCCGGCCGCTGGAAGGTGGTTGCGAAGCCGAAGCCGACCGCGGCGGCGGCGCAGGGGATCCCGATCAGCGTGACCACCGAATGTCCCGGCGCGACGTTCAACGTGCAGTGATGGGCGACGACGCGGTCCTCATGGCGTGCAGGAACATGCTTCCGCACGCCACGTCACATCGCCTGGACTATTTCTGTGCTGATGCCGGTGTGGTCACGGCCGCGCAGGCTGGGGATGGAGTCGGTGAGGCGAGGGTGGACCGAATCAGCCTTGACAAAATTCTGATTTAAAGAAATAATGGCGCGATCACAGTCAGCCGAAGGCGAACCGGCGCTCCATGCAGTATTTCGTCGTGATGATCGACTACGGCCGGCGCGGCCGCGAGGCCGTGGTCGATCCTGAAATGACCCGGCGCGACGTCGTTGCGCGTATCGCGTCGGGGGAATACTCGAACGTCAGCTTCATCCACGAGATCGTGGACCGGTCGGTTGCGGACGTCACGGCCGATATCATGTCCGAAGCCGCCCTGCCCGAGATCGATGGGCGGGACGCCGACCTGCAGGCGGTCCAGTTCGATCACCTTCGCGATCTGCGCAAGCACGAGCAGGTTTGACCGGACTGCGCCGGCCCGTGTCGCACGCCGCGCCAACGAAACGGGTGAGCCTGCGTCTGCCACAGGCTCACCTCGGACGGATGCCTCAAACCAAGTCAAACCAGAAAGACGGTCGAGCCGGTCGTCTTGCGCGCCACGAGATCGGCGTGTGCCCGGGCCGCGTCCTTGAGCGGATAGGTCTGATTGACCTCGATCTTCACCGCGCCCGACTTGACCACGTCGAACAATTCGTTGGCCATCGCGACCAGGCTTTCACGCTTGGCCGCGTAGGTAAACAGCGTCGGCCGGGTCACGAACAGCGAGCCCTTTTGGGCGAGCAGCCCGAGATTGAGCGGATCGACGGCGCCCGAGGACTGGCCAAACAGCACGGCGTAGCCGAGCGGCGCGAGGCAATCGAGCGACTTCAGGAACGTGTCCTTGCCGACGGAGTCATAGACGACAGGCACCTTCTTGCCGCCGGTGATCTCGCCGACGCGCGCGACGAAGTCCTCGCGCGTATAGATGATGGTATGCTCGCAGCCACGCGCCCTGGCCAGCTGCGCCTTGTCATCGCTGGATACGGTGCCGATGACGTGAACGCCGAGATGCTTGGCCCACTGGCCGAGGATGAGGCCCACACCGCCGGCGGCGGCATGCAGCAGGATGGTCTCGCCCGCCTTGACGCGGTAGGTCTGCCGGATCAGGTACTGGGCGGTCAGGCCCTTGAGCATCATCGCCGCGGCGGTCTTGTCGTCGATGTCATCGGGCAGCTTCAGCAGCAGCGCGGCCGGCATCAGCCGCGCCTCTGAATAGGCGCCGAGCGGCGACGAGCCGTAGGCGACGCGGTCGCCCACCTTCAGGTCCGTCACCCCTTCGCCCAGCTCCTCGATCACACCGGCGCCCTCGCTGCCCAGTCCGCTCGGAAGCTGGACCGGATAGAGCCCGGAGCGATTGTAGATGTCGATGAAGTTGAGCCCGACCGCCGTATGGCGGATGCGCGCCTCGCCGGGGCCGGGCTTGCCGACCTCGATCTGCTCCCAAGCGAGGACCTCGGGACCGCCGGTCTTGTGGAAACGAATGGCGTTCGTCATGGGTTGTCATCCTCCCTGTCGGATTGCGCGACGCCGCGCCGCCCGGCCGCGCCGGCGCCCTCGCGGGCCGTTCGAGCCCTTGTTCTTCCGCGGCCGAACCTCGGTCATCCGTAGCCGCTGTCGGCTCGGTTTGGCAATCGGCTTTGCCAGCCGGCACAGGAACAACGTTTGCCGTTCCAGCGTTCATGGGCCATAGGCATGGAGTCCGAGCCCATGGCGCCCAAACGACGCAGCGCAGCGGTCAATCTGGCCATGCTGATCGAGCTGGCCTCCCACACCTTGATGGGCATCGCCATGGGGCTCGGCTTCGCCTTCGCGCTGATCCAACTGGATGCGTTCGGCGTCTCGATCCTGATCGCCCACAGTCTCGATCCGCATGTGACGTTCGTGATCTTCGTCGGTGTGTTGACGCTGTCCTTTGCTGTCGGCGCAACGCTGACAGGATTCGTATTCACGATGATGGAGGAGAGATAGACCCGACGCGCGCCCAGCTTGTCATATGCGCGTCGCGCAAACCATGCAGATGGACGGCAGGTTCGACCGGCGCGGAGATGACGAAATGGCCGGACTGCTGGGTGCAGGCGATCCGCAACTTCGCGACGCCGGCCTCGGATCGGTGGACGATGTTACGCCGTTGGGCGCGCGGCCCTCATGAACGGCTGGCTTGCTCTGTTCGCGGCTGGAGCTCTCGAGATCGTCTGGGCGCTCGGCCTGAAGCATTCCGACGGCCTGACGCGCTTCTGGCCCAGCGTCGCCACCGTGATCGCCATTCTGCTCAGCTTCGCGATGATGTCGCTCGCGCTGCGCTCATTGCCGTTTGGCACCGCCTATGCGGTATGGACCGGGATCGGCGCGGCCGGGACCATCCTCGCCGGCATGATCCTCTACAGCGAGCCGGCGGACCCGACACGGCTGATCTGCCTCACGCTGATCATCACCGGCATGATCGGGTTGAAGCTGAACTCGCCGGTCTGACACCATCGACGACCTCCGGCAGGAGCGCGACAGCTCGACGCTGCCGAACACGACCAGGGCGAGCACGAACGGCAGCAGGTGATAGAGCGCGCGGAAGATCAGCAGCGCCGCGAGCAGCCGCTCCTGATCGCCGCCCAGGCCCAGCAGGATCGTTGCATCGAACAGGCCGATGCCGGCCGGGGCATGGCTGGCAAATCCAAGCAAGGTCGCGGCAATGAAGACCGCCATCAACCGCGCGAGATCGATGCCGAGTTCCGCCGGCATGAGGACGTACATTGCCAGCGCCGCGGTGCTGAGCTCGACCAGTCCGACCAGGATCTGCAGCAGCACAGCGGGCCCGGACGGCAATCGAACGGGCCAGCGGGCGCTTCGCCGCCCCGGCCAGCTCCACACGACGAAGGCGGCAACGGCGCAAAGCAGTGCCGCGGCAACGAGACGGTTGAGCGCCGGCGGCCAATACTCCACCCATCCGAAGGCGTCCGGATCAATCATCAAGCTCAGGCCGAGCGCGGTGAGATTTCCGAGCCAGAAGGTCAGTCCGGTGAGGAAGCTGATATTGGCGATGTCGATCGCACCGAGCCGGTACGGCGCGTAGATCCGATATCGAACCAGCGGTGAGATCAACGCGACCGCGCCGATGCCGTGCGCAATCGGGTAGCTCGTGAAGCTGCCGAGCGCGGCCGCGCGATAGGGAATGTCCCGCCGGCCAATCGTCCGCAACGCGAACACGTCGTAGAGCGTGAGGCTGGCGTAGGAGAGGACGATGAACGCCAGCGCCATCGCGATCAGATGAAGGTCCGTGGCCTCGACGATCGACAGAACATGAGCGAAGTCGAGCTTCTTGACGGCGCGTGCCAGGACATACACGGCCACAGCCGCAATCGAGAGGCTCAGGGCCAGTCCGCCCAGGCTGCGCAACCAGATTCTGCGGTTCGACTGCAGCGGCGAAACGTCGGTCAGGTCAGCCATTCAACGTGTTTCGTTTCAAACATGCGCCGGCCGATTCGAGCAGGACGATGGCGCCGTTTGACACACCGATGTGACAGAGGCGTTACCGTTGTGCGCCGCCCACACACCTTAATTATCTGTTAACGCCGGACGATCGTTCACCGCTACCAACACGGCGAGCTGCAATGCAGCACCACATTCGCGATCATTCAAATTTGAATTAATCGCCGGCGGGTTCGAGCGTAATGACGTGAACCGTATCAGTACGGATGCATGAAGGTCGCATCTTCGTCACGCGGACTTTCTAAGACGGGTGCGGGACGTCAACATTCGAGGCAGCATGAACGCGGAAATCGAACACGAGCTCACGCCGGACCAATGGGAGACGCTGAAGGCGCTTCGCATTCCCGCGCGTGAACGCCGCAGGCTGAACGGCGTGATTGTCGACGAGCTCACTGCATTTGGACTCGTCGCAATCGACAATGGCGCCGCGACGCTCACCGTCGCCGGGCGCAAGGTTCTCATCAGAGGATCCTCACGCCTGCTCGACGTCGCAGCCTGATCTTTCGGAGCCCGGCCTTCCCTTTTTGAAGAGCCGCGCGCCGAATTCACCACAAGGATTTCCGCGCGCGCTCGGGCCACTCGCGATCGTACGCCGCGCCGTCGATATCGTTGGCCGTCATCGCCGCAAGAATCTGTCCCGGCGTCGGCAGTTGCTGTGGGTCGACGCGCTTGTCCGGGTTCCAGAGATCGGCACGAACGATCGCGCGGGCGCATTGGAAGTAGATCTCTTCCACCGTCATGACCAGGACGGAGCGCGGCAGCTTGCCTTCCATCCGGAACGACTCCAACAGATCGGGAGCGGTCGACAGGTGACCATGCCCGTTCACACGCAGCGTATTGCCCGATCCCGGAATCAGGAACAGCAGCGCGATCCGCGGATCGCGCACAACGTTGCGCAAGGAATCCACGCGATTATTGCCGCGGCGATCCGGCATCATCAGCGTCTTGTCGTCATGGATGCGGATGAAGCCGGGAAGATCGCCGCGCGGCGAACAGTCGAGACCTTCGGGACCACACGTCGCCAGCGCCACGAAAGGCGACTTCTCGATCATGATCCGGTAGTGCGGCGTCACGCGATCAGCCACCTTCGCCGTCGATGCGAGCCCCGTCTCGCCATAGATCGCCTCGAGCTGCTCAATCGTGGTGATGATCGACATGGCCGCTTCCTCCCTCGGATCCGATCGGTTCTGCGTCGATCGGCCGCTTGATGATTTCCGCCAGCCTGCGACCGTGCGGCTCGGGATCGCCGACATTGACGATCGTTATGTCCGCCACGGCGTCTTCGCTCACCGCCCGGTGAAGACGCTCGCCGATATCGCCGTCGCTCGGACGGTGCCGCTTGCCGAGCCGTTCGGCGAGAACATCCGCCGGCGCAGTGATGGCGACGACGATGACGTCGGCATAGTCCCGGCGCGCGGCGGGAATAATCGTTCTCGAGACGTTCACGACCACGGTGCGGCCGGCCAGGATGTCATCCTTGATCGCGCGCGGCACGCCGTAGTCATGTCCGTGGGCCTCCCAATGCAGCGCGAACTCACCGGCGCCGAGCGCCTCACGAAAGGCGGACGCGCTCATCTCGAGATTATCCTCGAAAGCCGAGGCCTCGCGCGTGACGATCCGCCGCGGAAAAACGATCCGGTCATCGCTGGCGCATTCGCGGCGCGCCACGTTGAGCAAGGTGTCCTTGCCCGCGCCGCTCGGCCCGACCACCAGGATCAGGCGGCCGGGACCGAGCTTCTCGGATGTCTTCGCCGATGCAACCTCGGTTCCGCTCATGCCACCCGCTGCCCTTCCCGCCAGACGCTGCGCACGACCGACAACTGGCCCGCGACATGAACGCGGATCAAGTCCGCACGCTTGCCTGCGGCGATCTCGCCGCGATCATGCAGGCCGACGGCATCGGCGGGCGCCTTGGTGACGGTGCGGACGGCTGCGGCAAGATCGATGGAAGGCACCCGCTGCGGCAATTGCAGCGCGCCCATCAGCAGGCTCGACGGTACGTAGTCCGACGACAGAATGTCGAGCAGGCCCTCGCGCGCGAGGTCCACGGCGGCGATGTTGCCGGAGTGAGACCCGCCGCGCACGACGTTGGGAGCGCCCATCAGGATGCTGATGCCCGCCTGGTGAAGGCCCCGCGCGGCTTCCATCGTGGTTGGAAACTCCGCGACTGCGATGCCGTCCTTGATCGCGTCCGCGACGTTCTCCTCGGTGGTGTCGTCATGACTGGCCAGGGGCACGTCATGGGTCTTCGCCAGCGCAACGATGTCGCGCATGTTCGGCGCCGCATAGGCCTGCTGATAGGCGAATCGCCGCGCGAACATCACGTCGAGCTCTGCATCGGTCTTGCCGCCGCTCTTGCCGCGATAGTAGTCGCGCAGCTTGCCTTCGTCGCGAAACTGGCGCTGCCCGGGCGTATGATCCATCAGCGACATCAGCCGCACATCCGGACGCCCCGCCAGTTGCCGCGCCTCCTCGACCACGGTCGGCATCGGCACCTCGCAGCGCAGATGCAGGAAGTGATCGGACCGCAGCAACCCGCCGTCGCGCGCCGTCGCGATCGCATCCGCGAGCACATTGGCCTGGCCGTCGACGCCCTCGGCGCCCTCTTCGCTCCACACCCGCAGCGAATCCAGCACCGTCGTGATGCCCGCGGTCGCAAGCTGCCCGTCATAGGAAATGACGGCAGCAACGGGATCCCAGTAGACCTTCGGGCGCGGCACGAAATGCGCTTCGAGGTGATCAGTGTGCAGTTCGACCAGGCCGGGCATCAACAGGTCGCCGCCGGCATCCAGGCTGCCAACCGGCGCTGCCCCCTCGCCCAGTTCGGCGATCCGGCCTCCCGCGATCGCCACCCAGCCCTGCTCGACGACGCGGTCGGCGAGGACCAGCCTGGCATTTCCTATCACGAGATCGGACATGTTCGCGCTCATCTGCAATTTGTCCCTTTACGCCGCCGCGGCGAATGTCATGACGTCGACCATGCGATCCGCAATCTGCGCGCGGATCTCGTCATCATGCACGATCGCGAGCATCGCCACTCCGTCCTTCTTCTTCGCTGCGATCAGGTCGACCACGACCGCGCGGTTCGCCGCATCGAGCGACGCGGTCGGCTCGTCGAGCAACAGCACCGGAACTTCGGAGATGAAGCCGCGCGCGATGTTGACCCGCTGCTGCTCGCCGCCCGAGAAGGTCGACGGCGGCAGCGACCACAGCCGTTCGGGAATGTTCAGCCGTCGCAGCAGCCCACCCGCCCGCACCCGCGCATCGTCGCGCGGCAGGCCGGCCGCGAGCAGCGGTTCGGCAACGACATCGAGTGCAGGGACGCGCGGCACCGCGCGCAGGAATTGGCTGACATAGCCGATGGACTGCCGCCTCGCATTCAGGACCAGACGCGGCTCGGCGCCGGCGAGATTGGTCATCTCGCCCTGGTGCCGGACGCCGATGCGGCCGCCATCGCAACGGTAATTGCCGAAGATCATCTTCAGGATGGACGACTTGCCCGCGCCCGACGGTCCCGACAACACGACGCATTCGCCCGCCTTGACCTGGAACGACACGCCGCGCACCACGGGCAGCAATATGCCGCCCTGCAGATGCATGGTGAAGGTCTTCTCTGCATTCTCGACATCGATCATCACGGTCATCGCATTGGGCCCAATTGCATCATGGCGGCAGGATCGAGGACACGAGGAGCTGTGTGTAAGGCTCGCGCGGATCATCGAGCACCTGGTCGGTGAGACCGGTCTCGATCACCCGCCCCTCCTTCATGACCATCACACGATGAGACAGCAACCGCGCCACGGCCAGATCGTGGGTCACGACGATGGCAGCGAGCCCAAGCTCGTTGACGAGGCTGCGCATCAGATCGAGCAGGCGCGCCTGCACGGACACGTCGAGCCCCCCAGTCGGCTCATCCATGAACACGAGCCTGGGCTCGGTCACGAGATTGCGCGCGATCTGCAGCCGCTGCCGCATGCCACCGGAATAGGTCCGCGGCGCATCGTCGATGCGGGCGACGTCGATCTCCACGCGCGCGAGCCATGACGAGGCGGTCTGCCTGATCCTGCCATAGTTATTCCAGCCGACCGCCATCAGCCGCTCGCCGACATTGGCGCCCGCCGAAACCGCCATGCGCAGGCCTTGCGCCGGGTCCTGATGGACATAGCCCCAATCGGTGCGGAACAGAAAACGGCGTTCGGCCTCGCCGAGCCCGGCAAGATCGCGCAGCACCCCGTCACGCATCCGATAGGACACGCGGCCAGCCGTCGGCGCCAGTTGCGCCGACAACATCTGCAGAAGCGTCGATTTGCCCGAGCCGGACTCGCCGACAATGGCGAGCACCTCGCCGGGATAGAGCACGAACGAGACATCGCGGCACGCCGCCAACCGGCCATAGCTCTTTGCAAGCCCTTCGGCGACGAGCAGCGGCTGATCGGAGGCTCTGATCATCTCAGCCATGGGCGCCCTCCTTGTGCGGGGCGGCGCTCTGCGCGCCATGATGTCCGGACGCCTGGCGGCCCTCGCAGTAGTCGGTGTCTGAGCAGACGAACATGCGGCTGCCCTTGTCGTCGGTCACGATCTCGTCCAGATAGGAATCCTCCGCGCCGCACAGCGCGCAGGGCGCGTCGAACTTGTAACGCGTAAACGGATGGTCCTCGAAGTCCAGCGAGACGACCGACGTATAGGGCGGAATGGCGTAGATTCGCTTCTCGCGTCCCGCGCCGAACAATTGCAGCGCCGGGCAATTGTCCATCTTGGGATTGTCGAACTTCGGCGTCGGCGACGGATCCATCACGTAGCGCGCATTGACCTTGACCGGATAGGCGTAGGACGTCGCGATGTGACCGAAGCGTGCGATGTCCTCATAGAGCTTGACGTGCATCAGTCCATACTCGGCCAGCGCATGCATGCGGCGGGTCTCGGTCTCGCGCGGCTCGAGAAAGCGCAGCGGCTCCGGGATCGGCACCTGATAGACCAGCACCTGCCCCTCGTGAAGCGGCGCCTCGGGAATTCGGTGACGGGTCTGAATCACGCTCGCCTCTTCCGTCGACGTCGTGGTCGCGACGCCCGCGGTCTTGGCGAAGAACTTGCGAATCGAGATCGCATTGGTCGTATCGTCCGAGCCCTGGTCGATGACCTTGAGCACGTCGTCGGGACCGAGAATGGCGGCGGTGACCTGTACGCCGCCGGTGCCCCAGCCATAGGGCATCGGCATCTCGCGGCTCGCGAACGGCACCTGATAGCCGGGAATCGCGATCGCCTTCAGGATCGCGCGGCGGATCATCCGCTTGGTCTGCTCGTCGAGATAAGCGAAGTTGTACGTCGGCGCGTTCATTCCGCAGCTTCCTTCAATTCAGGAGCGGCATTGGCCTCGGCGAACTCCTGGCGCAGCTTGCGCAGCAGGCCGAGCTCGGACTGGAAGTCGACATAGTGCGGCAGCTTCAGATGCTCGACGAACCCGGTCGCCTGCACATTGTCGGAGTGCGACATCACGAACTCCTCATCCTGCGCCGGTGCAACCATATCCTCGCCCAGCTCGCGCGCGCGCAGGGCGCGGTCGACCAGGGCCATCGACATCGTCTTGCGCTCGCTCTGCCCGAAGGCGAGACCGTAACCGCGCGTGAAGCACGGCGGCTCGGTGGCCGACCCCTTGAACTGGTTCACCATCTGGCATTCGGTCAGCTCGACCGATCCGAGCGGCACCGCAAAGCCAATCTCCTCGGCCACGAACTCGACCTCGACTTCGCCGAAGCGGATCTCGCCGGCGAAGGGATGGTTGCGGCCATAGCCGCGCTGGGTCGAGTAGCCGAGCGCGAGCAGAAACCCCTCGTCACCGCGTGCGAGATTCTGCAACCGCAGATCACGATCGGCGGGAAAGCCTAGGGGATCGCGGGTGAGATCGCCGACCGGCGCGCCAACCTCGGCTTGCGGCGACGGCTCGATCAAGCCGTCCTGGCCGAGAATGTCGGTGACACGTGGCGTCGGCGCATTCGGCGCCTCGGCGCGGGCCGGCGGCTCCGGCTCGGCGCCTGCCGCCAACTGCGGATCGAGCAGCCGATGCGTATAGTCGAAGGTCGGCCCGAGCACCTGGCCGCCGGGAATGTCCTTGAAGGTCGACGAGACGCGCCGCTGCACCCGCATCGCGCCGGTGTCGACCGGCTCGCTTGCGCCGAAGCGCGGCAAGGTCGCGCGGAAGGCGCGCACCAGGAAGATCGCCTCGATCAGATCGCCACGCGCCTGCTTGATTGCGAGCGCCGCGAGCTCGCGGTCGTACAGCGAGCCTTCGCTCATCACGCGATCGACGGCAAGCCCCAACTGCTCGGAGATCTGCGCCAGCGACAGCTCCGGCACGTCGCGATCACCCCGGCGCTCATGCGCCAGCAGCCGGTGCGCGTTCTCGATGGCGCGCTCGCCACCTTTCACGGCGACATACATGCCTTACTCTCCTGCGGAAACGAGTCGTGTCGTCCGCGGGATGGCGACGATGGACGAACCATCGACCAGCACCACATCGACACCACGCGGAAACAGCTTCTCATTGATCGACAGCCGCTCGAACAGGTCGGCGGGTGCGACCGTTGCGCGGAACGATGTCGTCCCGTCGATGCCTGGACCGCGCAGCTTGAACACCGGCCCTCCGGACAAGCTCGGCACCTGCAGGATCAGCGTCGTCGAGCGATCGGGGTATTCAGCACTGCCGAGCGCGAATGAATTCAGATCAGGCAGCGCTTCGGGGTCCGCCGCCACTGCAAAGCAGGCGAGCGCGGCATCGGCGACGATCGGCGCCCCGGTGTGAAACTTGAGCCAGGCGCCGACCTCGGGCGTGCCGGCGAGCGGCGCATCGAGCCAGATCGGCGTATCGTGATCGAACAGCGTCAACGCGATCGCGGCGGCACCAGGCATCAAGGACGACGGCCGGCCGACATTGACCTCGACCTGCCGCACATTTCCCGGACGCGCCATGGCCTCCATGACGGTACGGAAGGTCGATTGCGCGGACAGGACATTGTCGGCGAAACCAGGCTGCAGATCGGAAGCGGCAGCAGCCATCAGCCTTCTCCTCGCACCATCGTATAGAAATCGACACGCGTGGCCGCAGCCTCCTCTGCGCGGTGCTGGCGCGAAGTGCGCATCTGCGCCTGCAGCGGCGCAACCACCTGCGTCTCGATCGATCGCGTGTGGCTTGATGACTGGATCATCGCGTCACACAGCGCCATCAGACGCGCCTTGGCGGCGTCGCGTCCCAGCACATAGCCGAACCCGACCTCGCCGCTCTCCAGCCGTACCGCGGCGCGCGACACCGTCGCCTCGCCGACATTGAACGGCGCTCCATCACCGCCGATCCGGCCCCGCAGCATCACGAGGCCATTCTCCGCCGGGCGCAGGTCGCGATGCTCAGGCAGCGCGAGGCCATTGAGCCTGGCGCGGATGTCCGCATGCGAGGCATGCGCCAATACCCTCATCGCCGCCCTGCGCCGGTCCTGCATCGCAGTCTTGCCGTCCATCTTCATCCCGATCTTGCCGTTACGAAGTTGTCTATGTTAATAGACAACTTCGTAACGAAGCGCCATGACTGTTTGATGACATGGACGTGATTTCGAGGCCGGAGAGCGGGGAGCCGCGATGAGCATGCTTGGCGCGGATTCGGGCGTGGCGCTGTGGCGGCGGGTGGCCGACGGCATCGAGCGCGACATCGCCGACGGCCGCTTCGCCGCCGGCACGCGCCTGCCCGGCGAGACCGAGATCGCCGAAACCTACCGCGTCAACCGTCATACGGTACGACGCGCGCTCGCGACCTTGGCGCAGCGCGGCCTCGTGCGCGCCGAGCGCGGCAGCGGCACCTATGTCGAAGCGCCTCGTCTGTCATATCCCCTGAGATCGCGAACCAGGTTCTCCGAGATCGTGGGCGCCGGCGGGCGTGAGCCTCGCGGGCAGTTGATCGCAGCGTCCGAAGAGCCCGCAACGCGCGAACTCGCGCGCGAGCTGCGATTGAAGACGGGTGCTCCGCTGGTCCGAATCGATGCACTGCGTCTTGCCGACAAGACCCCCATCTGCGTCAGCACGTCCTGGCTGTCGTCCGAGCGATTTCCCGAGGCCGGTCACATCTTCGCGTCGGTCCGCTCGATGACGGCGCTGCTCGCGCATTACGGCATTCGCGACTATCGCCGCGGCACGACCAGGATCACGGCAGCCATCGCCGACGCAAGCGACGCCGCACGGCTCGACCTCGCGATTGGGCGCCCGGTGCTGGTCGTCGACAGCATCGACATCGATGCCGATGCGACGCCACTCGTCAGCAAGCGCTCGCGCTTCGCCGCGGAGCGCGTGACGTTCGAGGTCGAGAGCTAGACCAGACGTCCACCGCCTTGTCATGTGCTTGTGCGCTTAGTCGATGAGCGTGCCGTCTTGATTGAAGAACGGATGCGGCCCGTCGAAATCCCCGATCGGCACCTGATGAGTGACGACCGTTCCGAATCCCGGTCCTGGAAACCAGGCATGAAGGTGAAAGGCCGGCGGCTCGATCCGGAAGGATGGGGGTCGAAGCTCGGCCAGGTCGAGCGCGACGGCATGGTTCGGTGCCGGGCAAATCGCACAGGGAATGCCGGCAAACCGGGTCAGTGCCGCGCGGTGGACGTGACCGCATCCGATCAGTTGCACCCGCGGATGGCGCGTGAGGATGGCCGCGAGATCGTCGGCGTTGCGCAGGTTCTGCCGGTCCATGTGCCAGATGCCAGTGGCGAACGGCGGATGATGCAGAAACAGCAAGGCCGGCTTTTCGCTGGAGGCGGACAGCGTGGCGTCGAGCCATTGGAGACTCGCCTCATCGAGCTCGCCATGCGGATGGCCGGGCACGCTGGAATCGAGCAGAAGCAGATCGAGATCGGCCAACGCCACATGCCGGTTCAGCGGACCGGTAGGTCCACCATGGAGAGTGCCCGGAAACGCCGCGCGCATCAGCTCGCGTGAATCGTGATTGCCGGGCACGGCGGCGAATGGAATCTCGAGTTCGCCGAGAAGATCCTTGAGATGATCGTACTCGGCCGGCGACGGCGTATCGGCGAGATCGCCCGAGATCACCACCAGATCGAGCTTCGGCTCGAACCGGTTGAGTTCCGCGATGCTACGGGCCAGCGCACGCGCCGTATCGACCCGGCGGTAGGCGAGCCGGCCGGGCGCCTTGATGTGCAGATCGGAAATCTGTGCGATGGTGACGGGACGCCTGGTCATGCTGATCCGCCTTGCTCCGGCAGCAGACGAATGGCGCTCGGCTCAATCGACAGGCCGATCCGCTCACCCGCGCTGACCTTGATCGTATTCGGTGCGTCCACCGTCAGTGGAACGGTGGCGGCGTCGCGGACGATGATCCGCTGGCGATCACCGGCGAAGCGGACGCTGTCGACGAGGCCGGTCAGGCACGATGCCGCCGCGTCGACGATTCCGATCGTTTCCGGTCGAACCATCGCCATCGCCTTGCTGCGCGAGCCAGCCTCGGCGATCCGCTGTCTCCCTCCGGGCAGAACGAGGTGGTCGCCGTCGATCGGAGCCTCGATGATGTTGGCCGCGCCGACGAACTCCGCGACGAAGCGGTCGGCTGGCGTGAAATAGATCTCGCGCGGCGTCCCGACCTGGGCGATGGCGCCCTTGCGCATGACCACGATGCGGTCCCCGAGCTCCATGGCTTCGGCCTGGTCATGCGTGACGTAGATTGCCGTGATTCCGAGCGTACGCAACAGGCCGTTGAGCTCGCCGCGCAGGCGCTCTCGCAAGGCCGCATCGAGCGCGGTGAGCGGCTCGTCGAGCAGCAGCACGCTCGGCCGTATCGCGACCGCGCGCGCCAGCGCGACGCGCTGGCGCTGGCCGCCCGAGAGCTGATCGATTCGCCGATCTTCGAGGCCGGCGAGGTTGGTCAGCGTGACCAGCTCCGCGACCCGCGCGGCGCGCTCCGGCTTAGGCACGCCGCGGATCTTGAGCCCGTAGCCGATATTGTCCGCGACGGTCATGTTGGGGAACAGCGCGTAGGATTGAAACACCATGCCGACGTTGCGCTTCTCGATCGGCTGCCTCGTCAGATCCTTGCCGTCGAAAAGCACGCGCCCGCCCGCATCGGGTGTTTCGAGCCCGGCCACGATCCGCAGCAACGTGGTCTTGCCGCAGCCGGACGGCCCAAGCAGCACCAGCGTCTCGCTCTGCGCGATGTCGAGCGTGGCGCGCGCGAGCGCGCAGGTCCCGTCGGCAAAGGTCTTGCCGCAATTCTCGACCTTCAGCGCGGCTCCATGCCGGGTCATCGTGCTCACCGCAGGCTCCCTCTCTCGCCGATCCATTGCATGGCCACCAGCAGCGGGATGATCATGACGAAGAAGATCAGCGTGTAGGCGGATGCGACCTCCAGCCGCATCGATGCGTAGCTGTCGGCGAGGCCGACCGGCAGCGTCTTGGTCAGCGGCGTATGCAACATCCAGGTCAAGTTGAATTCTCCGAGGGATAGCGTCACCACCATGAGGCTGCCGGCCAGGATCCCCGGCGCGGCATTGGGAACGATGACATCGATGAAGCGGCGCCATGGCGCCGCCCCGACCGACGCGGCGCCCTCATCGAGCGACTTGACGTCGATGGTCGCGAACACAGCCATCACGGAGCGCACCATGAAAGGCATCGTGAAGATCACATGGCCGGCGAGGATGAACAGCCATGAGCGACGGAAGCTGCCGAAGCCACCATAGGTGAGCAGCAGCGCCAGCGCGATGGCGAGCCCGGGAATCGCGAGCGGCAAGGTGATGATCTCCTCGACCAGCCGCGCCAGCCGTCCGCCGCGAACGTAGAGCGCGTAGGCAGCGGGAACACCGACCACGAGCGTGACCGCCAGCGTGCCCAGCGCGATCAGGATCGATGCCATGATCGTGCCCGCGTAGAGCTCCCAGACCTGGGCTACCCACTGCAGCGTCACGCCGGACTGAATGCCGCGGAAGTAGTTGACGGTCACGCCCGCGGCGATCGAAAGGCCGGCCGGCACGGCCAGGAAGGCGGCGACCAGAAGTGTGAACAGCAGTTGAAGGATGAAGATGACTCTGTCGCGCACGTGCCTACCCTGCCGCTGCCACCGAGCTGCCGGCGAAGGAGCGCGCCAATGCGAGCATCAGCCAGGTCATCAGGCCAAGGCCGACCGAGAGCGCCGCCGAGGTGGCCAGGTTTCCGGCCAGCGTGAACTCCGTGTAGATCAGCATCGGCAACACGTCGATGTTCGTGGCCAAGGTGAATGCCGTTCCGAACGCGCCCATCGCCGTCGCGAACGCGATCGCGCCGGACGCGATCAGCGCCGGGGTCAGCGCCGGCAGGATCACGTCGCGCAGCACGGCCCAGGGGCTCGCGCCGAGCGATCGGGCCGCCTCCTCCAAACCGGGGTCCAGCTTCTGCGCGGCAGCCATAATCGTGAGGATCACCCGCGGAATCGAGAAATAGAGATAACCGAGGAACAGCCCGTAGATCGAATAAGCGAATACGAGCTTGTCGCCGGTGAGCCGGGACGAGACCTCCCCGATCATCCCCTGGCGGCCAGCCAGAAGGATGATCATGAAGCCGACCACGACGCCCGGGAACGCGAGCGGAAACGTCAGGATCGCGACCAGGACCGCGCGGCCCGGAAACCGGTGACGCTGCAGGAACAGGCCGGCGATCGTCGCAATGACCAGGGTTGCAATCGTGGTGGCCGCCGCCAGCGTCAGCGTGTTGAGAAGTGTCGTGCGGTAGCGCGGCTCGAGGATGATCGCGAGATATTCGGCCAGACCGTGCGGTCCCTCGGCGCCGGTGACGAGCAGCCTCGCCATCGGCAACAGAAAGAATGCCGAGGTGACGGCTCCCAGGGGCAGCAAACAGAGCCGGACGAAGGATTTGTGCGACATATGATCAAGTGCACCTCCACCGGATCGTCTCCGGCGGAGGCGCGGTGCTCCTTCAACGGACTTCGGACAGATAGCGATCGACGAAGCCCTTTTGCGCGGCTTCCATATCGCCCCAGTTCACGCTCTTGGCGCGAGCGTAGTCGCTGTCCGGCAGGAACTTGTTCTTCACCGAGCCCGGCAGCTCGATCGGACGCGCTGGACGCAGATAGGCATTGGTCCAGATCGCCTGGCCCTTGTCGGAGAGCAGATAGTCGATGACCTTCTTCGCTTTGTCCTTGTCGGGCGCGTTCTTCACCAGGCCGACCACATAGGGGAAGACCACCGAGCCCTCGCAGGGAATGACGAACTCGAAATTGCCCTTCTCGGTATACTTCGCGCGGTAGGCGTTGAAGTCGTAGTCGAACAGGATCGGGATCTCGCCCGAGACGACGCGCGCATAGGACGTCTGCTTCGGCACGATCGGATCATTCTTGCGCAGATCCTTGAAGAACGTAAGGGCCGGCTCGAAATCGGCCTGCGAACCGCCGAGCGCGAGGTTGACGGCAACGGCGCCGACATAGCCGACGGCCGCCGAGCTCGGATCGAGATAGCCCACCATGCCCTTGTAGTCGGGCTTGAGCAGATCCTTCCAGCAGGCCGGAACAGGCTTGCCGCCGAGCGCGTCCTTGTTCACGAACAGGCCGAGCGTGCCGGAGTGGATCGTAGTCCAGTAGCCATCCGCATCCTTCAAGCCGGCGGGGACCTGATCCCAGTTCGCGGGCTTGTAAGCCTCAAGCGCGTCCTGCGCCTTCGCCTTCATGCCGAAGGTGACGCCGAAATAGCCGATGTCGCCGACGGGGTTGCTCTTTTCGGCGAGGATCTGCGCCAGCGCCTGGCCGGAGTTCTTATTGTCGTGTGGAATGTCGTAGCCGAGATCGGTCTTGATCGCCTTGAGCATCGAGGCCCAGTCGGCCCATTCCGGCGGGCAGTTGTAGCAGATGACGTCCGCGGCCTTGGCCGGCTGCCACGACGCGGCAACACACAGCGCGAGAAGAGCGAGAACGAGGCGGGTGACCTTCATGAAGACAGACTCCGTATTCCCTGGCACGGCGGCCAGTTCCGGAGCTTCCCCTAACGGCCGCACATGAAGGATTTGCGACAGAAAGTGCAGTGCACACAGCCAAAGCCGCACCTTGATCGTTCGTCAACGAACGATCGCAACCTTCAGATGCCGCGACGTTCAAGCGACGGCGCGGCGACCGATGATCGCAAAGCGCAGCTTGCCCGAGATCCAGTCGATCGCGGCCACCGCCACCAGGATCATCAGGATCAGGAACGACACCTTCTGCCATTCCAGCACGCGGATCTGCTCGGCCAGTTGTAGCCCGATGCCGCCCGCGCCGACGATGCCGATGATCGTCGCCGAGCGCGTGTTGGATTCGATGAAGTAGAGCACCTGGCCGGCAATCACCGGAAGAACCTGCGGCAGCAGGCCGAAGCGGATCTCGTGCAACGCGCTGCCGCCGGCCGCACGCACGCCCTCAACCTGCTTCCGGTCGGCGCTCTCCATCGCCTCCGAGAACAGCTTGCCGAGCGCACCGAAATCCGAAACCGCAATCGCCAGCACGCCGGCGAAGGGCCCGAGGCCGACGACGTTGATCCAGACCAGCGCCCAGATCAGCGTGTCGACGCCGCGAATGGTGTCGAACAGGCGACGCACCGGAAAGCGGAAGACGGCCGACGGGACGATATTCCTGGCCGCAAGCAGGCTGACCGGAAGCGCGAAGACGGCCGCCAAGGTGGTGCCGAGCACCGCGATCGAGAGCGTCTCGCCGAGCGCCTTGAGATAGATCGGAAGCGACGAGCCAGGATCTGGCGGCAGCATCATTCGCGCGATCCAGCCGAGCTGGCCGAGGCCGGACAGCATCCGCGACGGCGAGAAGTCGAGATCGACGAGACCAAAGACGAAGATGGCCAGAGCCAGCAGCAGCACGACCGGCGTTGCGAAACGTGCGGACAGGGACCGATTGAAAATATGCGGGTAGCGCTCGGCAAGCTGCTTCGCGTCCGGTGAGCCGGAGATGCTCATGTGCGGGCCTCCGAGCCGAACAGGCGGCCGCGTAGCCAGCCGGTGCCGATATCGATCAGGAACACCGTGACCACGATCATGACGAGTATGGCGCTGACGTCGGAATAGTAGAACTTGCGGATCGCGACCACGAGCTCCTGGCCGATGCCGCCGGCGCCGACGAAGCCCATCACGGAAGCCTCGCGCACGTTGATCTCGAAGCGCAGCAAGGTGTAGCTGGAGAGACCCGCAATAACCTGAGGGAGCACGGCAAATCGCATGCAAGACAGCCAGCTCGCGCCGGTGGCGCGCACGCCCTCGACCGGCTTCATGTCGGCATTCTCAACGACCTCGGAGAACAGCTTGCCGAGCGCACCGCTCGAATGAAGGGCGATGGCGAGCACGCCCGGGATCGGCCCAAGCCCGAAAGCAATGACGAAGATCAGGGCGAACACGACGCTCGGAACGGTGCGGGCGAATTCCAGGAGCCGGCGCACCGTGAAGCGGATCCACGGCGCGGGCGAGGTGTTCTCGGCGGCGAGGAAGTTGAGACCGAATGCGACGAGCATTCCGGCCATCGTGCCGACGTAGCTGATCAGCAGCGTCTCTGCCAGCAGCTTGATCCACTTCTTGAAGCCCCAGAACCATTCGGGCAGATTGGTCCAGACCCGCTGCCCGTCGTCGAGCGTGAAGATGCGATCGAAGTAGCTGATGAAGTTGCCGAAGTAGGTATAGAACGTCCGCAGATTGACCTCGGCACCGATGGCCGCGGCGAAGAGCACCGCCAGGAATACCATGGCGGACAGGGCAAGACGCAATCGACGGCGCGAAACGGCCCGCCGATAGGTCTCGTTCAGAGCCGCAAGCTGCTGGCTCGGAAGGATCGAAACGGCAACAGCCATCGGCTTCGTGCTGCTCTTGGTTCGGACGTGTGAGGGATTCTTCAACGGACGAGCCGGGCCCCACGGGACCCGGCTCACCATCGATGGATCGTCGATCAGGACGCCTTCTTGCGCAGGCTGTCGACGAATTTGATCAGGTCGATCGTGCCGTCCCAGTCCTTCGTCGTGGCAGGGTGGAAGCCCTTCTTCTGGCCGTCGGAGAGACGGTCGAAGGCGGCCTTGTCCTTGATCGGCGCATCGAAGAAGGCCTTGGCGATCGCCGATTTCAGATCGTCCGGCAGGTCCGTGTTGTAGGCGTAGGGGCCGTTGATGATCGGCGCCGACTTGTGAATGATGCGGAAGTCGTCCTTCTTCATCGGCGAACCGTCAGCGTTCTTCAGCATGCCCTTGGTCAGCATCTGGGCCAACGTCGAATCGTTGTCGCTCGTCCATTGGTTGGCCGCGATGTCGACAGTCCCCTGGGACAGGGCCAGCACCGCGTTCTCGTGGCTGCCGGTGAAGACAACCTTGCCAAAATACGTCTCGGCGTCGGTCACGCCCATCTTGTTGAGCTCGAAGCGGGGCACGTTGTTGCCCGACGTTGAGTTCGGATCGACGAGGCCGAGATTCTTGCCCTTGAGGTCTTCGACCTTCCGGTACGGGCTGCTCGCCTTGACGAAGAACACCGAATAATAGCCGGTGCTGCCGTCGGAGTTGATGTCGTTGGCGAAGGCATCGGTCTTGACGCCGGTGAGCCGGGCGCGGGCAAACGACGCCGAGCCATAGCTCGCGATGTGGATGTTGCCGGCGCGCTGACCTTCGATCACGGCCGCGTAATCGTTGGCGATACGCAGCGTCACCTTCACGCCCAGCTCTTTCGAGAGATAGTTCACGAAAGGCGTCCAGCGCTCGGTGACACCCGAAGCGTTCTCTGCCGGGACCACGGCGAAGGTCAGCTCAGGATACTTCGCCTTCCAGTCCTCGGCTGACGCCGAGGCCGTGAAAGCCAGCGCAGCGACGCCCGCCAGAACGATGCGACGATTGATCATAACATGCCCTCTTGTTGCAGTAAGTAACAGGTCTCGCCCCCGCGCCATGCGGACGCTCGAGCTTGCAGAAATCCGCGTCTCAGGCCACGGCGGCTTCGCCGAGTGCCGGCACCGTTGCCGCCGGTGCCGGATGGATCGAACCCATCACCTCGTCCGCCTCGAGATCGTAGAGCTCACGTGCGATCTGCGCCGTCAGCGCCGACGGCACGTCGTCGAACACGATCCGTCCGGTCGCCATGCCGATCAGGCGATCGCAATAGCTGCGCGCCAGATCGAGCGAATGCAGGTTGCAGACGACGGTGATGCCGAAATGCTTGTTGATGCGCAGCAGCGCGTCCATCACGATCTTGGTGTTACGGGGATCGAGCGAGGCGATCGGCTCGTCTGCGAGAATGATCTCGGGGTTCTGCACCATCGCGCGCGCAATCGCGACGCGCTGCTGCTGCCCGCCCGAGAGCTGATCGGCGCGCTGCGCTGCGAGGGAGGCCATGTCGAACTGCTCGAGCGCGGACAGCGCCATGGCGACATCCTCCGCCGGCCAGAGCTGCGCCAGCGAGCGCCACGACGGGATTTCGGCGAGTCGCCCCATCAGCACGTTCGTCAGCACGTCCAATCGGCCGACCAGATTGAACTGCTGGAAGATCATCGCCGAGCGCGCACGCCACTGCCGCAGATCGCGGCCGCGCAGCGCCGTCACGTCGAGATCCTTGAAGAGGATGCGGCCGCCGCTCACCGGGCTCAGACGATTGATGGACCGCAGCAAGGTCGACTTGCCGGCGCCGGAACGCCCGATCACGCCGACGAAGCTGCCGGGTGCAACTGAGAAGGAAGCATTGTCGACTGCGGCTTTCATGCCAAAACGGCACGTCAGGCCATCCACCACCAGCATTGAATTCTCCAGACGCCTCGCTCTGGCCTATCGCTAGCGTCTGGATTCTACAGTTATGTGACAGCGACACCGCAGCGCCGCACTCGTCCACACGCCGGTCGCAGTCATGCAGATGTCACGCGCCTGTCATAGGGGAGATCCGACACCTTCACAGATGTAGAGAGTAGAGTCAGGACGTGAGATGGCCGGCAAGTCGCTTTCAATTGAACCAACCGTTGACCCTTCGGCCAAGCTCCAGGACGTGACGCTTGGCGCCTATTGTGAGGTCGGCGCCCGCACCATCCTGCAGGAGGTGACGATGGGCGACTACTCCTATGTGGTCAACGATTCCCAGATCACCTACACGACGATCGGGAAGTTCTGTTCGATCGCGGCGATGACCCGGATCAATCCGGGCAACCACCCGATGCAGCGGGCGACGCAGGCCCATTTCACCTATCGCGCCAGCGCCTATTTTCCAGGAGAGCCCGACGATGTGGAGTTCTTCGCCTGGCGGAGAGAGCATCATGTCCAGATCGGACACGACGTCTGGATCGGCCATGGCGCGATCGTGCTGCCGGGCCGCAACATCGGCACCGGCGCGGTCGTGGCGGCTGGCGCCATCGTTACCAAGGACGTTCCGGCCTATACCGTCGTCGCCGGCAATCCGGCGCGCCCGATCAAGCGCCGGTTTCCGCGCGAGGTCGAGCAGCGGCTGCTGGATCTGGCGTGGTGGGATTGGAATCACGAGGCGCTGCGCGCGGCGCTTCCCGATTTCCGCAAGCTCGAGATCACCGACTTCCTGGACAAATACGAGGCTGCCCTCGACGCGCGCGTCGCGGTGCGGCAGAGTGCCGCCCCATGACCGATATCTCCATCTCGCGGGGCCGCTGCCTCGCCGATACCGACCTCGTAGACACTTCCTTGATCATATCCGGCGGCGTGATCGCTGGCATCGGGACACCGGGACGCCGGTCGGGTCTCGAACTCGATGCGGAGGGGCTCACCGTGCTCCCCGGCATCGTCGACATCCACGGCGATGCGTTCGAGCGCCAGATGATGCCGCGCGCCGGGGTCGATTTCCCGACAGACGTTGCGCTGATCGACAGCGACCGCCAGGCCATCAGCAATGGCATCACCACGGTCTTTCACGCGACGACCTGGTCATGGGAGCCGGGCCTGCGCAGCGCCGACAATGCGCGGCGCCTGCTCGAATCGATCGAAGCGCTTCGCCCGCGGCTCGCAGCCGACACGCGCTTCCATCTGCGCCACGAGACCTTCAATCTCGACGACGAGGAGGAGATCTGGCAATGGCTCGCCGACCGGCGCGTCGACCTGTTCGCCTTCAACGATCACATGGACTCGACGGTGGCGAGTCTGGACAAGCCGCACAAGCGCCAGCGCATGGTCGATCGCACCGGCCTGCCCGGCGCGGAGTTCGACCGGTTGGTCGCGCGCATCGCCGCTCGCGCCGATGCTGTTCCGGCCTCGATCGCGCGGCTGGCCGAGATCGCACGCAAGGCTGGTGTCCGCATGCTGTCGCACGACGACGACAGCCCGGCCATGCGCAAGGCGTTTCGCAGCCAGGGAGTGACCATTGCAGAATTTCCGGTCAACGAGGAGACTGCACGCGAGGCCGCTCAAGGGGGCGACGCGATCGTATTCGGCGCGCCCAACGTCGTCCGTGGCGGCAGCCATACCGGGTGGACGAAGGCCAGCGACATGATCGCCAAGGGCCTCTGCTCGGTGCTGGCCTCCGACTACTACTATCCCGCGCCGCTGCTGGCAGCGTACCGGCTTGCGGCCGACGGCGTTCTTCCGCTGGTGCGCGCCTGGGATCTGATCTCGGGCGGCCCTGCACGCGCAGCCGGGCTGGCGGACCGCGGCGTGCTCGCCGAGGGCCGCCGCGCCGATATCATTCTGGTCGACGACCGCATGCCTTTGCGCCCCCGCGTCGTCGCTGTGATCGCGTCCGGCCGGCTGGTCTATCTCACCGAGATGGACCGGCTGAACGCCCGGCCGGCGCGTGCCATGGCGGCGGAGTAGCGAACCATGGCCAAATTTCCGCGCTATGCGATCTACTATGCTCCACCAGCAACAGCCGACCTGGCGGAATTCGGCGCGCGCCTGCTCGGTTACGACGCGTGGAGCGGCGATGACCGCAGCTTTCCGAGCGAGATCGTCCGCACGGTTCCAGACTGGGCTGAGCTGACCGCAGACCCGCGCAAATACGGCTTTCACGCGACCTTGAAGGCTCCGTTCGAGCTGGCGGATGCGGAGAGCGAAGCCGCGCTCTGCGCCGCTTGCGCTGAGTTCGCGGCCACGCCGCGAGCCGTCCCGGCCATCCGTCCGATCGTGGACGCGATCAGCGGATTCATCGCGATGATCCCTGGCGAGCTGTCCCCCATCCTGCAGCAGTTCGCGGCCGATTGTGTCCAGGCCTTCGAGCCGTTTCGCGCACCGATGACCGCCGACGACCGTGCTCGGCGCAAGCCGGATCTGCTGACACCACGGCAGCGCGATCATCTCGATCGTTGGGGTTATCCCTATGTCATGGAGGATTTCCGCTTCCACATGACGCTGACCTGCCGGCTGTCCGACGAACGGCGCCGGCCGATCCTGACGATGCTGCAGGAGAGATTCGCGGCACTGTCACTGACAGAGCTCCGGATCGACAGGATTGTGTTGTTCCGCCAGCCCAATGCCCACCAGCGTTTCCGCATCATCGGAGACTGGCCGCTCACGACCGTCCAAGGCAGCTAGCGAGCGCGGCTGAGGTCGCGAGAAATCATTGTCGATCGATCGACAGGCTCGCGCTTGATTTTGATGCCGAGACAGTTTCGCTCATGGTGATGAAAATCTGCGAGGAGACTATGGTCAGATCATCGCGCAGCAAGGCGAAATAACAGACGCGATCTGCTGAAAAGCTGACAACACTGTGCGCTGTGCGACACCTTGCGCCGTGCCGCGCCGCGATCTGCCGACGGCTTGTCGCCTTGCTGCCGCTTCAGGAGTCGCCGTGGTCAAACGTGCATCGCTACTAAGGCGATAATGTCAATTTTGCCACTTCGGCCGCACAAAGAAATTGCACGTCGGCCGCCGTCGAGACCGTCAACACGAGGTCGCATGGCACTCCGACTCAGCGGGACATCAACCTCCTTTTGCCGTGGCGACGACGCGCACGCTCCGGCTGTCGTCGCTCGATGCCCGATCGCAATGTCACGAAGCCGACGCTCTAAGCCAGCTCCATCCACAAGCTCCCCATCGCCACGACCTCGCACTTGCAGCATGTTGCCGCCAAGTGTCGGGTTTTCGACAATCCACTGCTACTAAAAACGAATGGCATATCGCTTGCAATGCACAATGAGCCTCGCTATTGCAGCGCAATAATTTTCTTGGAGTGCCCCAATGCTCGGAATCGGAAGCAAGCTGCCATCGTTTGAAATCGTCGGCGTGAAACCCGGCTTTCATCTTCAGGAAGAGAAGGGCGAGAGCGCCTTCGAGACCCTGACCGAGACCAGCTTCCCCGGAAAATGGAAGATCATCTTCTTCTATCCGAAGGACTTCACCTTCGTCTGCCCGACCGAGATCGCCGAGTTCGCGCGCCTTGCGAAGGATTTCGCGGATCGTGACGCCGTCGTGCTCGGCGGCTCGACCGACAACGAGTTCTGCAAGCTGGCTTGGCGGCGCGACCACAAGGATCTGCACAAGCTGCCGATCTGGCAATTCGCCGACACCAAGGGCGCATTGGTCGACGGCCTCGGCGTCCGCTCGCCCGACGGCGTCGCCTACCGCTACACCTTCATCGTCGATCCCGACAACACGATCCAGCACGTCTATGCGACCAACCTGAATGTCGGCCGCGCTCCGAAGGACACGCTGCGCGTGCTCGACGCGCTGCAGACCGACGAGCTCTGCCCGTGCAACCGCGAAGTCGGCGGCGAGACCCTGAAGGTCGCCTGATCATGTCGATCGAGCAGCTGAAGGACCAGATCCCGGACTTCGCCAAGGACGTCAGGCTCAACCTGTCGTCCATGGCGTCCGACGAGACGCTGCCGCCGCAGGCCAAGTACGGCCTGTTCGTCGCCTGCGCGATTGCGACTCGCAATCCGAGCGTCGTGGCGGCGTTGGAATCGGTTGCGGCCGCGCAGCTGTCGCCCGCCGCTTTGGCGGCGGCGAAATCGGCCGCCGCGATCATGGCCATGAACAACGTCTATTACCGCTTCGTGCACCTTGCCTCGAACAAGGAGTACGCGACGATGCCGGCCCGGCTGCGGATGAACGTCATCGCCAACCCCGGCATCGACAAGGCCGATTTCGAGCTGTGGTCGCTCGCGGTGTCCGCCATCAACGGCTGCGGCACCTGCATCGATTCGCACGAGAAGGTCCTGCAGGACGCGGGCGTGCCCGCGGCCACGATCCAGACCGCCGTACGCTTTGCCGCCATCATCCAGTCGGTTGCCGTTGCGATCGAAGCCGCTTGTGTGTCCGTCGCGTTGGCGGCGGAATAAAAATCGATCGGATATGTGAATGCGGCCGGCATTGTCCGGCCGCATTTGTTTTTCGCGCTTTCTCGCCTGAGTTGCAGAGTTTCGCGGCACGCCTGCAACTCCTCGGTCCGCTAAGCCCCTGACCTCGCGGCAAAGTCGAGATGACTGCGGCATCCTGATACTCCAGCCGATCTTTCCGCAAAGCGCAGAACTCGGCCTCGGTCTCGCGCATCGCGAGCAATCACCGATGCGGCGCGCCGGGAAATTTCCATCAAATAGCCTTACCTACTCACCCTTCCCGACAAGAACATTGATCAGCTTAGAGACCAAGCAACATCGATTGTGACCAGGGCGCGCGAAAACGATGGCGTGCATGTCGGAAGGAAACCGGACCTGTCGGTCTCGACGGAAGCGTTGATGCAATGTCCCCGATGTCGCATCATGCGCGCTTCGGTTGGACCGCGCGCGCCCGACGTCCTGAAGCTATCTCCCACGACACGTTCGTCGGAGACAGGAGGCTAGTGATGAGTGCTCCAGATCAGAACGATCCGGCGAAACCAGCGCCGCCCTGGGCGAACGAAGAGCTCCGCAGATATGCGCCGCGCCGCCGCCAGACGGAGGCCGGCCCGACGGCATTCGATCCGCCCGCCGACGGCGTCCCCCTGCCGCATCATCTGGTGTCCCGGCCAAGCTTCCTGCCGGCGCGGCCAGCGGCCCTTGACCTCGACGATGAGGAGGTGCACCGCGCCTGGAGCGCGAAGCTCGATCCCGTGGTGATGCCCCTGCCGCCGGAGGATCCGGACAAATCGTTGCGGCTGGGCAGCATCATCAAGATCGGCGCCGCCGTCGGCATCGCGGCCTCCATTGCCCTGATGGTGGTCAACATGGTCTCCTTCGAGAACGGCGGGCCGACGCCGGGCGGCAAGAGCCCGATCATGCCGACCGCCGTGCTGGAAAGCCTGGCCCAGATCGATCCCGCGGAAGCCAAGGTCGCCCAGGAAGACCCGCCGCAGACGGTCGCCGCGCTCGCGGCTCCCAGCAGTACAGAACTGACGATGCGGCCATGGCCCTCGGCGCCCACGTCGCCTGCGCCGGCCGCGGCAGCACCGACGGTCTCGCCCCCCTCCCCTGCGCTCCCGATGGCCTCGCCTCGCCCGACCGTTCCGTTGCCGCGAGACGAGGTCGATGCCCTGATGAAGCGCGGACGCGACCTGCTCGCCGCGGGCGACGTCGCCAGCGCGCGCCTGATCCTGACGCGGCTTTCCGACGCCGGGATTGCGGACGCCTCCCTCCTGCTCGCACGCACCTATGACCCGGCCGAACTAACGAAATCGCGGTTGCTCGGTGCCGTTCCCGACGCAGCCAAGGCGCGCGCCTGGTATCTCAGGGCTGCGGAGCAAGGATCGCCGGAAGCCAGCCGACGCATCTCGGCTGCGCGCTAACGCATAAATCTCGAAGCGCTCGAGACGCGACCCGGACCGCTCCCTGCGAGACGGTCGGCCGCGATCTGCTGCGCCCGAGAACCAAATATCGATGGGAGGACTGATGATGCACGGCATCCATGCTGCAGTTCGCGCCTGCTTGGCCGCCAGATGGAGCCGACGTCGCAGACCACGGGATGCAAAGAACAGCCCCCCTCGAGCAGCCGCATGCCTCGCGCTGGCTCTGTCCGCTCCGCTGGCGCTGACCGGACATCAAGCGGTCGCCGCGGACAACGAGATCCGCATCGGCAACACCATGCCCTACAGCGGCCCGGCTCTCGCCTATGGCGTCATCGGCAAGACGATCGCGGCCTACTTCAACAAGATCAATGCCGAAGGCGGCATCAACGGCCGGCGCGTCAACTTCATTTCCTACGACGACGGCTATGCGCCGCAGAAGACGGTCGAGATGACCCGCAAGCTCGTCGAGGAGGACAATGTCCTCCTGATGTTCGCCAGCCTGGGCACGGCTCCCAACCTGGCGGTCCGCCCTTATCTCAACGCCAACAAAGTTCCGCAATTGTTCGTGGCATCCGGCTCCTCGCAATGGGACCAGCCCCACGACTTTCCGTGGACCATGGGCTTTCAGCCGAGCTACCAGGCCGAGGCGCACGTCTATGCCCAGTACCTGCTGGAGACCCACAGCCGCGGCAAGATCGCGCTTCTCTATCAGGACGATGATTTCGGCAAGGATTACGTCAAGGGATTGAAGGACGGCCTGGGTGGCAAGCTTCCGATCGTCGCGGAAGCCACCTACAAGGTGACGGACGCCAACGTCAATCAGCAGATCGCCACGTTGAAGGCATCCGGCGCCGACATCTTCTTCGACGTGACCACGCCCAAGTTCGCCGTGATGGCGATCCGCCGCGCGGCCGAGCTCGGCTGGCGTCCGGACCACATCATCTCGACGGTCTCGGAATCGGTCTCCGCCGTGATGCAGCCGGCCGGCCTGCAGAATGCCGAAGGCATCTTATCCGCGGGCTATTACTACGAGGGCGAGGAGGCCGCGGCTGCAGGCGATCCATCCTACCGCGAATGGTCCACCTTCATGGACCGCTATTTGCCCGACGTACCGAGAAGCAATGGTCTTGCGACCTTCGGCTACCTCGCGGCAAACGCGATGGTCGCAGTGCTGCGGAGTTGCGGCGACGACCTGTCGCGCAACAATATCATGAAGCAGGCGGCATCCCTGAAGAGCCTCAAATTGCCGATGCTGACGCCCGGCATCACCGTCAACACCAGCACCCATGATCACGCGCCGCTGGAGCAGATGCAGATGATGCAGTTTACCGGCGGCAAGTGGCAGCGCTTCGGTCCGGTCCGGAGCGGTATCGATCCCGGCAGCGTCAGCGATTCCTTCAAGACCATCTTCCGTTACGGCACGGCGAAGCGCGATCTGGCCAACCAGCTGAATGCCAATACCGTCACGCTGATGACCGGCTCGTTCGGCAGCACCTACGCCAACATGGGCGCGGACCTCGCATCCGCGCTCGACAAGGGGACGGAGCTGCGCATCCTTCCCGTGATCGGCCGCGGCTCGGTGCAATCGGTCGCCGACATCCTGCTGCTGCGCGGCGTCGACGCCGGCATCATCCGCAAGGACACCCTGGCCTTTCTCGAGCGCAAGGACTTCGCCAACAACATCCGCGAACAACTGGTCTATGTCGCCAAGCTGTTCAACGAGGAGATGCACGTGCTGGCGCCGAGATCGATCACCAGCCTGAACGAGCTCGACGGCAAGACCATCGCCGTCGACCTGCCCGACGGCGGCACCTTCGTCACCTCGATCAACGTGTTCGAGCGCCTCGGGATCAGGCCGCATCTGCTCTATATCGAGCCGCGGCTGGCGCTGGACATGCTGCGCAAGGGCGACATCGACGCGATCATCACGGTCGAGGGCAAGCCAGTGCAATGGCTGAGCCAGGTCAGCGATCCCAATCTGCATCTCGTGCCCGTCGACTACGACAAGGCTCTGCACGACGACTATCTGCCGGCGCAATTGTCCGCCGAGGACTATCCGAACCTCGTCGGCGCCTCGGCGCCGGTGAACACGATCGCGGCCGAGGCCGTGCTGGCGTCGTTCAACTGGCCGGCAGGCAGCGACCGTCACCGCCGGCTGTCTCTGCTCGTCGAGGCCTTCTTCAGCAATATGCAGGCGCTGCAACGGCCGCCATATCACCCGAAATGGCAGGAGGTGGCGCCGCTGGCGCCGATCGCGGGCTGGACAAGATTCAAGACGGCACAGGACTGGCTCGATCGCAATACACCGCCCGCCCAGATGCTGGGGGCGAATGCACAGGCCAACGATCTGCAGGCGAGCGGCGTTTCAGCCGATCCCCGGCTGTTCCGTGAATTCATGGAATGGCGAGCCAACCGCCAGAAGCGCGCCGCTCCGCGGCACCCACAGTAGCCGGGTCGCGCGGTCAAGCCGTGGCCGAGGCAGGGCTGATCCGCACCTGCACGTCGCAGGGACGCGCGAGATAGGGCGCCGAGGTGACCAGCACGTCTGCCCCCGCCGCAGCATAGGCAGCGGCGTTCTGCGCATTCACGCCACCCGCGGCCGCAATGATCGGCCGCCGCGGCAGCGCCGCGCTGATGGCGATACGCTCCGTCAGCGCAGCGATGTCGGCAGGCGAAAATTTCTCGGCCTGGATGACGTCGAAGCCGGCCACGGCGGCGGCGACGGCCTGCTCGACCGTGGTGATCTCGATCACGAGCCGCTTCTCCGGCGCGCTCCGCCGCAACCGCTCGGCGACATCGGCAAGCGGCGCATCGCCGAGAAACGCCCGGTGTTCCGGAAACACCAGCACCGTCTCCGACAGGCCGAGCCGATGCATCACCGCGCCACCCGCCTTCACCGCGGCAACGGCGAACGGCTTGGTTCCGGGGACGCTCTTGCGCGTGCAGGCGACCGCAATGCCAGGCTTGATCGCGCGCGCCGCGCCGACGATCGCAGCCGCCCCGGTGGCGACGCCGGACCAGATCTCGATGAGCGTCTGCGCCACCTTCCAGCTCCGCAACAGGCCTGCCGCCGCGCCCTCTGCACGGAGGATCGGGGCCCCCTCCTCCAGCACCGTTCCGCTGCCGGCGAATAGTTCGACATGGCAGCCCGTGAGCTCGATCAAGGCCGCCGCATCCTCGGCCAGGGCCAATACCATGCGGTCGCGCGCAGCGAAGTGCATCAGGCCCGGCTCGGCGCCGATCCCGAGCGTCTCCGTCGTCAGGTCGCCATAGGGGACATCGTCGCGGAGCAGCGCTTCCAGATCATGGTGCGTAGCGGTGGTCGGCGCGCGCGACATCTGCTCTTTCTCCACAGGCTGCATTCTCTATATAAACCCTGGTCGCCGCCCGCCCCCGATCGCCAGGCCCCGTATGATCCCGCACGATCTTCCTGCTTCCGCTGAGCCCAATCAGCCCCGTCTCGCCGCCATTCTCTACGGACCGGGCGACGATGCCGATGCCTTGCTGGACGCCTTTGCCCAGGAGCTGCTGCAACGGGGCGTCCGCGTCGGCGGCATCGTTCAGCGCAATACGAGAGACGAAGTCGGCAAGAAAAGCGGAATGGACGTGATCGATCTCGCCAATGGCGACACGATCTCGATCTGTCAGGACCTCGGCACCGGATCGACCGCCTGCAAGCTCGACACTGCGGGCCTTGCCGAAGCCGGCATGGCCGTTCACCGCGCCATCGCGGCCCACGCCGACCTCATCGTGATCAACAAGTTCTCCAAGCAGGAGGCCTCGGGAAGCGGGTTGCGTGGCGAGCTGGCCGACGCAATCACGTCGGGGATTCCGGTGCTGACGGCCGTGCCGCAGAAATGCATCGACGACTGGCGGACCTTTGCGGGCGACTTCGGCACGCTGCTGCAGCCGTCACGTTCCGCGATGGAAACCTGGTGGCTCGACCTGCGCGCGCACCACGCGTCGACCGGCTGATCGGCGCAGCGATTCGGCACCACGTTCCTATTTTCCGATCATCACATCCGACGACTTGATGACGGCGGAGACGCTGTCGCCGACGGCAAGCGCGAGCTCCTCCACCGCCTCGTTGGTGATCGCCGAGAAGACCGTGAGTCCCGGGGCGAGCTCCACCTTGACGTGGGCCGTGGTCGCGCCCTTCTCAACAGAGATGATTTTTCCCGGCAAGACGTTTCGTGCACTCAGCTTCACGTGCTGTTCCTCATCCATTGCAGCGTCGTTGCTGCAACGAGATGTAAACAGAAAGCTCGACCGAACTCAATGACCTATATCAGTCACGATATAGCATTGACGACCGGCGGAACGTTTGTCGCATTTGCGACAGCACGCCGCCCCGGGGGCGCTCTCAGGCGGCCGGACATCAGCCGAACTTGAACAGCACCCCGTAGCCACCGCGCGGATAGCTCCACTCGATATCGCCGCTGGCCTCGCCGATGACCCGGCAGGTGCCGCATTCGATGCAGCCGTCCACCGTGATCTCGACCTGGCCCTTGTCGTTGAGCTCGTAGCAACGTGCCGGGCAGGCCTTGAGAAGCGCCTTTAACTGCGGCGTCGGCGTCGTATGCGGACGGACCTTGATATGGGCCCGGCCGGGATCGACCTGATAGCGATTGTAGAACAGCTTGTCTTCGACCCTGACTGCGACGTCCGTGCTCATGTCTGATCTCCCTCGCCTAAGCTGTTTCGTTCATTCACCAATCATCGCCACGCCCGAGCAAACCTGAAGGCGTCGCCGAACAGGCCGGTCCATGACCTTGCATTCACGAAGGAGCGCACGGTGCTGCTCTCCTTCTCCTTCTTCGGTGTCCCGTCGACGCGCACGAAGTTCTGCATCGCCTTGGAGACGAGCTGCGGATAGGTCAGGAAGAAGTTCTGCGACTGGTTGTGCAGCAGCGCCGGCATGTCCTTGTATTTCTTCAGATCCTTGATGACGAAGGAGTCCTCCAGCATCTTCTTGTAAAGTGAGAGGTTCTCCTTGGTCATCGGATCGCGGCGCGACTTGACCTGGAAGATCGCCTCAGCCGCGATGCGTCCGGAAGTCATCGCGAGATTGGAGCCCTCGCGGTGAACAGCATTGTTGAGCTGGGCGGCATCGCCGACCACGACCCAGCCATCGCCGCAGAGCTGCGGGATCGCATTATAGCCGCCCTCGGGAATCAGGTGCGCCGAGTACTCCTTGACTTCCGACCCCTCGATCAGCGGCGCCACCGACGGGTGCTGCTTGAACCGCTCGAGCAGGCCGTAGGGCGTCTCGCCGGTCTTCTGGAAGTCGGAGACGAGGCAGCCGATGCCGAGCGAAATGCACTCCTTGTTGGAATAGATGAAGCCCATGCCGGTCATGCCGCGGGAAATCGTGCCGACGGCCTCGATGACGGCACCTTCGTCGCCCTTCAGGTTGAAGCGCGCCTCGATCGTCTCGCGCGGCAGGAAGTGCATCTCCTTCACAGCCAGCGCGACGTTCTCCGGCTTCGGCCGCTCACGCAGGCCGGCGCGAGTCCCGAGCAGGCCGTTGACGCCTTCCGCGAGCACGACCACGTCGGCATGGATCTCGCCATCGCGCCGGTCGGTCTTGACGCCGATCACCTTGCCATAGGCATCCTGCGCCAGCTCGGTCACAGTGGTCTCGCACAGCACGGTGGCGCCGGCTTCCTTGACCTTGGACGAGAACCATTTGTCGAACTGGGCACGGATGATCGTGTAACGGTTCGGCTTCTCCTCGTTGAAGTCGTCCGACTTGTAGTGCAGGCCGACATGCGACTTGTCGTCGAGCATCCAGAAGCGCTGCTCGACCAGATGCCGCTCCAGCGGTGCTTCCTCGCGGAAGTCCGGAATCAGCTTCTCCAGCATGTCGGCGTAGAGGATCGCGCCCTGCACGTTCTTCGAGCCGGAATACTCGCCGCGCTCGAGTTGCAGCACCTTCATGCCGCGCTTGGCCATGGTCAGCGCAGCAGCATTGCCGGCCATGCCGGCCCCCACGACGATCGCGTCGAACCGTTCCTCGATCATTGCCCTGCTCCCTCTCTGGTGCCTAGCTCGCGATGCGGTCGCGCGAATGCGGCGACAGACGTGCGCGGAATGCCTCGGTGAGCGCCGGCAGCAGCCGGATCGCATCGGTGACGATGCCGACATGCGCGAAGTCGAAGATCGGCGCGTTCTTGTCGGTGTTGATGGCAACGATCAGGTCGGCACCCTCGACACCGACCCGATGCTGGATCGCGCCGGAGATGCCTGCGGCGATGTAGAGCTTGGGCCGGATGGTCTTGCCGGTCTGGCCTATCTGCCGATCGGAGGTCACCCAACCCTTCTGCACCAGCGGCCGCGAGCAGCCGAATTCGGCGCCGAGCACCGAAGCGAGCCCCTTGACGAGCTGGAAGTTCTCCGGCGAGCCAAGCCCGAGCCCGCCGGCCACGACGATGTCGGCATAGGCAAGATTGGACTTGGCCGAATCGCGATCCGGAATGAAGGACAGCACCTTGGTGACGATATCCTCTTCCACGAGACCGAGCTTGTGCTCGATGATGCGGCTCGCAGGCTTCTCGACGCGGTCCGGCATCGGCATCACGCGCGGGCGGACGGTCGCCATCTGTGGCCGATAGTTCAGCGTGTAGATCGTGCAGAGCAGCGAGCCGCCGAAGGTCGGCCGCGTCGCGGCCAGGGAGCCGTCGGCATCGACGTCGAGCTCGGTGCAGTCGGCGGTCAGACCGGTGAGCAGCGTCGTCGCAACGGAGCCTGCGAGGTCGCGGCCGAGCGTGGTGGCGCCGAGCAGCAGGATCTCAGGCTTGAAGGTGTTGACGACGTCGGTCAGCGCCTTGGTGTAGGCTTCGTTGCGATAGTCGGTGAGAACGCTGTCCGCGACGATGTAGGCGAGATCGGCGCCATAGCAGAACGACTCCGCGGCAGCGTGCTGCACGGCTTCTCCGGGAGGCCCGATCACGACGGCCGCGAGATCGACCTTCAGCTTGTCGGCAAGCTTGCGTCCGGCGCCCATCAGTTCCCAGGACACCGGGTGAACCTGCCCGCGCTCCTGCTCGATGAATACCCAGACGTGCTTGTAGGCCTTGAAATGCTCCGGCAGCTCCTTCTTGGTCGCGGCGCGACCGGCTGCGGCGGGCGGTGCTTTGGTGGGTTCGCTCATGATCGTCGTCCCTTGGTCCGTCAAAAGCCGTATGGATCAGAAGCCGTGCGCTGACGTCGTCAGTTCGGCTTCGAGCTTCGGCTGCCGCTTGAACAATTCCTCGATCAGGGCGTCGGCCGGCGCGCGACTCGAGAAGTCGACCATGGTTGCCTTCTCCGCCCGGGCCGACGGCGCGAATACCCGCTTCACGATGGTCGGCGAGCCCTTCAGGCCGCACTTCGAGATGTCCTCGACGCCGGCGTCCTTGGCGCTCCAGGTGACGATCTGCGCGCGCGCTGCACGGAGCGCATCGGCCATGGCGCCGCGGCGGATCTCGTTGGTCGCCTCCAGCATCGTCACCAGGCACGGCAGCTTGGTCTTCAGCACCTGAACACCACCCTCGGAGCGACGCTCGGCTTCGATCGTGCGCGCCACCGGATCGACCTCGCTGATCTTCGCCACATAGGTGAGTTGCAGCAGGCCCAGCCGCTTGGCGATGCCCGGGCCGACCTGCGCGGTGTCGCCGTCGATCGTCTGCTTGCCAGTGAACACGATGTCGGGCGCGCCAAAGGTCTCGCTGACCTTGCGAATGGCTGTCGCCAGCGCATAGGTGGTCGCCAGTGTATCGGCGCCGGCGAAGAAGCGATCGGTCAGCAGCACGGCGCGGTCAGCCCCGTAGGTCAGCGCTCTGCGCAGCGAGTCCTCGGCGGACGGCGGTCCCATGGTCAGCACGGTCACTTCACCGCCGAACTTGTCGCGCAGCTGCAGCGCGGCCTCAAGCGCGAACAGGTCGTAGGGGTTGATGATGGTCGGCACACCCTGGCGCATGATGGTGTTGGTCACCGGATGAACGCGGATCTGCGCGGAGTCCGGAACCTGCTTGATGCAGACGACGATATGCATGCGATCACTCCGGTGTGTAGGTCTGCGATCAGGACAGCAATTGTCGTACCAGTTTCGGCCGCAATGATTATCGGCACGGATTCAACACCTTGGCGCATGAACCTGATCTCTGTTGCTGAGAACTCGCCGCCAAGGCCCGACACGTCGCAAGCAACACGCGTCGGGAATGCGACAGGAGCTTGAAAGCGCACGGCTCGCCTGAAAGCAGAAGCGCCGCCAGTCGTGCTGGCGGCGCTCGTAGGAGTGATCCTCAGTTCGTCCGTTACTTGAGCGTCGTCAGTGACACGAACGGCTTTGGAGCCGGTTTCGGCGGCGCCACCGCCTCCTTGAGCACCTTGAACACCCGCTGATCGAGCGGCGTGGAGACGAGGAAGTCCTGATAGGCCTGCTCCAGGAACGACTTGCAGCGGGCTGCGACATCCTCGTTGGAAACGTCGGAGAAGTCCTCGCTGACGAGATACTGCCCCATTCGCCGGAGGATATGCAGCCGGCAGACGTTGAGCACCTTCGGATCGTAGTCGACACCGAGCAGCTTGAAGAACTCCTCGGCAGCGGAGGTCTTCTTCAGTTCGTCCAGAACGTTCGGCGATGCCGCAGTCATTGCTTTGCTCCTTGGCTCAAAATCGGATCAACCTCGCAGAAAGAGGTCGGCGCCGGAAGCGGCGGTCCCTGGCGCATCTTTTGCCTGATGTGAGCGAGCTGCGCTTCGAGGAATTCGATCCGGTCCAGCATCACGGAAAGTGCCTCACCGACCGGATCAGGCATCAAATGATGATCCAGGTCGATGCGTCCGACGGTTCGACGATGGGTAAACTCCGGCCGCACCACCTTGGCGGGGATGCCGACCACGGTGACGTCGGGCGGCGTGCTCTGAATGACGACGGAGTTGGCACCGACGCGGGTGCGCGGTCCGATCGTGATCGGTCCGAGGATCTTGGCGCCGGCGCCGACGACGACGCCGCTTTCCAGCGTCGGATGCCGCTTGCCCGGCGACCACGACGTGCCGCCCAGGGTGACGCCGTGATAGAGCGTGACGTCGTCGCCGACCTCTGCCGTCTCGCCGATCACGACGCAGGCGCCGTGGTCGATGAAGAAGCGGCGCCCGATCTCCGCGCCCGGGTGGATATCGACATTCGACAGGAAACGTCCGAGCCACGACAACAAGCGTGCCGGAAAACGCCAGCCGCGAATCCACAGCCGATGCGCCAGGCGGTGCCAGATCAGCGCGTGAATGCCGGGATAGGTCAGCAGCGTCTCGATTTCGCTGCGCGCCGCCGGATCGCGCGAGCGGACACACGCAATGTCCTCGCGGATCAGGCGGAGCAGCGAAGGCCGGCTCGCCTCTGCGACGATCGGCTTTGCAATGGGTGTGTCGACGATGTCGCTCATGATCAGGCAAAGCTCGCCAGCGGGTGATCGCAGACTTCGCGCCAGATGGCCGCAACGGCCTCTTTCGGCACTGGCCCCTTGTGAGTGACGGCATGCCTGCGCACGCGCGCCAGGATGCGCTGGGCCTGGTCGACGCTCGCCGGCAGGCGTAGATCCGACAGCAGCGAGGTGATCGCCGACAGCCCGGAATGCTTCCCGATCACGATCCGGTTGGAGCGGCCGAACAGTCCCGGATCGAGGGCCTGATAGGTGCGCTGATCCTTCAGCAGCCCGTCGACGTGAATGCCGGATTCATGGGTGAAGACGTGCTCGCCGACAATGGCCTTGTTGAGTGGAATGGCGCGCGCCGCGGCGGCCGCCACGACATTGGCGACGTGATCGAGTTCGGCCAGCACGATGCCGGTCTCACGCCGATAGAGCTGCCGCAGCGCGACCGCGACCTCCTCCAGCGGAGCATTTCCGGCGCGCTCGCCGAGGCCGATCACGGTGACCGATGCATGGGTCGCGCCCGCCTTGACCGCCGCCAGCGTGTTGGCGGTGGCAAGACCGAGATCATCATGGCCGTGAAACTCGATCTCCAGGTCCGTGGTCGCTCGCAAGGCGCCGACCAGCGCCGACGTCGCCTCGGGATCGAGCACGCTCAGGGTATCGGCAACGCGGAAGCGCCGGGCGCCGAGCGACTTCGCGGTCGCGATCACCTCGGCGAGAAAGCCGACATCGGCGCGCGACGAATCCTCACCGCCGACGGCAACGGCCAGTCCGCGGCTCCGCGCATGGCCGACCACGCGCTTGACCAGCTCCAACGCGGCGCTGCGGCTGCCACCGAGCTTGGCGGCGATCTGCACATCGGATGTCGGGATGGAGACATTCACCATCGAGACGCCCGCCGCGATCGCCGCATCGACATCCGCCTCGCGCATCCGGCACCAGCCGATGATGGTCGCCGGCAGACCGGCCTCGACGATCGCCCTGATCGCAGCGATCTCGTCGGCCCCCATCGCCGGGGTGCCGGCCTCGATCTCGGGAACACCGGCACGGGCGAGCGCACGGGCGATCGCGACCTTCTCTCCGAGGGCGAAGGCGACGCCCGGCGCCTGCTCGCCGTCGCGGAGCGTGGTATCGTTCAGGATGACCCGGGGCATCGGGCTCCCCGAGACCGTGCCCCCGTGGGCAGAGCCGGCCTCTCGGGCATTCCTGGGCCCGCGCTGTCCGGAGACGTCTGGCATTCACTCGCTCCGTCGCAACCTGTGTGCGGCCGCCAGAAGCACGACGCTCCATCACGGCCAGCAATTCACTCAGCAACGGCCATGCCACCGCCGGACCCGAAGCTAATAAATTGAATTTACTTCACTTTTTGCGCGAAAACGGATTGTCGGATTCGTAACAGGGTCGGGAATCAGACGTCGAGGTGAAGTGACTCGGTCGCCCAGCGCCAAGCCGCGGCGACCTGCGCTGCCGTCAGGCGTGGCGCCTGCGGCGCAGATGGATGACGATGTCAATCCGCTCCATGCGATAGCCCGGCAGCGGCTCGGGCAGCTGCTCGAACGCGACATGCTCGGGCACATCGACGAGCTCGCCTTCATCCTCATAGAAGAAGTGCGGATGCACGGTCGTATTGGTGTCGAAGAACGATTTCGAGCCGTCCACGCCGATCTGCCGCAGTAGCCCGAGCTCCACGAACTGATTGAGCGTGTTGTAGATGGTGGCCTGCGAGATCTTCATGCCGGTGGCGACGGCGGCGCCATAGAGCGCATCGGCGGTGATGTGGCGGTCACCGCTGCCGAACAGAATCCGGCTCAGTTGCTGACGCTGCTGGGTGGGACGCAACCCGGCCCGACGCAGCGCGTCCTCGCATCGACGCATCAGGATCTCGCCAGCTTCGCAGGTCTCTGCCTGGGGACAAGGTCCGCCGTCGGAGTTGCACGGGGATCGAAGCTGGCTGTCCATCAACATCGTCACGGTCCTCGAACTCACATCGCGGCGCCCGCCGCCTCCTGCAGCGCCACCTCGCGTCGCCGCTCGGCCATCCGGCTCTCGCCGCTCTCCTCGCCGAAACAGAGCGCGAAATCGTTGCATTGGGTGCAGACCGGCGTCGTGCACATGACGAAGCCATCGTCCTCGCACAGCATGCGGTAGAAGAAGCGCTTCCAGCGCATGTTCCTGGTGTTGCGGCTTGCGAGCGGCGCGAAATGACGCGTCAGGAGCCGCGACAGCTCGGAGCGCTCGCGCAGGCCCAGGTCTTCCCAGAGATGGTTGGGCTCCATCGCGCGACGCGCCACCATGGCTGCGAGCCAGCGGCCGACCTCGCCGTCCGTGGAGCACTGCGCGGCGAGCAGATCGCGCACCATCGCGATTTCGTCGTCGTCCGGCGCGGCCACGGCCCCGGTGATCGGCAGCCATGAGGAGTCGATCGAGGCTGCAGGAAACAGCTGCGCCAGCAGTGCGATCAGCTCGACGGTTGAAAGCCCGGCTCGCTCCGCCAGCGCGCCATGCTCCATCGCTGAAACGGCGAGGATCGATGCGATGACGTGACGGTCGAAACCGATGTCGCTGTCGATCAGCGCATCGTCGGGATCGACGCCGGTCAGCAGGCGGTAAATCTGGCGGCCGTGGTGCCGCCTGTCCTCTTCGAAGGATCCGTTGCGCGGCGACGGTTGCAGGCCAGCGGCAACGGACTCCGAGACGCCCGCGATTGCGATGGTCATAGCGTGATCCCCTGCCGCCTGCCGGCGGGACATGCAATGAGGTACCGGCCTTCCGACGGGAGGAAGGCCGGTACCAAGACTGCTTAAGCCGTTGCGGCGAGATCGGCGGCAGTCTTTCCGATTTGGCTCTCGTCGACCGCCTTCATGATGCCGTGCTCCATGAGCATGTCTTCGAGCTCGTCCATCGTGATCGGGGTCGGGATGATGCCCTTGCCGGCGTTGTTGTGGATCTTTTCCGCCAGCGAGCGGTAGTGGCCGGCCTGGACCGAATCCGGCGCATATTCCAGCACCGTCATGCGGCGCAGCTCGGCGTGCTGCACGATGTTGTCGCGCGGCACGAAGTAGATAAGCTTGGTGCCGAGCTTCTTGGCCAGCGCTTCCGCCAGCTCCAGCTCCTTGTCGGTCTGACGCTCGTTGCAGACCAGGCCGCCCAGGCGCACGCCGCCGGAGTTGGCATACTTCAGAATGCCCTTGGAGATGTTGTTGGCGGCATACATCGCCATCATCTCGCCGGACATCACGATGTAGATCTCCTGCGCCTTGTTCTCGCGGATCGGCATCGCGAAGCCGCCGCAGACCACGTCGCCGAGCACGTCGTAGGACACGTAGTCGATGTCCTCATAGGCGCCGTTCTCTTCCAGGAAGTTGATCGAGGTGATGACGCCCCGGCCGGCGCAGCCGACGCCCGGCTCCGGACCACCGGACTCGACGCAGCGGATGTCGCGATAGCCGACCTTCATGACCTCTTCGATCTCGAGGTCCTCGACGCTGCCGGCGGCAGCGGCCAGGCTCAGAATCGTGTCCTGCGCCTTGGCGTGCAGGATCAGGCGGGTCGAATCCGCCTTCGGATCGCAGCCGACGATCAGGATCCGGTGACCCATCTCGGCCAGCGCGGCCAGGGTATTTTGCGACGTCGTCGACTTGCCGATGCCGCCTTTGCCGTAGAATGCGATTTGTCGCAGTGATGACATTCTGCTCTCCATCAACCGATTGCCTATGTCCCGTCCGCTTGCAGCAGAGCGTGACCGCGTCCTCTTTGTGTCCGAACCGGCAGACGGGTTGTTGGGAAGGAGAGCATCGCTCGTCCGAAGCGTCGGCGTGCACTCAGCCCTCAACCATTGCCTGAGCGCAGTTTTGCAACCGCTGTGCCAGCACGCGCACAGCGCCAAAACGATCATGTTTCAAAGGAGATGCCGAGCAATCCGGACGCGATTGCGGGTTGTTGCAAACCCGACATCGGAATGCTTCGCAAGATGCGACGACACGCAGCCCTGTCTGAAACGACACAACGGCTGCGCCGTTTCAGCCGTGCAGGACCCGGAACGAGATTTGCTAGATCCCCCTCCGCAGCCCTGCGGCACAGACGCTGACAACGTTGAGGAGGATGCAATGCAGATCGGAGTGGAAACGGCCAAGGCGGTGGACCAGCGGCGCGTGTTCGTGATCGATGACGACGAGATCACGCGCGCGGCCCTGCAGTTCATGTTGCACGATGAAATCGAGACACATGAATTGGCGACGCCAGAGGAGGCGTATGAGAAGGGCGTCGATTGGCTGGCACCGAACGTGGTGCTGCTCGGGGTTTCCTTCTTGAAGCAACGCGGCCCCGAGCTCGTCCGCGAGATCCTGGCGAAGTTCAAAGGCGTGCGGATTCTGATCGTGACCGCCAAGGCCGACGAGGCGATCGCGATCGAAGGTCTCAAGGCCGGCGCGCATGGCGCCGTGGTCAAGCCGCTTACGATCGAGTCGGTGCGCAAGAAGGTCGACACCATTCTCGGCCGCGCCGGCGGCGCGCAGCTGGTCCAGCTCGGCGGCGCCTGACGTGACGACCGTCGTCTTCTATGAGAAGCCGGGCTGCGGCACCAACGCCCGGCAGAAGCTGATGCTGGCACGCGCCGGCCACGATGTCGTCGCCAGGAATCTCTTGACCGAGCCCTGGACCGGCGAGCGGCTGCGGGCGTATTTCGCCGGGACGCCCGTCTGGAGCTGGTTCAATCCAGCCTCGCCGCGCGTGAAATCGGGAGCGATCGAGCCAGAGACAATCGAAGCCGTCGCAGCGATCGACCTGATGCTCGAGGATCCGCTGCTGATCCGTCGGCCATTGATCGAAGCCGGCGGCCGGTGCTGCGCCGGCTTCGATCGTGAACCCGTGATCTCGCTGCTCCGGCAGGGCGACGATCTGGACGATGTCCAGGGCTGCACGCGTCCGGAGGGGGCGACACCTTGTCCGGAGCCGCGTTGAGCGGCTCCGTTCTGCAAGCTCAGCGCTTCAACACCATGACCAGGCGATCGACGCGCTTGCCCTGCTTGAAGTGGGATTCGACGATCTCGTCGATATCCTCGGGCCCGGTCGGCCGATACCAGACGCCGTCTGGATAGACCACCATCATCGGTCCCGCGCTGCAGAAGCCGAAGCAGCCGGCCGCGGTGACACCGACGTCCGTCAGCCGCTGCGCCTCGATGGTCTTGGTCAGCCGGTCCCACAGCGGCTGCACGCCGAGCGCGCCGCAGCTGCCGCGCGGATGTCCGGGCGGACGCTGCGTCAGGCAGACGAAGGCGTGGTATTTGTAGAGCTGCGGAATCTCGAATGAATCATCCGCCTCGGCAACATCAGAATCGCTCATGACGCAGGCGCCTTGATACCCTTGTCGGCGAGCAGCGTCGCGAGCTCACCGGCCTGGAACATCTCGCGCACGATGTCGCAGCCGCCGACGAATTCGCCCTTCACATAAAGCTGCGGAATGGTCGGCCAGTTGGAGAACTCCTTGATGCCCTCGCGAATGAAGGGATCGGCGAGCACGTTGACGCTCTCGTAAGCCACGTCCAGCTTGGCCAGGATCTGCGCCACCGCGGCGGAGAAGCCGCATTGCGGCGCGGCCGGCACGCCCTTCATGAACAGCACGACATCATTGCTGTCGATCAGCTTCTGAATGCGTTCGGATGTCGACATAGACTGGATCCTTTCCCTGAATGCGACCGATCAGCCGGATCGCAACGATCACTTCGGCAATGACGTCTCGAGCGCCAGCGCATGCAGCACGCCGCCCATCTGGCCCTTGAGAGCCGAATAGACCATCTGATGCTGTTGCACCCGGCTCTTTCCAACGAAAGCCTGTGAGGTGACGCGCGCCGAATAATGGTCGCCATCGCCTGCCAGATCCTCGATCAGGACGACGGCATCCGGGAACGCCTCCTTGATCAGACGCTCGATATCCGTTGCTGCCATCGCCATCGCTGCCACTCCCGCTGGATTGATGAAGGCCTCATGCAAGCTCCGAACCAGTCATTTGCGGGCGGCAATCGCCGGCTCGTCGGCATCTGACGACTTGTCCAGGCCAAACCGCCCGCGTTGCGTCGTCTTTGCTACATCAGCCACGGCGCAGCGAAGAGGCCGCGTTCAAAATCCAACATCGGCCCGTTCTTCCACCCGCCTTGTACCGACTCTGGCGCCGCTGCACCCGCTCGAAAACGGTCCGCGTCTTGCAGTGATTTGATCGAGGTCAATGCAGATGCTCGAACTCGTCAGCGAACCCGACACGATCAACTTCGGCGATCTGCCGCAAGAGATCGATGCGCTGCTGCAACAGGGCGTGGCGGCGTACCGCCGCGACCACGCGCAGGCGGATCGGCTGTTTCGCCAGGCGCTGGCGACCGCTCCGCAGCAGCTGCCGACCTACTTCTGTCTGTACAAGATTCACACCTATCAGGGCCATCTCGACGAGGCAGAGGCGGTCGCCGAGCTGGGCCTTGCGGAAGCAGCGCGCCAAGCCGGCTGGCCACGTGATTGGCGGCACTGGACGCCGCATGATCCGCTGCCGGATGGCGCCGGCCGCTTCGCGCTCTACACACTGAAGGCACTCGCCTTCATTCATCTGCGCAAGACCGATTCCGAGGGGGCTGCCGAAATGCTCGCGGCGCTGCGGCGACTGGATCCCGCCGGCGCCGTCGGATGGCCGGTCGTCGCCGCGCTGGCCGAGGGGCTCGGTTCGGAATGAGGCGACGCCAAGCATGAGCAACGCGAACATGACACGAATTCCAACGACCATCCCCCGGTGCGAACCAGGATCATGAGAGGAACCAACGCATGATGACGATGCACGCCCCGCCCTCTCCTTCCCCGGCACAGAACGCCGTAGCGAGCGGCTCCCGGAATGCCGCCGAGAGCGTGATTGCCGCGTTGCGGACGGTCTACGACCCGGAAATTCCGGTGAACGTCTACGATCTCGGCCTGGTCTATCGAATCGCGCACGAGGGCGGCGGCGTCGTCGAGATCGACATGACCCTGACGGCGCCTGGCTGCCCGGTCGCAAGCGAGATCGTCCGCATGGTGGAGGACGCCGTACAGGCCGTCGACGGCGTCGCGTCAGTGAAAGTCACGCTCGTGTTCGAGCCGCCATGGGACAAGTCGCGCATGTCCGAAGAGACCGCGCTGGAGCTGGGTTTGTTGTAACGCGCGCGAGCCGCGCCAACAGGAGCAGGAGCATCACATGCCTACGGAGAGCACGATCAAGCTGACCGCCAGCGACGGCCATACCTTCCAGGCGTTTCGTGCCGATCCAGCCGATGCGCCGAAGGGGGCGATCGTCGTCCTGCCGGATGGCACCGGCGCTGCCGGCAAGCTGCGCAAGGTCGCCGATGCCTTTGCGGCCAGCGGATATGTCGTGATTGCGCCGGAGCTGTCGCCTCCTGCGGCGATCGACGCGGCAACGGAGGGCGAGCCGGCCAAGACCGTGCCGGATCCGGCGGCGCCGCTGCTCGCCGAGATCCAGTCAACGGTCGACAGCGTCAAGGAATGCGGCAAGGTGGCGGTGGTCGGCTTCGGCGCCGGCGGCGGTCTCGCCTATGACGCGGCCAACCGCGTCTCCGGTGTGGCCTGCGCGGTGAGTTACTACGCGACCGGTGTCGTCAACGCAGCCGGCGCCAAGCGCAGGATTCCGACGCTGCTCCATTTCGGCGAGGCCGACATCGTCGTGCCGTTCGCGGAGGTGACCATGTTCCGCGCCTATCATCCCGAGGTCAGCGCGTTCTCCTATCCGAATGCCGCGCATGCGTTCGACGGTGACGGCGAGACTTATGATGAATCTGCAGCCACGCTGGCACATGACCGGACCCTGGCGTGGATCTCGCAATATATCGTCGGGCAGCCGCCGATCACGCTGAAGAACGCCGGCGCCTATGCGCTGGCCAAGACCGACAAGAAAAAGAAGAAGAAGAAGGCCGACGACGACATGGGACCGCCGGCTGATTGACAATCCGATGGAGTGAGAGCGCCGCGATGCTGCCGACCACCATCCTCATCGACGAGCGGCCACGTTGCGTCGTGCGCCCCAACGACACCAAGGATCTCAACCGCTTCATCCGCAACGGCAAGCCTTTTCTGCTCGCCGAGGTGCCGGACGGCAGGATCACGCATCGCAATGCCAGCGAGGCCGAGATGATGCAATGGCAGAACGCCCTGGCGCTACACCGCGCCTGGGGCGGCGACGACGAGAACTTCTTCGGCGTGCCATTGTATTAGCTCGGCCGTTCCGGAGCCGTAGGGTGGGCAAAGGCGCCACCGGCGGCAATTGCTAGGCTTGCCCGAAGCTCGCCGTGCCCACCATTCCATCGGCTATCATCGGCTGATGGAGTCGTGGTGGGCACGCTTCGCTTTGCCCACCCTACGCGCCGCGCAGTCTCCGTCATTGCGAGCGCAGCGAAGCAATCTAGCGCAACACGACGATTCTGGATTGCTTCGTCGCCTTGCTCCTCGCAATGACGCAACCGCAGGCCTATGGCCGCGCGGCGCGAGCATCGTGCGGGTTGCCGGCCTGGTTGCGCATCCAGTCGGCGAGCTTGGTCATGGCGACGTCGACGTCGTGCCGCGCCTGGACGTCGGTCACCGTCTCCTCGAGCGCGCCGCGCATGCACAGCAGCCAGGCGTCGCGCTCGGCATTGCCGATGGCGAAGCCCATGTGACGCTGGCGCAGCCGCGGATGGCCTTTCTCGGGCGAGTACAGCTTGGGGCCGCCAAGCCATTCGGAGAGATAGCGCTTCAGGATGTACTTGATAGGCCCGAGATTGCTGCCGTGCATGGCGCGGATGCCCTTGGCATCGGGCAAAGTATCCATTCGATGGTAGAAGGATTCGACGAGACGGTCGACCACGACGGCACCGCCGATCCGCTCATAGGGGGTCGCGACCGGCCCTGCACCCGGAGTTCCAGTCTCTGAAGTCCCAGCGTCCGCCATCCGGCCGTTCCTGTCTCTACTCGTCCAAGCTCGGCTGCAGGATGACCTCAGCCGGGGCGCCAGGTCCCTGCTCGTCCACAAGCTCCAGCGCATCGACACGCGACAATCCGCCGCCGCTGTCCATCAGCACGATAGCGTCCTTGGGCATGCTGGCAAGGACCTCGATCAGCTTGGCGACGGTCACGATCCCTCCTCCTCACGCAGCGGCCTGTCCAGCGACAGGGACGCCGTTCTCGTCGAAATTGAGCGTCACCGGATCCTCGTCGAGCATCACGATCTCGGCCCGGCTCAGCGCCCCATTGGCATGGTAGCTGTAGCGATGCGTGAGCTCGATCTCACCATAGACGATCTTTTCGAATCCGGTGAGCGCACCCGCGGCATCGAAATAGCCGCGGATGAAGGTGTTGCGGTTCGACAGCTGCTCCGGCGCGATCGCCGTGACCAGCCGCAGCGGCAGCTTGATGCCCGTATACGAGACGAAGAACCGGCAATCCCGCCCTGTATCCGTCATTACGCAGCCGCTTCAAGTATGAGTCTGCAGTGCAGCCGTCACGACGACACGGCTGCGGTCTTCAAGGCCTCGATCTGGTCGCGCGCCACCTTAAACACGCCGCGACCGCCGGCGAAGGTCTGATAGGCCTTCATTCCGATCGCCTCACTCAACTTGTCGAACCATTGCTGCGGCGTCAGGCCGACCGGCCGCTCGCTGATTTCAGCCACCGTGCCGTCATTGGCAAAGCGGACATGGAGCGTCACATTGTCCATCTGATCCTCCTGTTACAGACCCGAGCCAAAGCCGAGCAACTCGATCTTGACGTTCTCGGTGCCCAGGATGGTCGCCTGGCACGCGAGCCGGGATTTCGAGCCGACGCCGACGATGGTGTCGAGCTTCTCGTTCTCCAGCTTGGAGACCTTCGACACGCCCTTGCGTCCCTCCTGCAGAAAGATGTGACAGGAGCCGCACTTCGCCTGGCCCTCGCATTTGTGCTGGATGTCGACCTCGGCGCCGAGCAGCGCCGCGAGAATGGTGGTGCCCTCGCCCACCTCGATCGTCTTGCCTGATGGCATTACCGTCAATGTCGCCACTTGGATTCTCCTCTTCCAGTTTGAGATCAGAACTCGTCAGTAGATCGCCGCGCCCGCTCCGACATTGACCGATGCGTCCTTCATGGTCGCGACGATGAAGGCGATCTGGTCCGTGGTCAGGTGGACGTGGAACGGCAGGGCTACGACGCGATCGGCGACCTTCTCGGTCACGAGATAGTCGCCCCGCCGATAGCCCATGTTGAAATAGTGTCGTTGCAGATGCAGCGGATTGGAATAAGCGATCGCCTCGACCTGTTCGACCCTGAGATCCTCGACGATCGAATCGCGGCTCGACTTCGAGAACCGCGTGCCCAGATGCACCTGATACAGGAACCAGTTCACGTCGGTGACATCAGGCCCGACATAGGGATCCTTGATTCCCTCGAACGATTGCACTTGGCTATAATAGATCTGCTCGATCAGCTTGCGGCGTTCGAGGATCTCGTCGACTCGCCTCAGCTGTGCGAGGCCCAGCGCCGCCGTCACGTCGCTCATGACAGCCTGGTGGGACGGGCTGCTGCTGACCACGACCGAACCGCGCTCGTCCAGCCGGTGCAAGCGGTGGCGACGTACGGCGACCGCAATGTCGACGTCATCCGTGACGACCATGCCGCCCTCACCGCAGGTCAATGCAAAAGGCTGCGAGAAGTCGAACACCGACGCGACGCCGAAGGTGCCGACCAGCGCGCCCTGATATTTCGAGCCGATCGCCTCGGTCGAATCCTCGATCAGGGGCAGATTGTGCGCCTTGGCGATCGCCTGCAGCTCCGACCATTTGGCCGGATGCCCGTTGGTGTTGCCGGCCAGGATTGCCTTGGTCTTCTCAGTGAGGCGCGCCCCGATCTTGCTTGGCGCCAGCGTGCCCGAATAGTAGTCGATATCGACGAAGACCGGCTTAGCGCCGACGATACTGATCGCGTGCGCGACCTCGCGGAACGAATAGGACGACGCGATCACCTCGTCGCCGGGGCCGATCCCCATAGCCTTGAGGACGAGCACCAGGCCCAGCGTCCCGCTCGGCACCGCGATGGCATATTTGCGGCCGAGATAGGCCGCGAATGCCGCTTCGAATTCCTCGACGAGCGGACCGCAGGACAGCCGCGGCGACCGCAAAGTCGCCTCCACGGCGGCGATCTCCGCCGTCGTGATGTCAGGATCGGACAACGGGATGAAGTCGAAACCGACCGGCGTCAACTCAGCCTCGTCCTGCTCCTGTCGATCGGCGTCATGCACCAGATAGGGCTTGGTCATGATCAGCTCCGCCTGGCCAGGATCAGGCCGGTGGCCTTCGCGGGATCGTCGGTCACGCCGGCGCAATGGTCGCTGGCATCGAGCAGATGCAGGTCGAACGCCGCGTAGCTGCGGAACGGCTGTTCGGTTACGTCGGAGGCATCGCAACGCGTCAGGACCAGCTTGGGGAAGCGACGGCGCAATTCGCCGAACGCCGCGCTGCCGGCATCGGGTCCAGTGAGGACCTGCTCGATCTCATTCAGTTCCTGCTCGGCAAGTGCCATGTCACCCGTCCTCTTCGTCCTACTGCCAGAATATCCGCTCAGGGTCGGCGTTCAGCTCGTCGACCGCCGCGGTCAACCGCTTGTGCACGCTGTGCAGCTCCCATGTTCCCTGGCCGTGATCTCTCCAGAACAGCTTCCACATCGCATTCGCCGGATCGTGACGCAGCAAAGCGACGTCGATCACCCCGCCGTCCTTGTCGATGTTGCGTGAGCAGCACGGGCTCCTGACGTGATACCCCTCGTTGACCGGCAAGACCGTCGGCTCGACATAGCGATAGCGCTTGCGCGACTTCAGCGCGCGCTCGATCCGCCTGCGATCCAGCTCGTTGGGATGTGCGGGCAGAATGACGCTGGGCTTGAGCGCGGTTGCGGCCATGGCTGATCATCTCCCTTAGACCGGGACGATCTCCTCTTCGAGACAGCCCACCACCAGCTGCTCGCCGAACTCGACGAGATAGATCGGCATGTTCGCTTCGGTGTGGGTGCCGACCTGGACGATCTCGCCCAAGTCGCCAACGCCGACGAGCTTGGCCTCGGCCGGCGCATTCGGGAACGAACCGTCGTTGACGAGATCGATCAGCGCCTTCACGCGCTGACCCCATTGATATTTCGGCAGGCGCGGCTCGATCATGACTTGTATGCTCCCGGCAGCGGCAGCTCGTCCTCGGCCTCCCCGCGGGGAACGGTGGCCTCGAGCTCCTTGCGTTTCATGCCGACGCGGTTCCCGCTTTCGAGAAACTCGACGCCGTAGATGTAGAACTGCTGCAGGAAGGTCCCGATCGACACGACGTAACCGATCTCGCCCTTCTTCGCGAGGACCTCGCCGATCTCCTTGCCTGCATAGGTGCCGTCGTTGCGGATCGTGCGCTTCGCCTTGACCTTCTCGCCAAACGTGAAATACGGCGGCGCTGACAACTCCACGACCTCGCTGTCACGAACGATGTTGCTCATGCCGGTTTCTCCATCGCAGCTCCGAAGCGGCTCGCGAGCCGGCCGCGCGCCATCTCCTGCACCAGCGGGTCCTCGTCGCGCACCAGCTCCGCGAGCTCACTGAGCGCGATCCGGCTCGCAACTTCGTGACGCACCCGCCAGTCGGCGTCCTTGCGCATCGCGGTGAGGAGATCCGGCGCGAGGCGCTCGGCGATCTCGAGCCGCACTCGCGGATCGGGGTCGCTGATCATGCCGAGCAGCCAGTCGCTCGGGATGCGCCGCGCGACGACGCGGCGGACCTCGGCCTCCGGGTCTCCCATCATGCGGCCCAGCACGGACGGCACGATGCGGCGCGCCACGACGAGACGGACGTAATAGTCGTCGTCCATCATCATCGGCATCAGATCTTCCGGATCGAGCACCGTCGCGATCCGGATGCGGACCTCGCGATGCGGATCATGGCGCAGCCGCAGCACCAGCCGCTTCGGCAGCCGCCGCGCAGCGTTCCAGCGCACCGTCTCCTCGGGATCATCGAGCAGCGGAGGCAGAAAGAACGGGCTGGCATGCTTGGCCGCGATAGCACGCACCTCGAAATGCGGATGCTTGACGTAGCCGTTGGCGAGCGCCGGATTCCAGTTGAAGAAGCGGTCGATGCGGCGGGCGTAGCGGTCGTGCACGCAGGCGTGCCGAAGGCGACAGCCGCCGGATGCGTTGAGCTGCGCGTGTTCGCAGCCTGCACAACTGATCTCGTTACCCTGCCAGTCGATGGCCTCGTCGATGTCGTCATTCATCGTCGAGCTCCACCCGGTCGACCACCTCGAGCAGGACGCGTGCGCCGATCTTGTCGCTGGGATCGAGCTCGAGCAGCTTTTGCACCGCGAGCCGTCCCTCGACGAGATTGCCGAGGCGCATCTGCAAATAGGCGTATCCCTTCAAGGTGAACATGAAGAAGCGCGGCAGCATGTTGTCATAGCTGCCGAACTCGGCATGACTGGCGCGAACGTCGCGCCAATGCGGCGGCAAGCGGTTCTCGACGGCCGCCTTGGCGAGGCACCGCTTGGCGATGCGCAACGCGTCAGCGAGCCGTCCCTTGTAGAAATAGAACCGGTAGAAGCCGATCAGGACCGCCGCATGCCCAGGCACCAGCGCTTCCGCCTTTTTCAGATGCGTCTCCGCGACATCGTCGAGATGATAGCTCTGGCCCGCCTGCCACAGATGATACTCGGCCTCCTCCGGCAGGCCGCCGCCGAGCAGCGCGTCGGCAAGCAGCGCGTCCTCGATGGCGGTCTGAGAGCTGGGCCGGGCGTCGGTGGGCATGGCGAGCTGTCCTAGTGCTCCAGCGCCTTCAAGGCATGGGTCGAGCACGAGACCTGCTTCGGATCGTGAAACACGAGGCCGGTCTGCGTCGCGGTATCCGCGAAGTCGATGGTGACGCCGTCGAGCAGCAAACGGCTCTCCGCCGGCAGGAACAGCCTGACGCCATCGCGTTCAACCACCGCATCGCCGGGCTGCGGCGTCGCGAGGACGGTGATATCGGCAGCAAGTCCCGAGCAACCGCCGGGCGACACCGCGAGACGGAAACCAGAGCCCGCAGTGCCGTCAGCCCGCAGCATCATGCGCATGAACTTCTGCGCGGCTGGCGTGAGCGTGAAGTTCATCTCGGTCTCCCTCAAGCCGGCGGCTGATAGCGCGGGAACGAATTGTCGATCACGCAGGTGTTGTCGACCGGGCAGACCGCCGCGCATTGCGGCTCGTCGAAATGGCCGATGCATTCTGTGCACTTCTTCGGATCGATCACGAAGGTGCCGTTCTTCTCCGAGATCGCCACGTTCGGACATTCGGGTTCACAGGCCGAGCAGCTCGTGCACTGCGAGGCAATGATCTTCAAGGTCATTAAAGGCTCCTGTCGAAGGGGCCCGGCGACGCGACGGCGCCGCCGGGGTCTGATGTCACGCTGCCGAGATCAGGGCGCCCTGGCGAATTTCGGCGTCACCGCGCACGACGTGCTGGATCTCGCCGCTGTTCACCTTGTCGAGGTAGCTCTTGAACCAGGCGATCGCGGACTTCTCGATGAACTCATGGGCGAACTGATCCACGGGCTCGATGCCCGCGGCCTGCAGGTCGCTCTTCGGGCAGCCGCCGATCTTGGCCACGAACACCGCATGGCAGTCGTTGATGGCGCGGATGACGGTCTCCAGGCTGTCCTCGTCGCCATAGCCGCCCTGGCAGTACAGGTCGACGCGGCGGTGACCGACGAACTTGGCTCCGGCCGTGGAGAGCTCGTAGACTTGGAACTCCTTGGCGTGTCCGAAATGCTCGTTGATCAGGCCCGAGCCCTTGGTCGCGACCGCGATCAGCAGCTTGATGTCGCTGGACTGGCCGGCGAGCGAGGCGAGCTCCTCCTGCTTCGCCACGACCTTGGCGACACGCTCCTGCTCGACCGCCTCCTGATACGCCTTGCGGCTGTCGATGTCGTAGTTCACCTCCATCGCCATGATCTTGTCGGTGGTGAATTCGGCGGAGCGATCCTCACCGAGCAGGCCCACGGCGTCGGCGCGGCATTGCCGGCAATGCCGCATCATGTTCATCTCGCCTTCGCACTCGTCCTGCAGCGCCTTCAGCTCCTGCGCGGTCGGGCCGCGCTGGCCGGTCAGGCCGAACACGGTGCCGTGCTCCGGCGAGGAGATCAGCGGCATGATGTTGTGCAGGAACGCGCCGCGCGACTTCACCGCCTTGTTGACCTCGACGAGATGCTTGTCGTTGACGCCGGGGATCATCACCGAATTGACCTTGCAGAGGATGCCACGCTCCGTCAGCATCTCCAGGCCCTGCAACTGGCGATCGGTCAGCAGTTTGGCAGCCTCGACGCCGGTGTAGCGCTTGTGCTTCCAGAACACCCAGGGATAGATCTTGGCGCCGATCTCGGGATCAACCATGTTGATGGTGATCGTGACGTGATCGACGTTGAAGCCGGCGATGGTGTCGACGTGATCGGGCAGCGCGAGGCCGTTGGTCGACAGGCAGAGCTTGATGTCGGGGGCGGTGCGAGCGATCAGCTCGAAGGTCTTGAACGTCTTCTCCGGATTGGCGAGCGGATCGCCCGGACCGGCAATGCCCAGCACGGTCATCTGCGGAATGGTCGAGGCGACAGCGAGCACTTTCTTGGCGGCCTGTTCCGGCGACAGCTTCTCGCTGACCACGCCCGGACGCGACTCGTTGGCGCAGTCATACTTTCGGTTGCAGTAGTTGCACTGGATGTTGCAGGCGGGCGCGACGGCGACGTGCATGCGCGCGTAGTGATGATGCGCCTCCTCGCTGTAGCAGGGATGGTTCTTCACCTTCTCCCAGATCTCCGGCGGCAGGTCGTTCTCGCCGGCGCCCGAGCCGCAGCTCGCCTTGCCGCTGCCGCCCGAGGTGCCGCAGCCCTTGTGTTCCGCGATGGTCTGCATCACCGAGCTCAGCTTGTCGCCGTCCGGTATCGTCGCCTGTTCGTGCTGCACTGACGCGTCCATGTCCGCTCCTTACGTTGCTGGCGAGCCGCAAACCGCCTTGGGCTAGGGTTCAGCAACTCGCGTGCCACGCCGCGGACAAGATCATTTCGTCAGACTATCAACGCCTTAGCCAGATCATCGCGCCTGTCGCCTTGCCAACATGCGAAAGGCTCTCGTTTCGGGCGTTGTTAGAAACGTTACAGACTCGAATTGGGACACAGGAACGAACGGCAAAACAGCGCAGCTTGCGGCCGCGCTGTTCGATTTACGGTGTCGTGGTTTCGCTCAGCCGCCGATGATGATCTCGGTCGCGCGGGCCAGCGGAATCGCGATCGGCGTCAACCGCTCGGCGATGAAGAACTTCAGCTCGTTCTTCGACAATGAGTCAGGCTCGACCAGGACGTAATGCTCGTCGCCGGAGCGCTTGATCACCTGACGGCCATAGGTGCGCAGCAACTGGTCGTTGAAGCGGCAGCCGATGAACAGGAAGCTTCGGTCGGTGCGCCGGTCCTTAACCGTGTCGGGTATCGGCGTCTGGATGTCGATGTCGGTCAGGACCTCGACATAGTCGGCGTCTGTGATCAGGAAGTTCTTGGCTGGCGTGGTCCCGCCATGCGGCTTGTAGAGCAGCGTGGTCCAGCTTCCGGCCTTCTCACGATCGCTCTCGGCGCCCGCAGCGTCGTAGAAGCGATACCAGCGGTCCTCGCCGATTCCGGCCCGCGTGATGCCCTGCACCTCGCCCCAATCGCCGCGCCCGGCGAGCGCCGTCCGCATCGCGCCGTCATACCAGCTGTCGACGACCATCGGCAGCGGCAGCGACGCCAGATACTGCTGCAGCGGTGTCGGCGCGACGGGCGCGGCAAAGGCTTCAGCCATCAGCGCCGTCACCGTCGAGCGGTGGCGCGTGCTCTCGATGTGCTGCGCGGAAGCCCACGCATTGCCCTTGGCGCGGCGCGGCAGCGCCACCTTGGTGCCGAAGAACGCGGCCAGCGCTTCAGGATTCATCGGCACCGCCGCGCCGGATTGCTCCGAGACGCCGGGACCGAGATACGGAACGACCTTGCCGGCCTTCAGCCGGGCCACGACGTCCTTGAGCAGGGCTTCGGCATCAGCCTGTCTGACGATGTCGATATGAGGAAGCGGCGCATTCATCACTCGTCCCCTTCGCCACCGCGCTTGCGCGCATTGATCGTGATCGGCAGCCGCGTGTCGGCGGCCATCTGCGGCAGTTCGAGCACCCAGCCATTGGCGATGCGAATCCAGCCACCCCACAAGGACTCGTGCTCGGACTCGACGATGGGCTCCTCGAGGTCCTTCTTGGGGACGTAGATCGACAGGCCCGTTTCCGGCGAGCGGCGGATCATGACTTTCATTACGTGAGCTCCGTGGATCGAAGGGGGGCCGCCGATTGTGAAGGATGATGCTGCAGCCAGGCCGGCGAGGTCTCACGCAGCCTGGCGACGATGTCGGGCAGGACCTGCAGCACGCGCGTGATGTCGTCGTCGGTGGTGTCGCGCGATAGCGAGAAGCGGACGGCGCCGCGGAGCAGATCCGACGGCACGTTCATCGCGCGCAGCACATGCGACGGCTCCATCGAGCCGGACGCGCAGGCCGAGCCGAGCGAAGCCGCGATGCCCGCCTGATTCAGGCGCATCACGATCGGCTCACCTTCGAGATGCTGGAAGGCGATGTTCAACGTGTTGGGCAGCCGGTGCTCGATATCGCCCAGCACGGCGCAATGGCCGACGTCCTGGATGATGCCCTGCTCCAGCCGGTCGCGCAGCGCGCGCACCCGGCCCTGCTCGTCGGCAAGATGTTGTCCGGCGAGGTCGGCCGCCTTGCCGAGACCGATGATCGCAGGCACGTTCTCGGTGCCGCCGCGGCGGCGGCGCTCCTGCGGGCCGCCGCGCACCAGCGGCGCGAACGGCGTGCCCTTTCTGACATACAGCGCACCGATACCCTTGGGGCCGTGCAGCTTGTGGCCCGACAACGACAGCATGTCGACGCCGGCAGCTTTCAAATCGATCGCGACCTTGCCGACAGCCTGAACGGCATCGGTATGAAACAGCGCACCGGCGTCATGTGCGAGCTTCGCCAGCTCCGGAATCGGGAACAGCGTGCCGGTCTCGTTGTTGGCCCACATCACCGAGGCGATCGCAGTGCGGGGTCCGAGCGCGCGCTTGTAGGCCTCGAGATCGAGGCAACCGGCCGCATCGACGCCGATCAGGTGCACCGTGAGGCCGCGCTTGTCCCTGAGATACTCGACCAGCGACAGGATTGCGGGATGCTCCACCGCCGTCGTGACGATCTCGTCGCGGCCGCTCTGGGTCTGCAGCGCCGATAGGATCGCGCTGTTGTCGGACTCCGTGCCACCCGACGTGAAGACGATCTCGTGCTCGAAGACGGCCCCTAACAGCGCCTGCAGGCTCTTGCGCGCCTGTCTCACGGCGCTGGCCACCTCGCTGCCGAACGCGTGCGAGGACGACGCATTGCCGAACTGCTCCGAGAAGAACGGCAACATCGCGGCGACGACCTCAGGATCCGCACGGGTCGTCGCGTTGTTGTCGAGATAGACCGGACGCAAGGCCGCTCCTTAATGCCGCGCCTTGGCTGCGCCGGCCACCGGAACGAGGCGAACGAACTCGCCGAGCTTTTCGATCATGCGCGCCTGGATGCCCTCGAGCGTCGCGCTGGCGAGCTTGCAGAAGATGCAGGCGCCGGCGAGCTTGACCATGATCTTGTTGCCATCAATCTCGACGAGCTCGCAATCGCCGCCGTCGCGCTTGAGGTTCGGACGGACCTCCTCGATCACGGCCCGGATGATCCGCTCGCGCTCGCTCATCTGCGACGGCGCTTCGACGATGCCCTGGGATTCGACCAGCATGGTTTCACTTCTCGCGTGTTGAATGATCGAGCGAAGAATCAAGCGAACGACTTGCCGCAGCCACAGCTTGACTTGGCATTCGGATTCTCGAAGGTGAAGCCGGAGCCTTCCAGCGCGATGACGAAATCGATCGTCGTGCCTTCGAGATATTCGAGGCTCTTGTGATCGACGAGCACGCGCACGCCCTCGCGCTCGATCACGGTGTCCTCCGGCTCGCTGCCGCTAACGAGGCCCATATTGTATTTAAGCCCGGCGCAGCCACCGGCTTCGACCATGATCCTGAGGCCGTCGACCGGCTTGTCGGAGGTCGTGATCGCGTTGCGAACCGCGTTGATGGCGCTGTCGGTCAGGTTGATCATCATCATCTTGCCTTTCCCATTCGGCTGTTGCGAACAGGAATGGCAAGTCTCATGCCATGCAGCAATTAACTGAAACGACACGGCTTTTCGCAAAGTCGCTGTGGCGTTTCCGACGCATGTCGGGTTTCCGACACGGATGATTTGCGCCGGCCTCGGACGTGCCGAAAGGATGTCGCGGCGGAAACCCGACAATGCTCTGAGGTCGTGGGCGAAAGACTAAGTAAATCAAGACGCAGCACACACCGGCAGACAATTTGCATTCCAGCCCTTTTCGACCGCGCCGTGCGGCGAGACGGCTCACCAGGACATGCGAGGGGATTGCTGATGACGACATTGGAGAAGACGGTTGCGATCGAGACCACCGCGCTCGCGCAGCTCGACAAGGAAGGACGGCTGCTCAACGCCGTCCTCAAGGCGCCGACCACCAGGCCGGGACGGTTCGGCTTCCGCGGCGACATCGCGCTGAAATTCCAGACCCAGGTCGCGGACGAGAAGCGTCCGCCGGACTTCTCGATCGAGCAGGTGCTCACGATCGCGCAGGACGGCGCCTCGACGATCCCGGTGCTGGCCGGCTACATCCACTCGCTGGCCTATCTCGAGACCGCGGCTGAGGTGCTCAAGGGTCTGCTGCAGCCTGACGGAAAGTACTTCATGTTCTGCAACAACATCGATCTCCTGGTGAAGTACCGCATCAAGATCGACGACATCACCTTCTACGTGCTGCCTTGCGACGAATCCACGGTTTGGAAGGAGATGCTGGAGCTGCTGTCGATCGACAAGAACGACATCAAGAAGCTCGATACCGCAGGCAAGCTCGACTACGTGCTCGACACCGCCAAGGACTTCCGTGAGAATTACGATCTCGTGCCTTACGCGGATGCACTGGCCAGGATGGAGCCGGTCAAGAACCGCAACGAGAACCGACCGGTCTGACATCGTCCTCTTCTTCATATGCAAGATGAAGTCCCGGCAGTTGCCGTCGGGACTTCGCCGGGATCGCAGCCTCAGCCTTCCTCGCATTGCAGGCCGGTCTCGTCCTCATCCTCTTCATCCTCGACCAAGGTCACGCCGGTCACGCAGATGTCGCCATCGAGGACGCTCAACGCCACCGGCGTCAGGCTCTCGCCCTTGCACGGGCCGTCGACGCAGAGCCCGGTGCCGATCTCGAACAGCGAACCGTGCTTGCCGCACAGGATGCGCAGGCCGTTGCCGTCCAGAAACTGATTTCGCTCCCAGTCGAGATTGACCTTATCGTGCGGGCACATGTTCAGATATCCGAACACCTGCTTGCCCCAGCGGATCACGAAGATCGGCCACGGACGTTGCGTTCCGTCCTCGGCTACGACCATAAGCTGAAAGCCCATGGCGCGGCGGCTCGGGATGTCGTTGAAGCTGCAGATGGCGTAGGCGACGTCGGTCGTCATGTCGGGCCTCATCGATGTCTGGCGCATCTCCGACACGGCCGCTTCAGCGCAGCGGGAGCGGCGGTCGGCTCGCCTGCGGAACGCGTTGCAAGATTCGCGCAACTCCGCCCGTCCGCCTGGCTTTCTTCGCTGCTGCGAGAGATTGGCACAGAACTTGAAAATTTCTCCTGCAAATACGGCTTTGTAAGGAGATCGACATGAACGTGGCACTGGAATTCGTCGAGAGCTCGCTCGACGACATCAAGACGGCATTGGAGGGCGGCACGCTGACGGTCTACTCGGTGGCGCGTCCGATTACCGCGGACAAGCCGGTCGACCGCAGCGGCGTGCTCGCGACCTTCACGTTCGGCTCGCCCGCCTTCGGCCCCGCGGTGGATGGCCTCGAGCAGCCGAACTTCGTCGCGACGCCCGTGCCGGCGGCCACCGTCGGCACGCCCGGCTTTGCGCGGGCGCGCAAGGCGGACGGCACCACTGTCGCCGATTTCTCCGCCGGCCCAGGCGAGCGCGAGATCAAGTTCACCGAAGTGTCATGCTCGCCCGGCGCGCCGGTTACGGTCGCGACCTTCAAGATCATCGCCGAAGGCGGCTGGCCGGAGCGTCCGGAATACTACGACACCCGTCCGCGTCCGGGCTACCCGATGCCGAAGACGCTGTGACGGCGGACGCCGTCACGCCTTGGACCAGGTCTCTCCTGTTGGTTTAACGACATCGCGAGCGAATGCATGAGCACAGACTTCTCTGACGCCCTGGTCAGCTCCGAATGGCTGGCGCAACATCTCACCGATCCCGCCACCAAGATCCTCGACTGCACCTGGCATCATCCGAGCACCAATCTCGATGGCCGTACGCAATATCGCGGCCGGCATCTGCCGGGCTCGGTGCATTTCGACATCGACCAGGTCGCCGACAAGTCGAGCCCGCTGCCGCACATGCTGCCGTCAGCGGAGGATTTCGCCCACAAGGTCGGGCTGCTCGGCATCAGCAATGCCGACCGCGTCATCGTCTATGACCGCCACTATGGCGGCTCCGCCGCGGGCCGCGTGTGGTGGATGTTCCGCGTGTTCGGGCACGACAACGTCGCCCTGCTCGACGGCGGCTTCGGCAAATGGACCAAGGAGAAGAGGCCGGCCGAGATGACGCCGGTGCGCCCGGTGCCGGCGAGTTTCAGCGCAAGCTTCAGGCCGGAGCTTGTGACCACCTCGGCCGCCGTGCAGAGTGGCGGCGCGCAGCTGGTCGACGCCCGTGGGCCCGGCAAGTTCGATGGCACCCAAGCGGACGTGTTCACGTTCAAGCGCCAGGGCCACATCCCCGGCGCGATCAATCTGCCCTGGGCCGATCTGGTCGACCCGGACACGGGCGTGCTCATGGCGCCCGACGCGCTCGCAGCCCGATTCGCGAGTGCCGGCATCGATCTGGAGAAGCCGATCGTCACCACCTGCGCCTCGGGCATCACGTCATGCATGCTGGCGCTGGCGCTCTATGGGCTGGGACGTCCGGATGTTGCCGTCTACGACGGGTCCTGGGCGGAATGGAGCCAGCTCGACGACACGGCGGTGGCGGCGTGATGTGCACAGACGAATGACGGGAGCACGAGCATGGCAAGAACCCTGGTCAAGACCACGCAGGACGGCCGCAAGGTCGAGGTGATTGGGCTGGCAATCTGTCTCGAAGGCGAGCTCGAGGCGTTCGAGCTGGTCGAAGTCAAGCTGCATCCGAACCGACGCAAGATCTGGGAGGCCGCGCCCGACGCGACCCACATGGCCGGCCGCATCACTTTGACCAAGGACGAGGCCGCGACCGTCGAGGGTGCGTTCGCTGCGGCCCAGGCCGAAATCCTCGCCAACCCCGCCGCGATCAACGAGCGCTTCCGGATCGCCGCGATGTGGAAGGCGCGGGAACAGGGGATCGAGTAGGCATTGATTCGTAGGGTGGGCAAAGCCAGCGGGCGACGCGCAGCGGCGATCGATGGCGTGCCCACCATCTTCGTCCCGCACGCCGAAAAATGGTGGGCACGGCGCATTGGCTGAATCGGCGTGGAAAAACCGCCCAGGCGCCTTTGCCCACCCTACCAATCCATCGCCGTCATCGCGAGCGCAGCGACGCGATCCAGGTCCACGCGAGGACTCTGGATTGCTTCGTCGCCTGCGGCTCCTCGCAATGACGGCCGCTCTCGGCTTTCCAATACGTTATTGAAAAACCCGCCCGCGGTACCGGTAGCTGCCGGCGTCGTCGACATCGAACAGCTCGCCGATATCGGGATGCTTGACCGGCTCACCCGTGACGTCCGCCACCAAGTTCTGCTCCGGAACATAGGCGATGTAGCTGCTGTCGCCGCATTCGGCGAGCAGGTAGTAGAACGGCTGCTCCTTGTCGAGCCTGGTGTCCATGGTGATGGCGCGCCAGCCCTCTTCTTCCGAGAATGACAGGTCGACGTCGAACACGACACCGCGCAGGTCGTAGACGCGGTGCCGGGTCACCTGGCCGATCGTGAACTTTGCCTCCATCCGCACCATGACAGCACGCTCGATGATCTCACGCCGCCGGCGAATGGGTCTGGCAGCTGGTCGGACAGACGCGGGCGCAGGCGCCGCAGCCGATGCAGGCGCCGGTGTCGTGCATGACCATGATCTTCTTCTCGACCTCGTCATCCTCGTCGTCATCGAGCTCGACGAACTCGCCCTCGTCGTTGATGCCCTTCAAGGTCATGACCTCGCGACCGCAGACCTTGTAGCAGCGGCCGCAGCCGATACACTTTCCGGCGTCGATGGCGACCAGATAGTCCGGCCGCCAGTCGCGGCCGTCACGGGTTGAATTGGACATGATGACGGGTCCTATGTAAGCCTACGCGGTCTCGAGCTTCTTCAGCTCGGCCCGCTTCTTCTCCAACTCGGCAAAGGCTTCATGCGCCTTCTGCGCCGTCGGCAGGATCTGGTCCCAGTTGATGGGCAGCTCCTCCGACAAGTCGTGCAGGTTCATCTTGGCATCCATGGCACGTGCCGACAGCTTCTTGATCTCGGCCTTCAGGGTGTCCAGGTCGCTCATTGTCTCCATCCTCGCCGTTAGTAGTTTGCGACGTCCTTGAACTTCTCGATCATCTCAACGCCGGCGTTGACGAACTTGTCGCCCTCGTCGGCCAGCTTGCCGAGGTTGTCGAAGCCGAAGCGGTGCACGTCGCGCAGCTGCTTGTTGACCACGATCAGCCGGCCACCGATCAGCACCATGCGGCCAAAGCCCTCGTGGCTCATCTTCAGCATCGGCGAGATCATCACGCCGGTGGCCTTCTCGATCGACAACGCGACCGCGTTGAAGAACAGTTCGAGCCGCCAGATCGTCTCCGGATCGGGATCGCCGATGATCGGCAGCGCCCGCCGCTTCTCCTTGTCCAGGATGTAGGGCTCGAGCAGGTCGATGTCCTTTTTGCCCTCCCAGGCGCCGTGGGTGTCCTGGGCGCGCCAGACCTTGATGAGTTCCTTGACGAAGGGCCGCTGCTCGGCGGGTACCGTTTCGACTGCTACGGCGGTATCGGACATGTTGGTTTCCTCATTCCTCGAAATCGAGAACGCGTTCCTGGCCCTTGGCGAGCGCCTTGCGCAGCCAGGGCGGTGGCGTGCCAGCCAGAACGGCCTGCAGCTTGCCCAGGAGATCGCTGATCTCCTCGGGCTGATTGACCTTCATCGGATGGATGTTGTTGGCGACGACACGCGCGGCGCCGGAGCCGCCGATCGCGGCGACATAGAGGATCGCACAATCCTTGATTGCCTCAATCTTCGGCGCCAGCTTGTCCTCGTTGCCATCCTCCTTGAGATCGCCGTCGAACTCGACGGTCTCGACGAAGCGATGCCCCGCAGTGTCGACATCGTAGATCGCGATGTTCTTGGCCCAGCCGAAATGGGCGTCGACGCGTTTCAGATCCTGGGTAGCGAATGCGACTTTCATGTCGTCGGTCCTTTCTCCTGAAACGTCAATGCAGTGGCGCCACGACGGCGGAGTCGATCGATGCCTGCTGGACGTCCTTCCACGGATCGAGCCAAGTGTCAGGCGTCGGCTGATGGTTGTCCTCGCGATCGGCGATGATGAGATTGGCCAGCGCGAAGACGAGGTCGCGGGTACCGCGATAGCCGACCGTCAGCAAATGCCCTGCCCCGAGCCGGTCGAACATCGGGAAGCCGATCCGATAGAACGGGATTTTGAGACGCGCCGCAGCCTGGCGGCCATGCGAATGCGTCATCATGAGACCGCAGTCGCGCGCCTTGGCGAGCGTCTCCAGGTCCTCGAGATCGCCGATCAGCACCTCCTCGCACGGCATGCGTTCGAGCACCGGCGACTGGGTCGTGGTGACGGCCACGGCAATTTGCGCACCCATGTCATGCAGCATGCTGGCGACATCGAACAGCAGATCCGGCTCGGCGCCGATCGCAAGCTTGCGGCCGCCGATGTGGAAATGGGCATCCAGCATGGCATCCGCGAGCTGGCCGCGCTGCCGGCGATATTTTGCCGGCACCGGACGCCCCGAGATATCGCTCAGGAACGTCATGAACTCGTCGTTCGGCAACAGCCCGCAGAGCCGCTCGAACAGCCGGTACGGCACGCCGGTCCTGGCCTGCATCGCCTCCGCCGCGCGCTTCATCTGCGCGCCGATCGCAATCGTCCAGGCCGCGCTGCCCATGGTCGCGATCTCTTCGAGCCCGATGCCGCCGATCGTGGTCGGCGTGAACTCGTCGGGAATGTGGCCATCCAGCGAGCCACCGATATCCGGCAAGAACGACGGCTCCAGGCCGAAATCCTCGAAGATCGTCCTGAGCTCCTCGATGTCGCCCGGCGTCAAATGGCAGCCCGGCAGCACGTTGACGCGGGCCGGATCGCGCCGCGTCGAGGTCGGCTTGTCGACCAGCACCTCGACCATCTTGGCGACTGTCTTGTCCCAGCCATCCTGGAACGCATCCTTGAAATCGGGCGTCGAGACGTAGACCAGTGGATAATTGGCCAGTTCCGGATGCTTCTCGCGGATCAGCCTGATGTAGCCGTCGACATCGTCGCCCTTGGTCTCGGTGACCCCGGTCGAGCAGATGCCGATGATCTCCGGCTTCTGTCTCTTATGAATGTTGAGGATCGCCTGCTCGACATTCTCATAGCCGCCGAGCACGGTGGCGACCTCGCTCATCGCCGTCGTCTGCATCGGCACCGCTTCCTTGAAGTGGCGCACGAACAGCGTCAGCCCGAACGAGGTGCAGCCCTGCGAGCCGTGCAGCAGCGGCATCGCCCCGCGCAGGCCGAGGAAGGCGAACGAGCCGCCGATCGGCTGGCTCATCTTGAGGGGATTGACCGCGCAGGCCTTCTTTCCAATGGTGACCTTGGCCATGTGCGCCGCCCTATTCCGCCGCCTGCAGCAGTTCGGCCGGCGCCTTTTGTGCCGCCAGGATGTCCTCGACCCGGCCGGCGCATGCCCCGCAACCGCCGGAGGCGTTGGTGTGAGTGCGGACGCCGGCGACGTCGCTCAGACCATGAGTCTTGATGGCGTCCTCGATGGTGCCGAGATCGACCGACTTGCAGTGGCAGATCTTCTTGGCGCGGCGCGCGGCTTCCGCGGCAACCGGATCGGCGGCGAGCGCCGCGGCTTCCGCATTGGCCTGCGCGATCGCCCTCGCCTGCCAATTATTGTTGGCGGTCTCCCACGGCGCGCGCTTGCGCAGCTGCTCCCACATCGGGTTGTAGATCGCCTTGTCGATCTCCGCGACCAGCTTGACCATGCCGATATAGCCCATGAAGGCGTGCGAACGCTCCTGGTTGATGTCGAGCCAGGGCATCGCAGCCTTCAGCGCCACGAACTGCGACTTGCCGCCGGACAGCATGATGTCGGCCTTGGCGTCCTTGAGCATCTTGTACATATCGCGCGGCGCCATATCGTCGATCATGTGAGCGTCCTGGCCCATCAGCTCCTTGATGCGCTCCTTGTCCTCCTTGGTGGACTTCTTCACCGAGGTGCCGACCAGCTCCATGCCGGCCTCCTGCAGCGCCGCGACCACCGACCACGACTTCACGCCGCCGGTGATCAAGAGCACCTTCTTGCCCGTCAGCCGCTGCTTGAACGGCTCGATCGCGGCCCACGCCTTGGCCTCCTCACGGGCGATGACGGCCTCGGTGCGATCCAGCAGATCGGCCGGCGCGCCGCGCTCGACCAGCAGGCGCGCGATCTCGCGCAGCGAGTCCGAGGAGTCCTGGATGCCGTAGAACGAGCCCTCGAAGAACGGGATGCCGTAGCGCTCCTCCATCTTGCGGGCGACGTTGATCATCGCCTTGGAACACACCATCATCGCCGCACGGGCGCGATGCGACGACGCCACATCCTTGTAGCGGCCGTCGCCGGAGATGCAGGCGGAGATGCGAATGCCGAGCTCGTCGAACAGCGGCTTCACCTGCCAGAGCTCGCCGGACAGATTGTATTCACCGATGATGTTGAGATCGTAGGGCGTCGTGACCTCCGGCTCTACGGTGCCGATGACGTGGTCGAGCAGTGCCTCGCCGGCGAGCTTGTTGCCGAGGTTCTTCGGGCCGACGAAGCCGGGCGAATTGACGGGAATGCAGGGCTTGCCGAACTTCGCCGAGGCCGCCTTGCAGACCGCGTTGATGTCATCGCCGGTCATGGCCGGCACGCAGGTCTGGTAGACGAAGACCGCCGGCGGATCGTATTTCTCGATGATTTCCTTGATCGCCTTGTACAGCCGCTTCTCGCCGCCGAACACGACGTCGGTCTCGTTGATGTCGGTGGTGAAACCAGTGCGCCAGATCGAAGCGCCCGAGGAGGCGGCGCCACGGTTGTCCCAGGAATTTCCTTCGCAGGCGATCGGTCCGTGCACGAGATGCGCGACGTCGGTCAGCGGCTGCAATGCGACCTTGGCGCCGTCGAAGGCGCAGCCACCGGCCGCGCCGCCCGGCTGCAGCTGCTTGGTGCAACCCTTCTTGCGCTCGGCCTCGGACTTGTTGGCGTTCTTGCCGCAACCCGGCTCGTTGAAGACGTTCTGGATCGTGGCCGAAAGCGAGCTCATTGGCTTCTCCTGTTGACGACCGATTGCGCGTCTTTCGAAAGACAAGGCTCAGGCACGACATGCCTCCCCTTGAGCCCCGCTCCCAACATCGAAACGCGGCGACCCCGAAAGGCCGCCGCGCCGTCACTCAGCGGATGATATCGAAGCTGTAGTCCGACTTGGCCGGCACGTTGGTGTTGCGGTCGATCTCGTCGAAGATCTTGTCGAGGATCGTGACCAGCACGTTCAGGCCGCCTTGATAACCCCACACCGGATAGCGGTGCTTGTGGTGGCGATCGAAGATCGGGAAGCCGATGCGGATCAGCGGGGTGCCGGTGTCGCGCTCCAGATACTTGCCGTAGGTGTTGCCGATCAGAAAGTCGACCGGCTCGGTGAACAGCAGCGAGCGCATGTGCCACAGATCCTTGCCGGGATACACGTGGCAGTTCTTGCCGAACGGCGAGCTATCGAACACGGCCTGCACCTTCTCGGCCCACTCCTTGTTGCCGTTGGTGGCGAGCACGTGGGTCGGCTCGGCGCCGAGCTCGAGCAGGAACGCGGCGAGGCCGAGGCAGAGATCCGGGTCGCCGTAGATCGCGAACTTCTTGCCATGGATGTGCGCGCTGGAGTCGGCGATCGCGTCGACCAGGCGGCCGCGCTCGAGGGCGATCGATTCCGGGATCTCCTTGCCGGTGATGCGCGACAGCGCCATCACGAAGGCATCGGTGCCGGTGACGCCGACCGGATGGTGGAACGAGACCACTTCCTGGCCGTGGTTCTTGATCAGCGGCAGGGTCTTCTCGGTGCAATAGTGCTGCATCGAGATGGTCGCCTTGGCGTGGACGGCGTTGGCCGCGTCCTCCAAGGTCGTGCCGCCATCATACATGCGGAACTCGCCGTCGGTCGGGGTGTCGAACACGTTCGAGTTGTCGCCGAGGATCGTGTATTCGATCCCCATTTCCTCGAAGATGTGCTTGACCTCGCGGATGTTGCCGACGGTGTAGCCGTCGAAGCCGCCGATGAAGTTGATCTTCTCGTTCGGAACGCGCTCGAGCTTCGGCGCGGTGCCGGCCTTGCCGTCCCAGAAATGCTCGAGAATGCCCTTCATGGCGTTGTCGTAGCCGGTGACATGGCTGCCGACGAAGGCGGGGGTGTGGGCGAAGGGCACGTCGAACTCGGCCGGAACCGAGCCCTTTTCCTTCGAGGTCTTGATGAAGGCGTTGAGGTCGTCACCAATGACTTCCGCCATGCAGGTGGTGGAGACCGCGATCATCGACGGCTTGTACATGTTGTAGGCGTTGGCGAGGCCGTCGATCATGTTGTTGAGGCCGCCGAACACCGCTGCGTCCTCGGTCATCGACGACGACACGCAGGAGCTTGGCTCCTTGAAGTGGCGCGACAGATGGCTGCGGTAGTAAGCTACGCAACCCTGCGAGCCGTGCACGAACGGCAGCGTCTTCTCGAAGCCGACGGCGACGAACACGGCGCCGAGCGGCTGGCAGGCCTTGGCCGGATTGACGGTCAGCGCCTCACGGGCAAAATTCTTCTCGCGATATTCGGGCGTCTTGGCCCATTCGCGGATGCGCTCGACCTCGGCGGGATCGCGCGGATTCTCGAACATCTTCTTCTTGTTCGCCAGCATCTGCTGGTATTCCGGACCACGGAAAAGCTCGAAGTGATCGAGCACATGTTCGGCACTCTGCGTCATGGGATAACCCTCTCTATTTTCCTGTGTCGATCAGGGAGCGCTGGCTCTCCGCCGAAGGAGAGCCAGGCCGTGGGTGGTGGTGTTACTCGGCAGCCTGGAGCAACGGCTTGGGCACCTGCTTCCAGGGCGCCTTTGCCATCTTCCAGACCGGCGAGTTGATGGCCATGTCCATGTCGCGGGCGAAGATCGCAAACCCGTCGTAGCCATGGTAGGGACCCGAGTAGTCCCAGGAGTGCATCTGGCGGAACGGCACGCCCATCTTCTGGAACACGTACTTTTCCTTGATGCCCGAGCCGACCAGGTCCGGCTGGACCTTCTCGACGAACTTCTCGAACTCGTAGCCGGTCACGTCGTCATAGATCAGCGTGCCATCCTTGACGTAGTGCTGGGCGGTGCGCTGATAGTCGTCGTTGTGGCCGAACTCGTAGCCGGTGCCGACGACCTCCATGCCGAGGTCTTCATAGGCGCCGATCACGTGGCGCGGACGCAGACCGCCGACGAACAGCATCACAGTCTTGCCTTCGAGGCGCGGCCGGTACTTGGCGATCACGGCGTCCATCAGGGGCTGGTACTTCGCGATGACGCGCTCGGCACCCTCCTTGATCTTGTCGTCGAAATAGCTGGCGATCTTGCGCAGCGATTCGGCGATCTTGCTCGGCCCGAAGAAATTGTATTCGCACCACGGAATATTGTACTTCTCTTCCATGTGACGCGAGATGTAGTTCATCGAGCGGTAGCAGTGCAGCACGTTCAGCTTCGCCTTCGGCGTCGCCTCGAGCTCGGCCAGCGAGCCGTCGCCCGACCACTGGGCAATCACGCGCAGACCCATCTCCTCGAGCAGGATGCGCGACGACCAGGCGTCGCCACCGATGTTGTAGTCGCCGATGATCGCAACGTCGTAGTCCGACGGCTCGAAGCGCGGCGCAGCGTCGGCCGGGATCTTGTCGAACACCCAGTCCCGGATCGCGTCGTTGGCGATGTGGTGGCCGAGCGACTGCGACACGCCGCGGAAGCCTTCGCAGCGGACGGGAACGATGGTCTTGCCGTCATACTCCTTCGACTTGACCTTGGAGACCGCCTCGATGTCGTCGCCGATCAGGCCGATCGGGCATTCCGACTGCACGGTGATGCCGTTGTTCAGCGGAAACAGCTCCTGGATCTCGTCCATGATCTTGGCGAGCTTCTTGTCGCCGCCGAACACGATGTCCTTCTCCTGGAAGTCGGAGGTGAACTGCATCGTCACGAAGGTGTCGATGCCGGTCGTGCCGATGTAGTAGTTGCGGCGCGCCGCCCAGGAGTACTGGCCGCAGCCGACCGGGCCGTGGCTGATGTGAATCATGTCCTTGATCGGGCCCCACACCACGCCCTTGGAGCCGGCGTAGGCGCAGCCGCGAATGGTCATGACGCCGGGGATCGACTTGATGTTCGACTTGACGCCGCAGTCGGACTTGCCGTTCTCGTGCACGTTGAGGTGCTTGGCGCGACGCTTGGCAGTCTTCTCCGGATAGACCTTCAAGACCTCGGCGATCAGTTCCTTGTTGCGTGCCTTGATCTCGGCCACGCTTTGTTTCTCGATGACGCTCATCTGGCTTTTCCTCGATGATCGGTTGCGGGGGTCATCCGGCCCTTAGAGATCATGGGCCGGATGACCGGTGGCGGTTACGCCGTGGCGGCGAGCTCGGAGGCGGTCTTGCCGATCTGGCTCTCGTCGACCGCCTTCATGATGCCGTGCTCCATCAGCATGTCCTCGAGCTCGTCCATCGTGATCGGGGTCGGGATGATGCCCTTGCCGCCGTTGGCGTGGATCTTCTGCGCCAGCGAGCGGTAGTGGCCGGCCTGGACCGAATCCGGCGCATATTCCAGCACCGTCATGCGGCGCAGCTCGGCGTGCTGCACGATGTTGTCGCGCGGCACGAAGTAGATAAGCTTGGTGCCGAGCTTCTTGGCCAGCGCTTCCGCCAGCTCCAGCTCCTTGTCGGTCTGACGCTCGTTGCAGACCAGGCCGCCCAGGCGCACGCCGCCGGAGTTGGCATACTTCAGAATGCCCTTGGAGATGTTGTTGGCGGCATACATCGCCATCATCTCGCCGGACATCACGATGTAGATCTCCTGCGCCTTGTTCTCGCGGATCGGCATCGCGAAGCCGCCGCAGACCACGTCGCCGAGCACGTCGTAGGACACGTAGTCGATGTCCTCATAGGCGCCGTTCTCTTCCAGGAAGTTGATCGATGTGATGACGCCGCGGCCGGCGCAACCGACGCCCGGCTCCGGACCACCGGACTCGACGCAACGGATGTCGCGATAGCCGACCTTCATGACCTCCTCGATCTCGAGGTCCTCGACGCTGCCGGCGGCAGCGGCCAGGCTCAGGATGGTGTCCTGCGCCTTGGCGTGCAGGATCAGGCGGGTCGAATCCGCTTTCGGATCGCAGCCGACGATCAGGATCCGGTGGCCCATCTCGGCGAGTGCCGCGAGGGTGTTTTGTGACGTCGTCGACTTGCCGATGCCGCCTTTGCCGTAGAATGCGATTTGTCGCAGCGCTGCCATGATGCTCTCCATCAACCGATTGCCAATGTCTCGCATGCACCTTGCATCGCGAGACCGCGTCCTCTCTCCAGAACCGGCAGACGGGTTATTGGGAAGGAGAGCATCGCTCGTCCGAAGCGTCGGCGTGCACTCAGCCCTCAACCTTTGCCTGAGCCCAGTTTTGCAACGGCTGTGCCAGAGCTTTGGAATCGTTAAAAAGGCCATGTTTTGAAAGAGATGCGGCCAAGCTCGGCGCTAGGATGTACTTGTTGCAAATCCGACATCGGGGGTTTTCACCCGACGCTCCCGCGCCGTGCTGTCCGAAACGACACATGCCGCCGCGGCTCCGAGCGGCGCTTCCGTAGAGAACACCGGGGAGCGCTCGCGTGAGGCCGGCCAGGAGCGGCGGTACGGAGTTTGCTTGATGTAGATCAAACCCGCTTTCGAACGGGCCAGCAGGAGTACTATTGATGGCGAGCAAGACGCGCGTCTTTGTCATTGAAGCCGATCAGGTGATCCGCTCGGCGCTCGGCTACATTCTCAGTGAGCGTCACGAGACCTTCACCTTCGCGGAGACCGCCGACGCATTGACCAAGGCCGCACGGACCACGCCCCATGCCGTCCTCATCGGGATGAGCATCCTGGAGGACGACGGCGCCGAGACGGTCGGCATGCTCGCCAGGACGATGCATCAGGCCGGCATCATCGTGGTCGCAGGATCGACCAAGTCGCCGCTCGCGCTGGCCGGCCTGCGGCAGGGCGCGGAAGCCATCATCGCCAAGCCGATCACCTTCGACGGCGTCACGCACGCGGTCGATTCCGTGCTGGCGCGGCGCGGTAGCGAGCCGGGCCTGACGGCATAGCTGGCCCTGGTATCCACGGAGATCAGCCGATGACGAGGAGGGGATGATGTTGAAGATGACCCAGACCGCGACGCCGGGGGCACCGGACATCGAGGACATCGTCGAGAATTTCGCGCTGCTCGACGACTGGGACGACCGCTACCGTTACGTGATCGAGTTGGGCCGCGGCCTGCCGCCGCTACCCGATACCGACCGCAATGATGGCAACAAGGTGCAGGGCTGCACCAGCCAGGTCTGGCTTGCAACCACGGTGCGGCACGACGCCGCAGTGCCGGCGCTCGACTTCATCGGCGACAGTGACGCCCACATCGTCCGCGGCCTGGTCGCGATCCTGCTCGCGATGGTGTCCGGCCGCACCGCATCCGAGATCTTGGCCGCCGATCCGATCGCGCTGTTCGAGAAACTCGGCCTGCGCGAGCATTTGACCCCGCAGCGCTCCAACGGCTTCCGCTCGATGGTGAGCCGCATCAGAGCCGACGCCCAGGCGGCGCTGGCGGCGGCGGCGTAGGTTTGGTTGTTTGATTGCTGCTTTGACTGATCGCGCGTATCGCGGCGAACTCGGTGCACCCTCTCCCCTTGTGGGAGAGGGGGGAGGCCGAAGGCAGCCGGGTGAGGGGTCTCTCGGCGCACCCAGAAGGTCATGGCTCGCGGAGACGACCTCTCACCCGAGCGATTCCAGGGCTGGTAGCGGTGCTGCCCTCTCCCACAAGGGGAGAGGGCGCATCAACGAGCAGCGCTTCTTCGCGATCACTGCGTGTAGGAAAAGGCGCCTCTACGAAAAGAATTCCTGCGCCTTCTTCAGCGCCCGCACCAGCACGTCGACCTCTTCCCGCGTGTTGTACATCGCGAACGACGCCCGGCACGTCGCTGTGACGCCGAAGCGCTCCAGCAGCGGCATGGCGCAATGGGTGCCGGCGCGGACCGCGACGCCGGAGCGGTCGATGACGGTGGCGAAGTCGTGGGCGTGGGCGCCCTGCATCTCGAACGAGACGATCGCCCCCTTGTCGGCGGCATTGCCGATGATGCGCAGCGAGTTGATCTCGCGCAACTGCTCGGTCGCATAGGCGACGAGATCATGCTCATGCGCGGCGATGCGCTGCTTGCCGATGGAGGCGACGTAGTCGATCGCTGCCCCCAGCCCAGCGGCTTCCACGATCGGCGGCGTACCGGCCTCGAAGCGATGCGGCGGGTCGCCATAGGTGACCCAGTCCCGCGAGACCTCGCGGATCATCTCGCCGCCGCCGTTGAACGGCGGCATCGCGGCTAAGAGCTCGCGCTTGCCGTAGAGCGCGCCGATGCCGGTCGGGCCGTAGATCTTGTGCCCGGTGATGCAATAGAAATCCGCATCGAGATCGCGGACGTCGACCTCCATGTGCACGGCGGCCTGCGAGCCGTCGATCAGCACCGGGATGCCGCGCGCATGCGCGATGCGGATGACCTCCTTGACCGGGACGACCGTGCCGAGCACGTTCGACATCTGCGTCATCGCTACCATCTTGGTGCGCGGCGTCAGCAGCTTTTCGAATTCGTCGAGCAGGAAATTGCCGTCGTCGTCGACAGGAGCCCATTTGAGCACCGCGCCCTGGCGCTCCCGGAGGAAATGCCAGGGGATGATGTTGGCGTGGTGCTCCATGATCGAGAGCACGATCTCATCGCCCGGCCCGATCCGCTCGCGGCCGAAGGTCTGCGCGACCAGGTTCACGGCTTCCGTGGCGCCGCGCGTGAAGATGATCTGCTCAGGGCTTTCGGCATTCAGGAACGACGCCACCTTGGCGCGGGCGCCCTCATAGGCCTCGGTGGCGGCGTTGGCGAGATAATGCAGCCCCCGATGCACGTTGGCGTATTCGGACGTATAGACCTGGTTCATCCGGTCCAGTACGGCCTGCGGCTTCTGCGCCGAGGCGGCGTTGTCGAGATAGACCAGCGGCTTGCCGTGCACCTGCATGCCGAGGATCGGAAAGTCCGCACGGATGCGGCCAACGTCATAGCCGCTTCCGTTCACCGCTGCATGCATCACCTACTCCCGTTGTCCGAGCCAGCCCAGCATCGCTTCGGTCAACGCCGCCCGCACGCTCTCATCGGCGGCGCCTTCGATGATCTCGCCAACGAAGGCCTGGATCAGCAACGCCTTGGCTTCCTTGGGCGGAATGCCGCGCGCCATCAGATAGAACAGCAGCTCGTCGTCGATTGCGCCGGTCGTGGTGCCGTGGCCGCACTGCACGTCGTCGGCGAAGATCTCGAGCTCCGGCTTGCTGTCGGCCTCGGCCTCGTCGGACAATAGCAGCGCCCGCGACATCATCTTGGCGTCGGTCTTCTGCGCGCCGGGACTGACCGTGATCTTGCCCTGGAAAACCGCGCGAGCGGTGTCGCCGACGACGGCCTTGAAGGTCTCGCGGCTCTGGCAGTTCTCGGCTGCATGCTCGATCGCCAAGGTCGTGTCGGCATGCTGGGCGCCTGACAGCAGCGATCCGCCGCGGATGTCGGCTACGGTGCCCTCGCCCGCGATGTGCACGAACAGCTGGTTGCGCACCATGCTGCCGCCGGCGACGAAGCCGAGCTGATTGAAGGTCGCACGCGCGCCGATATTGGCGAGCAGCGAGGAGATGTGCAGCGCGCTGTTGCCCTCCCGGGTCACCTTGACATGGTCGATCCGCGCCTCGTCGCCGACGACGAGCTGCATCGCGGTGTTGACTTGATATTCGCTTCCGTCGGGCCCCTGATGCGACTCGACGATGGTGGCGCTGGCCCCAGTTCCGATATTGACCAGCGACCGCGTGTACATCGAGGTTGCGACCCAATTGGTCGTGACGAACGCGACGTGGATTGGCCGGCTCAGTGCCGTGCCCGGCGCGACCAGGATCACGACGCCATTGGCAGCCAGCGCGGTGTTGAGCGCCAACGCCGGATCGTCGTCAGGCACGACGGGGCCGAGACGCTGCGACAGCAGCGGCTTGTCGGCGGCGAGCGCGTCGGCCATCGGCTGGATGGTGAGGCCCGGCTCGAGATCGGCGAGGTCGGACAGCTCGGGCACGAAGGCACCGTCAACGATCATCAGCTTGCGGAAGCCAGCGCCCGCGAACAAGTCGCTCGCCTCGCGCGCCTTGGTTTTTGCCGCGTCGTCGGGCAGCGAGGCCAGCCGCTTGGCTTCCTTCATCTGCGTGCGCAAATCGGTATAGCGCCAGGCCTCGACGCGCCGGTGCGGCAGGCCGACCGCATTGAAACGGTCGAATGCGGCGGCGCGCACCGCGGTGATCTCCTCGCCGCCCGGCAGATAGCGGCGGGCGCCCTGATACAGATCGGCCAGTCCGAGTTCGGCCTTGGTCTTGCGGATCACGACGCCCATGTTCGTCCTCCCCGGCGCCTTACGCCGCTTCGCTCTGGTACTGGGCGTAGCCGGTCGCCTCGAGCTCGCGCGCGAGGTCTTTGCCGCCGGTGCGGACGATGCGGCCCGCCGCGAACACATGGACGATGTCAGGCACGATGTAGTCGAGGAGCCGCTGGTAGTGGGTGATTACGATCATGCCGCGCTCGGCGGAGCGCAGCGCGTTGACACCGTTGGCGACCACCTTCAGCGCATCGATGTCGAGGCCGGAATCGGTCTCGTCGAGGACGCAGAGCGACGGCTGCAGCAGCGCCATCTGCAGGGTCTCGTTGCGCTTCTTCTCGCCGCCGGAGAAGCCGACATTGAGCGGCCGCTTCAGCATGTCGGCATCGATGTTCAGCGTCTTGGCGATCTCGCGCACCCGCTTGATCAGGTCCGGCGAGGACAGCTCCTCCTCGCCGCGCGCCTTGCGCTGGGCGTTGAAGGCGGCCCGCAGGAAGGTGAGCGTCGCGACGCCGGGGATCTCCAACGGATATTGGAACGCGAGGAACACGCCCTTGGCGGCGCGCTCGTCGGCGGACATCGCCAAGAGGTCCTCGCCATTGAGATAGACCTCGCCGGCCGTGACCTCGTAGCCGGGCTTGCCGGCGAGCACATAGGACAGCGTCGACTTGCCGGCGCCGTTCGGGCCCATGATGGCGTGGATCTCGCCCTTGTTCACGGTCAGGTCCAGGCCCTGGATGATCTTCCGTCCGCCTGCGATCTCGGCATGGAGCCCCTTGATTTCGAGCAAGGCCGTCATCGAACACTCCTTCTGATGCTGTCGCGGCGCGACGCCGTCATCCAACCGATCCTTCGAGGCTGATCGAGATCAGCTTCTGCGCCTCGACCGCGAACTCCATCGGCAATTGCTGCAGCACGTCCTTGACGAAGCCGTTGACGACGAGGCCGACCGCTTCCTCCTGGGAGAGCCCGCGCTGGATGCAGTAGAACAGCACGTCCTCGGAGATCTTCGACGTCGTGGCCTCGTGCTCGAACACCGCGGAGGAGTTCTTGGCCTCGATGTAGGGCACGGTGTGCGCGCCGCATTTGTCGCCGATCAAGAGCGAGTCGCAGGCGGTGAAGTTGCGCGCGCCGGAGGCCTTGCGATGGGCGCTGACCAGGCCGCGATAGGTGTTCTGCGACTTGCCGGCGGCAATGCCCTTGGAGATGATCCGGCTCGACGTGTTCTTGCCGAGATGGATCATCTTGGTGCCCGAGTCGACCTGCTGGAAGCCGTTCGAGATCGCGATCGAATAGAACTCGCCGCTGGAATTGTCGCCGCGCAGGATGCAGCTCGGATATTTCCAGGTGATCGCCGATCCCGTCTCGACCTGGGTCCAGGAGATCTTCGAATTTGTGCCGCGGCAGTCACCACGCTTGGTGACGAAATTATAGATGCCGCCGACGCCTTCGGAATTGCCGGGATACCAGTTCTGCACCGTCGAATATTTGATCTCGGCATCATCCAGCGCGACCAGCTCGACCACGGCGGCATGCAGCTGGTTCTCGTCGCGCTGCGGGGCCGTGCAGCCTTCGAGATAGGAGACGTAGGCGCCCTTGTCGGCGATGATCAGGGTGCGCTCGAACTGGCCGGTGTTGCGCTCGTTGATGCGGAAGTAGGTCGACAGCTCCATCGGGCAGCGCACGCCCGGCGGGATGTAGACGAACGAGCCGTCGGAAAACACCGCCGAATTCAGCGTCGCGAAATAGTTGTCGGTGGTGGGCACCACCGTGCCAAGATATTTTTGGACGAGGTCGGGATGCTCGCGCAGCGCTTCGGAGATCGGCATGAAGATCACGCCGGCCTTCTTCAGTTCCTCCTTGAACGTCGTCGCCACCGACACCGAGTCGAACACGGCATCGACGGCGATCTTGCTGCGCGGCGCCGCGGCCTCGCCGTCGACATCCGCTTCCGCCGCCGCAGGCCGCTCGACGCCTTCGAGGATCTCGACCTCGCGCAGGGGAATGCCGAGCTTCTCGTAAGTCTTCAGGATCTCCGGATCGATCTCGTCGAGCGAGGCGACCTTCTTCTTCGGCTTCGGTGCCGCGTAGTAATAGAGGTCTTGATAGTCGATCTTCGGGTATCCGACGCGCGCCCAGGTCGGCTCGGTCATCGTCAGCCAGCGGCGGTACGCCTCCAGCCGCCATTCGAGCATCCAGGCCGGCTCGTTCTTCTTGGCCGAGATGAAGCGGATCGTGTCTTCCGACAGCCCCTTCGGAGCCTTCTCGGACTCGATGACGGTCTCGAATCCGTAGCGATATTGATCGACGTCGATGCCCTTGACCCGATCAATGGTCTCCTGAACCGCTGCCATCTCTCACTCCGCTTGCAATGTTTCCGTCGTGGCCCGCGTTAGGCGGGCACGCAGGTGTCCGGCACCGGACAGACGGCAGCGCATTGCGGCGCGTCGAAGTGGCCCTCGCACTCCGTGCACTTCTTCGGATCGATGATGTACATGTCGTTCTTCAGCCGGATGGCCGCATTCGGACATTCGAACTCGCAAGCCCCGCAGACCGTGCATTGTGAGGCGATGATCTTGTAGGTCATGTGCAGCTCCCCGCGATCCCTGCGACATCGGACGACGTCATTCACGGAGTATCTTTCAAGCCGCGTGCCAGAGAGCATTTGGTTGATTTCTAAGGAGGATTCTAAAGATCGCCACGCCGGTCAGCTGTCGCTCTCCCGACAGCATGTCGCAAGTGCGACAGGGCGCACGAAGTCGCGTGCGCGTTTGGGTCGAGCCCCCGCCACGAAGGCAGTGAGCTCCCCTCCCCCCTGCGGGGAGGGGTCGGGGGTGGGGGTCCACGAGCACGCTGCACGTGATGCGCGCTAATGCTGTCACCAGCGGAGTGACGATGTGTGATGTAACGAGCAGCTCAGCGGACGTGAGTACAGCGAGCGAACTCACGACGATCAGCGCCCGGAGACCCCCACCCCCGACCCCTCCCCGCAAGGGGGAGGGGAGCCGACCGTCGCCGGGGCGCGATCTCGAGTTTCACGGCTATCGTTACGCGGGCGACAGCATGCACGTGAAATAAAAAAGGGCGCGCCATCTGCGCGCCCCTCATGAGACCCAACCCGCTCAGAACCGCTTCACCTCGATATTGTGCTTCTTCAGCGCGTAGCCGATCTGACGCGGCGTCAGGCCGAGCAGGCGCGCGGCCTTGGCCTGGACCCAGCCGGACCGCTCCATCGCCTGCACGATGCGGTCGCGCTCCGGCACCGCGCCGCCCTCCGTGCTCTCGGAATACTCGCCGTCATCGGCATCGATGGCTGGCAACTCGACGGGAGCCTCGATCGGCGCCGACGTCCGCGGCAGGATCGGCAGCGGCACCATCGGCTGGCCGCGCGGCGGTGGCGGGGTTACCGTGTTACCCTTCCACAGGATCGCCGACATGCACTCGTTGCGGCTGCAGGCGAAGTCGTCCATGCTGATCGCCGAGCCCGTCGCCATGGTCGCGGTCCGTTGCACGCAGTTCTCCAGCTCGCGCACATTGCCGGGGAAGCCGCAATGCATCAGCACCTCGATCGCGCTGACGTCGAACGTCAGGTCGCGCTCGTTCTCGCAATTGAAGCGGCGCAGGAACTCGCGCGCCAGCTGCGGAATGTCGCTGCGACGCTCGCGCAACGGCGGCAATTTGATCGGCACCACGCTGATCCGGTAGTAGAGGTCGGCGCGGAACTCGTTGCGCGACACCGCCTCCTCGAGGTTGCGGTTGGTGGCGGTGACGATGCGGACATCGACCTTGATGGTCTGATTGCCGCCGACGCGCTCGAACTCCTGCTCCTGCAACACGCGCAGGAGCTTGGCCTGGAACGCCGGCGAGATCTCGCCGATCTCGTCGAGGAACAAGGTGCCCTTGTCGGCCAGTTCGAAGCGGCCCTTGCGCGCGTTGATCGCGCCGGTGAAGGCGCCCTTCTCATGGCCGAACAGCTCCGACTCCAGCACCGTCTCTGGCAATGCGGCGCAGTTGATCTTGATGAACGGCCGCTTGGCGCGATTGGACAGTTCATGGATCGCCTTCGCCACCAGCTCCTTGCCAGTGCCCGATTCTCCGCGCAGCAGCACCGGCGCATTTGACTTGGCGACGACGTTGATCTTCTCCAACAATGCGCGCAGCGCCGGGCTGTCGCCGACGATGCCGTCGACCAGCACCTTCTTGCGATCCTTCGGCGCCGGCTTCAGCTCCGACAGCTCCTTCTGCAGCCGGTGGCTTTCCGCCATCAGCCGCTCGCGGTCACGCGCGACGACCCGATGAAGCTTGATGGTCTGGCCGATCAGGTTGGCGACCATGGTCAGGAAGCGAACGTCGGAATCGAGCCGGAACACGGCGCGGCCGTCCCAGACACGGTCGATCGTCAGCGTGCCGACGACGCGCTGGTCGATGCGGATCGGAACGCCAAGGAAGGACACCCGGGTGTCGGCACCGACGCCGAGCGTCACCGCGTCGACGGCGCTGAAGGCGGGATGATCGGCGACGTTCTCCGCGATCAGCGGCACGGCGGTGGCGACGATCTGGTCGATCGCCTTCTGCGGCAGCCGTTCGCGATAGCGCTGATCGCTGCCTTCGCTCCACCCGGCCCCCACCGCAAGATCGGGAATGCCGTCATCGGCGAGCAGCGACACCACGCCGTGGCGCATCTGCATGAAGGACTGCAGCAGGTTGACGACATTGGCGAGGGTGATCTCCAACCGCGTCGGCGCCGCCAGGATCTTCGAGATTTCGAAAATGCCCGTCAGGGCGATCTCGCTGAGCGGGATCGGAGCGGCGTTGGACCTGACGTCCTGAGCTTCGACCTGACGTGTTTCCGTTTGGACCATGGCCGCTTCTCTGATCGTCACGAACGCCTCGGTGAAGCCGCCCGTGATTGTAGATGTTCTAACATCCTCCCCCAACTGCAGATGATTGTCGTGCCTAACTTTGCTGCATTGCCGCAGAAGTAGTGTGCAACGGACAGAACAGAAAAGCTGCAGGCTTTCATGATGTTAACAAATGAGTTTGCACCCGTCACGATGCGTGCATTGCACGTCCGCGCGGGCGACAAAAACGGTGTGCCTGACGATTTCGCGTTGTCTTCTCGACACCTAATATCCGCGCATTCGTCGGCCTGTTTGCGACCGGATCGCAACGGACAACACTGAACACCAACTTTCCACCGTCGGCCCGCCGCTCGTCGCCTTCGGCTGCAAGCCATGGGTATGACGTGTTCACATCCGCGTGTCGGCAGCGCGCGGCTGTGATCAACCTAGAGGTGCTGCCCCCCGTTGATCTGGATCTCCTCGCCGGTCACGTAGCTCGCCGCATCCGAGCACAGGAAGAACAGCACCTTGGCGACCTCCTCCGGAGCGCCGATCCGGCGCATCGGGATCAGCGGCGAGAACCGCGCCTCGGTCTCCGGGGACACCATCTCGGTCTTGATCTCGCCGGGCGCGATGGCGTTGACGCGGATGCCATGCGGCGCGAAGTCGTGCGCCATCTCGCGGGTCAGGCAGGCGAGCGCCGCCTTCGAGGTCGCATAGGCGGTGCCCGCAAACGGATGGACGCGGGTGCCGACGATCGACGTCACGTTGACGACCGCGCCCTGCCCGCGCTTCAGCTCCTCGAACAGCCCGCGCGCGAGCAAGATCGGTCCGAGAAAGTTGACGTGAAAGACGGTCATCCAGGTCTCGACCGAGGTCGACAGAGAATCCAGCCGGCCGCCGTCGCCGGCCTTCGGAGAGATCGCGGCATTGTTGATCAAGGCATGCAGCGGCGCGCCGTCGAGCCGCTGCTTGATGTCGGCAATCGCGCGCGGGATCGCCTTGCGATCGCTGAGATCGACCTGGACGTGGTTGTCGGGACCGGCGTCCCACGGACAGCGAGCACCGTCGAACGGCTGGCGCGAGCAGGTGATGATGCGCCAGCCGGCGTCGGAGAACAGCTTTGCGGTCGCATGACCGATTCCGCGCGAGCCGCCGGTCAGCACGAGCGTTTTCTGCTCGGTGCGCGCGGGCCGCTCGGCGGCCGCCATGTCTCGATGGAACGGGCACGCCGCGATGGTCTCGGCCGTCGCCATGGCGGGCTCGCGGACGTCCTGGTCGAGATCGAGACTCACCTCATCCGTCCTGATCCTGCGCCGCAACGCCACCAGGACGCCGGCTGCCAAGCTTCGGCTGCTGCCTTTGCCTCAGACGTGGTCTGGGCGCAGGCTCCGCGACGATCGGAAATATCAGCGGTATCGCCATGCGCCGGTTGTGCAGATTCCGGGCCAGCGAAAACGGCGGGCAAAGCAGCCCGTTTCTGTCGGGTTCGCGACAGATTGGCGCGTTCTGGACACATCCAGCGTCGGCTTTGTGCTGCGTCCTTTGCAAGACCTTCAAAGAGCGATCGTTTTCAAAACGATGGCTGATGGTCCAACTCTTGCTCGACGGATTTGATCATTCGAACTGGAAGACGGCTTGCCAGCCGCACGACGACAGCCACGAGACGCCAACGCCGTATGAACCGGGACATGGGGACGAATGCAGTGCGCTTCGCCGTGGTCCTCGGGACCAACGACGTCGCGTCCGCGATCGGCGTGCATCTGCATCGTGCGGGCTTCTGCGTGGTGCTGTCGCATGATCCCAATCCGCCGGTCATGCGCCGCAAGATGGCGTTTCACGACGCCCTGTTCGGTGACACCGTCCGCATCGAGAACGTGACCGGCGAGCGCATCGAGAGCACGATGGAGGTGTTCAAGGCGCTCGGCGATCCCCGGCACGTCCTGGTCACCCCGCTCGGGCTGCTCGATCTCCTGCCGGTCCGTACCATCGACGTCCTGATCGACGCACGGATGCAGCGGCGCGAGGTGACCCCGAATTTGCGCGGCATGACGCGGCTCTCGATCGGCATCGGTCCGGGCTTCTCGCCATCAGCCAATTGCGATATCGCGATCGAGACCCGGCCGGACCGGCTCGGCCAGATCGTGCGCGAGGGCTGGACGCTGGCAACGGATGATGTCGGCGCGCTCGTCGGCGTCGAGCGCCTGGTGCGTTCGCCGCATGAGGGCCGATGGCACACCCCGATCGAGATCGGCACGCGCATCTACAAGGGCTTCGTGATCGGCCATCTCTCCGGCGCACCGGTCACAGCCCCTTATGACGGCATCCTGCGCGGCATCGTCCGCGACGGCAGCGACGTGCCGGCCGGCATCGCGCTCGCCGAGATCGATCCACGCGGCCGCCATGCGCAGTGGACCGGGATCGATGCGCAGGGACAGGCGCTCGCCCAGGCGACGCTGGCCGCATTACGGCTGCACGCCGCAAACTGCATCAGGACGAGCGCGAGCGTGCCCGCCGATCAGATCGTTTCGAACGATTCTGATTAGCCCGTATCCGGCGCGCCGGCCTTGGCATCCCGGTTGCTTATCGTTTGCAGGAGCGAGCAACAGCCATGATCATCTGTTCCTGCAACGTCATCAGCGACACGGCCATTCGCAACATCGTCACGGCGGCCGACATCACCTTCGGCTCGCCGGCGCAAGTGTATGATTGTCTCGGCTGCACGGTCCAATGCGGCCTCTGCTCACGCTCGGTGAAGCGGATCCTCGACGAGCGGCAGGGTGATACGGCCGCTGCGGCGGTGTGGCCGGTGCAGGCCGAGCCCGTGCCGTGCGCGATGGTGTCGGTGGCCTGAGGCGATCACAGCGCACGACATGGCACATCGCGCGCTGTCGGATGTCGGACAAATGCGACAGGCGCGTGCCTCCCCCCAGCGGATCGATCGGATGAGCGGCTTACCGTCGGTCGCCGCGCGTCGCACCCGACGCGCAGCTCGGCGAATCCTCTCCTGAAGTTCAGTGTCGCTGGTCCGGTCCATGGTTCTCCCTCGCATGAGGCTGCCTCGACGGCGTGACCTTGCGTGGTAATCAGACGACATCGTTGAACGACAGCGCAGCCAACAAGGCCGCGCTGCCCAGCGCGAGCAGGGTTCTCGTCATCTGATCACCACGAGCTACCAGCGCGTGCTCCGGGCTGCGGCTCACGCGGATCGCAAGTCGCTCGTTGAATGCGGCGTCCGGTGGTTGGTTCCTAGCGGCCGAACTCACGCCGCGTCGGCCGGCACCATGGCCTCGATCGTGACGCCCGTGCTGGTGGAGGCCACCGTCAGCGTGCCGCCGAGCGCCAGCAGCCGCTCGCGCATGCCGGTGAGGCCGAAGCCGAGCTTGTGCTCCGGGCTGAATCCGCGGCCGTCGTCGCGGACGCGCACCCGCGTGTAGCTGCGGCGGTGGCCGGCCGTCGTCTGCTGCAGCGGCTCGATGGTGACGTCGACCGCGGTGGCCTCGGCGTGGCGGAACACGTTGGTCAGCGCTTCCTGCACCACCCGGTAGATCGTCAGCTCCGCCGTCTCATTGCTGCGCACGACCGTGTCGGTGAACCTGGTCTCGATCACGACCTCCGGCCTTGACTCCTGCCACAGCCGCACCAATGCGCCGAGCGCCTCGCGCAAGCCCAGCTCGGCGAGACCCACGGGCCGCAGCCGCTCGAGGATGCGGCGGTTGAACTGCTGCACGGCGTTGACCTGGTCGAGGATCGCCTGGCCGTGCCGGCGCATCGCCGCGACGTCGAGCGTCGCAGCCTCCGGCAGCCGCATCAGCGCACTGGCATGGGCGCGCAGCGCGAATAGATGCGGCCCGAACTCGTCATGCAGCTCGCGCGCGATCTCCTTGCGCTCGTGGTCCTGCAACGACACCGTGCGCTCGGCCAGACGGCGCTTCTCCTCCACCGCCTCGCCGAGCGCGCCGGCGAGATGGTTGAGCTTGGCGCAGAGCGCCGCGAGCTCGGGCGCGCCGCCCGGCCTGACGCGGGTATCATAGGCGCCGGCCTCGATCCGGCTCATCGCCTCCGATAGATCCGCCAGCGGCGCCAGCGCGCGGCCGACCACGAGCATGGTGATCGCGAACAAGGCCAGCCCGACCAGCGAGCCGACGACGAGCTGGGTGACGATGCCGTCCCAGATCTCCGCGATCTCGTCGTCGGGATGCGACGTGATCACCAGCGTGTCGCTCCGGCCGGCGACGATGACCGGCATGCTGACCGAGGTCTTGTCGGGATGCACCAGTGCGATGAACCACGCCGGCGCCGCGCGGCCGACGCCCGGAGAGGGCGGAGTCTGCGCCGGCATTCCCTGCCGTCTCACGCTGACGTGACGAAGCTGTCGGAGATCGCCGACGATCCGATCGAGGCGCGCGTCCGGATCGGGCGCGTCATTGACCTCGTCCATGATGGTCTCGACGAAGGCCCGTGTCAGGCGGATGACGCTCTGGTCCTCGGCCAGCACGCGCGGCGCCGCCTCCAGCACGAGACGGCCGATGTTGATGGCGAGGCCCAGCGTCAGCAGCAGCGCCAGCAGCACGTTGATGCGGGTCCGCAACGACCAATTCTGCCACATTCTCTCCGCCTCAAAGCCACCGGGTTTCACGCGTCCTCACATTGACAGACAAATCCGCCGGCGATCTAATTGCAACATGATGCCAGACCGCGCAGCATGCATCCATGATGCATCGCAACAATGACGCGAGTTGGAAGTCCGGGACCCCAAGGCCATGCGCGTACTGATCGTCGATGACCATCCCATTGTGGCATCAGGCTGCCGGGCCCTGCTCTCGACCGATCCGGACCTTGAGCTGCTCGAAGCCGCCGATGCCGAGAGCGGCGAAGCCAGCTTCATCGCGCGCCGACCGGACGTCTGCGTCGTCGACATCAACCTGCCGACCGTCTCCGGCTTCGAGCTGGCGCGGCGCATCCTCGCCCACGATGCCAATGCCCGGCTGATCATGTTCAGCATGAACGACGATCCGGTGTTCGCGGCGCGCGCCATCGACATCGGCGCCAAGGGCTACGTCTCCAAGAGCGGCGACCCGAACGATCTCGCCGAGGCGATCCGCGAGGTCGCGCGCGGCGGCAGCTATCTGCCGCCGGCGATCGCCCGCAGCATCGCGTTCGCGGGCGCCGCGGTCGCGCAGAGCCCGCTGGCGAAGCTGACCTCGCGCGAGCTCGAGATCCTCCGCCTGCTCAGCGCCGGCAAGAGCCTGTCCGAGATTGCCTGGCTGATCCACTCGTCCTACAAGACCGTCGCCAACACCTCCTCGATCATCCGCCAGAAGCTCGGCGTGCGAACATCCGGCGAGTTGGTGCGTTTGGCGATCGAGAACGGCGTCGCTTGACTCGCCCCGATTGAACGACGCAGCTTGACACGCGTTGGCGGCACGCGCGCCAGCGGCCCGACATCATTGCCGAACAGGTGATTCCATGACCCTCACGACCGTCTCCCAGAACAAATCCCATGGCGGCGTCCAGGGCGTCTATCGCCACGCCAGCCAGGAGACCAAGACCGAGATGACGTTCGCGGTGTTCGTGCCGCCGCATGCCGACGGCGCGAAGCTGCCGGTCGTCTGGTATCTCTCCGGCCTGACCTGCACCCACGCCAACGTCACCGAGAAGGGCGAGTTTCGTGCCGCCTGCGCCGAGCTCGGCCTGGTCTTCGTGGCGCCCGACACCTCGCCGCGCGGCGACGGCGTGCCGGGCGATCCCAACAATGCCTATGATTTCGGCCTCGGCGCCGGCTTCTATGTCGACGCGACCGAGGCACCGTTCGCGAAGAACTACCGGATGTGGAGCTACGTCACCGAGGAGCTGCCGAGCGTGGTCGCGGCGAACTTCCCGGTCGACCCGCGCCGGCAGTCGGTGATGGGCCACTCGATGGGCGGCCATGGCGCGCTCACCGTGGCGCTGCGCAACCCGGACCGCTACCGCGCGGCCAGCGCGTTCTCGCCGATCGTCGCGCCCTCGCAGGTGCCGTGGGGCGAGAAGGCCCTGGGCGGCTATCTCGGCGCCGACAAGGCGGCGTGGCGCAAACACGATGCGGTGGCGCTGATCGAGGACGGCGCGCGCGTCTCCGACCTGCTGGTCGATGTCGGCACCGCCGATCAGTTCCTGACGCAGCAGCTGCGCCCCGAGCTGCTCAAGGCGGCGTGCGAGAAAGCGAACATCCCGCTCTTGCTGCGCAAGCAGGAAGGCTACGACCACAGCTACTACTTCATCTCGACCTACATGGCCGATCACCTGCGCTGGCACGCGGCGCGGCTCGGCCGCTGATATCAGCCGCGGACGTGATTTGCCCGACGGGTGCGATGACGCGCCCGTCGAGGCGATTTTGTCTCCCCGGCGCCCGGATTCCACGTGCGCGACGAGGCGGATTTCGCTCGGCGCCACAAGGCGATCCCAGCGTCCAGCCCGGCGGCGACAAAATTTCACTTTCGTTTTTCCGGAAATCGTGATTGTTTAGCCCCATCCCGCCTCGTCGAGAGGGCGTATCGCGGTCGTCACGAACGTGGAGGTGGGATGCGGTGGACGCCGGCGGCGCGCAGCATGCTCAGGGCATCACATGCCCCGTGAGAGCGTGCGGACGAACGCGTCACGGCGTACGGCCAAGTCGCGTGGTCCTGGCATCCCGATGCCGATGCCTCCGCGGCGGCGTGCTCACAGCGCGTCGTTGCGCACGGTGACCAGAAAGCCCGGCGCACCGGGGAGAACGCGAAGCAACCGTTAAGACCATCCGCGCAGGGAGGGCCGGGATGTCCCAGCCGAACCTGTGGTACCTGCCGCCTGCATTTCTTTCTGCAGGCGGGCCATGGGGGCGGCAGGCTCCCGGCCTTCCCTGCGCCTCTTGTTTTCCAAGGGGCGACCGGCACGCAAAGCTCGGGCGTCATCCGCCGCGAGAATGCACCGTCATATCTCGTCGGCTACTGCGCCTGCGGCGCACCGTAGTTCGGCGCCAGCAGGCGGTTGCGGACGAGCCAAGCCATGGTGCGCGTCCAGGATTCGTCGGTGTTGCCGCGCATATCCGCAGTCATCGCCGCGACCGGCTTGCCGGTGTGAACGTCGCGCAGATAGATGTTCATGTTGAGGATGAGATTGGAGACCTTCTGCACCGTCCCGGTGATGGCGAGATCGGCGCCGATGTCGCTCGCGAGCTTGACGTCGCAGCCGCCGCAAGCCTGCAGATTGCTGTGGTGCGCCGCATCGTTAACGGGAGCGATGTCGAGCACGCGAAAACGTCCGGAGTCCTGCAGCGCCGCGCGCAGTTGCTCGGCCGCATGCGCCAGCCTGTTCTGCTCGTCCTGGCGCAGGCCCTGCACCTCGCCCTGCAGACTGGTGTCGATCAGCTCGAAGTCGAACACCGCCACCTTGGTCGGCTCGGCATGCACTGATGTCGCAGACATCAGGATCAGGAACGCGGGGAGAACGGCAGGTTTCAAGGTCGTGATCCGAAATGACGCGACAGCGGCCAAAAGTGGGGTTGAAAGCTAGGCCAATTCGTTCATCTTGCAAGATGAAACCTCGCCGGACAAGGACGAGGGAACAATGGGAGGACATGTGGTCCTGGGAGTTCTGGCCCGATCTCTGATGGGCGCGATCGGCCTCATCGCCGCCGCAACTGCCGCCAGCGCGGCGGATCCGGTCGACATCGCGATCGGCTATCTCGGCCGCGCCAGCGTGCCGCAGACCTTGTCGCCGCTCGACCAGCCAGCGGCCGATGATGGCGTGGCCGGCGCGAAGCTCGCGATCGAGGACAACAACACCACCGGCAAGTTCCTCAACCAGCGCTTCACTTTGATCGACCGCCGCGTCAAGGATGACGAGGACGCCGCGCAGGCCTCCAATGAGCTCGCCGGCAAGACGGGATTCGTCCTCGTGGACCTGCCGGCAGATGCGCTGCTGAAGGTCGCAGATGCGTTGCGGGGCCGTGGCGTCACCCTGCTCAATGTCGGCGCCACCGACGACCGGCTGCGCGAGCAGGACTGCCGCGCCAACGTCATCCATGTCGCGCCGACGCGCTCGATGCTGGCCGATGGCCTCGCGCAATATCTGGTCTGGAAGCAGTGGAAGCGCTGGCTGCTCGTCACCGGCTCGCACGACAATGACAGACTGTTCGCCGATGCGCTGCGCCGCGCCGCCACGCGCTTCGGCGCCAAGATCGTCGAGGAGCGCACCTTCGCGGACACCGGCGGCGCGCGCCGCACCGACAGCGGTGTGACCTTGATCCAGCGCCAGATGCCGGTGTTCACGCAGAAGGCGCCGGCCTATGACGTGCTGGTCGCCGCCGACGAGAGCGAGGTATTCGCCAACTATCTGCCCTACCGCACCTGGGATCCGCGCCCCGTCGCGGGCTCCGCCGGCCTGCGGCCGACCAGCTGGGATCCGGCACAGGACCAGTGGGGGGCGACGCAATTGCAGAACCGCTTCATGAAGCTCGCCTCGCGCCGCATGGACGCCTTGGATATGCAGGCCTGGATGGCCGTGCGCATGGTCGGCGAGGCCGCCTCGCGCACCAACTCCGGCGACGCCAAGACGATGACCGACTATCTCAAGAGCCCGAACTTCACGATCGCCGCCTTCAAGGGCACGCGCCTCTCGCTGCGCGACTGGAACCTGCAGCTCCGCCAGCCGATCCTCTTAGCCGACGGCCGCATGATCGTCTCGGTCTCCCCGCAGGAGGGCTTCCTGCACCAGGTCTCCGAACTCGACACGCTCGGTATCGACCGCCCCGAAACCAAGTGCAAGCTGCAATGATGTCGGATCGAACCATGCTGATGAGAATGCCTAGTCCGACATGCCGGGCCGGCATGCGTGCTGGTGTGGAGCCTTCCGCACACGCGCGTCCCGAAGGGCGATCGCAGCTTTGCAAGCGCTTCGGCACAGCAGTCAGCCTGCTCATCGCCGCACTCGTCATGGCCCATGCAGCCCCCGCCTCCGCCTACGTCGCCTTCGTCTCCAACGAAAAAGGCAACACCGTCTCCGTCATCGACACCGACACCTGGACGGTCACCAAGACCATCAAGGTCGGCCAGCGGCCGCGCGGCATCGCGTTCACGCGCGACGGCAAGTTCGTGATGGTCGCGGTCGGCGATGACGACACCATTCAGGTGATCGATGCCAAGAAGATGGAGGTGGTGGATACCCTGCCCTCCGGCCCCGATCCCGAGCTGTTCGCGCAGGACGCCGCCGGCAAGACGCTCTATGTCGCCAACGAGAACGACAACACCGTCACCGTGCTCGACCTCGAGAAGCGCGTCCGCATCGGCGACGTCCAGGTCGGCGTCGAGCCGGAGGGCATGATGCTCAGTCCGGACGGCAAGATCCTGATCTGCACCTCTGAAACCACCAACATGGCGCATTTCATCGACACGGCGACGCGCCAGATCGTGGCCAACGTGCTGGTCGATGCGCGGCCGCGCTATGCCGAGTTCAAGAGCGACGGCTCGGAGCTGTGGGTCTCCGCCGAAATCGGCGGCACCGTCTCGATCATCGATCCGGCCAAGCGTGAGGTCACCGGCAAGATCAAGTTCGCCGTGCCCGGCCTGCGCAGCGAGGCGATCCAGCCGGTCGGCATCGCCCTGACCAAGGACGGCAAGACCGGCTTCGTCGCGCTCGGCCCCGCCAACCGCGTCGCGGTCGTCGACGGCACCACCCACGAGGTGAAGAAATATCTCCTGGTCGGCCAGCGCGTCTGGCACATGGAGTTCACGCCGGACGAGAAATATCTTCTGGTCACCAACGGCGTCTCCAACGACGTCTCGGTGATCGACGTCGCCGCGCAGAAGGTGATCAAGACCATCCAAGTCGGCGAGCTGCCCTGGGGCATCACGATTGCACAGCCATGACGACGCAAAACGCACCCGCTCTCGACTCGACAGGCTCTGCATCGCAGACGGCGCCCGAGCAGGTCCCGGCGCTGTCGATCGCCGGCGTCAGCCATTCCTACGGTGCACGCAAGGCGCTGAACGACGTCAGCTTCGCCGTCCAGCCTGCGAGCTTCACCGCCCTGCTCGGCCTCAACGGCGCCGGCAAGAGCACGCTGTTCTCGCTCATCACGCGGCTGTTCGCGGTGCAGACCGGCCAGATCGGCATTTTCGGCCATGACATCGGCCGGACGCCGGGCGAGGCGCTGCGGCTGCTCGGCGTCGTGTTCCAGCCGCGCACGCTCGATCTCGATCTGTCGCTGACCCAGAACCTGCTCTATCACGCCGCGCTGCACGGCATCTCGCGCCGCGAGGCCCGCGCGCGCAGCGAGGAGCTGCTGGCGCGCATAGGCCTCGCCGACCGCGCCGGCAACAAGGTGCGCGACCTCTCCGGCGGCCAGATGCGCCGCCTTGAAATCGCCCGCGCCCTGCTGCACCGGCCGCGCCTGCTGCTGCTCGACGAGGCCACCGTCGGCCTCGACGTCAAGGCGCGCGCCGACATCGTCGGCCATGTCCGCCAACTCGTCGCCGAGCAGGGCATCGGCGTGCTCTGGGCGACGCATCTGTTCGACGAGATCGCGGCGACCGACGATCTCGTGGTGCTGCATCAAGGCCGCGTGCTGGCGCGCGGGCCCGTCCCGCAGGTCATCGCCGAGGCCGGTGCGACCGACGTCAACGCGGCGTTCGCGCGGCTGACGACCCAGGCCAGTCCGGCGCGGAGCTCCGAGCCATGACCGTCACCACCATGCACGCCCCCCCACCCACACGCAGCGGCTTCTCGGCCGGCGAATACATCACTTGCCTCACCGGCATCGTCTGGCGCGAGGGCCTGCGCTTCCTGCATCAGCGCGAGCGCTTCGTCTCGGCGCTGGTACGGCCGCTGGTCTGGCTGTTCATCTTCGCCGCCGGCTTCCGCCAGGTGCTGGGCATCTCGATCATCCCGCCCTACGAGACCTACATCCTCTACGAGGTCTATATCGCGCCCGGCCTGATGGCGATGATCCAGTTGTTCAACGGCATGCAGTCGTCGCTGTCGATGGTCTATGACCGCGAGATGGGCAACATGCGCACCTTGCTGGTGAGCCCGCTGCCGCGCGGCTATCTCCTGTTCTGCAAGCTGCTCGCCGGCACCGCCGTCTCGGTGCTGCAGGTCTATGCGTTTCTCGCCATCGCCTGGTTCTGGGACATCACCCCGCCGCCGATGGGCTATCTGACGGTGCTGCCGGCGCTGATCCTGTCCGGCCTGATGCTCGGCGCGCTGGGCATGCTGATTTCCTCCGGCATCAAGCAGCTCGAGAATTTCGCCGGCGTCATGAACTTCGTGATCTTCCCGATGTTCTTCGCCTCATCGGCGCTCTACCCGCTCTGGCGCGTCGAGGAAGGCAGTCCCTGGCTGGCTTATCTCTGCGAAGCCAACCCCTTCACCCACGCGGTCGAGCTCATCCGCTTTGCGCTGTACGGCAAGCTGAACTGGGTTTCGCTCGCGGTGGTCGGCGGCTGCACCGCCATATTCATGATCGGCGCGATCCTGGCCTATGATCCGTCGCGGGGGTTTGTCAGGCGTGGTCCCGGAGGCGAGGCATGAGGTTGAGAACGATACTGGCGGCCGTCGCCATCGCTGCGTCAGCCAGTGCTGCGCAAGCCGCCGATCCGCGCTATCCGGATTGGCCCTGCCCGCAGGCCAAGGTGCCGGAAATCTCCATCGCGGCGGTGTGGTCCGGCCCGCCGATCGACGATATCGGCGCGAGCTGGAAGGACGATGCGAAGGTGGCCGAGCTCGTCGCCAAGCTTGCCGCGCGCCGTATCCCGCTGGAGCAGGCCCAGAAGGACGTGGCCGATTTCCTGACCGGAACGTCCGAGGAGAAGACACGCAAGGGCAAGCTGCTGTTCGTCGGGCTGTTCGACACGCTGAACGCGCAGCGGACATCGGTCATGAACGGCCTCGAGCGCGTCATGCGCAAGCAGCGCGAGGCCGTCGACAAAGTGCGCGGCGACACGATCAAGCTGCAGGAGATGCAGAGCAGCGCCGCGCCGGATCAGGCCAAGGTCGAGGAAATGACCAACCAGTTGAACTGGGAGACGCGCATCTTCGAGGATCGGCGTCGCGTGATGAAGTTCGTCTGCGAGGTGCCGACCGCGATCGACCAGCGCCTGTTCGCGCTGGCCCGGGAGATCCAGCAGGACATGGAGTAGCTGTTTTGATGCGCTCTCGCCGCCCTCCCCGCTCACTCCTCAGGCCGCGGCTCAGGCTGCGTCTGCTGCAGCGGCAGGTCGGCGCGGCTCCAGCCGTCGGTCCCGTCGGGATACCAGGCGACGTTGCGATAGCCAAAGGTAAGCGCGCGCTTGGCGGCATTCCACGACATCCAGCAGTCTTCGAGGCAGTAGAACACGAGCAGACGACCGAGGTCGCCGCCCGACGCGTGCGCCAGCCCGCGCTTCAGATAGTCCTCAGTCTGGGGCGCCAGCACACCATAACCGGTGTCGGGCAGCCACATGCTGCCGGGAATGTCCAGGCGCGGCTGCTCGCGCCACACCGTCCCTGCCGGCAGATCCTTCGGCTTGGGCGGGCGCGGCAGCACGTCGACGAAGGCGGCCGATTTTGCGCGCCAGATCGCCTCGGTCTCCCGCGTCGACAGCACGCGCGCACCGGCCAGGGTCGTCGGCACCGGCGCGCGGTAGTTCTCGGTCCGGTAGCTGTCCGGCTCCGGCACGAGATCATCGGCTCGCACCGCCGCGGCGATCAGCAGCACGCCTGCCAACGCCGCCGCGGCGAGCCGAACGATCATGGCGATGTCTTCGCCGCAGCCTCGGCGGTGATCAGATGATTGCTCTCGTCCAGCAGCGGCACCCCGAAGTCCAGCAGGATCTTGTTGATCTCACCCTGGTTCTCCTGGATCAGCCTGTTGAGCTGACGGCGCCAGTTCTGGTCCGCGCCACGGACGCCCATGGCGATGCGATAGATCAGCGTCGGCCCGCTGGTCTCTTTCACCAGCGGCGTCACGTGCAGCTGCGGGCTCGCCTGCTTGGCGTAGTACCCGGCCATCGGGCCCCACAGCACGCCGGCATCGATATCGCCGGACTTCAGATCGTTGATCATCGCCTCCGCCGACGAATCGACGCGGGTGTCGATCATCAGCGGATAGGGCTTTGCGGTCGGCATCAGCCCGGCCAGCGCCATGTTGGTCGCCGGCGGCGTGCCCGCCACGATGCCGATATGCTTGCCCTTGAGCTTGGCGTCCTCCAGCGTCGTCACGTCGGCGAGATCGGAGCCCGGCTTGGTCACGATCGCGTAGGAGGTCCGGTAATACGGGCTGGTGCTCTGCACCAGGTCGTCCCCTTGGGGAAAGCCCATGATCACGTCGCAGCGGTGCGAGCCCAGCGTCATGCGCACGAATCCGGTGGCCTGCGGGAAGAACGTGTAGTCGACCTTCTTCTGCAGCTTGGCGGCAAAGAGCTCGGCCAGCTTGTTCTCGAAGCCGTCGCCCTTCTCGTTCGAGAACGGCAGGTTGCGCGGATCGGCGCAGACCCTGAGCACCTTGGGATCGACCAGCTCGATCGACAGGTCCAGGCCATCATTGCTCTGCGCGAAAGCGGCGGCCGGTCCGAGCAGAGTGAGCCCCGCGGCAACGGCCAGCGAGCAGGCAAGTTTGTGACGCTTCGTCATCCGTATTTCCATCCCTATCGAACGCATCGCGGTATTTTTGAAAATGCTAGGCCGCCGGCCGCTCCGGTGCAACAGCCGCCGTCATCGCGAAGAGTTGACCCATTGCTGCACCGCAACGTCCATCGTCTGACGCACACCTCTCACGCGAGCAAGGCAAGCCGATGGTGAGACAATTGATCATCGCGATCACCGCCTGGGGGGCGCTGGCGCTAGGCAGCGCCGCTCTTGCCATGCCGCCGGAACTCGAGGTCAGCGAGATCGCGCCCGGCGTGTTCGTTCACGTCGGCCAGACCGCGCTGATGAACGCGGCGAACGAGGGCGCCATCGCCAATGTCGGTTTCATCGTCGGCAACGACGCGGTCGCCGTGATCGACACCGGCGGCAGCGTCCGCGAAGGCCGCGCGCTGCTGGCAGCGATCCGCGCCCGTACCGCCAAGCCGGTGCGCTACGTCGTCAACACTCACGCCCATCCGGATCACGCATTCGGCAACGCGGCATTCGAGGGCGACGGCACGCGCTTCGTCGGCGCCAAGAACCTGCCGCGCGCGCTTGCATTGCGCGGACCGCACTACATCGAGGCGTTCCGGCGCCTGATGGGCGCCGAGCTGATCGACGAGGTCCGTCTCGTCGCCCCGTCGATCCTCGTGGACGACGAGATGATGCTCGACCTCGGCGGCCGTACCCTCACGCTCAAGGCCTGGAGCACCGCGCATAGCGACTGCGACCTGTCCGTCTATGATGACCGGAGCCGGATCTTGTTCGCCGGCGATCTCGTATTCCTGCGTCACATCCCGGTGATGGATGGCAGCCTGCGCGGCTGGATCGCCGACATGGCCGCGCTCGCGATCATCCCGGCCGAGCGCGTCGTCCCGGGCCATGGCCCTGTCAGCCCGTGGCCACTGGCGCTCAGCGACGAGCGTCGCTACCTCGACATATTGGCCCACGACGTTCGCGGGCTGATCAAGGCGGGCAAGCCGATCGCGGACGCCGCTGGGGCCGCCGGATCGGAGCGCGGCAAATGGGAGCTGTTCGACGACTACAATGCCCGCAACGCAACGGCGGCATTCTCGGAAATGGAATGGGAATGAGGGCGGCAACGCGCTATGATTGTTAATTCACCCGACTGCCCGAGGAGGATTGCGCCATGATCCGGCTCCACCTGCCGTCCACCCTGCTTCTCGGGGCATGCCTCGCGCTTGCCTTCGCACCTGCGAAGGCCGCTGATGGTTACGATCCCTGGCCGGGACTAGTCCAGGACATCTTCAACAACAAGGCGATGCAGGACGGCAGCAATGTGCTGTCGATCGAGATGCCGACGCGCGCCGAGGATGCCTCGGTGGTTCCGGTCACCCTGCGCAGCAAGCTGTCGCCCGCCGACGAGCGCCGCATCAAGACCATCACGCTGGTGATCGACCAGAATCCCGCGCCCATGGCGGCCAAGTTCACGCTCGGCGCGGACGCCAACGTGACCGCGATCTCGACGCGGGTCCGCGTCAACAACTACACGGATGTGCATGCGGTGGCCGAGCTCACCGACGGCCAGCTCTATGTGGTCAAGACCTTCGTCAAGGCTTCCGGAGGCTGCTCGGCCCCGGCGGCGAAGAATCCGGACGAGGCCAAGGCGCGCATCGGCCAGATGCGCTACCGGCAGTTCACGCAGAGCAGCGACGGCGCCACGAGCGGCATCCGCGAAGCGCAGGTCATGGTCGGGCATCCCAACAATTCCGGGCTCCAGATGGACCAGGTGACGCAGCTCTACATTCCGGCCTTCTTCATCGACCGGCTGACGCTGTCGCAGGACGGCAGCCTGGTGCTGTCGGTCGAAGGCGGCATCTCGATCTCGGAGGATCCCAATATCCGCTTCACCTACGTGTCGAACGGCGCCAAGCAATTCCGTGCGGAAGCGAAGGATACGCAGGGCCACGTGTTCGAGCACGACTGGCCGGCCGACGGCTCAGGAACTTGATGCGGCAGAGCGGCAGCGCTTCAGAAGCATCTCACTTCGGCTTCGGCCTGCGCCCGACGGAGATCGTTCAGCGCGGTGGCGGCCTGCTCGGACGTGCGGAACTGGGTGCCGAGAGTGCTGTGCACCTGGGACATGCTGAGGACGGTCTCGGCCGTGACGTAGCGCTCATAGGGAAGGATCGAGGCGATCACGTCGATCGAGCAGGAGCACTGCGCGATCGCCTCCCGGGTCTCGCCATTGGCCTTCATGCAGCCGAACACATATTCGGCCCGCGCAGAGGTCGGATAGTCGTTGAGATCCTCGGCGTGAGCCGACCCGCGCAGCGCGATCATGGCAATGAGGGTGGCGACAATCGGTCCTACCGGAACAGCACTACGCATCACAGTCCTCCGCGGCATCGCAGCCGAAGCTATGCTAAGAGAATGAGGCTGAAAAGAACACATCTCGAGGAAATGCAGACGGGCTCATGACGCAGATCGGTCGTTTGTTGATGGCGATTGTCGCCTGCGCCCTGCTGCCGGTCACGGCATGCTGCGCCGCCGAGACCGTCAAGGTTGCAGTGCAGAAGACCGGCACCTTCGCCTGGGAGCTGGCCGTGATCCGCGCCCGCCAGCTGGACAAACAGGCGGATATCGCGATCGATGCGGTCGAGCTTGCGAGCCCGGAGGCCGGCAAGATCGCGTTGCGTGCCGGCAATGCCGACATCATGGTATCGGACTGGCTGTGGGTGTCGCGCGAGCGTGCGCTCGGCGCCAAGCTGACCTTCTATCCCTATTCGAGCGCGCTCGGCGCCGTGATGGTGCCGGCGACCTCACCGATCAAGACACTTTCCGATCTGAAGGGACGCAAGCTCGCGGTGGCCGGCGGCCCGCTCGACAAGAGCTGGCTGCTGCTGCAGGCCACGCTCAAGCGCGACGGCGTCGATCTGAAATCGCAGGCAACCATCACCTATGGGGCACCGCCGCTGCTGGCCGCCAAGCTGGCCGACGGCGAGATGGATGCGGGCTTGAACTTCTGGAATTTCTGCGCGGCCCTGGAGGCCAAGGGCTTCCGCCGGCTTGCCGGCATCGAGGACCTGCTGCCGCCATTCGGCGCCAAGGGCCGCACCGCGATGATCGGCTATGTCTTCGACGAGGACTGGGCCGCCAAGCATCGCGATCTCGTCGCACGCTTCCTAACCGTCACGGCCAAGGCCAAGGAGATCCTGGCGACTTCCGACGCCGACTGGCAAACGATCGCCCCGCTGACCGGCGCACAGGACGACGCCACCTTGCGCGCCTACCGCGACCGCTATCGCGAAGGTATTCCGCGCCGGCCGGTGGCCGAGGAAGAGGCTGACGCCCGCGTTCTCTACGGCGTGCTCGCCTCGATCGGCGGCCGCGATCTGGTCGGCCCCGCGGCTGAGCTCAGTCCCGGCACCTACTACAGGGCGGATGCGAGGGATTAGTGCTGCGGCTGTTGTCCTTTGCGCTTCTGCTCGCCACCTGGTGGATTGCCGCGGCTGTCGCCGGCAGCGCCAAGCTGCCATTGCCATCGGCCGTGCTTGCGGTTGCGGTGGCGGAGGCGCGGTCCGGCGCGCTGTTTCTGCATCTCGGCGCAACGCTCGCCCGCGTAGCCCTCGCCTTCACTCTGTCGATGACACTCGGCTCGGCAATCGGCTTTTTGATGGGGCGCAGCCAGCTCGCCAACCGCCTCGGCGATCCCTGGCTGATCCTGCTGCTCAATCTGCCGGCGTTGGTGGTGATCGTGCTCGCCTATATCTGGGCCGGTCTCACTGAGGTCGCTGCGATCGCGGCGATCGCGATCAACAAGCTGCCGACGGCCGTCGTCACCCTGCGTGAAGGCGCCCGCGCGCTCGATCCATCGCTCGACGAGATGGCCAAGGTGTTTGCCTTTTCGCGCGGACGCATCCTCCGCCACGTCCTGCTGCCGCAGCTCGCACCTTATATTGCGGCTGCCGCGCGCTCCGGCCTTTCATTGGTCTGGAAGATCGTGCTGGTGGCCGAACTGCTCGGACGGCCCAACGGCATCGGCTTCGAGATCGGCGTCGCCTTCCAGCTGTTCGACATTCCGCTGCTGCTCGCCTACTCGCTCAGCTTTGCTGCCGTGGTGCTGGTGATCGAGGCCGTCATCGTCCAGCCGTTCGAGCAGCGCGCATCGAGGTGGCGGCTCCGTGCGGCTTGAGGTCGATATCAGGTCCAAGAGCTACACCAGCGCCAATGGCAAGCGCCAGGAGGTGATTGCGGGCATTGCCTTTGCGCTGCAGCGGGGCGAGGTCGGCGTCGTCGTCGGCCCCTCCGGGTGCGGCAAGAGCACGATGCTGCGGATTCTCGCCGGTCTGGACAACGACTATCAGGGCCAGGTATCGCGGCCTGAGGGAGCCCGGCTGGCGATGGTGTTCCAGGAGCCGCGGCTGCTGCCGTGGCGATCGGTGGAGGACAACGTCCGGCTGGCAGCGCCCGGTGTTGCCGAGGACAGGCTGGCCGCGATCTTCGGCGTGCTCGAGCTCGAGGGACATCGCAGCCATTTTCCAGGCGAGTTGTCGCTCGGCCTCGCCCGCCGTGTCGCGCTGGCGCGCGCCTTTGCGGTCGAGCCGGATTTCCTCATCCTGGATGAGCCGCTGGCTTCGCTCGACGACGCGCTCGCCGCGCGGCTGCGCGAGGAGATTGCGACGCTGGTGGCCAACAGGCCGATGATCACGCTCCTGGTCACGCACAGCATGGACGACGCGGCGCGGCTCGGCGACCGGATCTTCCTGCTATCCTCGCGCCCCGCCCGTCTGCTTCATTCAGTCCCGATCGACCTGCCGCGCGCGCAGCGCAACAACGACACCGTTGCGGCGACCAAGGCCGATCTGGCGCGACTGGATTTTTCCGTGTCATAGTCATGGCAATCAAAGGACGTCGGAAACCCAGGGAAATGCCATGAAACGCGAACTCGCCGTGACGGCAACCATTCTGTTCGCCATGCCGCTCGCAGCCGTCGCACAAAGCAAGGGCATCCGGCTCTGGAATCTGACCACCGCAACGATGACCGGCTTTCAGCTCTCTCCGGCCGACCAGAACAACTGGGGTCCGAACCAGACGCTGAGCGACAAGGACAAGGAGCTCGATCACGACGAACGGCTGAAGCTCACCGGCATCGAGCCTGGGCGCTACGACGCCAAGGTGAGCTATGCCGGCGAGCGGCAGTGCGTCGTACGCGGCCTCGACATCAAGGCCGACGCCGTGATCTCGGTCGCGGACAAGGACCTCAAGGAGTGCACGAAGTAGGCAGCCAGCGCGCCGACGGCCAAACCGGCCTCAGGCCTTGTCGTTAGTGTGCGGATATTCGCAGCGCCACCGCACTGCCGTCCATTTCGGGTGCTCGCCGATCCACTGGGCGATGTAGGGCGGCGCCTTCATCGCGCATTGCTGCAGGGAGGCGCCGCCATCTGCGAAAACGAGATGCTGCTCCTCGCAGGTGGCCGGAGACAGGACTGCGCAGACGGTGATGACGAGATCGATGGGGCTCATGGCTCGTTGTCCTTCAATAAGCCTGAAGCAACGTACCTGAAACTACGACATCCGGCTGCATCAGTTTCTCTTTGCACAACAAATTATCCAGCGGAACCAAGGCTGGAACGACCATCCCCGGGCCAAGCCGGCCCTGACGCTTGATCCGAACCGGCAGATCGGCTGCAATGGACTCGGTCGATCGACCTCAAAAAGAGCGAATGCGGAGGAAGCAGATGCCCAAGGTTCTCGTACTCTACAAGACCCCCAAGAGCGCCGAGGCGTTCGACAAACACTACATGAACGTCCACGTGCCGCTGGCGAAGAAGATTCCCGGCCTGAAGAGCTACGATATCAGCCGCGGCCCGGTGAATGGGCCGGCGGGCGCCACCAACATCCACCTCGTTGCCACCCTGGTATTCGATTCGATGCAGGCGCTGCAGGCGGGAATGGGCTCTGCCGAAGGCAAGGCGGCGGCGGGCGATCTGCCCAACTTCGCCGATGGCGGCGTCGATCTGTATATCTTCGACACGCAGGACGTTTGATCCTTGGACGGTCCTCAGGCCGTCACCAACGTTCGGCGGTGTGCCCGTCATACCCGATCGGCCGAGAGGCCGGTCGCCGGGACGATCTCGCGGGTCGTCTGCAGAATGGATCCGCCAAGCCAGTCCGAAGCAAATTTTGCTCTTCGTGGCTTGGCAGACCGCTACGCGCTACTTGCGCGCCGCACAGGCGTACATGTTGATTTCCATGCCAACCGGCACTTCGACGATCTTCGGTGTCTTCCAGGCCATTTCAAGCTCCCAAGTTCGACTATCATTGACTGACGCATTGCTCGCGCCGACGTCGAAGCTAGGACCGCATCAGGTGGAACGCAAGGCTCCGCAACCGTGGAGCATTTCCCAGCGGTTGGCGATCGATTGAACGAAACAAAAATCCAGCCGCCTGGCTGGACGCCGTTCCGCCTCAATCCTCGTAGGACGTGCCCCCTGAGCGGGACGGCAGCTTCGCTCACGCACCGCCCGGCTGCACATAGCAGAACACATATCGATTGCGGCTCAGGAAGATGATGCCGTGCCCCGTCGGATTTCCCTTGTCCCACTTCAGCTTGTGATCGGGGACCTCGATTTCGGTACCGACATCGATGTGCGGACGGCCACGCGGCTCATCGGGACGGTCATCGGTGATGATGACATAGGTCTTGCCGTTGCGGACATGGATCTCATCGGCAAAGTAGGCGTCAGCCTCACCGCAGCATGATGCCGTCGGGACATCGGGCTGCATCAACGCCTCGTACCATTGACGCAATGCAGGATCGACCGCTCCCCACTGACCGAGATCACGCGCACTCGCACTCACCCAAAGGCAACAAAGCATGCCGAGCCAAAGGATGGTTCGTCTCATCCGCCTACTCCTCTGTTGTCCCGGCATGATGCAGTGAAGCAATGTTCGTGCCGCAACGCAGCATAGGAGCGGTGCCATCATGCCGAACTCGATCAGCGAGCAGCGACAACGGCTTGGCTGCTCCGTCCGAATCGAACGAGGAGGGCTTCCCGATGAGACGAGGGTCGTTGCCACCTTTTCGTATTGACGGTTCCTGATTTCGAGGGGAGTGTTGTTCCCGCAGCGTCAGGATAGGCGCGCATAAAAATCTCGGAGGAAATGAATGAAGCGGATCGCGCTGGCCGCAGGCCTCGCCATTTTTGCATCACATGGTGCAAGCGCGCAGAGCGCCGATCAGTTGGTCAAGGGTGCAACTGATACGGCAAACGTCCTCAACTACGGCATGGGCTACAATCTGCAGCGGTTCAGCCCGCTCACCCAGATCAACAAGGACAACGCCAAGAACCTGGTCCCGGTCTGGAACTACAGTTTCGCCGATGATCGCAGTGAAGAATCGCAGCCGCTGGTCTATCAGGGCGTGCTGTACGTCACGACCCACAATGCGACGATGGCCGTCGACGCCAAGACCGGCAAGCAGATCTGGAAGAGCAAGATCGACTATCCCGCCGAGACGCCGCGCGTGGTCTGCTGCGGCATCATCAATCGCGGCGCCGCACTGTACGACGGCAAGGTGTTCCGGACGACGCTCGATGCCAACGTGATTGCGCTCGATGCCAAAACCGGCAAGGAGCTGTGGCGCCAGAAAGCCGCCGATATCAAGGAAGGCTACTCGATGACCGTCGCGCCGCTGGTGGCCGACGGCGTCGTTTTGACGGGCATCTCCGGCGCCGAGTTCGGCACCCGCGGCTTCATCGATGGTTGGGATCCCGCGACGGGCAAGCATTTGTGGCGCACGCACACGGTCCCGAGCCCGGATGAACCCGGCGGCGACACCTGGAAGGGCGACACCTGGAAGCTGGGCGGCGGCTCGACCTGGATCACCGGCTCCTACGATCCCGAGCAGAACACCGTGTTCTGGGGCGTCGGTAATCCCGGACCGTTCAACGCGGCGGTGCGCCCGGGCGACAACCTCTACACCTGCTCGGTGCTCGCGCTCGATCCGAAGACCGGCAAGATGAAGTGGCACTTCCAGTTCTCGCCGAACAATCCGTTCGACTACGACGCGGTCGCGGAGATGGTGCTCGCCGATATGAACGTCGAGGGCAAGCCGACCAAGGTGCTGATGAACGCTAACCGCAATGGCTTCTTCTACGTGCTCGATCGCACCAATGGGAAGCTGCTCGCGGCCAACCCCTATGTGAAGGTGAACTGGGCCTCCAGCATCGACCTGAAGACCGGGAAGCCGGTCGAGACCGACGTGACGCGTGATGCGCGCGAGGGCAAGAAGGTCACGGTCTATCCGTCGATTCTCGGCGGCAAGAACTGGGAGCCGATGTCGTTCAATCCGCAAACGGGATTGGCCTATGCCAATACGCTCGTGTTCGGCGGTCACTACAAGACCGAGCCTGCGACCTACAAGGCCGGCGAGTGGTACCTCGGCATGGACCTGACGGATCTGTGGGATTGGCCGGAAGGGCCGCGCGGTCAGCTCAAGGCCATCGATCCGATGACCGGCAAGACCAAGTGGGAGCAGCCGAGCGACATCCCGCGCTTCTCCGGCGTGCTGTCCACGGCAGGCGGCGTGGTGTTCTCGGGCAAGCTGACCGGCGAGTTCGAAGCTTTCGACGCCGACAGCGGCAAGAAGCTGTGGCAGTTCCAGACCGGCTCCGGCATCGAGGGCCAGCCCGTCACCTGGCAGCAGGACGGCGTGCAGTATGTCGCTGTCACCTCCGGCTACGGCGGCGTCTACTCGCTGTTCTCCGGTGACGAGCGCCTCGCCAACGTTCCGGCAGGCGGCTCGTTGTGGGTCTTCGCGGTCAAGAATTGAGTGCGGATCGCCCGTGAGACAGACCATGTTCATGAGAACGGCGGCGGCCTTCGCCGCCGTCATGGCGACTTTGGCCGTGCCATCGACGACCGCCCTCGCCCAACAACAAGATGGCAGCGCTGCACACAGCCAGGTCGACCTCGGCAAGACGACGTTCGCTCAGAAGTGCTCGCACTGCCACGGGCCCAACATGGTGAACTCCGGCACTGTGACGCCCGACCTGCGCCGGTTTCCCGATGACCAGCCTCGTTTCGTCACCACGGTGAAGCAGGGCAAGAACGGCCGCATGCCGCCCTGGGGCGATATTCTCAGCGATGACGAGATCACCGCGCTGTGGGCCTACGTTTCGAGCCGGAGAGCGCAGTGATGCGCCATCTCTGCTGTTGGTTGGCCGCCTTGATGATTTCGACGGTATCGTCAGCGGCTTCAGCCGCCGACGACGTGCTGCGCATCTGCCTCGACGAAAATCTTCCGCCACTCTCGGTCCATCATCGTGGCAAGCCCGGCGGCGGCTTCGATGTCCTGCTCGGTCAGGCGATCGCCGATCGCCTCGGCAGGAAGCTCGAGATCCAGTGGTACGAGAGCAAATTGGACGAAGATTCCAGTCCAGCGTTGGAGGCGAATGCACTGCTATCGGACGGACGCTGTTCGTTGCTCGGCAGCTATGCGTTCACGCAGGACGGCTTGGTCGCGCCGGGCGTCAAGACGGCCAAGCTGCCGGACTTCGATGGCGCCACGCGCGACGACCGCCGCCGCCGTGTTCCGCTCGGCACGCTGATGCCGAGCAAGCCGTACATGTTCTCAACACTGACCGTCGTTCTCGGACCTTCCGCGAAACCGCGCCCGATTACCGACATCGGCGATCTGGCCGGGCTGCGGCTGGCAATCGAGAGCGGAACGTTGGCGGATGCCATCCTGATGACGTTCGACAAGGGACGGCTGATCGACGACATCACTCATTTGATTCCGGCGCGGGACGATCTGCTCGGCGCGCTCGAACAGGGTAAGTTCGACGCGACCCTGCTCGATAGCAGACGTTTCGATGCGTATCGGGCGGCTCATCCCGACACCAAGCTCGGCGGGTCGGGCTACAGCTATCCGATCGGCGTGAACCGAGGTTATGTCGGGCTGGCCAGTTCGGCCGAACTCATCACATCGGTCGACAAGGCATTGACGGAGCTCGACGGCTCCGGGGCCCTGGCGAATCTCGGTCGGTCCGCCGGACTGACCTATCTTCCGCCGCGCGAGCCGGTGATTCTCGGCGATGCATTCCAGAGGATCATCCGGAGCGGCGCACGCTAGCGCGGTCGCTCCACGACCGCTCAGCGCGCCGCAGTCTTGTGAACCGACGATGGCACGACGCCGAAATATTTGCGGAAGACGCGACTGAAGTGCGACGAGCTCGAAAAACCCCATGAGAACGCGACATCGGTGATGGTCTTGCCGCTCTGCGTCTCCAGCTCCTGACGGCAATGCTGAAGCCGGGCCCGCCAGATGTAGTCGCTGACCGTCATCCCACGATCGCTGAAGACCATGTGAAGGTAGCGCTTGGTGCAACCCAGGGCCGCCGAAATCTGATCGATGCACAGATCGGGATCGCGCAGATGCTCGCGGATGAAGGCTTGAGCGCGGATATAGACCGCCTCGGGTCCCGCACGGTCCAGCATTCGATCGGCTTCGCGCAGCGGCAGCAGCAGCAGATCGATCAGCGACTCGGCGACGCTGGCCGCCGAGTTGGGCGACAGCCGGGTCGCCTCGTCGAACGCGGCATGGGTGACGTCATGCGCAATCCGACCGGTCCCGCTCCGCGCCGACAGCTTGTATGCCGGCATCTTCTCCGACCGGAAACCGCGCTCCTGCAACAGCTCCTTGGGCACGATGACAACGTCATGGCGCGTCAACGCGGGGCTGATGATCGTGTGCGGCGACGACACATCGTAGGCGAGGCAATCGCCGGGGCCGATCTCGATCTGGCGGCCATCCTGCTCGAAATAGGACGTTCCATAGGTCTGGAACAAGATCTTGATGTAGGGATGTGCCGCCTTTTGCGCACGCGCATAGGAATGCGCAATGCGGTGCTGGCTGGCCTCGATCTGGCAGAGCTTCAGGCGCGACACCGTCGTGAAATTGATGCGCCCCTCGAATGAGGCCCCCTCCAGCGGATCGACATCGAAACGTCCGCACAGGTCGGTCAGTGCATCTGACCAACGCTGGATCTGGCTCTTCGGCGAGAAGCCCGAAGTATTAAGCGAGCGGATCGTATCGGACATGTTTCATCCACCGATTCATGATCGAAACGCAACGGGTCCGCCGCAGGACGGCGAACGAGACTGCAGCAAGATTGCTCCCATTTTAAGGCTGCGGCTCTTTCGCGGCGCACTCGTTCCATAACGCGCCCTGTCTGATCCTCCGCCTTCATCTCTGTAAGGTCAAGGGAAACGTCAACCCTCGGTGGAACCGCGATGCTGCAAATTGATGCTGCGCAGCAAGAGTGGCCCTCATGTTGCGGACCAGCAAAGCAAAATCTCCTTCAAAAACTTCTATTCGCTTCACTCTTGAGCAAGCTCTTTTCTCTTTTGGGCAAGTTTCCCGGTTGGGAAGTGGATAATCAATGATGCCGAAAACGAATACTGGGCCGCGTGATGCGGAACCTCAGTTGAACCCGGGAGGAAAGACGATGCGAAGAGTGCTACTCGCAACATGTCTGACGTCAGTCGCGGCGCTCGCCGCGGGTGGCGCGTGGGCCAGTGAAGAGCTGGTCAAGATGTCGGCCAACCCGAAGGACTGGGTGATGCCGGCGGGAGACTACGCCAATACGCGTTACTCCAAGCTCAACCAGATCACCGCCCAGAACGTCGGCAAGCTGCAGGTCGCGTGGACCTTCTCCACCGGCGTGCTGCGCGGCCATGAAGGCGGACCGCTCATCATCGGCAACCTGATGTATGTGCATACGCCGTTCCCGAACAAGGTGTATGCGCTCGATCTCGCGCAGGACAACAAGATCGTCTGGAAGTACGAGCCCAAGCAGGACCCGAACGTCATTCCGGTGATGTGCTGCGACACGGTCAATCGCGGCGTCGCCTATGGTGACGGCAAGATCTTCCTGCATCAGGCCGACGACAAGCTGGTGGCGATCGACGCCAAGACCGGCCAGCATGTCTGGACCGCCGTCAACGGCGATCCGACCAAGGGCCAGACCGGCACCTCGGCGCCGCTGGTGGTGAAGGACAAGGTCCTGGTCGGCACGTCCGGCGGCGAGTTCGGCGTCCAGTGCAGCATGACCGCTTACGACATCAAGAGCGGCAAGCAGGTCTGGAAGGCCTACTCCGAAGGTCCGGATGACCAGATCCTGTTCGATGCCAACACCACCGCGCTCGGCAAGCCGGTCGGCAAGGACTCGAGCTTGAAGACCTGGCAAGGCGATCAGTGGAAGACCGGCGGCGGCTGCACCTGGGGCTGGATCTCCTACGATCCGCAACTCGACATGGTCTATTACGGGTCGGGCAATCCCTCGACCTGGAACCCGAAGCAGCGTCCCGGCGACAACAAGTGGTCGATGACGATCTTCGCCCGCCACGCCGACACCGGCGTCGCGAAATGGGTCTATCAGATGACGCCCCACGACGAGTGGGACTATGACGGCGTCAATGAGATGATCCTGTCGGACCAGTCGATCAACGGTCAGCCGCGCAAGCTGCTCACGCACTTCGACCGTAACGGCCTCGGCTATACGCTCGACCGTGCCAGCGGCGAGCTCCTCGTCGCCGAAAAGTTCGACCCGAAGGTGAACTGGACCACCGGCGTCGACATGGACAAGAACTCGCCGACCTACGGCCGTCCGAAGGTTGTCGATCAATACTCGACCGACAAGCAGGGTGAAGACGTCAACACCAAGGGCATCTGCCCGGCGGCGCTCGGCACCAAGGACGAACAGCCGGCCGCCTACTCGCCGGACACGCAGCTGTTCTACGTTCCGACCAACCATGTCTGCATGGACTACGAGCCCTTCAAGGTGAGCTACACCGCAGGTCAGCCCTATGTCGGCGCGACGCTGTCGATGTATCCGCCGGCGGGTGAGACCCATATGGGCAACTTCATCGCCTGGGACGGCAAGACCGGCAAGATCGCCTGGTCGAACAAGGAGCCGTTCTCGGTGTGGTCGGGTGCGCTCGCAACGGCCGGCGGCGTGGTGTTCTACGGAACGCTCGAAGGCTACCTCAAGGCGGTCGATGCCAAGACGGGCAAGGAGCTCTACAAGTTCAAGACTCCGTCCGGCATCATCGGCAACGTCACGACCTACGAGGCAGGCGGCAAGCAGTATGTCGCCGTGCTCTCGGGTGTCGGTGGCTGGGCCGGCATCGGTCTCGCGGCGGGCCTGACGGATCCGACCGCCGGTCTCGGTGCGGTCGGCGGCTACGCAGCGCTGAGCAACTACACCGCCCTGGGCGGCGCGCTCACCGTGTTCTCGCTCCCGCAGCAGTGAGCTAGGCACCTGCTTCCGGCGCATGGATCTCGTCCATGCGCCGGTTCGCCTGCCCCAGAAAATTAAGGGAAGACGCCCTTGCGTAGAATCTGTTTTGCGGTCGCCACGGCTCTGATCCTGGCAACCGGCGGGATGACTGTCGCCGAAAATGCCTGGGCGGAAAGTCCGGGAGATCCTGCGGCCGTCAAGTCCGAAGACGGGAAGTACTTCGATAAGGATGGCAATCCGACCTACAAGGTGGGCGCCGACGGATCGGTCGACTGGTACACCTACTCCGGATACCGCCGCTATCATTCCGAATGCCACGTCTGCCACGGGCCCGACGGCATGGGATCGACTTATGCGCCTGCGCTGAAGGACTCGGTCAAGACCATGAGCTACGGCGATTTCATCGGTGTCATCGCCAGCGGCCGCAAGAATGTCAGCACGTCCCAGGAGAACGTCATGCCGGCTTTCGGCGACAATCCGAACGTGGCCTGCTACATGGACGACCTCTACATCTACCTGCGCGCCCGCGGCAATGACGCGGTGGGACGCGTTCGCCCGGCCAAGCACGAGGACAAACCGCCAGCCTATACGGAAGCGGAGAACTCCTGCATGGGCAAGAAATGACTGACGACGGGGACCGCGCCTGAACAGTTTCCCTGGGCAGCGTCGCGGGCTCAAGAGAATGAAAGAGGAGTTTGAGACATGAAGACGCGCGCCGCGGTCGCTTTCGAAGCCAAGAAGCCGCTGGAGATCGTCGAGGTCGACCTCGAAGGGCCGAAGGCCGGCGAGGTACTGGTCGAGATCAAGGCCACCGGCATCTGCCACACCGATGCCTACACGCTCGACGGTTTCGACAGCGAGGGCATCTTCCCCTCGATCCTCGGCCATGAGGGCGCCGGCATCGTGCGCGAGGTCGGCCCTGGCGTGACCTCGGTCAAGCCCGGCGACCACGTCATTCCGCTCTACACACCGGAATGCCGCCAGTGCAAGAGCTGCCTCAGCCGCAAGACCAATCTCTGCACCGCGATCCGCGCCACGCAGGGCAAGGGCCTGATGCCCGACGGCACGTCGCGCTTCAGCTACAAGGGCCAGGCCATCTACCACTACATGGGCTGCTCGACCTTCTCCAACTTCACCGTGCTGCCGGAGATCGCGGTCGCGAAGATTCGCGAGGACGCGCCCTTCGACAAGAGCTGCTATATCGGCTGCGGCGTCACCACGGGCGTCGGCGCAGTCGTTAATACGGCCAAGGTCACGCCCGGCTCGAACGTCATCGTCTTCGGCCTCGGCGGCATCGGCCTCAACGTGCTCCAGGGCGCGCGGATGGCGGGCGCCGACAAGATCGTCGGCGTCGACGTCAATGACAGCAAGGAAGAATGGGGGCGCCGCTTCGGCATGACCCACTTCGTCAACCCGAAGAAGGTGACCGGCGACATCGTCCAGCATCTGGTTGCGCTGACGGATGGCGGTGCCGACTACACCTTCGACTGCACCGGCAATACCACGGTGATGCGCCAGGCGCTGGAAGCCTGCCATCGCGGCTGGGGCGAATCGATCATCATCGGTGTCGCCGAAGCCGGCAAGGAGATCGCGACCCGCCCGTTCCAGCTCGTCACCGGACGCGTCTGGAAGGGCACGGCGTTCGGCGGCGCGCGCGGGCGCACCGACGTTCCCAAGATCGTCGACTGGTACATGAACGGGAAGATCGAAATCGACCCGATGATCACCCACACGCTCAAGCTCGAAGACATCAACAAGGGCTTCGACCTGATGCATGAGGGCAAATCGATCCGTTCCGTCGTCGTGTTCTGACCCCAAGCACGCAAAACTGAGGAGGATTGCGCCATGACTGTCCACATCCACCCGTCCGTCGATAACGGCGTCAAACAGGGAAGCGGCCATTTCGCCGGCGGCACGCTGGTCTGCAAGTGCCACGACCGGCCGGTCAAGGTCGGCATCAAGGGCGATGTCGCGCATAACCACGCGTGCGGCTGCACCAAATGCTGGAAGCCCTCCGGCGCGACCTTCTCGGTCGTTGCAGTGGTGCCGCGGCAGAACGTCACGGTGCTGGAGAACGGCGACAAGCTCAAGATCGTCGATCCCTCCGCCGTCATCCAGCGTTACGCCTGCACCGGCTGCGGCACGCATATGTATGGCCGCATCGAGAACACGGGCCACCCGTTCTACGGCCTCGACTTCATTCACCCCGAGCTGTTCCAGGAGCAGGGTTCGGCCGCGCCGGGCTTTGCGGCCTTCGTCTCCTCGGTGATCGAGTCGGGCGTGAAGCCGGAACAGATGGGCGAGATTCGGGCGCGATTGAAGGAGCTGGGGCTCGAGCCCTATGACTGCCTGTCGCCGGCCCTGATGGATGCGATTGCCACCCACGTGGCGAAAGCAAAGGCGGCCTGACGGCCGCCACGTACCAAGCGTACCAACTGAAGCGTTCCTTCCTGAAGACTTGGTGCCTCGCCTGCCCCACGCTGGCGAGGCATTCTTTTTTGTCGTCGTTTTGGTCTGGCGGCCGCCATTGTTGTCGGCGCACCGCCCATTGTTCCGCATTTGCATTGCAGCGGGCTGCACGCGCAGCGCTCGTCTGCTCTGACAACACACGCGCCTGTGTAGACCGACGCCTGTCCCGGTCTGCTATCATTAGTCGTTTTCCGACAACTCTCGATTGATCCGGCGCGTGCACGTAAGGACATGTGGTCCCGCGCGCGTCCACCAACGATCAGAACAGCGACCATTGGTCCGACAGAGCGAGGGCGAACATGATCAAGGTGAAAATCAACGGACAGGAGCAGAGCTGGGATGGCGATCCGAGCCTGCCGCTGCTGTGGTATCTGCGCGACGAGCTGGGTTTGACCGGAACGAAATATGGGTGCGGCGCGGCGCTGTGCGGCGCCTGCACCGTGATAGTCGACAAGGAAGCGGCGCGCGCCTGCATCACCGCAGTGTCGGATGTCGCGGGACGGGAGGTCACCACCATCGAAGGTCTGCATCCGACTGGAGATCATCCGGTGCAGAAGGCGTGGCGGCAGGTCAACGTGCCGCAATGCGGCTTCTGCCAGGCCGGGCAGATCATGCAGGCGGCCGCACTCTTGAACGAGAATCCCAAGCCGTCGCATGACCAGATCAGGGATGCGATGGCCGGCAACATCTGCCGCTGCGGCTGCTATCAGCGCATCGAGAATGCGGTCCATCTGGCCTCGACGGGGGTGTGATCATGAGCATCATCGCAAATCCCGACATCGCAAAGTCCGCGTCTCGCCGCGGCTTCGAGCGGCATCTCAAGGTCGAGAACGTCTCGCGCCGTACCATCCTGCAGACGCTGGGCCTCGCCGGCGGGTTCGTGCTCGCGGCTCCCTTGCTGTCGCGCCCGGCGTTTGCCGCCTATGAAACCGGCGCCGGCAAGATGCCGCACGGCACCGTGGTCGATCCCAAGGTTTTCGTTTCGATCGCCCCCGACGGCATCGTGTCGATCCTCGCCCACCGCTCCGAGATGGGCACGGGCGTGCGTACCAGCCTGCCACTGATCGTGGCGGAGGAAATGGAAGCCGACTGGTCGCGCGTGCGCGTCGTGCAGGCTCCCGGCGACGAGGTGAAGTTCGGCAACCAGGATACCGACGGTTCGCGCAGCACGCGGCACTATCTGCTGCCGATGCGACAGATCGGCGCCATGGCGCGGGCGATGCTCGAAGCCGCGGCGGCCAAGCGCCTCGGCGTGCCGCCGAGCGAAGTGAAAGCCGTCAATCATGAGGTCGTGCACAGCGCCAGCGGCCGCCGCCTCGGCTTCGGCGAGCTCGCGGCCGATGCAGCCAATCTGCCGGTCCCTGCGGTCGACACCGTGCAGCTGAAGTCGCCGAAGGACTTCCGTTATCTCGGCAAGGGCCAGGTCAGTATCGTCGATCTGCACGACATCACCGTCGGCAAGGCGCGCTATGGAGCCGACGTCCGCCTGCCCGGCATGAAATACGCGGTTATCGCCCGGCCGCCGGTCACCGGCGGCAAGGTCAAGTCGTTCGATCCGGCCGAGGCGCTGAAGGTGCCCGGCGTCGAGCAGGTGATCGAGGTCAAGGGCTGGCCCTGGCCGTCGAAGTTCCAGCCGCTTGGCGGCGTCGCCGTGATCGCGCGCAACACCGGCGCTGCAATCAAGGGTCGCGACGTGCTCAAGGTCGAGTGGGACGACGGCGCCAATGCTGCTTACGACTCCGTCGCCTATCGCGCCGAGCTCGAAGCCGCCGCACGCCAGCCGGGCCTCGTCGTACGCCAGGAAGGCGACGTCGAGGCCGCGCTGAAGTCGGCCGACAAGGTGATCACCGGCGAGTACTACCTGCCGCATTTCGCCCATGCCAGCATGGAGCCGCCGGTCGCGGTCGCCGACGTCAAGGGCGACAAGGCCGAGATCTGGGCGCCTGTGCAGAGCCCCGGCGGCACGCACGAGGATGTCGCCAAGACGCTGCAGATCCCGCCGGAGAACGTGACCGTCAACGTCACCCTGCTCGGCGGCGGGTTCGGGCGGAAGTCCAAATGCGACTTCGCGCTCGAGGCTGCCCTGCTGTCGAAGACGCTGGGTGCGCCGGTCAAGGTGCAGTGGACGCGCGATGACGACCTCCATCACGATTTCCTGCACACCGTGTCGGTGGAGCGCATCGAAGCCGGGCTCGACAAGAGCGGCAAGGTGGTGGCCTGGCGCCACCGCAGCGTCGCGCCGACCATCCTGTCGACCTTCGCGGCGGGCGCCGATCATGCCGCGCCGTTCGAGCTCGGCATGGGCCTCGTCGACATGCCGTTCGAGATCGCCAACATCCAATGTGAGAATCCCGCCGCCAAGGCGATGACCCGCATCGGCTGGTTCCGCTCGGTCTCCAACGTCCCGCGCGCCTTCGCCGTGCAGTCGATGGTCGGCGAGATCGCCCATGCCACCGGCCGCGACCAGAAGGACACGCTGCTCGAGCTGATCGGCACTCCGCGCGTCCTGAAGCTCGCCTCGGTGAAGGATCTCTGGAACTACGGCGAGCCCTACGAGAGCTACCCGATCGACACCGGCCGGTTGCGCCGCGTCGTCGAGTTCGTGGCCGAGAAGGGCAATTGGGGCCGCTCGGTGCCCAAGGGCCACGGCCTCGGCATCGCCGCGCATCGCAGCTTCGTCAGCTACATCGCCACCATCGTGGAGGTGTCGGTCGACGACAAGGGCAAGCTTGTGGTGCATCAGGTCGACACCGCGATCGACTGCGGCACCTTCGTCAACCCCGAGCGCATCGCCTCGCAGCTCGAAGGCGCCGCGATCATGGGGCTGAGCCTCGCCAAATATGGCGAGATCAGCTTCAAGAACGGTCGGGTGCAGCAGCGCAACTTCGACGACCATCCAGTGGTCCGAATCGACGAGGCACCGCTGGTCACCAATGTGCACATCGTGCCCGTTGATGCCGACACGCCGCCGAGCGGCGTCGGCGAGCCGGGCGTGCCGCCATTCGCGCCGGCGCTCGCCAACGCGATCTTTGCCGCCACCGGCAAGCGCCTGCGGGCGCTGCCGATCGGCAATCAGCTCGCGACCTGAGCTTGCAGCAATCAGCAGATCGTCGGCCGGAGCGATCCGGCCGGTGATCCCAGCGGAAGAAGCAGGATCGGTCAGCGCCCGTAGCGCACCGAGGCATAGCGGCCGATGACGGCGGAAGGCGAGGTCTGCATCACCGCGCTGGAGACCGGCGTCACCGGCAGCTTCCGCCTCACCGTGCGCAAGGACATGGACATCGCCTGGCCGTTCGCCGAGAACGCCACCCACCTGATGTCGATCGGCCTCGACGACGCCGCCAAGCAGGCGGTGCGCGAGATGGTCAAGCACGTCTGCGCCCGCACCAACCTGTCGCGCAACCAGGCCTACATGCTGTGCTCGCTGGCCGGCAATCTGCGCGTCACCCAGCTGGTGGACGGCAACAAGGGCATCCACATGCTGCTGCCGAAGGCGTATCTCTGAGCCCTCCTCTACCGGTTGACGAAGCGGTCGTGCGCGGTCAGCACGACCTGCCCGCTCGCATCGACCGCCTGGAAGGTCACATCGGCATCCACAGACTCGGGCATGGTCAGCGTCACCCGCAGCGCCTCCGAGCCGTCCGGCTCGACCTCGATCGCATCCGCCGCCGCATGACCGACAATGGCGAGCGCCGCATCGATGCCGCTGATGCCGAGCTTGAAGCCCTGCACGGCGGACGACTTGTTGAGCAGCTTCACCGTGTAGCCGTTGCGCACCGAGCCATCCGACAGCCGCACCGACATCGGATCGCGATCGTGCTGCACCGACAGCACGGCGGTGGTCTTCGTGACGAACGAAACAGCGATCACGCCGGCCACAGCGACGCAGGCGAGCGCGAGCCCGATCGTCTTCGGCCGCGCCAGCCGTGAGACACGCGGCTCGCCGACACGGCCACGCTCGATGTTGCGCCAGCTCTCGTAGTCGATCAGGCCGCGCGGACGGTCGAGCTTGGCCATCACGCCGTCGCAGGCATCGACGCAGAGGCCGCAATTGATGCAGGCGAAGCTCGGCCCCTGGCGGATGTCGATGCCGATCGGGCAGACCGCGACGCAGGCGCCACAATCGACGCAATCGCCGGCCGGCAACCCCTGCGATCGCGCCTCGGCGGCCTTTTTCGCCGACATCCGAGTCTCGCCGCGATAATCGCGATAGTTCACCGTGAAGGCTTCTGGATCCCAGATCGCGCCCTGCAGACGCGGCCACGGGCACATGAAGGTGCAGACCTGCTCGCGCGCGAAACCGGCGAGGCCATAGGTCGTGCCGGCGAACACCAAGGTCCAGGTCAGCGCGGTCGCCGACATCTCGCCATGGACGAGATCGCGCAGCAACTCCGGCGCGTCGGTGAAGTAGAAGATCAGGGTGCCGCCGGTGCCGAGCGCGATCGCCATCCACAGCGCGTGCTTGGTGGCGATCTGCGCGATTCGCCGCGCCGTCAGCGGCGCGCCGACGTTCTTCAGCCGCTGCCGGCGGTCGCCCTCGACGAGGCGCTCGACCAGCAGGAACAGGTCGGTCCACACCGTCTGCGGACAGGCGAAGCCGCACCACAGGCGGCCGGCCAGCGCGTTGACCAGGACGAGGATGAAGGTCGCCAGCAGCATCGCCGCGGTGATGAGATAGAGATCCTGCGGCCAGATCTCGGCGGGGCCAAGATAGAGCTTTCCGTGGGCGAAATCGAGCAGCACGGCTTGGCCCGGCGCATTCGGCCCGCGGTTCCAGCGCACGAACGGCGTGATGTAGTAGACGGCGAGCGTCAGAACGAGAATCAGCCATTTCAGCCGCCGGATTGGCCCCTTGACGCCCTGCGGAACCACCGGGCCGCCAGCGCTGCGCAACGACCGTGCCGGGCCGCGGGCCTGACCCTGGCCCTTGCTTTGGCCTTGGCCCTGCGCCATGCGCCTCGTCTTGGCGTGATCGATCTCGATGGTGATGGCCACGGCTGCCCTCGTTCGCTCGGCTGATGCAGGGCAACGATAGGCGGCGGTGCCCGGCGGCTCTTTGTCGGGCCACAAACTTGCGAACGGGTGGCAGCGCCTGTTTGCGCGGGAACAACGATAGTTCCCGTCCGGCAGGCGATGAGAGGCGCGGCGCCGCGAGCGCCACGGCGGCAGTCGCAGCATCCGGAGGGATGGCTGCGGCTGCCGCGCTTGTTGGATAGCGCGCGTAGCGACGCTCGCTGCTCGCCTCTCCCCGCGTGCGGGGAGAAGGAGCGTACCGGCATTGCGGCGGCGACTTCCGTTCCGATCGGCAGCGTTAACATGCTGCACACGACGTGTGATCCAGCCCCTCCACTCAAACGATCTTGATCGACATATCCGGCAGGCCCTCGAGCTTGCACAAGAGCACGTCGCCCTTGACGACCGGGCCGACATTCTCCGGCGTGCCGGAATAGATGATGTCGCCGGCCTTCAGCTCGAACGCCTCGGACAGTTTCGCGATCTGCTCGGCGACGTTCCAGATCATCTTGGTCAGGTCGGAGTTCTGCCGGACCGTGCCGTTGACCGCGAGCGAGATCGCGCCCTTGGTGAAGTGGCCGACCTTCGCCACCGGATGGATCGGGCCGAGCACGGCGGCATGATCAAAACTCTTGCCGATCTCCCATGGCTTCTTCTCGGCGGCCATGCCGTTCTGCAGGTCGCGCCGGGTCATGTCGAGGCCGAGCGCGTACCCGTAGACGTGATCGAGCGCGGACTCGGCCGGGATGTTGGTGCCGCCGGATTTCAGCGCCGCGACCAGCTCTACCTCGTGGTGATAGTTCTTGGTCAGCGACGGATAGGGATGATCGGCGACTTCGCCGACCGCGACGTTCTGGATCGCGTCAGTCGGCTTCTGAAAGAAGAACGGCGGCTCGCGGTTCGGATCGGAGCCGCGCTCGATCGCATGCGCCGCGTAGTTGCGGCCGATGCAGTAGATGCGGCGGACGGGGAACACACCCTGCTCGCCGGCGATCGGAATGGTGGTCGCCGGCACGGCAAAGATCGGCTTCGGCCCGGCCTGCGCCGCGGCAGGGTAAGTGTCCGTCATGATCGCAGCCGCTGCGGCGGCGCTGCCGGCGACGAGAAGATCGCGGCGTGAGGTGTCTGCCATGGGTTTCCTCCTGGATCAGCCGTTGCGGCCGGCTGATTTGTTGGTGGTGGCGCGCCAGCATCGGCGCCCCGCTCAACTGATAAGCATATCCAGTATGCCAGCGCCACCATGCGCGCACGCGCCGTCGCTCTCGCAGCGCAACACGCGCCCGAAGCGATGCTCAAGACCCTCGCCGGAAACGCGAGGGCGCAGGGAAGGCCGGACCTCGACTGAGGCCCGTGGCCCGCCTGCGGAAAAAATGCAGGCGGCAGGAACCACAGGTTCAGCCGGACAGACCCGGCCTTCCCTGCGCGATGGGTGAACGTCTGCTCCGAGCTCTCCCCGGGGACCGGCTTGTTTGCCCCCGTCACCTGCGCAACCCGTCAGGTCGGCAACAGGCTTGGCGCCAGCATCGGGGCGCCAGGACCACACGGCTTGAACGTCCGCGAGCTGACAGTCGTCTTGCGCAAAAGCGCCTGACAGACCCGCGGCCACCGCTCCCCGCCTCAACGTATCGTGACGACGCGTACGCCCCTCTGAATGAGGCGGGATGGAGGGAGGAGAGCATACCTTCCGATAAAACGAAAGTGGGAAATTTTTGCGCCGAGATCTGGACAGAGGTGATCGCGCTGAGCGCGCTGCGGAATTTTCGTTTTCGGCGCAGGCACGATCTGGATCATGAGAGGGGTTGCGGGGCGGCGCTTCTTGTCGCGCCCGAGCCCGAGTCGCCCGACGGGCACGCACCGCCATCAGCACGCGCGTAGCTCGGATGAGCGCAGCGACATCCGGGGGTCCCTACGCCTCGTGCGATCCCGGATATCGCTGCGCTCATCCGGGCTACGCTACAGTCGGGCGTCGCGAAGGACGACCGCAGGCGGGCACCCGGCACGTGATCTGCCGGACCTTCGCTCGCGTTTCCTCGTTATTCAAACCTGACGGCGCAACCGCCATGACCGAGACGACACCACCGAGGAGACGCCGCATGCTGATCTGGCTCGCAGGCGCCACCGTGCTTGTCCTCGCCGGTGCCGCCATTGCCGCAGGGCCGCTTATGAGCCGGGTCGAACATGCCAGATACGACGTCGTTTCACGCGATGGCGACTTCGAAATCCGCGCCTATGCGCCGATGATCATCGTGCAGGCCGAGGTGCAGGGCGCGCGCAAGCCGGCGATCGAGGAAGGCTTTCGCATCATCGCCGGCTACATTTTCGGCGCCAACCGTGCGAAGGCGAAGATCGCCATGACCGCGCCGGTGCAGCAGCAGGCCAGCGCCACCATCGCGCCCGCCGATGGCGTCGCCAGCGACCGCTGGAGCATCAGCTTCGTGATGCCCTCGAACTGGTCGCTCGACACTCTGCCGCCGCCGGCCGATGCCCGGATCAAGCTGACGGCCCAGTCTGCGCAGCGCATGGTCGCGATCACCTTTTCGGGCTCCACCTCCGACGGCATCATCGCTGACAAAACTCACCAACTGCGTGACTACGCGCAGCGCAAGGGGCTGACCGTCACCGGATCGCCGCTGCTCGCGTTCTACAATCCGCCCTGGACCCTGCCGATGCTACGGCGGAACGAGGTCATGCTGGCGTGTAGTTGCTAAAGCGAGATGAGAGAGAGCGGCTTGATTTTGCAGTCAAGGTCGGCTCGCAACTGTCACCACGACGCGCGACGAGCTCCCTCTTTGGCTTTGCCGAGTCCTCTCCTCGGTCATTCCGGGGCGCGCGCAGCGCGAACCCGGAATCCATCCTTCAGCACGTCGCGCGGCTCGATGGATTCCGGGCTCGTCGCGCTGGCGCGCGCCGCCCCGGAATGACGCGAAGATCAAACGCGCCAGAACCCATGTCGTGACTTCAATCGGAGATTAGGCGCCCTACCCCTCGATGATCGCCACCGCCCGCGTCCATCCGGCCGAGGCGCGCTCGATCTTGACCGGGAAACACGACACCATGAACCCCGTCGACGGCAGTTGCTCCAGATTGTGCAGCTTCTCCAGATGGCAATAGCCGATGTGGCGGCCGGCCTTGTGGCCTTCCCAGATCAGCGCGGCATCGTGGGTCTCGGCGTATTTCTGCGCGGTGAACACGAACGGCGCGTCCCAGCTCCAGCCGTCGGTACCGGTCAGGCGCACGCCGCGCTCAAGCAGATACATCGTCGCCTCATAGCCCATGCCGCAGCCGGAGTTGACGTAGTTGGCCTGGCCGAAGCGCGCGCCGGCCGAGGTATTGACGACGACGATCTCGAGCGGCGACAGCGTGTGGCCGATGCGCTTGAGCTCATCCTCGACATCCCTCGCGGTCACCACATAGCCGTCCGGGAAACGACGGAAGTCGAGCTTCACGCCCGGCTGCAGGCACCATTCCAGCGGCACCTCGTCGATGGTCCAGGCGCGCTCGCCGCGGTTCATCGTCGGATGAAAGTGCCAGGGCGCATCGAGATGCGTGCCGTTGTGGGTCGACAGATTGACCTGCTCGACCGCCCAGCCCTGCCCGTCCGGCAGATCCTCGGCTTTCAGCCCGTCGAAGAACTGCAGCATGCGCGGCAGGCCCTGCTGATGGTCGATATAGGTGATGGTCGGATGATTGCCGGGCGGATCGGCGGGCACGTCGTTCTGCAAGGGCACGGAGATGTCGATCAGCTTGCGGGCCATGGGCGGTCCTCTCTTGTCATCGTTCTTGGTTATTGTCGTCGGCAGCAGGATCAGACGTCCTGCCGCTCGACCTTGTTCTTCAGGACGCCGATCTTCTCGACCTCGAGCTCGATCACGTCGCCATGCTCGAGATACCAGCCGAGCTCGAGACCGCAGCCATTGCCGACCGTGCCCGAGCCGATGAACTCGCCGGGCATCAGGGTCTCGTCCTTGCTGATATAGGCGATCAGCTCCTCGAACGAAAACAGCATGCCCTCGCTGACGCCGCGCGAGCGGACTTCGCCGTTGACCCGCGCCTCCATCTTCAGGCGATAGGGATCGCCGATCTCGTCGGGGGTCACGATCCACGGCCCCATCACGTTGCCGCCGTCAAAGCTCTTGCCTTTGGAGGGACCGAGCCGGCCGTCCATCTCGATGCGCTGGGTATCGCGCGCGGAAAAGTCGTTGAAGATCGTGAAGCCGAAGATGTGATCGCGCGCCTTCGCGGCCGGAATATCCTTGCCCTTGCCCCTGGTGATGATGCCGAACTCCAGCTCATAGTCCATCACCTTGCTGTAGCGCGGCCATTTCACCGTCGTGTTGGGGCCACGCACGCTGAAGCGGTTGGTGATGTAGAAGATCGGGACCTTGCGATAGACCTCGGGCAATTCGCCGAGCGGCTCGGCATCGATGCGCGCGAGCTCCTCCGCGTCGCCGCGCTGCCGCGCCGCGAGCTTTCGCTGGCCGCGCGGCGCCTGCAGGATGTGCAGCGGAAATGACATGCCGTCGCGCATCTGCCGCGGCTCCGGCACCGGGGCCAGCAGCTCGGTGCCGCCGACGTCGCGCGAGAGGCTTTCGTCGCTGCCATGGCGCTCGACCAGCGCGCGTGCTGCGTCGAGCGCAGCTTCGCCGGCATCGATCAACGACAGCATCGAGCCGAACGCCGGATTGCTCTTGCCAGCGCGATCGGCGGCCGCGGTGAGATCGAAAAGCTTGGAATCGCCGCCATGGACGACGCCGATGCGCTCCCCGCCTTCCGCTCGAAATGTCGCAAGTTTCACGCTGGCCTCCCCTTGTGTTCTATCTAAAAATATACAAACATAGAAAATATCGATAAACAAGAGGCGTCCGAGAGAGGGACGCCCGCGGGAGGAGTCAAGGATGCGTCATCGGATCATCAGTGCTGCGCTCGGATCGGTGCTGGCCACGCTTGTGCTCACATCTGCGACACGCGCCGAGAAGATCCAGATCGGCTGCACCGCCACCTCGGACTGCGCCTCGGCGATGGTCGCGGTCGACGAAGGCATCTTCAGGAAGCACGGCCTGGACGCCGAGATGGTGCTGATCGGGATCAACTCGAACATCCCCGCGGCCATCCTCTCCAATTCGATCCAGATCGGCGGACCGACCTCGACGGTGTTCCTCCAGGCGGCCGATGGCGGCCTCGACCTGGTCGCCGTCTCCGGCGCCTCGATCATGACCAAGACCTCGAACGATGCGGTCGCCGCCTTCGTGCGCAACGGCATCACCATCACTGGGCCGCAGGACTTCAAGGGCAAGAAGGTCGGCGCCCCCGGCATCGGCGCGTTCCTTCAGGTGCTGTTCGTGAAATGGCTGGTCGAGAAGGGCGTCGATCCGAAGAGCGTCAACTTCGTCGAAGTGACGTTCCCGACCATGGCCGACACCATCAAGTCGGGAGGCGTCGATGCGGTGCTGACGGCGGAGCCTTTCGTGATGCGCATGACCAATGCCAATCTCGGCACGGTGGGCGCGCACTACGCGGCCGAGCTCGCCCGCACCGAGCCGATCATCTTCTATGCGGCCTCGCGCGAATGGGCGGAGAAGAACCCGGAGACCGTCAGGAAATTCCGCGCGGCCATCGCCGAGGCGGCGCCGGTCGTCAACAGCGACCGGGAGAAGGCCTCGGCCGCGATCGCCAAGTTCACCAAGCAGCCGCTAGAGCTGGTCAAGCTGACGACGCCCAACTACGCCGAGCCGGTCCTGAAACCCGAGCAGCTTGGTTGGTGGATCGACGTGATGTCCGCGCAGAAGATGCTGCAGAGCAAGCTCGATCTCAAGAAGCTGATCCTCGACTGATGACGGCACCACACCCGATCCCGCAGACCGAGCCGCCGAGCAGCGACACGCTCAGCGAGCGCGCCGCCGCGCTGATCGAGCGCGACATCGTCGCCGGCGTCCTCGCCCCCGGCTCGCGGCTTGGGATCGTCGAGCTTGCCAAGCGCTACGAGATCGGGCCGACGCCGGTCCGGGAAGGGCTGTCCCGGCTGGTGTCGCGCGGCCTGATCGTCGGCATCGGCCAGCGCGGCTTTCGCGTGGCCGAGGTCAGCCGCGACGATCTCGTTGACATCACGCGCATGCGCACTGTCGTGGAAAAAGAGGCCCTGCGGCTGGCGATGCAGAGCGGCGACGACCAATGGGAGGCCGGCATCATCGCCGCGCTGCATCAGATGCGCCGCTACATCCAGCGCATGCAGAGCGAGTTCCGCGAAGGCGCTCCGGAGTTCGATCGCTTGCACAAGGCGTTTCACACCGCGCTGCTGGGGGCCTGCGGATCACGGCGCCTGCTCGCCGCTCATTCGGATCTCTACGACCAGGCCTATCGCTACCGCCGCGTCATGATGCGCAGCTTCGAGGATGGCAGCGGCTTCATCAAAGAGCACGAGACGCTCGCCGACCTCGTGATCGCGCGCAATGCCGCCGCGGCCCAAGCGCGGCTTGAGGCACATCTGCGCTCGACCGTCGATATCGTCTATCCGCATCCGAAGGGATCCTGAGATGGCAGAGCCTGCCCTCGCATTGGTGCAATCATCTCCCTCGCCTGTGCGCGCGCAGATCGCCTTCGACGATGTCGCGCTGGTGCTCGGCGGCAAGACGATCATCGACACGATCAGCCTGGAGGTCGCAGCTGGCGAGATCCTGTGCGTGGTCGGCGCCTCCGGCTGCGGCAAGACCACGGCGCTGCGGCTCGCCGCCGGCCTCTATCAGCCGAGCGGCGGCACGGTGCGTTTCGAGGGCGAGGCGATGCGCGCGCCGCGGCGCGAGATCGCGGTCGTGTTCCAGGACTATGGCAAGGCGCTGCTGCCCTGGCGCACCGCTGCCGGCAACATCTCGCTGGCGCTGGAGACGATCGGCATGCCCGCCATCAAGCGCGAGACACGCATCGCCGAGTTGCTCGCCAAGGTCGGGCTGGCCGGCCATGCGGCCAAATATCCGACGGAGATGTCGGGCGGCATGCAGCAGCGGCTGCAGATCGCGCGCTGTCTCGCGCAGGATCCGAAGGTGCTGCTGATGGATGAGCCGTTCGGCGCGCTGGACGCGATGACGCGACAGGGGCTGCAGGACGAGATGCTGGCGCTGGTGGCGGCGACCGGCGCCACCGTCGTGTTCGTCACGCATGATCTGGAGGAAGCGATCTATCTCGGCGACCGCGTGGTCGGCCTGCTGCCGTATCCCGGCCGCGTCGGCCTCACGATGCAGATCGACCTGCCGCGGCCGCGCGACCAGTTGGCGACGCGCGAGCATCCGGAGTTCCTGCGGCTGCGGCGCGAGCTGTTCGACTTCATCAAGGCGAGCGAATGACGATGCCGGATCGCATCAAGCCCGCCCTGCTGCCGTTCGCAGCGCTGCTCGTGTTCGAGGCCTGGATGCGGCTCGCCGGCGTGCAGAGCGACTCGCTAGCGCCGCCGAGCGCGATCGCACTCGCATTGCTGGGCGCGCTGACCGACGGCTCGCTGCTCGCGGCGACGCGCGACACGCTCGCCTCGGTGTTCGCCGGCCTCGCGCTCGGCGGCACCATCGGCCTCGTGCTGGGCATCGCGCTCGGCCTGTCGCCTATCTTCAACCGGCTGATGGAGGTCACGATCGAGGCGATCAGGCCCATTCCTTCAGTGGCGCTGCTGCCGATCGCGCTGATCGCGCTCGGCTTCGGCTATCGCATGGAGATCGCGATCGTCGCCTTTGCCTGCGTCTGGCCGGTGCTGATCGTGACGCGTGCCGCGGTGGGCGGCATCGAGCCGCGGCTGATCGAGGTGGCGCGCGTGCTGCGGCTGACGCAGCGCGATCGCATCAGGAAGATCGTCATCCCCGCCGCCCTGCCCCGCATCTTCCTTGCGTTCCGCCTCGCCGCCGGCATCGCGCTGATCGTCGCCGTCACGGTCGAGATCGCCATCAATCCGCTCGGCCTCGGCGCCGGCATCATGACCGCGCAGCAGGCGTTGCGGCCCGATCTGATGCTGGCCTATCTGGTATGGATCGGCGTGACCGGGTTTGCGCTCAATACCGCGCTGATCGCTGCACAACAGAGCTTGTTCGGGCGCGCGGCCGCGATGGGAGACCCCGCATGAAGTGGTCGGTCGCCGCCTGGCGCCTCGCCAGCTTCGCCGTCGCCGCCGGCATCATCGTGCTGTGGCAGTTCGCCGCCGATCAGCGGCTGATATCACCGGTGTTTCTTCCCAGCCCCGACCGCGCCTGGGCGGCGCTGCTGCGCGGCTTCACCAGCGGCGATCTCCTGACCAAGCTCACGGGCACCCTCACGCATATGGCCTATGGCTGGCTGCTCGCCTCCGCCGCCGGCATCGCGCTCGGCGCCATGATCGGCTCCTCGAAGGCGATGCGCATCTACGTCGCACCGACCCTGGAGCTGCTGCGGCCGCTGCCGGTCTCAGCGATCATTCCTGTCGCCATCGCCGTTCTTGGACTGAGCCAGGGCATGGCGCTGTTCGTGATCGCGTTCGGCTCGCTGTGGCCGCTGCTGCTCGGGACGATCCACGGCTTCGCCGCGGTCGAGCCGCGACTCTATGAAGTGGCGCGGGTGCTGCACATGTCGCGGCTCGCCGTGATCTTCAAGATCGCGCTGCCATCGGCGGCACCCGACATCCTCGCCGGCATGCGGCTGAGCCTCACGGTCGCGCTGATCCTCGCCGTCGTCTGCGAGATGCTCGCCGGCCTCGACGGCCTCGGCCAATGGGTGCTGCTGTCGGCGCGCTCGTTCCGCTCGGCGGATCTGTTTGCCGGCGTGATGCTGCTCGGAATCATCGGCTACACGACCGCGCTCGCGATGGCCGCGGCCGAGAGCCGGCTGCTGCGCTGGCAGCACGCGCGGCGGTGAGGCTCAGGTCGCGCGCGATCGCGGTGAAATATTGCCGGAGGCCGCTCAAGCCGGCTTCCAGGAGCGCGACTGGACCGACCGCCCATGGCTCCGATTGCGGAGCCAGCACCTGACCCGCCCCCTGAAAGAAAGAGGCCGCCGACACACAAGGTGCAGGCGGCCCAAGTCCAGGGAGGAAACGCCCCAAGAAGGGCTAGGTTTTACTTACTAGATCAGGAGATTCGTGGGTATCCGGATGATACCGGAGGTTGTCATCGCGCTGACGGTTCCCTATCCTGACCGAGATACCGCCAGGTCACGCCGTCTGACGCTCCTCATGGCGAACGAATTCCAGCGTGACCTTCTCGACATCGGAGTCGACCCACTCTGCTCTCCGTTCCTCCTCCTGCAGCGACTGTTCGAGCGGCGCGCGGGCGTCCTCGAGGCCGGCGGCACGGCACAGCGAGAGCAGCGACGTGTAGGCGGCGATCTCAAATTTCTCGAATGCGTTGTTGGGCGAAGGTGTTCTTCAGGAACTCGTCGCCGGACATCGCATGTCCGATGGCCGCCGAGAACGAATCGTTCTCAGCGCCACATGGTCGGTGTGACAAGATGCGCGCCATCGGACCGTTTCCGACCAAGAGCGCCAAGGCTTTGTGCAGCCTGATCGACATTGGGCGCGGGATCGATTGCGGGCGCGTGGTCGAGTTGGATCACGGGAACCGCGGCGGAATGTTCCGGAGCGCTGCGCTGATCGCGCGCGCAAGGAGAAGCGGAACTTACCGAATCACTCGGCTGGTCAACGGGGTCGTGCATGTGGCAGCTCCGAGCCCTGAAGCGGCGTTTACTAATCTCTTCCGAGACTAGGCGATATCAACTGCGTTAATCCATGCGCGATCTCGCCGCGTGCGGCCGATTCGCCCGCAACGCGACGAACCAGCGTGTGCTTGCCATCCGTTCATGGCTGCTCGATGACGCCTCCCGCACTGCACGCGAGATCGTGATGGGCGTTGCACCGGCATCAGCGCTCGCGCGCGCCGACGCGGTCGAGCAGTGCCGCACCGGTGCGAATGCCATTGTAGAAGCAGTCGATCGTCATGTTCTCGTTCGGCGCGTGATTGGCCTCGTCGGCATTCGCATAGGGAACGACGAAGGCCGGGACGCCGAGGATCTTGGTGAAGACGTAGTCCGGCAGACTGCCGCCAGTGCACGGAAATTCGAGGGGCGTGACGCCCTGTGCCAATCGAATCGCGTCGCGGATGATTGCGCCATAGGGCGAATCGAGCGGCACGCGCGAGGGCAGCATGCCGCCGCGGGGGATGAACTCGACCTCGGGCGCGTGCTTCCTGACATGGGCCTCGACCTTGGCCAGCACGTCGCCCGGCGTCATCGCTTCGACCAGGCGGATGTCGCATTTCACGACCGCCTCGCACGGCAGGACGGTCTTGCTGCCGGGGCCGCCATAGCCGCCGTGAAAGCCATTGATGGTGAGCGTCGGGTGGAACATCAGCCGCTCGTAGTAGCCGCGTTCTGCCGGCGCATCGAGGCGGCTGAGACCGAGGCTTGCCTTGGCGGCATCGAGATCGAGCGGCAAACGCTTCACCGCAGCGACGTCAAGCGCACTTGGCGGCACGATCGCGTCGTGGAGACCGTCGATGGTGATCTCGCCGGCGGCATTCTTCATCGTCGCAAGCAGATGCACCAGGGTCCAGATCGGATTCGGCACGATGCCGCCGAGATTGCCGGAATGAACGTCGCGGATGGCGTGCTTGGCGCGCAGCTCGAACGAGCACATGCCACGGACGCCATAGGTCATGGTCGGCCGTCCCGACGCATGCATCGGGCCGTCGGCGGTGACCACGAAATCGGCCTTCAACTTCTCGCGATGCGTGGCGACAAACTCGGCAATGCGTGGGCTGCCGATTTCCTCCTCGCCTTCGAGCAGGAAGATGACGTTGCACGGCAGCTCGCCGTGAACCTTGAGATGCGATTCGATCGCCATGAGCTGCGCGAAATGCTGCCCTTTGTTGTCGCCGATGCCGCGGGCATAGATGCGGCCGTCGCGGATGGTCGGCTCGAACGGCGGACTCAGCCACAGCTCCAGCGGATCCGGCGGCTGCACGTCGTAGTGCCCGTAGAGGAGCACGGTCGGCGCGCCCGGCTTGTTGTGCCAGCGTCCCAGCACCATCGGATGACCCGCGGTCGGCACCGCCTCGGCCTCGAGGCCGATCTCCCGCAGCATCCTCACCAGCAGCGCAGCCACCTCGGCAATGCCGACATTGTGCGCGCTGATCGAGGGATGGCGCACATAGTCCATCACGCGGGTGAGAAAATGCTCCCTCTCGGCGTCGATGTGCCGGAACACGGCAGCGAGACCGGCGGAAGGAGATGGAACGGTGCGGGCATCGCTCATGAGGTCGTCTTTCGTCGCGTGACGTTGCAGTCATACCATGTTCGATCGAAATCCCCTTAAAAGCAAATGACGCGCGGAGCGAGTCCGCGCGTCACCCTCGATCACATTTCTCCGAGCCGAGGCGTTGTGCTCAGCCCTTCAAGGCGGTGATGACGATCTCGATCAGCGCGCCGCCGCCGAGATCGGAGACGCCGACCGTGGCGCGAACCGGCAGATCGTCGCCGAAGAACTCGGTCCAGGCCGCATCCATCTCCTTCTTCTTCGACAGGTCGGTGACGAAGATCTGGCCCGAGACGACGCGTGACTTGTCGGTGCCGGCCTCTTTCAGGAAGCCGTCGATCTTGCCGAGAATATTACGGGTCTGCTCGCCCATCGACACCGAGGTGTCGTCGGCGATGGTGCCGCCGATGAAGACGAAGCCGTTGGCCTCGACGATGCGGTGATGAATGGCGGAGCGGATCTTGCGGGTGATCGTCATCATGTCCTCATGTCGTTGACGAAGGGGTGGAAGTCTGAAAGCGCGCAATGCTGAGATCGCCGATGCGCGTCTGGGTGCCGCCGTGCACGATGAGCTCGGCCATCACCGCGCCGGCGCCGGGGCCGAGCTGGAAGCCGTGCGCGGAGAAGCCGAACTGGTGATACAGCCCCTCGTGCCGCGCACTCGGTCCAAACACCGGAATGTCGTCGCGCATGCGCGCCTCGATGCCGGCCCAGGCACGCACGATGGTCGCGCTGCGCATCACCTCGAACAGCTCCGCGACGGTGCGCGCGCTCTCCGATAGCTTGCGCCAGTCGAGCACGGTCTCGTTGCGATCCTGATAGGGGATGGCGAGGTGCCCGCCGCCGATCAGCACCGTGCCGTTGGGGAACTGCTTGAATGACAGTTTGCGGCCGCGCAGGATGACGACGGGATCGATGAAGTGCGCGACGGGAGACGTGATCATCAGCATCGGCGCGATAGTCTCGACCGGGACCGGCTCGCCGAACTGTTCTGCAACGCGGCCTGCCCAGGCGCCGGCGGCATTGACCAGCACCGGCGCGGCAAAGCTCTCAGGGCCGACGTCGACATGCCAGAGCTTGCCGTCCTTGCGGATGTTCGTCGCGGCCACGCCCTCGCGAATGAGCGCGCCGAGCTGCTCCGCCTTGCGGCGGAACGCCGTCGTGGTGCGCGCAGGCTGCGCCGCGCCGTCCCGCCGCGACACCACGCCGCCCGGACAGCTCTCCGCCACCGCCGGCACGAGGCGGCGCAATTCCGTGCCGTCGATCAGCTCCTCATGGCTGAAGCCGCGCGCATTGAGATCGGCGACGCGGGCACGGCAGGCGTCGAGCTCCGCGTCGTTCTCGGCGACCAGCACCTGGCCGAAGCTTTCGAAGCCGCAATCATCGTCGACCAGGTCGCTGATGTTCTCCCAGATGCCCATCGAGCGGATCGACAGCGGAATCTCCGCGACGTCGCGCGCGAGCTGGCGCACGCCGCCGGCGTTGACACCGGAGGCGTGGCGGCCGGCATAGTCCTTCTCGATCAGCACCGGCTTCAACCCGGCCAGGCATAGATGCAGCGCGGTCGAGCAGCCGTGGATGCCGCCACCCACGATGATGGCATCCTTCTTCACCGTCATCCGCGCACCACGGCCTTGGTGGCCTCTTCGGTCTTCGGCAGGCCTGCGAGCTCGGACAGCATGATCGGCTTCACTGGCGCGCGCAGCCGGTAGTAGCCGATCTCCTGCGGGCTCTTGTCGCGCGCCTGCGCCATCAGCTCGGTGACGGTGAGGCCACACAGCCTGCCCTGGCACGGCCCCATGCCGGTGCGGCGATAGGCCTTGAGCTGGTTCGGTCCGGTGGCCCCGATCGCGACGGAGTCGAGCACGTCCTTGGCGGTGATCTCCTCACATCGGCACACGATGGTGTCGCCTTGCGGGATACGGAACTGTTCTGCCGGCTGGAATACAACGTCGAGGAAGACACGGCCACGCTCGGCGCGTTTCAACTGCGCTGAATAGTCCAAAACCTTTGCCTGGGGCCGAAGGGCCTTGATGGCGCTGGCTGCCGCGATGCGTCCGCGCCACAGCGCGGCCTGCGCACCGCCGATGCCGGCACCGTCGCCGGCAATCGCGATGCCCGGAATCGAGCTGTTGCCGCCGGCGTCCAGCACGGGCGTCCAGCACAGCTGCAGCTCATTCCAGCGATGCTCGACGCCGGCGGCCATCGCCAGATTGACGTTCGGCACCACGCCCTGGTGCAAGAACAACAGCTCGGCCGGCAGCGTCTCGCGCTTGCCGCCCGCGGCGACATAGCTGACGGCGTCGAGCTTGCCGTTGCCGGTGGCGGCGAGCTCCGTCACGCCCGTGGTGACCGGCACCTTCGCGCGCACCTCGCGCATCATCGCCAGACCCTTGAGAAAATAGGGCGAGGTCACGAAAGCGAAGGCGTGCGGCAGTGCTGTGATGTAGTTCGCGCGCGGCGTGGTGTCGAGCACGCGGTCGATGCGACCGCCAAGCCGCAGGATCTGCGCGGCGAGCAGCCAAAGCAGCGGTCCCTGCCCTGCGATCACCGTCGGACAATCCGGCACCAGCCCCGACGATTTCAGCATCGTCTGCGCCGCGCCCGCCGTCATCACGCCGGGCAGGGTCCAGCCGGGAATCGGGAACGGGCGCTCCTGCGCCCCGGTCGCGATGATGACCCGCCCGGCCTTGATGAAGGCCGAGCCGCCGCCGACGGAGACGCCGAGCTCGAGCTTGCGATCGAGGCTCCACACCGTGGCCCGATGGATGATCTCGGCCCCGCTGGTCTCGGCAGACTTTGCGATCTCGGCCCCGGACCAATAATCGGTGCCGAGCAGCGCTTCACTCTTCACCGGCGTCGAATTGATCGCGCGCCAGACCTGCCCGCCGGGACCAGCATTCTCGTCCAGCAGCAAAGTCGACAGGCCGGCGCCGGCCGTCGCGGTCGCTGCGGCCAGCCCGGCCGGACCAGCGCCGATCACCACGACGTCGTATTGATCATGCTTCGGCGCCGCGCTCATTTGCCGATCTCCCGCTTGCCCTTCTGGATTTCGATTTGCATGCCCTCGGCGACCGGGACCAGGCAGCCCTGCCGATTGCCGACGCCATCGATGGTGACCAGGCAATCGAAGCACACGCCCATCATGCAGTAGGGCAGCCGCTTGGCGCCGCTGACCGCGGTCGAGCGCCTGACGTCGAGACCCGACGCAAGCAGCGCCGCCGAGACCGTGTCGCCTTCGCGCGCGGCGATCGCCTTGCCTTCGACATGGATCGTCACCGATCGCCTGGCGTCACCCTCTGCTCGCTTGAACATCATCATCTCCGCGCCCGTGCCGGGCCTCTCACTATCAGTAGTAGCCACTGCCGCCCGCTTCCGCTTCGCCGTCGAAGCGCCTGGCTGTGAATGCGCTGACCAGCTCCGGCTCCAGCGCGCCGTCCTTGACCATGCGCGCGATGTCGAACGCGTGGTTCGCCGCGAGCGTCACGCCGGAATGGCAGCAGGCGACGAAGGCGCCTGGGTGGCTCTCCGACTGCTCGTAGATCGGGAAGCCGTCCTTCGGCATCACGCGGATGCCGGTCCAGCTCCTGACGACGTTGAGCCGCGCCAGATGCGGGAAGGTGCGCTGGGCGCGATCGGCCATGACAGCGTTGATCGGATGGTTCTGCACGCGATCGTCGAGCTCGTCCTCCTTGCTGTCGCCGATCATCACCGTGCCTTCGTCGGTCTGGCGGATCGTGGTCAGCGGATGCGGCAGGAACGGCATCGTGCGCTCGGTCACGACGATCTGGCCGCGCGTCGGGCCCATCGGCGCCGACAGTCCAACCATGGGGGCCAGCGTCTGGTTGGCATTCCCTGCCGCGAGCACCACCTTCGCTGCGCGTACCTCGCCCTGCGCCGTCGTCAGCCTGAACTCATCGCCCTCACGGGCAATCGCGCCGACCGCGCGTTCCGGCAGATAGTCGACGCCGAACTGCTTCATGCCGGCATGCAGGGCGCGGAAGGTGCGCAGCGAATTCACGTGGCCATCATAGGGACAGAAGCTGCCGCCGGAGACCTCCGGGCCGATCAGCGGCAGCATCTTCTTCACCTCTGCCGCCGGCAGCATCTCCATCTGGTAGTCGGCGGCGCCGACCTGATTGTGCATGCGCGCCACGAGTTGCGTGCGCTGCTCGTACTCGGCCTCGCCCAGCGTGAGGTGAAAGCCGCCGTTCTGCTGCAGCACGACGTCGAGCCCGGTCTGAGCCTTCAGCTCCTCGGCGAGCTTCGGCCACGCCTTGGAGCCGCGCACCGTCCAGCCGGTATAGGCCGGCATGCCCAGGCCCTTGCTCTGCACCCACACCAGCGCGAAGTTGGCGCGCGAGGCGCGTTTGGCAATATCGCCCTCGTCGAGCACGGCGACGCGCTGGCCGAGCCGGCCGAGCCCCCAGGCAATCGCAGAGCCGAGCAGGCCGCCGCCGACGACGGCGACGTCATAGTCTCTCATCGTAGTGTCTCCTATCGTCCTGCGTCGCCGCCTTTGGCGGTGAGCACGCGGTCGAGCCCGTAGAAGCGGTCGAGCAGGATCAGGACGGTCATGGTGATGGCGATGACGCTGGCCGATACCGATGTCACCAGCGGATCGATGTTGTCCTGGATGTAGAGGAACATGCGCACCGGCAGGGTCTCGGTGCCGGGCGTCGCCAGGAACACGGTCATGGTCAGATCGTCGAACGACTGGATGAAGGCGAGCATCCAACCGCTGACGATGCCGGGCAGGATCGCGGGCAAGGTGACGCGGCGAAACATCGTCCAGCCGCCGGCGCCGAGCGAGATCGCGGCCATCTCGATCGAGCGGTCCATGCCGGTCGCGGCCGCAAGCGTCAGCCGCAGCGCGAACGGAAACACCACGACGACATGGGCGATCACCAGCGCCACGAACGTGCCGCCGATGCCGACCGACGTGAAGAAGCGCAGGAAGGCGATGCCGAGCACCACATGCGGGATCATCAAGGGCGACAGGAACAGCGCCGACAGCGCGTCACGGCCGCGGAAGCGATAGCGGCTGATCGCGAGCGCCGCCGGCACCGCGAACAGCAGCGCCACGCACGACGACAGCGCGCCGAGCCACAGGCTTACGCCGAAGGCGTGGACGAACTCCGGATAGTCGGCGAGCGCCCTGAACCAGCGCAGCGAGAAGCTCGTGATCGGAATCGACAGAAAGCCTTCCGGCGTGAACGCGACCCAGCACACGACGACGATCGGCGCCACCATGAAGACGACGAAGACGGCATGGAAGATCAGCGCCAGAGGACCGTTCCTGCTCATCGGAACATCTCCTGGTAGCGGCGCTCGATCAGCGCATTGGAGCCGACCACGATCAGGACGAGCGCGATCAGCAGCAGCACGGCAACCGCGGCGCCGAGCGGCCAGTTCAACGTGTTGAGGAATTCGTCATAGGCGAGCGTCGCGGCGACCTTGAGCCTGCGGCCGCCGATGATCGCCGGCGTCGCAAAGGCGCTGGCGGACAGCGAGAATACGATGATGGCGCCCGACAGCACGCCCGGCATGATCTGCGGCAGCACGATGCGGCGGACCACCGTCAGCGAGCTTGCACCCAGCGACAACGCCGCATTCTCGACCTGCGGATCGAGCCGCTGCAGTGCGGTCCATACCGCGAGCACCATGAACGGCATCATCGCGTGCGCCAGCGCGATCACCATGCCGGTTTCGGTGAACATGAACCGGACCGGTGAATCGATCAGGCCTGATGTCATCAGGAGCTTGTTGGCGAGCCCGTTGTTGCCGCCGAACAGGAGCGCCCAGCCGAGCGTGCGCGCAACCACCGAGATCAGCAGCGGGCCGATGATCACCAGCAGGAAGAGGCCCTTCCACGGCCCCTGCATGCGGTTGAGGATGTAGGCCTCGGGCACGCCGAACACCGCCGTTATCAAGGTCGCCAGCACCGCGACGCGGAAGGTGCGCCAGAACATCTCGGCGTAGTAGGGGTCGTCGAAGATCTCGATCCAGTTCTTCAGGATGAAGACTGGCTCGATGCCCTTGTACTGGCCCCAATCATGGAACGACAGCATCACCGTCATCGCCAACGGGATCACGACGACTCCCAGGAACAGCATCAAGGCCGGCAGCGCCAGCGAAAGGCCGGCGCGCGTCTCGGACGAGTTGGACGCGATGGTCGCGCTCATGCTGCAGCCTTCGCGGCGCGCAGGCTCATGTCCGAGACCTGCCAGACGAGATGCACCGCTGCGCCCTGCTCAGGCTGCGGCTGGCCGTCATTCTGCCGGATCACGATGGCGGGCCCGCATTCGGTGTCGCATTGGAACAGCCAGTGATTGCCCTGGAAGATGCGGCTCGTGACGCGCCCTGCAAGACCGGCGTCACCGAAGTTGATGCGCTCGGGCCGGACGCTGACGGCGACGGAGCCGGCCACGCCGGCCGGCGCCGGCGCACTCCAAGATCCCGCGACCAGTCTGGCCTGCCCCCCGGTGCGGTCCACGGTCGCAGCAAACTCGTTGGTCTTGCCGAGAAATTGCGCGACGAAGGCGGAGGCCGGCTGCTCGTACACCTGCTGCGGCGTGCCGATCTGCTCGATCCTCCCCTTGCTCATCACGACGATGCGGTCGGATAGCGACATCGCCTCGATCTGATCATGGGTGACGAGGATGGTCGTGGTGCCGAGATTGCGCTGGATCTGGCGCAGCTCGATCTGCATGTCCTCGCGCAGGCGCGCATCGAGATTGGACAGGGGCTCATCGAGCAGCAGCACGCTCGGCTGGATCACCAGCGCGCGCGCCAGCGCAACGCGCTGCTGCTGGCCGCCGGACATGCGGCGCGGATGACGGTCCTCATAGCCGGCGAGGCCGACCAGCGCGAGCGCCGCGCGCACGCGCTCCTCACGATCCTTGCGCGCGACCTTGCGCATCTCCAGGCCGAAGGCGACGTTCTCGGCCGCCGTCATGTGCGGAAACAGCGCGTAGCTCTGGAACACGATGCCGAGCCCGCGCTTCGCCGGCGGCATCGCGACCAGATCCCTGCCCTCGAGCCGGATCGCGCCGTGCGACGGGTCGAGGAAGCCCGCGATCATCTGCAAGGTTGTCGTCTTGCCGCAGCCGGACGGCCCCAGGAACGAGATGAACTCGCCCTTGGCGACGCCGAGGCTGAACTCCTCGACCGCCGTGTTGGGGCCGAAGGACTTGCCGACGCGATCAAGCTCGAGGAAGGACATGCTTTGGATCCAGATGGGCGAGGAATGCTGGCGCCGCGCGCACGGTGCACTCCCCTCCCCCTTGCGGGGAGGGGCCGGGGGTGGGGGCGGCCCGAAGACCATTGGTGTGGTCCCTCCCTCCCCGACCCTCCCCCACGAGGGGGGAGGGAGAAGACCGCCGTCGACGAGAGAGGTTCGCAACAAACGACTGATTAGCGCTCGACTTCGCGATTCCAGCGCTTGGTCCATTCCTCGCGCTTCTCGTTGACCACGCTCCAATCCGGCGCATAGACCTTGGCGGCGCGCTCGCCGATCGGCGCCATCGCGCCGACGCCCTCGGGCACGACCACGGACTTCACCACCGGGCCATAGCCATATTCCTTCAGCATCGTGAGCTGGATCTTCGGATCGAGCAGCAGCTTGATGAAGCTCGACGCCAGCGGCGAGACCGAGGTCTTGGCGATCGGACACGCCGTCGTCAGCAGGCTGACGGCACCTTCCTTCGGATAGACGAAATCGACCGGGAAGCCGGTGTTGGCGAAGCTCTGCACACGGCCGCTGCCCCACACGGCGATGACGGCCTGGCCCGATTGGAAGAGCTCGGTCATCTTGCCCGGCGACGGCTCGTAGGCCAGCACGTTCGGATTGATGTCGGTCTTGAAGATCTTGAAGCCGGCATCGACGTTCGCTTCGCTGCCGCCGTTCATCTTGGCCAGCATCAGCAGGACGTTGAGGCCGTAGGTGTTGTTGATCGGCGGGATGACGAGCAGCTGCTTGTATTTCGGATCCTTGAGATCATTCCACGACGTCGGCGCGGCCCAGCCTTTCTCGGCGAACACCTTTTTGTTGTACATCAGGCCGGTAGCGACGAGACCGATCGCGACCGCCTTGTCGTCCTTGAAGCGCGCGACATCGAGGAGATCGCCAGGCAGCCCGGTGACCTTGTCGCAGAAGCCGAGCTGGATCGCCTGGTACATCGGACCGTCGTCGACGATGGCGACGTCGATCTGCTGATTGCCCTTCTGCGCCTGCAGCTTGGCGAGTGTGTCGGTGGAGTTGCCGGCGACGTATTCGACCTTGACGCCGTTGGCCTGCTCGAACGGCGGGATCACTTCCTCGCGGATGGTCTTCTCGAACGAGCCACCATAGCCGGCGACATAGAGCGTCTTCTGCTGAGCCCAGACCTGGGAGGCTGAAGCCAGGACGGCGACGCTGACCGCCATCAGGAGTTTAGGGTGCTTCATCGGACCGATCTCCATCATCTTGGATATGAGACGGTATTAAATAACCGTCCCAGGGAGATCGGGCTTGGCCGATGCATCCGCAGTCCAGAAAACCCGGAGCTAACGAGCCTAAAAAACGAGCCACCCCTCACCCTGCCAAAAAAGATCGCAGCAGAGGCTTTGATCGTCCAATGAATAATGGCACCCTGTTCATACGCAAATGTTATGGACTGGAGGACTGATGGCGCGGATCAACTCGCGGCAGGTCGAAGCCTTCCGGGCGATGATGCTGAGCGGCAGTGTGACCGAAGCCGCCAAGCTGATGGCGGTGACGCAGCCGGCGGTCAGCCGGCTGCTGCGCGACCTTCAGGCGCTGCTCAAGATGGAGCTGTTCGAACGGCGCGGCACCGGGCTGGTGCCGACCGCCGCAGCAACGGCGCTCTACATGGAGGTCGAACGCTCCTTCGTCGGGCTCGATCGCATCACTGCGGCCGCCGAGGAAATTCGCGGCCGGCGCACCGGCACGTTGCGCATCGCCGCCCTGCCCGCTCTTGCCAATGGCTATCTGCCGCGGCTGGCGGGCCGCTTCCTGCAGGAGCGGCCCAATCTCAATCTCGCATTTTTCGGCGTGATCTCGCCGATCGTGATCGACTGGGTGCTGAACGCGCAATGCGACGTCGGCTTTGCCGAGGTGCCGATCGCCCATGCCGGCCTGCCGAGCATCAAGCTGCCGGCGCTGGCGCGCGTCGCCGTCCTCCCGGCAGGCCATCGGCTGTGTGCGAAGACAATCTTGGTGCCGCGCGACTTCGAGGGGGAGACCTTCATCTCGCTCTCGTCAGGCTCCACCAGCCGGCATCTGATCGATCAGATCTTCCATCGCGAGGATGTCGGGCGCGTGCTGCGGGTCGAGACGACGCTGTCGGAAATCATGTGCGGGATGGTGTCGTCGGGACTGGGCGTCTCGATTTGTGATCCGTTCACCGCGCGCGAATTCGACGGCCGCGGCGTGGTGATGCGGCCATTCACGCCGCGCATCGATTTCGAATTCGCCGCGGTGTTTCCGCCGCAGCGCAGCCCCTCGCCGGTGGCGCTGGACCTCGTCGAGTCGGTGCGACGGGCCCTGGAAGAGCTCGGCCGGGCATCGATCGCTGGAGAAACCGGGGAAGACTTGATGGGGGAAGGCATGGTGGGCGAACCTAGGACCCGCTGATTGAGCGGCGTATGATCCGGTCCTTCGCTTAGACCAGCGGCAACTGGTCAGGCCGCGGGCGCTTCAGCGATTGCGCCCCCAGAGCCGGTATCGCGCGGAAAGCGCCATGTCGACAGCTCCGCAAGCTCAGCCTCGGGCCGTTGTGCGACGATTTCGCCGCGCCCCAGGTAGAGACGGCCCGTATTGCCGTCGACGGTGATCCAGTCGCCGGGGGACACGACCGCTGCGCCGATACGTGCCTGCTGCGCTTCACCATCGACCCGGATCGCGGCGCAACCGACCACGCAGGGCTTGCCCATCTGACGGGCGACAAGCGAGGCATGCGCGGTGCGGGCGCCAACGGCCGTGACGATCCCGGAGGCCGCGGCGAAGCCGGCAATGTCTGCGGTGCTGGTGTCGTGACGGATCAGAATGACCGGATCACCTGCCGCCGCGAGGCGTTCCGCGGACGCGCTGTCGAAGGCCGCCCGACCCGTTGCGACACCGCCGGAAGCCGCAACTCCGACGGCTGCGGGCTGGCCGGCCGAAACGAGCGACGTCTCCGTGAGTGCCTCGACATCGATGCCTTCAAGTCTTCCCAGGGCCTCTTCCTGCGTGATCGATCCTTCGTGCACGAGGTCGACCGCGATGCGGAGCGCGGCGCGCGGGGTGCGCTTGGCGGCTCTTGTCTGCAGGATCCACAATCGGCCTTCCTCGATGGTGAATTCGATGTCCTGCACATCGCGAAATTCACTTTCCAGCCGCTTCAGAGTTGCACGCAGCCCCAGCGCCACATCCGGCAGCGCCCGTGACAGGGCCCTCTCGGTTTCCGGCGTCCTTCGGCCGGAGACGACGTCCTCGCCCTGCGAATCGAACATGACGTCGATGACCGGCTCGTCCGCTCCCGTCGAGGGATCGCGCGAGAATGCGACGCCCGCACCGGACGACATGCCGCCATTGCCGAACACCATGGCCTGCACCGTGACCGCCGTGCCCTTGAGATGCTCGAGGCCCTCGAGCCGGCGATAGGTCCGCGCCCGCTCACTGGTCCAGGATCGATAGACGGCCCGCGCCGAGCGTTCCAGCTGCACCGCGGCATCTTCGAGCCATCCGTCATCATCGGCCTCTTCCAGAAGCTTGTGTTGGTCGCAAACCAGCCGCTCGAGCGCCTCGCTGTCCAGCTCACGCTCGTTGCTGACGCCTTCGGCGGCAATCATCTGGCTCAATCGCTCGGCAAGCGGGGCGGGATCGATCCCGATGACCGTTTCGGCGTAGCTCTCGAGCAGGCGCCGCCGGCAGTCCCAGGCCAGCCGCGGCCGCCCCGTTGCGCGCACCAGACCGCGCACGGCGCGCGACGTGCAGCCGACATTGAGAACGGTATCCAGCATGCCCGGCATCGACCGCGCCGCACCGGACCTGACGGACACGAGCAGCGGATTGCGCGAGCAGCCGAACGACTTTCCGGTCGCCTGCTCGAGAAAGGCGATCCCTCCTTTCAGTCCGTCAACGAGCTGGCGCGTTGCCTGCCCCTTGCCGGCCACCACGTCGGCGCAGAGCTGCACCGGCAGCACGAATGCAGGCGGCACCGGCAGACCCAGCGCCGCCATCCGTGCGAGATTTGCCGCCTTCGCCCCGACCTCTTCGGCGCCAGGCAGCTCGCGCCGGCCATCCCCGATCCGCACCATCATCATCACTTCGTTCCCTAGGCCGAGAGGTCACTCATCGTGTAGCGCCGCAGCAGATGGCCGAAGCTCGCCAGGCAGTCGGTCGCGCGCTCGATCGCCCGCGCGAGCTCCAGAGCGCCAAGAGAGGCTGCCAGATCGAGCCCGCCGGAGAACACGCTCGCAGTGATTTCGCGTTCCTTGGCATCCGCCTGGTGCTCGGCATCCATCAGCCGGGCAACCGCCGCCAACGCATCTTCCGAATCTGCTCGGCGGCCTTCCTGGACCTCGGCAGCGGCGGCGAGGCCCGACGCGGCGTGCTCGGTTGCCGACACCGCCACCAACGCGAGCGCCCCCAGTGCGGATCTGATCTCGGGCTTCAGCGCGCCCGGCGCCAGCGACGCAATGAACGCAGCCTGCTCCAACTCATCGATCGCCTGCTCGATCCGGTCGACCAGGTCGCCGATCACCGGCCGCGCAGCGAGCCGCGCGATGTCCGCACGCGCCTCGATGGCGATCCTGTCGGCCTTCCGCTCGATCCGGCCCGCCCGCTCCGCGAGCTGCCTGACCAACGTTGGCTCCGGCTCGATCATCGACACGGCCTGTTGGACCAGCGCCGCCACATCGCGCGCCAGGCCGATCTGTCGGAGCACCATCGCGAGCAATCCGCTATCGACGCGATCGAGATGCCTGACCAGGTCGGCGCCGATCCGGTCCCGCGCCAGCCGTGACGACTGCCCCTCGCGCAAAGCCTCGGTCGAGACCTGCAGGCACGTCTTGAGGAAACCGATCGCGGCCTCTCGCCCCAGCACCTGGTCGAGCCGCTCGCCGAAGCCGATGCGCGTCGGTGCCGCGCTGCGCACGGCTGCGCCGAGCAGCTCGCTGCCGCCAAGCTCCAGAAAGCCGCGGTGACCGACACGCTGCCGCGCCGCCCATTCCAGGATACGAACCGCATCGGTCTTGGCGACCCAGCTGCGCAGCAGTTTGCGCGCCTTGTTCCAGTCGATCAGGAACACCAGCGAAGATCCGATGGCGGCGAGCAATTCGTCGCGATCGTCGGGCGCTCCATACTCATGAGATCCGGTGACGAGATAGAACGTCCCGTCGTCCTCGAGCCCCGCGGCGGCATGCTTGTCCAGGCCGCTCCATTTCAGCGAACACTCGTCGAACAGCGATACGAAGAACTTCGCGCGCGCCAGATGAACGTCGGTATAGGTGATGGTCACGGCGCTCGCCGTGACCACGATGACGATCACATGCGCATCGGTGGTGCCGATGTCGTTCTGGATGACCAGACGGTCGCCCGCCCGGATTGCGGTCGTATCGAGCCCGGGATGATTGAACTTGAGCGATCTCGTCTCGTTGAGCCCGCGCATGAAGCTCGCGATCGGTGCGCGATCGGCGTCCTGCACGCCGAAGACATGCGCGCCGGCGATGATCTCCTCCGAGTGGGTCGCGGCCAGACGGTTCAATGCCTTGTGCAGGTCCATCACCAGCCGATGCAGGCTGTCCGGTCCGTCATGCTCGACCCCGGTCAGCCGACCGACGCGGGCGATCTCGATCTCCGGCGTCGCTTCGAGGTGACCCGCGCTGCGGATCGAGGCCAGGCGTCTTTCGAACTGCTGGCCTTCCGACGGATTGCCTGCGGCGGCGGCACTGATCATCGCGAGAATGTCGCCCTCGATGCCCTTCAGCAGAGGAGCGAGTCCTGGTGCGACCACCTTGTCGTCGCCAGCGAGATGTGCGCCGCCGATCAGTGTGACGAGCGCCGCCGGCGCAAGCCCGGCAGCGCGGCTCTCCATCGCGAGATCAGGCACGTTCGCGCGCGGCTGTCTTGCATGTTGGACCGCGGCCTGCAGCGCGCTGAGGCGGAGCTTGATGCGATCGTTGGCGGCCAGTCCCTCTGCCACGAGCTGCGGCAGCAGGATGTCGGGTTGTCCGAGCTCTCTGACAATTTCAGTTTTCATCGGCGCACGTCGCTGTTTGATAACGGCCTCGTAGCAGCCGGCGAACGGTGCGGTGTTGCGCTGGATCATTCATCGAAATGTCACATTCGGCGATCAGCGCTGAAGCTCGGCAGTCCGCAGGTTACGCGCGTCTTTCCCAAATGTCGCAGTCGTGCGATCGATGCCTTCGTCCAAGCCTGCGACGACAGAGCTGAACCCTTCGCCTGGATCGAGAAAAAGGTTAGCCAGCGCCCCTTCAAAGGCCGACGTATCCCCCGGCTATGAGTCCGCGTACTAGAACTCGATCAGCACCTTCAGGGCGTGCGTACTGGCAGCTGCTCCGAAGGTCTCATAGGCGTCCAGGATCTTTTCGAACTTGAACCGATGGGTGATGAGCTTCTTCGCGTCGATCCTGCGAGATTGTACCGTTTTAAGCAGCATCGGCGTGGTGACAGTGTCGACGAGCCTTGTCGTGATCGCAATATTGCGGTCCCACAGTCGCTCCAGGTGCAAATCGACCTTGACGCCGTGAACACCAATATTGGCAATGACGCCGCCGGGCGCAACGATATCCTCGCAGATGATGAAGCTCGCCGGCACACCGACCGCTTCCATGGCGGTGTCGACGCCGCGACCGCCCGTCATCTCCATGATCTTTTCAACAGCCTTGCCATCCTTGTTGTTGATGACAGTTGTGGCGCCGAACCGGGACGACATCTCCAGGCGATTGTCGTCGAGGTCGATCATGATGATTTCGGCCGGCGAGTAGAATTGGGCCGTCAGCAGGGCTGCCAAGCCGATCGGACCGGCGCCGACGATCGCCACCGTCGAGCCGGGCTGGACCTTACCGTTGAGCACGCCGCACTCGAAGCCGGTCGGAAGAATGTCGCTCAGCATCACCAACGCGTCTTCTTCGGTTCCGGCCGGCACATGATAAAGGCTGGTGTCAGCAAACGGAGTACGCACGTATTCCGCCTGCGTTCCGTCGATTCGGTTGCCAAGGATCCATCCGCCGTTCACACAATGGGAATACATTCCGCGCCGGCAATAGTCGCAGGTCCCGCAGGAGGAAATGCAGGAGATGATGACGTGATCGCCCGGCCTGAAGGCGGTAACGGCGCCGCCGATCTTGTCGACGATGCCGACGCCCTCATGGCCAAGAATTCGGCCGGGTACACAGGTTGGAACGTCGCCTTTCAATATGTGAAGGTCAGTCCCGCAGATTGTCGTCTTCACAAGCTTGACGATGGCGTCGGTCGGAGCCGAAATCTCGGGTTTCGGCCTTTCCTCAACGGCCTTCTTTCCCGGACCGTTATAGACGAGCGCCTTCATGACCATCTCCTCTGCGTCGCGGACGAAAATTCGCGGAGGAAGCTAGATGGGTGACGATGCGCGAGCTTGATGTTGGTCAAACCTCTCCATCCAGCTGCATCACGATGATTTGTCGGAACCAAAATCCAGCATCGAGAGCCAATCCACCGCATGGCCGTTTGCCGCCGTACCTAGGCAGCTGGGCGGAGCGCGTACCCATCGACCTCACCCATGTGATAGATCTTGCCGCCTCATCTCCGCCGACGCTGCCCAAGGCACCTCGAACGCCGGACCGACGGGAATCTCGACCAACCTCTCGTTCCCTCGCTGGATAAGCAGGGCACTGAGGCCCTGCTCCTGCGCCAGCGCCTTGCTCTGCACCGGACCGAGGACCATGAATGCCGTCGCCCATGCGTCAGCATCCATGCAGCTTGCCGCGACGACGGAGACTGAGGCGATTGCGTTGTCGATGGGACCGCCGCGTGACCGGTCCATGGTGTGAGACAGACGTTTTCGCCCGAGATCGATCCAATGCCGGTAATCGCCTGAAGTAGCGACCGCCGCGTCCCATAATTCAATGACGCCAAGCGGACCGCGCCGTTCGTAGTCGGGCTTTTCCACCGCCACGCGCCACGGTGTTCCGTCCGCCTTGGCGCCTCGTGCTTTCAGCTCTCCATCCAGACTGACCAGCGCATTGGAAATACCGAAGGCTTCGACCGTTCGCATCATCTCGTCCACGGCGAAACCCTTGGCGATTCCTGAAAGGTCCAACGTAGACTGCGCATGTTTGCGCACCCTGCTTCCCGGCACATCCAGCTCTAGAACCGTATGGGTTGGCGGCAGTCGCTCACGAAGCGCCATCTGGATCGCGTCCTTGTCGGGAGCAGAGGCAGCAGGTCCGAAGCCCCAGGCATTGACCAGGTGCCCCAGGCCGATGTCAAAGGCTCCGCCCGATGCATGTCCGATCGTCACGCCCCGTTGCAGAACTTGCATGATCTCGGCAGGTAGGGATACCCAGACGCCTTGCGCGGCCGAGTTCAATCGCATCAGATCGCTGTCCGGCTTCCATGTGGACATCTCGCGGTCGACGCGATCGACGGCACGAGCCAGGGCGGCCTCCAGTGCGGCAATGTCGGTGTCAGGAAAAGCATAGACCAGCGCCGACCAGCGCGTTCCCATCGTGGCGCCGCTCAATGCGTGGCGAACAAGATCAGTAGACATCTTCAGCAAGCCTCCCCTGGGCCTTGAGCACCATGGGCGTCAGGCCGGTCGGCGCGAGCACATCAGCTATCGCCTCCGTCACGCCCGCCGCCATGTCGCGCCCACCACACACCATGACCTGCGCACCACCGGCGATCAGGGCACGAAATCGATCGGCGTCCTTGCGCAGCCGATCCTGCACATAGCCGCCACCTTTCACGCGCGAGAATGCGGTGGCGAGGCTCGTCAGCCGTCTGTCATGCAGCCAGCCGGCGATCTCGGGCTCATAGAGGAAGTCCGAGGCTGGATCGCGGCCGCCGAAATAGAGATGCATGGGCCTGCGCGAGAAATTGGCGCGGACCAATCCCGCCAGGGGACCAATGCCGGTGCCGGCGCCGATCAGGATGACCGGCTTTCGTCCGCGCGCCGGACGGAAGGCTGGATTGGCCTTCACGAAGGCCTCGACGCTGTCGCCCGGCTCAAGCCCGTGAAGCAGGCCCGAGCAAAGCCCGCCGGGATGTTTGCGCACGCAGATCTCGACAAATCCATCGCTGGTCGAACTGGCCAACGAATAATAGCGCGGTGAGGTGCAGCCCGGCGGCACGATGCCTATGAGGTCGCCTGCCGTGAAGCGCGGCCAGCCGCCCCCTGCGACGCGCGCGAACATGTGGCTCATCGGCAGCGCGAAGCGCAGCACGCAGGTTGGCGCCTGCACCTCCGCGCCGTAGTCGACGCGGTCGACAAGCGTCAGAGTATGCGTGCGCGGCCGCTCCGGCACATGCAGCAGCGCCAGCTCTTCGCCCATGACCTGCGACAGCGCCTCGCCCCACCGCGCGAATTCCTGCTCGGATTGGCGGTCGATCGTCTCGAGCGGCATCAGCGACGCCCAGCCCTTCCGCGCCAACGTCGCTTCGACATCGTGAGCGAAACGGCAGAATTGCGGGAATTGCCGGTCACCGAAGCCGAGGACCGCGATTGGGAAAGGCGGCGGCTCTGCGATCCCGTCGAGGCGTTTGAGGAACACGCTGGCCGTCGCGGGAGCCGCGCCGTCGCCATAGGTCGCGGCCAGCAGGAACATGCGCCGCGCCGATGGATAGGATCGCAACAAGCTATCCATCGAGGCCGTATGAACCCCGTGTCCATTAGCCGTCAGGGCGGCGTGCAGCGTGCGGGCAAAGCCCCATGTGCTGCCACCCTCGCTCCCGACCAGGATCACGGTGTCGGCGTTCTTGGCGACAACGTTGTCAGCAATTGGAGCATATGCACGGCGCCGGCTCCACCACATCACAGCTCCGCTCAAGCCAAGTACCGGAACGTTGAGGGCACTGACGCCCAGCAGCAAGCCGAGCCACCACAGCCCTTGGCCGGTGTGCAGCATGTAGATGAATTCGTAGATCTGCCGGGCGATTGAATGGTCGTGCCAAGCCAGCAGGCCTCCGCCCGCGGGATCGACATATCCTTCGCCGGTCGCGGTGGTCAGGTGAAAGAGGTCGTCCGGGTTCGCCGGGTTGGGAAAAGTCAGCACTCGGAGCTGGGAAAGATCGATGCCGCGCAAGGCAGCGATTTGCTCGACGGGAAGAGCCGGGCCGCGGGTCGTCGCCGTCGGGAAAGCGGGCGCCTGCGACATGCCGTCCGAAATCAGTCCGAACGTGGTGAGCGATAAATAGAGCGCCGTCAGAGTTGACAGCAGAAGCCCACCGACCGCCAGCCGCCCGAGGTCGGTATGTAGTCGCTGAATGCCATTGCCGCGCGCCCGGCTGAGAATCTGTCCCCATCCTCCCATGCGCCGGGCGGTCATCTGCAGGCCAGACAGCAGCAGGACCAGCATCGCCAGCGCGCCGGCGCCAGCGGCCACGCGCCCGCTATCGCCGAGAAAGAACGAACGATGCAGGTTGGTCATCCAGCGTTCGAATGCCGAGCGCGTGTAGTCCGAAACAAATTCACCGCTCACAGGGTTCACCACGCTCGCGGCCGGGCCATCGTTCCCGGAATAGAAGGCGATGATCTTACCGGAGGGCAGGCGTTTGAGCTCCTCCACACCAGGATAGGTGCCGACGACTCGGCCAGCCAAAGCGGCGACGGTGACACTGCTTGGCGAAATTGCTTCAGCCCGATCCCAGGCCGGAATCGCCGACAGCAGCGAACCGCTGATCGCGAGTGCCATCAGCGGAATGATGACGAAAACGCCTAGAATCCTATGAATCCAGCGCAGCATGACATCCATCCCTGTCCATAGGCCTACATGGCGTAGGTGAAGGAGCGGACGTAGCTTCGGCCCGCCGCCGGCCGACTTGCTCCCGCGGATGTCAGCGGAACGACCACCTCGGACGGGCTGTCCCGCATGTCCTCGGCGGCGGCATCGATGTGGAGCTTGTAGCCTGCATCGAAGAGCGCATCCGCGAGGTCCAGCGTGACTTTCAGCGTCCGGCCGGCACCGACGCTGGCACCCGTAATGCCGTTGATTTCGGCGGGGTTTCCGCGCGATCCTCGGTTCCAACCGCTGAGATGGCTGTAATATTTGGACTTTGAGCCCGCCACCCACAGCGTGCCTTTATAGGCGCCCGTGGAATCGGTCACGTAAAGCGCGAGATAGGCTCCGTTCCCGCCATAGTTGCTGAGCGTGGTGGTCAGCGTGACAGGACGCGCCATGGCGAGCCCGGGAGCGGTCAGCGCGGTGGTGACGGCAAGGACGGCGAGCAGCGATTTCATTGTTGGTCTCCAGCAGTGGCGTATTGATCGCACCAAGACTGAAGACCGCAGATGACGTGCTCCTGAAGGTCGATAGGAATCTGCTTCAGGCAGCCGTCAGGTTGGACCTCTTCAAAAACGGCAAACGCCCCGCAGCAGGCGGGGCGCACTTGAACGCGATGTGTTCGTTCGCCTCAGGCAATGGAAGTCAATGGCGCCAACTCTCACCTTCTCTGATCACGGCTCCAACAAGATGGACTCCGCACCACGGCATCACTTGACTTCGGCCTTGGGGACGGCACCGCCCTGAAAAAGCCCGTTGGAAGGCGGTACTCCCGCTGGCTCAGGGGCTCCCTCCGGCCCGGAGCGTCCACTACGCCGGGCACCGTCTTCCTCATCATCGCGGTTCCTGCCGTGCTCTCCACGCTTTTGTTTCACGCGGATCACGGCGAGCGATGCGGGATCTACCTTTGCCTCGATCTCACGACCGTTCTCGTCCTGCCCTCTAATCTCGAAGCATCCGTCGTCGATCTTGATCCTTCGCACGGTCCAGCCGCGCGCCTTTGCCATTTGCTCGACTGCTTCGCGCGGCTGCCATTGGGCCATGGGAACCTTGCAGTCGTCATTATCGGCCACCGCCAGACCCGGCGCCAGAGTGCCCATCAGAATGGCCACGATCACTGCTATCGCTTTCATGTTTCCTGCTCCCGTTCGAAGCCTCAACCTGTCGTCCTTGTGAGCCGGTTTCCTGACGGCGACCTGAAGACGCTGTGGCTTTTGCGTCAGGTCAACGTCAGATTCCCCTCTATGACTATCTATGATCCGAGATGGATGGGGGGTGGGCGGAATGAGGCGATGCGGATATTGCTGATTGAAGACGACACGATTCTGGGCGCTGCGGTGCGCGACCAGATCGTCTCCGATGGACACTCGGTTGACTGGGTTACCCGCCTTGATGCCGCGCAGGACCATCTGCGCAGCACGGCCTATGATCTGCTTCTGCTGGATCTGATGCTGCCCGACGGTCGCGGTATCAAGCTCCTGCGCGATCTCCGCACCGAGGGCATGGTGACGCCGGTCATCATCCTGACGGCACTCGATCAACTCTCCGATCGCATTGAAGGCCTCAACGCCGGCGCGGACGATTATATGATCAAGCCCTTCGATCTTTCGGAGCTTTCGGCACGGCTGAACGCCGTCGCGCGTCGTTATTCCGGCAATCCGAATCCCCTTGTCGGGATCGGCGATCTCCGGATCGATCTGGCCGCCCGCTCAATCACCCGTGCAGGAAAGAACATCAACTTGACAGCGCGGGAATGGGTGCTGTTCGAGACCTTCGTGCAGCGACCGCGTCGGGTCCTGTCAAAGACCATTCTTGAGGAACGGCTCTATTCATTTGGAGAAGAGATCGAGAGCAACACCATCGAGGTGCACGTCAGTCGGCTTCGCAAGAAGCTCGGACACGACGTCATCGAGACGGTGCGTGGTCTCGGTTACCGACTGGGACACAGCGCATGATGCCGCCGCGCAGCTTGCAGTGGCGCATCTCGCTGTGGCTAGGACTCGGCATCGCACTTCTCTGGATCGTCGCAGCCGTCGCGACAGCTCAAAGGCTGCGCCACGAAATGAACAGGGTTTTCGATAGTGCGCTCGAGGAAACAGCCCAGCGCATCCTGCCACTCGCAGTGCTCGACATCCTGGACCGCGAGGACGGCGACACCTCGCAGCGTATTGCGACCCTGAGGGAGCATGACGAGTACTTCACTTATATCGTGCGCGACGCGCGCGGGTCCGTGCTGCTGCGCTCGCACCGCGCTGACGACGCGATATTTCCGCCTTTCGCCAAGACGGGGTTCGTCGACACAGCGACCCACCGACTCTACTTCGACGCCGCGCTGCGAAACACGGTGACGATCGCCGTGGCAGAACCGCTTGCCCACCGTCGCGAGGTCGCAAACAAGGCTCTCCTCGGCCTGGCTCTGCCGCTCGGCCTCTTGGTGCCTCTCGGTCTTGTGGCGGTTTGGGGCGTCGTGCGCGTCTCGATGGCGCCGGTCAGGCGCCTGGGAAGGGGTATAGAGGCGCGTGGCAGCGGCGACCTGTCTCCGATTCCGGTCGCAGACCTGCCCTCCGAGATCGCACCGATTGCCGACGCTGTGAACCACCTCTTGGAAGGGCTTCGGCGTGCACTGGAAGCCGAGCGAAGCTTTACTGCCAACTCTGCGCACGAGCTGCGTACACCGATCGCCGCCGCGTTGGCGCAGACACAGCGGCTGATCGCGGAGACGCAGGACGCTGCGGCGCAAAGTCGGGCACAGCAGATCGAGACGGCGCTGCGGCGGCTTTGGCGACTGTCTGAAAAGTTGATGCAACTGGCAAAGGCCGAGGGCGGGCGCCTTCAAGCCAAGGAGACGATCGACATCGCATCCGTGCTGAAATTAGTCTCAGACGAGATAATGCGCGATCCGGCCACGGCCGGCCGGCTTGTTCTCAATATTCCTGCCACGCCGGTTCTGTTGGATATTGATACCGATGCTTTTGCCATTCTGGCGCGCAACCTGATCGAGAATGGCCTCAAGCACGGAGCGTCGGACGCTCCGGTCACAGTGACACTTTCAAACATTGGCGTGCTCACGGTGACCAACGAAGGACCGCCGGTTCCGCCAGAGTTGCTGACGCGCCTGTCCCACCCCTTCGAGCGCGGTCGTACTGATGCAGAAGGATCCGGCCTGGGCCTGGCCATTGCAAGAGCCATCGCCTCCGGCGTTGGCGGCGAGCTTATTCTAACATCTCCGTTGCCTGGAGCGCAGAGTGGTTTCCAGGCCCGCTTTTCCCTCCAAGCCTTGGGCCCGGTTGAAGAAAGTGCGAGTAAAAAGGGAAACGGCCCGGCGCGGTAGGCTCGACCCATTGCATGTGATGAGAATACGAAAAACCGGGCGCGTCCGCACCTGTCCACGACGGGAGGCCGGGCTGGCAGACCGACGGCCGCTAGGTCACTCCGGAAGGCGAGCGGCTGAACAGCGACGGCCGCCGCGAGGTTCTCGGCATGGACATCGGCCGTCCGAGACCGAGACATTCCGGACGACGTTCCTGCGCGTGCTCGCCCGCCGTGGGCCGTGCGGCGTCGCTTGTGATCTCCGACGCGGATGAAGGCATCAAGGCTTCAGTCAGCAAGGTCCTGTCCGCATCGCGCCAAGCTGCATTCAACCGATCCGATCGAGCGGCTCAACGGCGAGATCAAGCGCCGGCATCTTCCGAAATGACCGCTTGTCGGAATGGCTCCACGGGATCAGCCAATTCGGGATCAGCCAAGAGTCCTTGAAAGGCTTGGTGGGCGCACTAGGGCTCGAACCTAGGACCCGCTGATTAAGAGTCAGCTGCTCTACCAACTGAGCTATGCGCCCGGATCTTGCATCCGGAGAAAGCCTTCCGCGAGAGCCGGTCGTTTAGCAAAGCGATTCCGAGATGTCCAGCGATCCCTGAGGATTTTTCGGCACTTTCGATGCAGAAAAACCGCCGGCGGGCGGCGGTTTTCCCCAAATGAAATCAGACGGATCGTTAAACGGCTGTCAGAGCCGTCCGGACTCGCGTTCCTCCTCGGACCAGCCCATGCGGCCCATCGGTCCCGGGCCGAAACGATGCTCGCCGAAGCCCGGACCATCCTCCGTGCCGCCCTCGCCGCGCTCCATCCAGCGGTGATGGCGCGGACCGTCCGGTCCCATCATGCGCCCCATCGGCCGGGTCAGCATCGACAGCCGGCGCTTCTGGCCGTCGTCGAGCGTCTTGTAGAGCGGGTCGGCGGCGTCGGCGACCTTCTTCATCGCATCCGCCGTGACCGCCATGGTGTCGGCACGCTCGCGCAGCCGCGCCACCGGATCGACATCCTTGTCCTGCGCCTCATCGGCTGCCTTCATTCGCGCGTTGGCACGATCGAACCGCAGCTTGACGAGATCGCGCACCGCACTCTCGACCGGCGGCCACAATTTCTCCTGGTCCGCCGTCAGCTTCAGTCCGGCATGGACGGAAGCGATGCGCGCATCGAGCATGGCGGCGCGATCTTCCGGATTCATGCGCGCATGGTGCATGTGATCATGAAACCAGCCGCGCTGGGCGTAGACCGCGGTCGAGCCGGCGATGGCGAGCACGGCGACTGCGGCGATGGTGAACCTTCTCATGCCAACCTCCTTGGAAACTCGGATCAGCATGAGCCTGCCGTTCCGCGCCTTCAACTTACAGTTTGGACAGAGTGTGCGACCTTACGAAGATGTAATTGCTTCAAATACCTTTCTGTTTTTGCAAATCAGTTTCAGTTTGTTGCCGCGCCTCAAAGCATCCCCAGCATGCGCGGCAACCACAGCGAGATTTCCGGCACGTAGGTGACGAGCGCGAGGAAGCCCAGCATCGTCAGCAGCCAGGGCATGACGGCGATGGTCAGTTCGGTGATGCCCATCTTGGCGATGCCGGAGGCCACGTAAAGGTTGAGCCCGACGGGCGGGTGGCACATGCCGACCTCCATGTTGACCACCATCAGGATGCCCAGATGCACCGGATGGATGCCGAGCTTGACCGCGACCGGGAACAGGATCGGCGCCATGATCAAGACGATCGAGGTCGCCTCCATCACGTTGCCGGCGAGCAGCAGCAGGATGTTCACCACCAGCAGGAACACCGCCCAGTTGACGCCGGCGCCTGCCATCCAGTTGGCGATCTGCTGCGGGATGTTCTCGTTCGCCATCAGGAACGAGAACAGCACGGCATTGGTGATGATGTAGAGGATCATCGCGCTCATATTGGCCGAGCCGAGCAGCACCTTCGGCACGTCCTTCAGCGACATGTCGCGATAGACGAACACGGCGATGACGAAGGCATAGACCGCGCTGACGGCCGCAGCCTCAGTGGGCGTGAACTTGCCGGTGTAGATGCCGCCGAGCACGATCACGATCAGCAGCAGGCCCCAGATGCACTTGCGGAAGGCGACGAAGCGTTCCGCCCAGCTCGCGCGCGGCATCCGCGGGTAGTCGTTCTTCCAGGCGCGGTAGAAGGTCGTGAAGCCGAGCAGGCTCGCCAGCATCAGGCCGGGAATGACGCCGGCGATGAACAGCTGCCCCACCGAGGCCGAGGACACGCGGTGGCCGGCCGGATCGAGCGCGATGCTGCCGCCGGTCGCGACCGCATAGACCACCATCACGATCGAGGGCGGGATCAGGATTCCGAGCGCGCCTGACGTCGTGATGACACCGGCGCCAAAGCGCTTCGGGAAGCCTTGGCGGACCATCGCCGGCAGCATGATCGAGCCGATCGCGATCACCGTGGCCGGCGACGAGCCGGACACGGCGGCGAACAGCGCGCAGGCCATCACGCCGGCAAGGCCGAGGCCGCCATACCAGTGCCCGACCATCGAGGTCGCAAAATTGATCATCCGCCGGGCGACGCCGCCATGGGTCAGGAAGTTGCCGGCCAGGATGAAGAACGGGATCGCCATGATCTCGAAATTATCGATGCCGGTAAACAGCTTCAGCGCGACCGACTCGGTCGGCACGTTCGTCATGAAGAAGACGAACGAGAGCACCGTGAGGCCGAGCGCGATCGAGATCGGCATGCCCGTCAGCATCAGGAAGATGAGCAGGCTGAAGATGAGGAGGCTGCTCATCGCGCGGCCTCCACGCCCGTCGTCTCGATGCCCTCGACGGCCGCATGATCATGATGCGGTAGCTCGTCGTGGCGCAGATAGTGCCAGGCGACCTGCAGGAAGCGGAAGCACATCAGATAGGAGCCGAGCGGGATGCAGAGGTAGACGAGCCAGCTCGGCAGCTCCATGTCGGGCGTCACCTGGTCGGTCTGCGACAGGCCGTAGACGAACTTGGCGCCCATCGTGCCGATGATGGAGGTGAACAGCGCTCCGCAAAGCAGGCCGAACAGCACCGTCACCTTGCGCAGCGATGGCCGCATCATGTTGACGACGACGTCGACGCCGACATGGATGCCGGTGCGCACGCCATAGGCGGCGCCGAACTTCGCCATCCACACGAACATGTAGATGCAGAGCTCCTGCGCCCAGGACATGTCGATCGGGAACAGCAGCGGATAGAACAGCGGCACGCCGACCAAATAGCGATGCAGCACCGCCAGGAAGATGATCGAGGTCGCCGCCGCGATCAGGAATGCGATCAGGATCTCCTCGAGCCGATCGAGGATGCGCAACAGAAAGCCCAAGTCCCCTACCCCCACAATCAAACGTCCGCGGCGCTTGGCTGCGCCGTCTGCCTTCTTGCGCGCCGAGTGCTTCACCCCTCGGTGCGCAGACCATGGCCCGCGCACCGCTCGCCTCACGCCATCAGTTGGTCGTGCCGCGCGTCTCCTTCAGGAACTCGTCGATCAGCGGCTGGCCGACGCGCCCCGCGACGTCCTTGTACACCGGCATCATCGCCTTGCGCATCGCCTCGTCCTGGGCCGGCGTCAGCTTGACCAGCTCGGTCTTGCCGGATTTGCGGATCTCCTCGAGCGCGTCGTCGTTCTCCTTCGCCGACTGGTTGTTGCCGTAGGCGGTCGCTTCCTTCATCGCCTTCTCGCAGGCGGCGCGGATATCCGGCGGCAGGCCGTCCCAGAACTTCTTGTTCACGACCACGACGTAGCCGATGTAGCCGTGATTGGTCAGCGTGATGTACTTCTGCACCTCGTGCATCTTCTGGGTATAGATGTTCGAGGGCGTGTTCTCCTGGCCGTCGACGACGCCGGTCTGCAGCGCCTGGTAGACTTCCGAGAACGCCATCACCTGCGGAATCGCGCCGAGCGTCCGGAACTGCGCGTCCAGCACCTTCGAGGACTGGATGCGGAACTTCAGGCCCTTGTAGTCGGCGGGATCGACGAGCTTCTTGTTGGCGCTCATCTGCTTGAAGCCGTTGTCCCAGTAGGCGAGCCCGATCATTCCCTTGGGCTCGAGCAGCTTCAGCAGCCTGGCGCCGAGCGGGCCGTCGGTCACCTTCCGCAGGGTGGCGAGGTCGGGCAGGATGTAGGGCAGATCGAACACCTCGAATTCCTTGATGCCGATCGGGCCGAACTTCGAGTTCGACGGCGCCAGCATCTGGACCGCGCCGAGCTGCAGCGCCTCGAGCTCTTCCTTGTCCTTGTAGAGCTGCGAGTTCGGATAGACTTCGACCTTGACCTTGCCGTCGGTGTATTTCTCGGCCAGCTCCTTGAACTTGTCGGCGGCGAGGCCCTTCGGGGTGTTCGAGGCCACCACGTGGCTGAACTTGATCACGATCGGATTGTCGGCAGCGAGGGCCGGGCCGGCCAGAGCGAGCACCGCGAGCGAGGCGGCGGTGGCGATCACATGGCGAAACTTCAAGTGCAAGGTGTCCTCCCGACGTTTCGGGGGACATTGCAATGACGCCCCCGCTTTGTATGCCAAGGACATTGTTAGCGGGTCGCCGGCCGGAATGCCATTGACCGTTAGCCGCAGAGGCGGGGATTCCCGTGCTGCAGCGCAAAAATGGTGGTGACTGTCATTCCGGGGCAGCCGCGCAAGCGGCTGAGCCCGGAATCCGGAGGTTATTGGCGCTGGCGCAAGCCAAGCTCGGGATTCCGGGTTCGACGCTGCGCGTCGCCCCGGAATGACGAAGCAAGGTTCGGCCCCAACCGACGATCGTGAGCTCAGCTCGCCGCTGCGGCCGCCGTACCCGCGCCTTGCGCCACGTCGCGCTGGCGCTTCATGACCAGCTTGTTGAGCGCACCCAGATAGGCCTTCGCAGACGCCACCAGCGTATCCGGATCCGCCGCGCGCGCGGTCATCGAGCGGCCATCCTGCGACAGCCGGACCGAGACCTCGGCCTGCGCGTCGGTGCCCTCGGTGACGGCATGGACCTGGTACAGCTCCAGCTTGGCCTCGTGCGGCACCAGCGACTTGATGCAGTTGAAGACGGCATCGACCGGCCCGTTGCCCTCGCTCTCCTCGATCTTCGCCACGCCGTCGACGTCGAGCTTCATGGTGGCGCGCTGCGGACCGCGGGTGCCGGCAATCACCGACAGCGACAGCAGCTTGATCCGGTCATGGGCACTGACCATGCCCTCGTCGATCAAGGCCTCGATGTCCTCGTCGTAGATGTGCTTCTTGCGATCGGCCAGCGCCTTGAAGCGGACGAAGGCGTCCTCGACCTGGTTGCCTGCCAGCTTGTGGCCCATCTCCTCCAGCTTGTGGACGAAGGCGTGACGGCCGGAATGCTTGCCCATCACCAGCGAGGTCTGCTTCACGCCGACCGTCTCCGGCAGCATGATCTCGTAGGTCTGCGCGTTCTTCAGCATGCCGTCCTGATGGATGCCGCTCTCATGCGCGAACGCATTACGGCCGACGATGGCCTTGTTGTACTGCACCGGGAACGAGGTCGCGGCCGAGACCACCTTCGAGGCGTGGGTGAGCTGCGTGGTGTCGATCTTGTTCCAGTACGGCAGCTTGTCGTTGCGCACGCGCATCGCCATCACGACCTCTTCCAGGGCCGCATTGCCGGCGCGCTCGCCGATGCCGTTGATGGTGCATTCGATCTGGCGGGCGCCGGCGCGGACGCCGGCCATCGAGTTGGCGACCGCCATGCCGAGGTCGTTGTGGCAGTGGACCGAGAACACCGCCTTGTCGGAGTTCGGCACGCTCTCGCGCACGCGCTTGAACAGGTCGTAATACTCCTCCGGCACGGCATAGCCGACGGTGTCGGGAATGTTGATGGTGGTGGCGCCGGCCTTGATCGCAGCCTCGACGCAGCGGCACAGGAAGTCGAACTCGGTGCGGGTGCCGTCCTCGGACGACCATTCGACGTCGTCGGTGTGGTTGCGCGCGCTCGTCACCGAGGAGATCACCAGCTCGAACACCTGCTGCGGGTCCATCTGCAGCTTGTACTTCATGTGCACCGGCGAGGTGGACAGGAAGGTATGGATGCGGCCGCGCCTGGCCGGGCGGATGGCTTCCGCACAGCGGTCGATGTCCTTGGCGCCGGCGCGCGACAGGCCGCAGATCACCGCGTTCTGGGACCGCTTGGCGATCTCGTTGACAGCCTCGAAGTCACCGTCGGACGCGATCGGGAAACCGGCCTCGATGATGTCGACGCCCATGCCGTCCAGCATGGCCGCGATGTTGAGCTTCTCCTCGAAGGTCATGGTGGCGCCGGGGCACTGCTCGCCGTCGCGCAGGGTGGTGTCGAAAATGACGACGCGGTCCTTGTCGGACTGAACGGGATTGGACATCTGCTTTCCTCGAACTTTTCGGGTGGTGCGCGTGGCTTCCAGAGGCGCTGAAGGGTGTTTCGGTGTCGAAGCAGCCCCCTGAGTGCCCAGGCGCATCCCGCCCAGCCGGCCCTCAGGGGCAGCTAAGAAGCAGAAGCTCGATCGCGCCGATCAGGTCGGCGGGCTGCAGCGCGGCGAGCGCGATCGTCCGGGCGTCTGCCCCGGCGATGGCCTCGATCTCTGCGCTGCGAATCAGCATTGCCAAACCCTTTGCGAGAACACGAAAACTGTGCGGCAAAACCGTTGACGGTTTGTTGCCGAGGTGCCCTCGACAGCGCTTTTACTGGGAATGGGAGGGTCTCGCAACGCCGAATAATGGTCAGGAGGGGTGACGTATTGGGGGGGGCCCGCGCCGCTCTCCCTATAAATAGTGTCATCCCGGGCAAGGCCGCCAACGCGCCAGCGTTGGTGGACGCCGACCCGGGATCCATACGCCGCGGCGGATTTGGCTGGGCGAGTTGGAGCGGCCATCGTGCCTCGCAGATCTCCCTGGGGTTATGGATCCCGGATCGGCGCACGCGTGACCGCGCGCTTGTCCGGGATGACGGTGAGGGTGTGGTTGTCGGCATCTGCACCAGCACGCATTTCACGCTCCCGCGACACATCCGTGCCCGAGTTGTTCACCAGCATCGAACCCTCTTCCATCAGAGGGTGCAGGGAAGACCGGGCGTCTGCCGACACCCGCGGCCCCCGTGCGATAGAAAATGCACGGGGCAGGAACCACAGGTACGGCCAGGACATCCCGGCCTCCCCTGCGCAACGGCTTTACGACTTACTTCGCGCTCTCCTCGGGGACCGGCTTGATTGCCCCCGTCACCGGCGCGCTCGTCATGAACAGCGCCGGCTTGACACCAGCATCGGGGTGCCAGGACCACACGACTTCGCCGTCCGCAACACGCCGGTCGTCCACCGGCGCCTCACGGCCATCGCTCCCCGCACTCCACGTATCGTGACGACGCGTACGCCCCTCTTCGACGAGGCGGGATAGCGCATACAATCATGATTTCTGAAAAAAAGAAAGTAGAATTTTTGTGCATGATGCAGCGACACGGCCTGTGATAGGCACGAGCCATGACCAACCGCCTCTTTCTCCACGGCGTCCCCGATACGCCCGCGATCTGGGGCCCGCTGATCGCAGGGCTCGGCGAAACCGTCGCCGTGCCCTGCCTGCCGGGCTTCTGCGGCGAGCCGCCCGCGGGCTTCGCAGGCACCAAGGACGCCTACGCGGACTGGCTCCTGGCGCTGATCGAGGCGCAGCATGCGGCGTTCGGGCCGATCGATCTGGTCGGGCATGATTGGGGCGCGCTGCTGGTGCTGCGGGCGGCGTCGCTGCGGCCCGAACTGGTGCGCTCCTGGGCCATTGCGGGCGCGGCGCTCGATGCGGACTATCGGGGACATCTGATCGCGCGGATCTGGAACACGCCGATCCTGGGCGAGCTTTTCATGGCGCTGTCGTCACAACGCATGATGGCGCGTGCGTTCCGGCAGAGCGGCCTGCCAGCAGAGCTTGCTGCGCGCGAAGCCGCGGCATGGCAGGCACCGATGCGCCGGTCGATCCTCGCGCTGTATCGCTCCGCCAACGCGCTTCGCTTCAGCGGTGACTGGATCGAACGGCTGGCGAATCTGCCACGCCGCGGCCTCGTGATCTCGGGCACGCGTGATCCTTACATGTCGCTCGACACCCTCAGCCGCTTCGCGCAGCGCCATGGCGCCCAGCTCCATGTCGAGCAGGACGCCGGCCACTGGAGCATCGTCGAGCGGCCGCAGAGCATTGCCGCCGCGCTGCGGGCGCATTGGTCCGACCGAGAGGACCGATGAGGATGATTGCCGGCCACACATTCGCTGTCGTCCCGGGCGAGTCCGACAACGCGCAAGCGTTGGCGGACCCTTACCCGGGACCCATACGCCGCGGCCGACGTGGCTGGGCGAGAACGGTCGGCCATCGTGCCTCGCACATCTCCCTGGGGCTATGGATCCCGGATCGGCGCGCGCGTTGCGCGCTTGTCCGGGACGACCCCGGGTATGAGGCGAGCGCCGGTGGCAGTATGACGGCGCGCGGCGATCATCACGCAATCTTTGATTGATTGTCGCGCTCTGATAGCATGTCCTACGCCCCGTTCGCCGGGGGAATGCCATGTTGCGTGTCAGGACCGGATTCTGGTTTGCCGTCGCCCTGCTGCTCGTCTGTCCGCTCACGCCCCACGCGGCCGCCGATGAGGCGAGCCGAGCCGGCTTTCCGCAATCCGACTGGCCAATCGCCACCCCCGAGGATGAAGGGATGGATTCAGCGGCCTTGGCGAAGCTCGTCGCCGCGGGCAAGACGTTCAGGTTCGACAGCCTGCTGATCACGCGCCATGGCCGCATCGTGCTCGATGCCAGCTACGCGCCCTACAAGGCCGACGAGCCGCACATCATCAATTCCGCGACCAAAGCCGTGGTCTCGACGCTGATTGCGATGCTGCTCAAGGACGGCGTGCTCGACAGTCTCGATCATCCGGTGCTCGACTTCTTCAAGGATCGCAAGATCGACAATGTCGACGCGCGCAAGCAGGCGCTCACGGTGCAGCACCTGCTCAACATGACTTCCGGGTTCGACTGGGACGAGGGTTATAGCGGCGGCGCCGAGACATCCCTCTACGAGATGGGCCGGAGCCCGGATTGGGTGCAGTACATCCTTGACCGGCCGATGGCGCAAGCGCCCGGCGAGATGTTCTACTACAACAGCGGCAACTCCCATCTGCTCTCCGCGATCGTCACGAAGCTCACCGGCAAGAGCGCGGAGGACTTCGCCAAGGAGAGGCTGTTTGGGCCGCTCGGGATCACCGAGCACGCCTGGTTCAAGGATGCCCAGGGAATTTCCGCCGGCGGTTTCGGGCTGGCGCTGAAGCCGCGCGACATGGCGAAGATCGGCTACCTCTATCTGCGGCGCGGCCGCTGGGGCGAGCAGCAATTGCTGCCGCCGGACTGGATCGAAGCCGTCAACCACGCCACCGTCAGTATGAATGCGAAGTTCGATCCGGGGCTCTCCTACGCCGATCAGTTCTGGGCCCTGCCGGACAAACACGTGTTCATGGCGGTCGGCTACCACTGCCAGGTCATCATGGTGCTGCCCGACCGCGACATCGTGGCGGTGATGACCGCGCGCGAGTTCTGTCCATTCCGCAAGCTCGCCAACACCATTTCGGCGACTGTGACATCTGACAGCGCCCTGCCTGCGGCGCCGGAAGCGGCAGCCGCGCTCGCCGCTGATGTCCGCGAGGTCGCGACGGAAACGCGAGGCCCGGTCGGAGCCGTGCCGGAGATGGCGGCTTCCGTCTCGGGCAAGACCTACAGCTTCCCGCCCGGCCCGCTCGGCATCAACACGATCAAGCTGGACCTCACGGGACCGGAACCGCAGGTCACCTGGGACATCCCCTCGCGGGACCGCGCCGGAGGCACGGTGCATCTGCAGAGCCCGATCGGCCTCGATGGCCTCTATCGCAAGACCGCGCCGCCCCATCCCTGGCAGCCCTTCACCTACCGGGCCATGAAGGGCAGCTGGATCGACGCCACGACCTTCGTGATCGACGCCCAGTTCATTGGCCAGGGCGAGGAGCGCAATTGGCGGCTCAGCTTCGACGGCGACAAGGTGACGTTCCGAACGAAGGGCCGCTACGGCAAGGACGTAGTGGTCGAGGGTCATGCGGCGCCATGAGTCCTCGGCGGCTCTGCGCAGCCTGACGAAAGTCGAGCGCAAATGCTGCAGCACTGATCGGCTCCGTTCGGCTGGGCGGAGACATGCCGCACGGCGAGAATTGGAACAGTTCTCATAGCGCTCTGCGTGCCGCGGGCGGCGGATGCGATCTCCCGTCGTTTTCTCAACCAACGCATCTCGTGTATGTCTGCCCTCCCGCCGAGGCTCTCACTCCGCGGCGGGGGATCGTTTTTCGATTGCGGTGGCATAATGTTGAGATTGCTGGAGCGTCTGGGTCTCCGTTTCGAGGATACCGTCGAGGAGCGGCGTTTCGTCGACCATTACGTCCGCGGCAGCACCGCCTGGACGCAGATCGCGATGCTGCTCGGCGCCCTCACCTTTGCCGGCTACACGCTGTGGGACTGGGTGCTCTATCCCGAGATCGTGCCGACCACGTTCGCGATCCGCGGCGGGACCGCCGCGCTGGTGCTGCTGCCGCTGACGGCTTTGCTGTCGACGCCGGCGCGCCGATGGGCCGAGCCGATTCATCTGGTCTATTGCGTGATCCCCGGCTGCGTGCTGCCGACGATCTACTGGGTGCTGCCGTCGGGCTTCACCTACTCCGCGGCCGGCATGATCATCGTCATCCTGTTCGTATCGACCATGCTGCCGTTGCGCACCGGCTCCTACGCGATCTTCTGTGCAACGAGCTGGAGCGCGCTGGCGGTGGCCGAGAGTCTTGCGACCGAGCCGCTGCCGCCCGGCCTGCGCTTCATCGATCATTCGCTGGTCGGCAATGCCTGCCTGCTCTCGCTCTATGCCGTCGGGGCGCGGGAGTACCAGGCACGCAAGCAGTTCCGCACCGCCGAGGCGCTGCAGCGCGAGAAGGAACGCTCCGAGGCCTCGTTGCGCGATCTGCATGCCACGCAGGCTCATCTGGTGCAGGCCGAGAAGCTGGCCTCGCTCGGCCAGCTCGTCGCCGGCGTCGGCCACGAGGTCAGCACGCCGCTGGGCCTCGCGCTGACCACGTCGACGGCGATGGAAGCCGATGTCGAGGCGATCGCCCGCATGCTCGGCGGCGGCCCGGTGCGGCGCTCGGATCTGGCGCGGGGGGTCGAGCGGCTGCAGCAGGGTCTGCACCTGACGACGCAGAGCCTGCACCGTGCCTCCGAGATGGTGCACAGCTTCAAGCAGGTCGCCGTCGACCAGGCCAACGAAACGCTGCAGACGTTCGAACTGCTGGGCTGGATGAGCGATCACGTCGCGAAGCTCCGCCCGCTGCTGGCGCGTCAGGGACTGACGGTCGTGCTCTCCTGCCCGGAGGGCATCGTGCTCACCAGCTACCCCGGCGCGCTCGGACAGGTCATCAGCATCCTCGCCTTCAATGCGGCGACGCATGCCTATCCTGGCGACATCAGCGGCGTCTTCACCGTGGAAGTCGCACCACCCAGCGAGGACTCGGTGCGCATCGTCTGTGCCGACCAGGGCGTCGGCATGCGCGACCACGTGCGCGGCCGGGTGTTCGATCCGTTCTTCACCACGCGCCGCGAGAAGGGCAATGCCGGCCTCGGCCTGCACATCGCCTTCAACCTCGTCGCGTCCACGCTCGGGGGTCGCATCGAGCTCGACAGCCAGCCGCAGCAGGGCACGCGCGTGACGCTCGACATTCCGCTGATCGGGCCCGGCAAGCCGGCGGAGCTGGAGCTCGCCGCGGCACAATAGTCCCGGCCGAGCGCGCGCATCGATGGGCACGACGAGCGCGCGTTCCGGCACGACGAATCCGATGCGCCGACAAGTGTCGGCGCCGAGTCCCGAAAAATGAGACCGACGGTGCTTCATTCGCCAAAGCGGGTGAAGAAGCGCCGCGCATGCGCAACGTCTGCGCGTTCGTGCATCGGTCTGCGCACGCCATGATCAGTTCGCGCGCGAGGCCGCAAAGCTGCCGTGTGACGGCGCAGGTCCGAACCAATTCAGAACATTTCGGCGCCGCGCTGCTTAGAGCAATTCAACGACACGCGGCGTGTTCATCGCTCGACCTCGTTGCTACACACCACGTCATGCAAACCGTTCGCTTGAACGGCGCGACGTTGGAAGTGAAAGTAAACGATGACGAAGATGGAAGGCCGGCGCGATCCGCGCTCCGGCATGGGTCACACGATTGCAATCCTGGGTGCCCTGACCGCCGACCTGCTCTGCTCCTCCACAGTCCATGCCCAATCCGAGCTGCCGCCGGTGACGGTGGACTCGTCGACACCGAAGCGCAAACCTCAAACCACTCCCGGCGCACCACAGCGCCGCGCCCAGGCGCAGCCGTCACGGCGCGCCGCGCAACCACCGCCGATGCCGACGCGCGCCGAGCGCGCCGCAGCCGAGGCCGCGGTGCTCGATGCCGCCAAGCTCAACTACAGGGCCATGCCGAGCGCGACGACCCTGCGCAGCGGCGCCTCGCCGCTCGATGCGGCGCAGTCGGTCAATGTCGTGCCAGCGCAGGTGATCAAGGATCAGTTGCCGCGCAATCTCGACGACGCACTCGCCAACATCTCTGGCGTCACCCAGACCAACACGCTCGCCGGCACCCAGGACGCGGTGATGCGGCGCGGCTTCGGCGACAACCGCGACGGCTCGATCATGCGCAACGGCATGCCGCTGGTACAGGGGCGCAGCCTCACCGCCGCGGTCGAGAGCGTCGAGGTGCTGAAAGGGCCGGCCTCGCTGCTCTACGGCATCATGGACCCCGGCGGCATCGTCAACACCATCAGCAAGCGGCCGGAGCTGTATCAGCACGGCTCGGTCACGCTGCTCGGCTCGGCCTATGCCAACGACAAGACTGGCGCGGACGGCACCGTGGACGTGACGGGCCCGATCGGCGATGGCGGGCTCGCCTATCGCTTCATCGGCTACGGCGTCAGCGAGGACTATTGGCGCAATTTCGGCCGCCACCGCGAGATGCTGGTGGCACCGTCGCTCGCCTGGTACGGCGACATGACGACCGTCCAGCTCACCTACGAGCATCGCGAGTTCATCAGCCCGTTCGATCGCGGCACCGCCTTCGTCAACGGCGCGCCGCTGGCGATCCCCGCGACGCGGCGGCTCGACGAGCCCTACAACAACATGTGGGGACAATCCGACCTCGTCCAGGCCTCGGTCGAGCAGAGGCTCAACGAGGACTGGAAGCTGACCGCGGCCTACAGCTACAACACCGAGACCTACAGCGCCAACCAGTTGCGCATCACCTCCATCGACGCGACCACCGGCGCGGAGACGCGCAGCAACGACGGCACCTGGGGCTCGCTCAGCAGGGTCAGCTACGGCACCTCCTATCTGCAGGGCGGCTTCTGGATCGGCGGGATGCGCAACGAGGTGCTAGTCGGCGGCGACGCGCAGTATCGCACCATCTATCGCCAGGACCTCATCCGGCAGAAGGTCTCGACGTTCAACATCTACAACCCGGTCTATGGGCTGATCCAGCCGGGCACGACGATCTCGGCCACCGACAGCGACCAGACCGACAAGCTCGGCACCTACTCGCTGTTCCTGCAGGACACGCTGCATCTCACCGACAAGCTCGCGCTGGTCGGCGGCGTGCGCTACATGGACTACGAGCAGATCGCCGGACGCGGACGCCCGTTCAAGGCCAACACCGATGTCGCCGCCGACAAGGTGCTGCCGCTCGGCGGCGCCATCCTCAAGCTCAGCGACCAGCTCTCGCTCTATGCCAGCTACACGCAATCGCTGAAGCCAAACTCGACGATCGCCCCGCTCAGCGGCGGCGTCGTGCTCGGCTCCAGCATCGCGCCGGAAGAAGGCACGGCCTGGGAGGCCGGCTTCAAGTTCGACCTCGACAAGCGGCTGTCCGGCACCGTCGCCGTCTATGACATCGACAAGCGCAACGTGCTGGTTTCGCAGACCAATGCCAGCAACGTGGTCGAATACACCACCGCCGGCAAGGCGCGCTCGCGCGGCGCCGAGATCGACGTCACCGGCAAGCTCTCCGATCACTGGAGCATGATCGGCAGCTACGGCTACACCGACGCAAGGGTCACGGAGGATCCGGTGTATGCCGGCAAGCGGCTGCAGAACGTCGCGCTCAACACCGCCTCGCTCTATCTCGTCTACGATTTTGGCACCGCCCTGCCCGGCCAGCTCCGGCTCGGCGGCGGCGCGCGCTATGTCGGCGACCGCGCCGGCGATGCCGCCAACAGCTTCGTGCTGCCGTCCTATGTGGTCGCCGACCTCTTCGCGACCTATGAGACCAGGCACCAGAACCTGCCGGTGATCTATCAGCTCAACGTCAAGAACCTGTTCGACAACGTCTACTACCCCTCGGCCGTGAGCGCGCTGAACGTCGCGGTCGGCGATGCCAGGCGGGTGTCGCTGTCGGCCACGGTGAAGTTCTAGCAACGAGGCAGGGAGGACGCCGCTTGACGCCATTGCGCATCAAACCAGCGCTGCTGCAGATCCACTCCGTCCTGGGCCTCGCGGCGGCGCTGATCCTCGCCTTGATGGGCCTCACCGGCGCGGTCATGAGCTTCGAGGACGAGATCCAGGCCGGCCTCAACGCCTCGCTGGCGCGCGTCGCTCCGCGGGTGGAGGCGCCGCTCGCGCCGTCGGAGCTCGTCGCGCGGCTGCAGGCCGATCCCGCGGCCGGCACGGTGGCCGCAATCACGCTGTCGCGCGATCCCACCGCCGCCGTGCGCATCCGCTTCGCGCGCGGAGAGGACGGCGGGCGGCCAACCTCGGCGCTGGTCGATCCCTATGACGGCCGCGTGCTCGGCCCGATCAGCGGCGAGGCGTTCTTCGCCACGGTCCGCCGGCTGCATCGCTGGCTGCTGCTGCCGGGCGACGGCAATGGCGCCGGCCGCCAGATCACCGGCGCCGCGGTGCTCGGGCTCGTGGTGCTGCTGATCACGGGCCTCGTGCTGCGCTGGCCACGACGGGCCGGCAGCGCGACGCTGTGGCTCAAGCCGCAGCTCGGCCTGAACGGTCGCGGCCTGCATCGCTCGCTGCACAGCGTGATCGGCACGTGGGTACTGCCGGTCTACCTGGTGATGGCGCTGACCGGGCTGTCCTATTCCTACGCCTGGTACAAGGACGGGCTGACCGCGCTGCTCGCGCCGGCATCGTCGGGAGCATCGATGCCCGGCAAAGCTCCGCGCGAGGGCCGCTCCGGGTCTGCGGACGCAAAGCCTGTCGCGCTCGATCTGGTGTGGGCCACGTTGCGCGAACAGATCGGGGATCGCTTTGCCGTGATGCAGCTCACCTTGCCCACGGGCGTCGGCACGGCGGTGCGCGTGCGCACCTGGCCGAGCGAGGCGCTCGACGGCAGGCGCGACGAATTCCGCATCGACGGCGCGACGGGCCGGCTGCTCGCGGCCGAGCGTTACGCCGACAAGACCGTGGGCGAGCGCGCCCTGGCGCGGATCCTGGATATCCACCGCGGCAGCATTCTCGGCTGGCCCGGCCAATTCGTCTTCATGCTCGCCGCCGCGCTGATGCCGCTGTTCGGGATCACCGGCGTGCTGCTCTACGTCTCGCGCAGACGGCTGCGCCGTCGGCCAGAGCCGGCACGGACGATCCAGCTCGCTCCGGGTGAATGAGGACGCGCGCTCAGGCCACCGCGCGGGCGTGCGGCGCGCGCCGGACGGCGTTGGCGGCGATGATCACGTGCAGTAGCAGCGACAGGCCGCCAGCAGCGCTGCGGCCATGAACGCGGCACCGGCAACCCAGTGACGGGTGAGAAGGTCCAGTATCACCTATTGATGTGCGAGTCGGCTGACTTGCCAAGCCGGCTTGTCCCGGAGCGACGCCGCCTGCTCCGGGAGGCTGCGGCCTCATGTCCCGTCGCAGCCTCCAAACCTTATGGGGCGCGGCGCGACCTACTTCAGCAGCACCAGGCATTCGCCGGCCGGCGTGGCGTTGGCGCGGGCGGTGTCGCGATCGAACTTGCCGGCCATCACCAGCGGCCTGACACGCTCGACGATCGCGTCCTTGACGACGCTGTCCGGGCCGATGGCCGGCGCGGTCACGTCGTAGATCTGCTTCGCCACCGGCGACAGCTTGGCGGCGCAGCTGTCGGCGGCGGCGCGGTTGCCGGCCAGCGCGGCCTGCGACAGAAGACATTGGGAGATGGCGATGATTGTGACAAACGGGAATGCGACGCGCAGCATGGCAATCAGTCCTTCGTTCAAATGAGGTTCAGCCCGGTGCAAGCAGGCTCGGCCCGGAGCCCATCCACTCATTGTCCGGCCGCCCGCATGCGGGCTCTGATCTAACCCGAGCCGGCGGCAACGCCTACTCGATTTCGCCCGTCCGCCAGCCAAGGTCCAGACCGTGCAGCAAGCTCCTGAAATGCTTCGAAAAACCCCGGTGCAGAAGCGTACGCGGCAGACCCTCGACGTGATCTTCGAGGCGACTACTCAACTTCTGCAGAGCGGCGGCGGCAAGGGCCTGAGCACGAACGCCATCGCCGAGCGCGCGGGCTTCTCGATCGGCACGCTCTACAGCTACTTCAGGGACAAGACCTCGCTGTTGCGTGCGCTGGTGCTGCGCGAGTTCGCTCGCCAGGAGGCGCAGTTCGCGGAGGCGCTGGAGACGCATCGCGGGCTCGGCCGCGAGGCGATCGTGCGCGCGGCGGTGCGCCAGGGCTTTGCCCCGTTCGCCGGCCGCCACCGCGTGCGGCGCTATCTGCTCGGCCTGTTGGGCCATGACGCGGAGCTGCAGAAGGCGCTGCACGAGATGGTGGACCGCATGACTGAGCGGCTGATCGAGACGGCGGGATTGCGCAGCGAGACGATGCCGGCCGCGCGCCGCTTCATCCTGGTGCGCGCTGCGCTGGGACCGATCCGGGCCGCCGTCATGCGCGAGCATCGCCTCGTCGGCACACACGAGCTGGAGGACGAGCTGGTGCGGCTGATGCTGTTTCTGATGGAGCAGGACACGGCGCCGGCGCGATCGGTCTAGTCACGAGCGATCGCGCCGCGCAGCCGACGAACGCCGTGCGGGTCTGTTCGGCGCGGTCTCGGATGGCCGATGGCGGCGCAGATCGCGGATGGCGCGCGAGAGCTCCTGATCCGACATCGGATGCACCAACGGATCGGAGCGGCCGTCGTTCCCCACCGTGCTGCTCTCGCCATCGGCAGCTGCACCGCCGAACACGCGCCGGACCACGTCGAGGAACGCAATGTGGGGCATGACTGTTCTCCCGAGGCGGCGCCCGGTGACTTTTACCCGCATCTTCTGCGCTCAACTTTAGTTCGGAACTGCCGGCGGCATCATCTCATTTGATATGCGAGAGGACGACACGGGCACGATTGCGATGGAAGCGAACCGGACCGTCATCACCAAGCTCAAGGAGCATTCGCAGCTCTCGAACGACGACGTCGCCGAGATCAAGACGCTCAGCTTCGCCCCGCGCGAGCTGGTCGATCATGAGGACCTGATCCGCCAGGGCGACGAGCCGGACCGCTCCGTCGTCGTGCTGTCCGGATGGGTGGCGCGCTATCACCTGCTGCCGAGCGGCGCGCGGCAATATCTCTCCTTCCACATGCCAGGCGACTGGCCTGACGCCCAGGCGCTGTTCCTCGACCGCATGGATCATGCGGTCTGCGCGATTGGGCCGGCGGTGGTGGCGAGCATTGCGCACAAGGAGCTGATCCGCGCGATCAGCCGGCGGCCGGCGCTCGGCTTTGCGATCTGGCGCGAGACGCTGATCGATGCGTCGATCTTCCGCGAGGCCGTCACCAACAACAGCGCGCGGAGCAAGCCGGCGCGCATGGCGCATCTGTTCTGCGAGCTGTTCTATCGCGCCAGGGCGCTCGGCCACGTCCGGGACGATCAGTTGCCGTTGCCGGTGAGCCTGGTGCAGCTCGGCGAGGCGCTGGGCATGGCAATCGCGACGGTCAACCGCACGCTGGTCGATCTGCGCGCCAGCCGCGCCGTCGATTTCCGCAGCGGCATGCTGACGGTGCACGATTGGACGCGGCTATGCGCGATCGGCGAATTCGATCCCGGCTATCTGCACCTGAAGAAGCAGCCGCGCTGAGGCACAGGTCTCAGCGCGGCCAATCGCGTGGGATCGTAGATCCCACCTCTTACGGCGCGTCAGCTCAGGCGAGCTTGGTGACGAGCGTGACCGCGTAGGCGTACGGCCCGTTCGGGCTCTTCTCGGCGATCCAGGCGCAGTACCAGTCGGAGCCGTAGCGCAGGCCCGTGTCCCATCCCGAGCCGCCGCCATGCTCGTTGTCCCACGACCAGGCCTTGCGGTCCTTCTTCGGATCGGAAGGGAAGCTGCTGCCGCTGTAGACGGAGATCTGCCCCTGCTGCGCGCGGAACGGGGCGTTCGTGCTCCACTTGAGCCACAGATTGCCCTGTTCCTCGTAGGACGTGAGCGACCATTGGAAGGACGCCGAGGCGGTCTGCGGGTTGGTGCTGGTGGTTGAGGTCTGCTCAATGACTGCCATGATGGTCTCCGTTCAAAATGAGATGAAAAATCTTCACGATAGTGGCTGCCCAAAAGACAACCATTAATTGCATAGCTGATAAAGCTCGCCCCGACAACGTGCGCTGTTCGCACAACGCCGTGATCGCGCGGCGGGCGTCGCGTTCAGCCATGGCCGCAGGTCACTGCGCTCAGATGCAGAGACCGATCACCTTGATGCTGAGGTGGCAGTCCTTGGAGGAGGATGTCGGCGGCTTGGCGCCCCAGCGCGTCGCCGGCGTGGCGTTGCCTTTCTCGGATCGGGTCGCGGTCTGCGCGACGACGGCCTTGGCCTTGCTCTTCGGAGCGCCCTTCGGCTTGTTGGCGTCGTAGTCGCCCGCGATCACCATCGCCCAATAGGTGCGCTTGCCGCTGGCATTCTTTGCGCTGGCGATGCCGACCTTGGTCGCCTTGGGCAGCAGCAGATTCTTGCGATGACCCGCCGAGTTGATCCACTGTCCCAGCGTCTTGTCGAAATTGTCATAGCCGTAGGCGATGTTCTCGGCCGCGCGGCCGGCCTTCGACGGCGCCACGCGGCGCGTGAACGGGCCGAGCACCTCGTGGCTGAGATCGTCCTTGTCGGCCATCGCACGCGCCTGCTCCATCGCGATGCGGTCGAGCGTAGCGTCGCGCGTCACGCGGCCTTCGCCATGCGCAAGCCGGAACGCCGAGATCTGATCGGCCGGTGCGGCGTCGCCGGCAAATGCCGCATGGGCCGACAGCGCCAGCAGCGCTGCAACCAAAACCGCGCCAAAGCCGCGCAACGTGAAACGAAGCTCCCGCATGCTAGGACACGTACTCATAAATCCGGAGTGGGTAAGGGCAGCTCGATCGCCGTTTCGGTCCGAAGCGACGGACGTGCTGCACCGCCGCGGAACCACCCGATATGACAATGCCGGAATTCAGTCCAATGCGGGAGGTCGATACTTCTCTATTCTATTTCGACACTTTGTGCCAAGTCGGCGCCACCGTGCTGGCGGGCGCGGCCTCCGAGATCGAGAACGTCAGCCACGTGTTCCAGCCCGACGGCCGGTTGGCGGCGTCGAACTCGCCATATCCCTTCAGCCCCAGGAACGCCTGATTGCTGCCGATCTGGAAAATATATCCGATCTGCGGGCCAACGCCGAGGACGCGCGAGCGGAAGCCGCCGAGAACGGCGGGTTGACCAAAGTCGTCGGTAATCTGCTGATAGGCGTAGCCGACGAAACCGACGAAGACCTGCTTCGACAGGAACTGCGACACGCCCCAGTCCAGATGGAAATCGATGCCGCTCTGGTATTGGGTATCGGGATTCTTGAAATTGTAGGTCAAGCCGCCGACGGCCGAGAATTCCGTGCCGGTCGTCGGATTCAAATAAGTGTAGCCGCCGCCAAAGTCGATGGCGCCGTGACCGATGCCGATGTTGGCCAACCGGTTCCGACTGTAGTCGCCGACGGGAATATCGCCGGCGCCATATACCATGGTATTGTGGACGCCGTTATTCCACTTGAGCTTCACGGTCGGATAGAGATCTCCGTAAGAGACGAGTGCGTCTTCGAGGAATCCGGTGCGCGTGCTGACGATCGGACCGGCAACCGTCGTCGACGTACCGGCGATGCTCGCGGAATTTCTGCCGTAGACGCTGGCCAGCGTCGCCGACAACTGGCCGCCGAGTACGGGCGTCGCAAACGTGTAGGTCGGCGCGATGAACATCAGATCGGCCTGGCCGCGCAAAGCCAGATTGAGATCGATGTTGACGGTCGGAGAAAATCGTCCGACCTGGAACTCGCGCGACGCCGCGGCCGCGCCCGAGGCACCCACGCTCGTATGGTAGTAGATGGCAGCCACCGACCAGCCCGGCGTGGCAGGCGTTGCGGCGAGGCTGCCGTACAATCCCGGCAGCCAGAACGAAATGCCGCTCTCATCGGCATGGGCGACCAGAGGCGAAAACGAAGCGAACGCGGCGGACGCGAAAACGCCGCTCAGCCACAATCGCAGGAAGCCGGACCTGCGTCCCGATCTATCGCGCTGCAATCGTACCCCCCACGCTCCCATTTCAGGCGGCATGCCTGAGTTGTCGTCGACGACTACGGCTTGTAGTCGCTCATCCCAGGTCCGGTCTTGTCGTAGACATTGAAAAACTCGTCCGACATGATCGTAGCGATACCACTTTTGGGTACCTCGGTCAGATCTTTCTCAAGCGTCTTGATCCGGAACTTCCACCCGGGCGGGAGCTGCTTGAAGTTGCTTGCTCCTGCGGCAACGAATTGTTCGAAGGTATGCTGCGGCTTGAGGCCTAGCTGGAATCCCTTCATGATCCAGGTATTGCCCTCGGCATCGTCGAGAAGAAGCGCCAGGGCGCCCTTTTTCCAACCGAGCCCGCTCTCCCGCGCGATGGTGATCGGCTTGTACGGAGTGGTTTCCGAGACGCTCACGTTGCTGCCAAGGTTCAACTGGGCGACCCATGCGGTGGCGATTCCGTTGAACTCTCTTTGCTTTCCGACGGTGACCTCGACCCAATCCGGCAGCCAGATTTTCGGACCATTCAACGATGCGCCGAGCACGCCGAAGTCCTTCTTCATGGCCTCGAAATCAAGGCCTTCGACCAACATTTGCGGGGCAGTGTCTCTCGACGCGGGGATTCCCTTCGAGGTGAATATGCTGTTGTGGCAGGCGGCAACCACCTTCCCCGTCTTCGCATCGCGACCTGCGAGAAAGATCTCGATGAAACGAACCTTGCTGGTGTTATCGAAGCGCCTGCTGACAGCGCCGTTGCCGTCAGCGAGAACCTCGGGCTCCGCGGTGCTTGCATTTTGCGCGACCGCTCCCCCTAGGCTCGAGGCCAGAAGGATCGTCGCCAGAATGGCTGTTTTCATTGCCGCTCCTTCTCAAGGGACCGATCACTGACCTGGCGAGCGCGAAGAGCGCATCAATCGGACAGTCCCTTCTTCAACGCCGCTGCCTTGCGGGCTTGGACGGCTTCTTCAGTGTCGGCCTTCTTCATATCCACTAGATCGATCGTCACCTTGCCGATCTTGCCTGTGAACTTGAACGGCATTTTGTAGGCCTCGGTAACAGGCGTGCCTTCATCGGCGCCGACGTCAGCGCCTTCGTCCGCGGAGTAGAAGCAGCATTGGGTTCGTTCGATCCGGCCGGTCGCGACGGTCTTTCCGTTCACGAGGATCGTGCCCACGCCACCCTTGCCCAGGCCGCCACCGTCGTAGGCGAACTCAAAGCGCAATGCGGCCTTGCCTGCCGGAAGAGCCTGCTTGGCGGTTACGGTGTATCGCTGCAGACCGAGAAAATTATACGTGTAGGTCGGCTTGCCGTCCTTCAGGTAGAAGCTCCAGCCACCGAACCGTCCGGCCTGGGCGATGATGACGCCATTGGCCCCGCCCTTCGGGATATCCAGATCGGCAGTAATGGCGTGCGATCGGTTCTTCAGGTTGATGAAGACATTCTCCGTCATCCCGATCATGCCTTCGTAGACCGTCAGGCTGGTGCGGCCGGCCATCAGGTCGGGACGTCCGACCAGCGCCGCGTTGGCGCGCTCCAGGGTGCGGTCGTCGAGCGGCAGCACGTTGTATTTCACGGCTTCCCTCAGGAACAGCTCCTGCATCTCCTTCAGCTTGTCCGGATTTTTGGCCGCCAGATCGTTGCTCAGGCTGAAGTCCGATCGCGCATCGTAAAGCTCCCAGATATCCTGCTGGAGCGGCCGCCGCGGCTTGGTTTCCCAGGCCGCCCGGTGCACCGTGCCGGCCAGCCAGCCGTCGCTGTAGATCGCGCGGTTGCCGAAGATTTCGAAATACTGCGTCGCATGCCTGCTCGGCGCCTTGGCGTCGGCAAAGCTGTAGGCCATGCTCACGCCCTCGATGGGAGTCTGGACCGTTCCATTTACGCTCTTGGGCTCGGGCAGTTTCGCTGCTTCGAGAATGGTCGGTACGATGTCGATGACGTGATGCCACTGCGGGCGAAGCTCGCCTTTCGCCGCGATCCCCTTCGGCCAATGGACGACCATGCCGTTGCGGGTGCCGCCATAGCTCGAGGCCACTTGCTTGGTCCAGGTAAACGGAGTGTCGCCAGCGACCGCCCAGCCGGCGGCGTAATGGCCGTAGGTGTTGGGACCGCCGAGTTCGTCATAGTGCTTCAAGACGTCCTGGACGGTTTCCTGCACTCCATTGAAATAGGTCATCTCGTTGTACAGGCCATTCGCGCCGCCTTCGGCGCTCGCGCCGTTGTCGCCGACGATGTAGAAGATCAACGTATTGTCGAGTTGGCCCGTTGTCTTGATGGCGTCGATCAGGCGGCCGATCTCTGTGTCGGTGTATTCGCCAAATCCAGCGAATACTTCCATCTGGCGCACGAACAGCTTCTTCTCGTCAGCGCTCAGCTTGTCCCAGTCCTGGATGGCGTCCGGCTTCGGGGCGAGCTTGGTATCGGGTGGCACCACGCCGAGCTTGATCTGCCGCGCCAACGTCTCCTCGCGCAGCTTGTCCCAGCCCTGATCGAACTTGCCCTTGTACTTGGCGATCCATTCTTTGGGCACCTGATGCGGGGCATGGGTGGCGCCGGGTGCAAAATACATGAAGAACGGCTTGTCCGGCGTCAGCGATTTCTCCGACCGCATCCAGTCGATCGCCTTGTCGGTCATGTCGGTCATGAAATGATAGTTCGGGTCCTTCGACGGCTCCACCTGGGTCATGCCATCGTAAATCAGCGGCGCCCATTGATTGGTTTCGCCGCCCATGAAGCCATAGAACTTGTCGAAGCCCTGGCGCGTCGGCCAGCGGTCGGTCGGGCCGGAGGGACTGACCTCCCATGCCGCGGTCTCGTGATTTTTGCCGAAATGCGCCGTGCTGTAGCCGTTCAACCGCAGCATCTCCGCGACGGACGCGACATTGTTGGGACGCTGGCCCGTCTGTCCCGGGAAGGTCGTCGCGGTTTCCGCGATCGATCCGAAATTGTTCATGTGATGGTTGCGACCGCTGAGCAGCGCCGCGCGGGTCGGCGAACAAAGCGCCGTGGTGTGAAACTCGTTGTAGCGGAGACCCTCGTTGGCGAGGCGGTCGACCGTCGGCATCCTGATTGGGCCGCCAAACGCGCTCGACTGGCCGAAGCCCATGTCGTCGATGAGCACGATCAGTACATTGGGTGCACCGGCCGGCGCCTTGACTTCAAACCGCGGCGGCGGCGTCGCATCGCGCGCATCGAATACGGTGCTGTGTGGAGGGTGCGGTTCAGGAATCGGCAGAACCGATCGCTCGGTCGGCAACACAGCACTCGGCGGCGCCGACTGTTGGGCCAATGCTGGAAGCACGAGTAGCGTCGTCAATGACAGCGCCGACACAGCCAACTTCACTATTTGCTTCATGATCACTGCCTTCAAATGAGACAATTTGACACGGCTTCTCGCTGCCGGAACAATTCCTGCCCGCAAATCGCGATCATCGGCGCGGGCAATGACGTTCGGCCAGCCCAACCGGCTCAAGGAGAAGCGAAAATTCTAGCGTCTGCCGACGCGATTGACCGGCCCGCCTCGATTCATCGGCGTTCCCCGCACGCGCACGCCTGGGGTCACCACGGCGCGCGCCACCGGGCGGGGCCGCAGCACGACGCCGGGCCTCACGACGCAGCCGACGGGATACTCGACATACTGACAATACACCACGGCACTAGCCCTTTCAGTGCTCGCGGCTACGAACCCCGTCACCAGCAACAGCCCTGTTAGGGCAATTGATAATTTCATCTTGGCATCCTCCCATCGGACAGCTCATCATCGGGGCCTCCGGGAGGCACGCCTTGATGCAGGTCAAGCGACCTTGGCAAACATTCCTGCATTTGCGGAAATGACCGACGGAGCAGCTTGATCGCAAGCTGACCAATTGGGCCGTGAGGTAAAAGCGTTGACACGCAGGCGGCCAAAAGCCGGCACGAAGGGATCGCGGAAGGGATCCGCCGCGGCCCCATCACCGGCTGCGCCGCAGGATCGGCTTGCTTCCGGCGAAACGGCCTTCTCCAGGCGCGCGACCTGGATTGCAGTAGCGGTCACGATCGCGCTCGTGCTGGTGGTCGGCATGGTTTTTCATCTCCTCAAGGCCGGCGGACCGGCCTCCACGGCGCAGGCCTCATTCGTCGCCACCTATGTGGGCAGCGAAAGCTGCGCCGGCTGCCATCAGGCAGAAGCCAAATTATGGGATATTTCGCAGCACAAGGCCGCGATGGCGCACGCGACCGACAAGACCGTGCTCGGCGATTTCAACAAGAGCTTCGACTATTTCGGTGTGCAGTCCCGCCTCTTCCGCGATGGCGGAAAATTCATGATCGAAACCGACGGGCCCGACGGCAAGCTTGCCGTGTTTGAGGTGAAGTACACGTTCGGTATCGATCCGCTGCAACAATATCTTGTTGAATTTCCAGATGGGCGCATCCAGGCGCTGCCGATCGCATGGGACGGCCGGCCCAAGGACAACGGCGGCCAGCGTTGGTTCCATCTCCATCCCGAGGAAGAGATCAAGCACGACGACGTCCTGCACTGGACCAAGCTGAACCAGAACTGGAATTTCATGTGCGCGGAATGCCACTCGACCGGCCTGCGCAAGCATTACGACGCCGCGACGGATCGCTTCGCGACGACATGGGCGGAAATCAGCGTCGGTTGCGAGACCTGTCACGGTCAGGGCTCCGCCCACGCCGCCTGGGCGCGTGACAAGCAACGCTGGTGGCCGTTCGGCAAGCACGAGGATCCGAGCAAGGGATTGCTGGTCCGCTTCGATGAACGGCGCGGCGTCACTTGGCCGATCGATCCGCGGAGCGGAAATGCGATGCGTTCAGCCGCGCCGGCCGCGCTGCGAAAGGAGATCGAGACGTGCGGGCTATGCCACGCGCGCCGTGCCGGCTTCAGCGAGGACTGGGCACCCGGTCAATCGCTGTCCCAGACCCATATGGTCGAGGCGCTCGCGCGGACCACTTATCATGCCGATGGCCAGATCCGCGATGTGGAGGAGCCCTATAATTATACGCCGTTCAAGCAAAGCAAGATGTTTGCCGCCGGCGTTACCTGCAGCGATTGTCACGAGCCGCACGGCGCAAAGCTCCGAGTCTCCGGCGAAGGTGTTTGCCTGCAATGCCATGCGTCCGAAAAATACGCCGATGCGAAGCATCGCCATCACGCGGGCGCCGATCCGGCGCCGACCTGCATGTCGTGCCACATGCCGGCGCGCACCTATATGCAGATCGACCCGCGTCACGATCACGCCTTCCGCGTTCCGCGACCGGATCTTTCGGTCACGTTGGGGACCCCGAACGCCTGCAACGACTGCCACAGCGACAAGCCGGCGCAATGGGCCGCCGCCGCGATCGAGCAATGGTTCGGGCCCGACCGAAAGGGCTTCCAGACCTATGGGCCCGCATTCCGCGCAGCACGCAGCGACCAGGCCGACGCCGCCGCGCTGCTTGACCTTCTGGCCGCGGACAGGAACGCGCCGGCTGTGGCGCGTGCGAGCGCGCTCGGCGAACTCGCCTCGCGCATCGCTCCGGCGAACATTGCGACCGCACGGGCAGGCCTGGCCGATCCCGATCCCATGGTGCGGATCGGCGCGCTGGACATGCTGGAAAACGTGCCTGCCGGCCAGATTTGGCCGCTGGTCTCGCCGCTGCTCACCGATCCCGTGCGTGGCGTGCGGATCAGGGTCGCCTCCCTGCTCGCTTCCGTTCCGACTGCAAGCCAGCCGCTGCCCGATCGCGCACGCTTCGATCAGGCGGCAGGCGAATTCATCACGGCGCAGCGCGCCAATGCCGAACGGCCCGAGGCCCGCACCGCATTGGCAAACTTCCTGGCCTTGCGCGGACGGACCGGGGACGCGGAGACCGAGTACAAGGCAGCCCTCAGGCTCAGCCCGCACTATGCGGCGGCCGCCATCAATCTGGCCGACCTCTATCGCCAAATTGGCCGCGACGGCGACGGAGAAGCTGTTCTGCGCGGAGCAATTGCGGCATCACCTGCCGACGCGGCCGCGCATCACGCACTCGGCCTGACCTTGACCCGGCTGAAGCGGCACGACGAGGCGCTCGCCGAGTTGCGCAGAGCAACCGAACTCGAACCGGGTCGCGCGCGCTATATCTATGTCTACGCGGTGGCGCTGCATTCCGGCGGGCGAGCCGACGAAGCAATGACGGTCCTAAAGGAAGCTCTGGAAAGCCATCCCAATGATAGGGATGTGCTGTCCGCTCTGGTTTCGCTCAGCCGCGCGACAGGCGATGCAAAGGCGGCGCTGGGCTACGCCGAAAGGCTCGCAATCATGACGCCGGAGGACCGGAATCTGGCGGCGTTCATCGGCGAGATCAGGCGGCAGATTGACAAGCCAAACTAAGATAGCTGGCTCTCCTGCCTTAGCTCACAAAGGGCGCCCGAAAACCTCAAATGGAGCGAGCGCGAAATCGACGCTGAAATGACTGGGGACGCAACAAAGTCGAACGGGTCTTCAATGAGATCAAGCACTGTCGGCGGATCGCAACGCAACCACCTCGATCGGGTAGACGTCGATCGCCGGCTCCTCATAGGGATGCGCAGCGCGGATCGCCTGTAGCACGGCCTTCAGCCGGTCCTCGGCGCAGACGGTCTCGATGCGCTCCTCCTCGACCGTCTCGAGCTGGCCGACCCCGCCGATGGCTGGATTGGCGCCTCCCAGCGGACGAAACCGGCCCACGCCCTTCGCGGTAAACGAACAGTGGTCGTAATTGCCGATGCGGCCGGCGCCGGCCTCGCCCATCGCGTGGCGCACGGCGTCACCCGCTGCTTCCGGGACATAGACGACGATCTTGTAGGTCTTCATGCTGGCCTGGATCCGGACGTCGATCACACGGCCGTTACCATCGCGTCGCCGCCGGCGCAATTTTCAGCGGGTCACGGCGGGTCACAATCGCGCCAACGGCCGGCGCCGGTGACCAGCCATTCCGAAACACGCCTTGTGCGACGCAGCAAAGCCGATACGTATGGGTGCCCATTTCCGCATTTCCCTACACCATGGAAGGCCCGCGCCTTGGCTGATACCAGTGCCGACACCATCGAGATCGTCCGTCACCGGCCGATGGGCTTCACCGAATTCGTCATCGTGGTCGCGGCGATCATGGCGCTCAATCCGCTGGCGATGGACATGATGCTGCCGGCGCTGCCGAACATCGGCGCCTCATTCCACATCGACGTCGCCAACCGGCTGCAGACCGTGCTGTCGGCGTTCGTCATCGGCTTCGGCCTCGGTCAGTTCGTCATCGGCCCACTGTCCGACAGCTTCGGCCGGCGCCCGGTGCTGATCGGCGGCATGGTGCTGTACGCGGTCGCCAGCCTGTTCGCGATCGCCGCCCCGTCGTTCGAGCTGCTGCTGCTGGCGCGCGCGCTCGAAGGCCTCGGCACCGCGGCGACGCGGGTGATTGCGACCTCGATCGTGCGCGACTGCTATGCCGGCCGCCGCATGGCGAGCGTGGTCTCGCTGGCGATGATGGTGTTCATCGCCATCCCCGTGATCGCACCGTCGTTCGGGCAGGCGGTGATGCTGCTGACGCAGTGGCGTGGCATCTTCGTGGTGCTGACCTTGTACGGCATCGTCGCGCTGCTGTGGACCGCGGTGCGGCTGCCCGAGACGCTGCCCGAGAGCGAGCGCAAGCCGTTCTCGATCGCCGCGATCACCGCCGCCTTCCGCAACACCCTCACCAACCGCCAGACGCTGGGCTATGCGCTCGCGGCCAGCGGCATCTTCGGCGCCATCCTCGGCTATGTCCTGTCCTCGCAGCAGCTATTCACCGGCGTCTATCATCTCGGCCACTACTTCCCGCTCGCCTTCGCGGCGATCGCGGTGACCATTGCCGTGGCCGGCTTCCTCAATGCCCGCCTCGTCGGACGGCTCGGCATGCGCATGATCTCGCACGGCGCGCTGGTCGGCAGCGTCGTCATCGCACTGGCATGCTTCAGCGCGGCCGTTCTCGGCATGCTGCCGCTGTGGCTGTTCATGCTGCTGTCGGCCGGCATGATGTTTACGTTCGGCCTGATGTTCGCGAACTTCACCGCCCTGGCGATGGAGCCGCAGCGGGCGAATGCCGGCACCGCGTCCTCGCTCTACGGCTCGATCACGACCCTGCTCGGCATGGCCGCCGGCGCCGTCGTCGGTCAGGCCTTCGACGGCACCGCGCTGCCCTTCGCCGCAGGCTTCCTGGCCTGCACGTCGAGCGCGCTCGTCATCGTGCTGATCACCGAGAAGGGCCGGCTGTTCCACGGCTCCGGCAAACCGGTCTAGATCTGATGCGGCCACCGCAGTCGCGATGCCAACTTCTTCGGCGCGGCGGCTGCGCACGCAAGGGCAGCTCCCGGGCCTCGACCGCAAGCAGGCAGCAGCGGGACCGATAGGCCGCTTTTGTACTGAAGCTGACATTTACAAATGACCGAGTTCTGGACTAGGGTTCCTGAGCCCCACGCCCTGCCGTAAGCAGGCGTGAAGCCAGCCGCAGCGACGGATCACGGGCAAGTATTGTTCAGGCCGCCCTGCGCGCCCATGCCCACGTGTTCCAGTGCGAAACAAACCAGTCGCTTTCGGCGCTGGCGCTGCAATCGGCGCGCTAGGCGGTCTAATCGGCCTCGGCGGCGCGGAGTTCAGGCTGCCGCTGCTGATCAGCCTATTTCGTTTCCGAGGCCTCGAAGCCGTCATCTTGAACAAGGCCACTAGCCTGATTGTGGTCGCGGCCGCGCTAGCGTTCCGTGCCCGTACAGTGCCCTTTGCCGAGATCGGCGAACATTGGTCAATCATCGCGAACCTTCTCGCCGGCAGCCTTGTCGGGGCGTATGTCGGTGCTTCATGGGCTACGCGCCTGAAATCGGAAACACTCTACAAAATCATTGCAACGCTGCTGGTTGTTATAGCTGGCGTGCTGTTGTTCGTTCATGACGCTTCTGCCGGGGCTACCGCGCCGTTCGCCGGCTGGCGCCTGGTTGCCGCTGGCGTAGTGGCAGGTTTCATTATCGGCGTGATCGCTTCGCTGCTAGGCGTAGCCGGAGGTGAGTTTCTTATTCCCACGCTGATCCTGCTGTTCGGCCTTGATGTAAAGCTGGCGGGAAGCCTTTCGTTGGCAGTCAGCCTTCCGACGATGCTTGTCGGATTTGCGCGTTACAGCCGAGATCAGAGCTTCGTCGTGGTCCGAGACAATGCGTCATTCATGCTGGCAATGGCTGCCGGTTCTATCGTTGGCGCCTTTGTTGGCGGCCTGCTACTTGGCGTCGTCCCGAGTGCCATCCTCCTGCCGACGCTCGCCGCAATACTGTTGATTTCGGCGGTGAAGGTATGGCGACATGAGTAGGAATGGCACATCTGCTGTCAGCCCGAAGCAGAAGAATTCAGCGTTCTTGAGACTTCGCCGCCCGAGCATACCAATGTGCTCCCAGCGCCTCGACGAAGCTGTCATCGACGATATGGACGAGGTCTCGCCGATCTCGCAGTACGCGCCATCCAAGGCAATGAACCATCGCGACAGCCAGCGCGTGAGTTGGTCGGCTGCAGCGGTTGCCATAGCATTCGGTCCTCTCCCAATGGGAGAAGTGGACCTCTGCTGCCGCACCAAGCGCGCAGTTCTCAGATGCAGGGGCCCTGGCCGCGCTGCGGGCACAGCTTCAGCACGCTCGACAGCGTCAACAGCAGACGCGCGCTGCGCGTCGAATTGTCGGGTGCGCGGTAGCCGAGCGGCACGGCGACGCCGAGATCGGCGCGCCAGTCGTTCGGGAAGGTGAAGCGCACCCCGGCGCCCGCCGAGGTCAGCGCCACGCCGTCGGACGGCCGGAAGCCGTCGTTCCAGGCGAGCCCGGCATCGAAGAAGCCGTAGAGCTGATAGCTCGTGAGATACTGCCAGTTCGGCTTCTGCTCGAAGCGGACCTCGAACGTGCCGGCAACGCCATTGTCGCCGCTGATCTCGGCGCTGCCATAGCCGCGGCCATAGGCGAGGCCGCCAAGATAGAACTGCTGCGAATTGTACAGCGGACCCGACGCAAGCTGGCCGGCGGCCGCGAGCTTCAGCGACCACGCCTCGGACAAGGTCTGATAGCGCGCGAACCAGCCGCTGAAGACCGAGAAGCTCGGCGAGGCGCCCGCGCGCGAGGCGAGTGGATCGTCGAGCCGCGTCGCGCCGAACGCGTTCAGTCCCTGCCGATAGGCCAGCGTGAGATAGCTGTCGCCGCCGACATCATCCTTCCAGCGGTAGTCGGCGGTGAAGGTCAGCGTCCGGATGCGATCGCGATACCAGATGCCGAACAGGTCTCGCTCGGTCACGTCGCTGAAGGCGGCCGCGAGATTGAGCTTCAGCGAGGCACGCTGCGACTGGATCGGCGCGAGGCCGCCGCGCAGCTCGAGCGTCTCGGTCACGGTGTTGTCGTTGAACAGCCGTCTCCAGTCGCCCGGTCGCACCTCGCTATACAGCGCGGAAGCGCCGATATGCGCCCCGTCGGTGCCGACCGGCACGTCGTAGGACAGCCGGCCGAACGCGAGCTGGCGCGGATCTGCCGGCGTCGTCGACATGTTGGCCGTGAGCGTGTCGCCCGGCAGCAGATAGGAGTTGAAGGCGGCGGTAGCATAGCTCTGCCACGGGCCCACCGTCGACGATCCCAGATTGTCGATACCGGCATAGCCATAGACGTGCCAGGTCTGCAGCTCGATCACCAGGCGGAACCGGCCGGTGGTGCCGCCGATCTCTTCCAAGGAGGAATCAACCAGACGGACGCCGCCGCGGCCGTTGATCAGCAGCAACTGCCGCTCCAGGGTCTCGAGCCGGGACGGCTGCTCCGCCAGCACGGGGCCAAGCATCGGCCTGATGCCGAACTCTTCCGCGCCGGCGCCCTTCAAGGCCACTTCGGTGATGCTGCCTTCGACGATCTGGATCCGCACCCGGCCATCGCGGATGTCCTGCGGCGGGATGATCGCACGGCTGAGATGATAGCCGGCGGTGCGATACTGATCGCTGATCGCTGTCGCGATCGCAGCGAGGTCGGCCTGCGACACCGGCTTGCCGAGATAGGGCTGATAGCTCGCGGCGAGCTGCTCGGCAGGCAGCGCGGACGCCCCCGTCAGGGTGACGGCGCGCATGGTAAACAAGGGCTTGCGATCGCCGCCGCCCTGGGTCGCGAATTGCGGCGCCCGCGGCCGCGGCGGTGCCGGTTGCGTTGAGCGCGACTGCTGCTCGTCGAAATATCGCTCGGTCTGCCGCGGATCGAAGCTCGGTTGGCTGACCTGCTGCGCGTGGGCCGTCGCTGCAAACACCGCCGCCGACAGCGAAATGCCGGCGGCAAGCGCGGCTCCATGCAGCCGTCGCGAGGCGTGCGGTATGATGGCCCTGTCGCGCCAACCCGCAGCCCTTCCAGTTCGCTCAACACAACCAGCGCGCATGCCTCGTTTTTAGTTTGTTAAGGTCAATGAAGCGTAAATGCGGGAAGCAAACACGGCTGCAACTCCTAAGGGTCTCTTGAAACATTTCGATTAGTTTCAAAAGCCGCCAACGACGCGAGTTCGTGCCATGTCCTTCAAGCGCTTCCTGATACCGGCGTTAGTCGCCGCGTGCCTTTTCGGTGCAACGCCGGCCGCATTCGCGGCCGACGGTGAGCCGTGGCTGGTGAGCAAATCGTCCGGTGAGGTCTGGGTCACCACCCAGGGCGCAGCGCAGGTGTCGCTCGGTCGCGAGGACCCGCTGAAGCCAGGCGATACGATCCGCACCGGGCCGACCGGCCGCGTCCGGCTGACACGCGGCGCCGAGACGATCGTCATCGCGCCGAACTCCGAAGTCGGCCTGCCCGCCGCGCCCAAGGACGGCATGGCGACGACCATCCTGCAGCGCGCCGGCTCGATCCTGCTCGACGTCGAGAAGCGCAATGTCCAACATTTCGAGGTCGAGACGCCCTATCTCGCCGCCGTCGTGAAGGGCACGCAGTTCAGCGTCACGATCTCAGGCCGCAGCACCAAGGTCGAGGTCAGCCGCGGCCAGGTGCAGGTGTCGGATTTCAAGACCGGCCAGATCGCCCAGGTGATGCCCGGCCAGGCCGCCACCGCCTTTGCGACCGGCCGCTCCGGCCTCAGCCTGTCCGGCGCCGGCACCTTCAGCCCGATCGAGCACGGTCGCCCGCGCGCCTCCACGATCGATCGCGTTCCGGTGCCGCGCGACGGCCTGCATCCGCCGCGCGAAGCGAAGGGGAGCGTGATCCACGCACTGAACGCCAACGGCTCGGGCGCAACGGTCGTCGCACAGCAGCATTCTGCAACGGGCCTCGGCGGCACGAAGCCGGGTGTCGTGCGGATCTCGTCATCGATCGGCGAGGTCAACCTGAACATCCAGAGGGCGACGCGCGGCCTCGCCCATGGCGCCCACACGCCGAGCGCCGGTGCAGGACGAAGTACCGCCTGGAATGATGCGCGCGGCAACAGCGGCAATGCGACGAACAACTCGGCCACCGCGAGCGGCACGTCGGGAGATTCCTCGATCGCAGCCGCCGTCACCGCAGCGATCGGCTCACCGAGCGGCTCCGCCAGCGCCAATGCCGCCAGCAATGGCAACGGCGGCAACGGCAACAACAATGGCGGCAGTGGCAGCGGCAACAACGGCCAAGGCAACAACAGCCACAGCAACAACGGTAACGGCAACGGCGGTAACGGCAACGGCGGTAACGGAAACAGCAGCAACGGAAACAGCGGTAGCGGCAACGGCAACGGCAATAGCGACGACCATGGCAATGGCAGCCACGGCAACGGCAATGCCCACGCCTACGGTCACAACAAGAACTGAGGATCCGCCATCGAGCTTCACGCCGGCATGCGTGGTCATGGGGGAGCGCAAGCCAGCACGATTCCTGATGGCTCTGCGGTCGGAGTGGGATGAGATTGGGATCGCGAAAGCGGGCGTCGACGTGGCACGCAGTCATTGGGGAGAGGGCATGTTCAGGCGGTTCATGCCGCATATTCTGGTGGTCGTTGCGCTGCTGACGGTCGGCCTGTCAGGCGGCCACGAGCTGTTGAGCCAAGCTCTCGTCGATCTGCGCTTCCGCCTCGACAACCGCCCTGCCAGCGGCGAGATCGCGGTGGTCGCGATCGACCCGCGCTCGATCGAAGCCATCGGCGTTTGGCCGTGGCCGCGGACCCAGTATGCGCACCTGCTGGAGCAGTTGCAGCGCGCCGGTGTCCGCGACGTCGCCTTCGACGTCGATTTCAGCACGCCGTCCGACGCGGCCGGCGATCAGGCCTTCCTGAACGCGCTGCAGAATGCCAAGAGCTCGGTCGTGCTGCCGGTCTTCAGGCAGCTCGATGCGGCGGGGAAGGAAACCGCCATTCACCTCAACCGACCGCTGCCACAGTTCGAGCAGCTCGCATGGTCGGCCTTCGTGAACATCGAGGTGGCACGCGACGGTCGCGTCAGAAGCTACGCTTTCGGCGAAAATGATGAGACCGGCGGCGCGAAGACCTACCTGCAGTCCATGGGAGCGTTCCTCGCCGGAAGCGATGCGGTCAAGCACAGCTCGTTCCTGGTCGACTACGGCATCGATCCATCGTCCCTGCCGAGGGTGTCGTATGTCGACGTCGTCCGCGGCGACGCGGCGGCGCTGGCCAAGCTCAAGGACAAGCGGGTGATCGTCGGCGCGACCGCCATCGAGCTCGGTGACTACTACAGCGTGCCGAACGGCCGCGTTCTGCCCGGCGTCATGCTGCAGGCGCTGGCGGCCGAGTCCATCATTCAGCACCGCACCCTGCTCTCGACATCGACGACGGCCACCATGGCCGGCCTGCTGCTGATCGTCATCATCATGCTGGCGAGCTGGCGGCAGCTCTCGGCGGCGCGGCGCGCGCTGCTGATCGCCATGATCAGCGTCCTGATCGAGGCCGCGGCGCTGCTGCTGCACGACCGCTATGCCCTGGTGCTCGACACCTCGCTGCTGCAGATCGCGCTGGTCGCCTATCTCGCGGCAACGGCCCTCGACGAGATCGGCTTCCGCGGCCTGCTACGGCACGTTGCCGAGAGCCGCTTCGAGCGAATCGCGATGTCGATCGGCGACGGGCTTGTCTGCACCGACCGGGACCGGCGGATCACGGTGTGGAATCCGGGCGCCGTCGCGATCTTCGGCTACGGTGCCGACGAGATCATCGGCCAGCCCTTCGCGCGCCTGCGCGCCGACGGCAGCGACACGCATGACCTGTTTCCGCAGCAGGAGGCGGCGCTGCCGGCGACGTTGCTGCCCGGCGGATCCACGATCGAGTTCGACGGCCGTCGCAAGGACGGCGAGGTGTTTCCGGTCGAGGCGAGCTTCTCCGCCTGGCAGGGCGCCGACGGCCTGCAATACGGCGTGATCCTGCGCGACATCTCGGTGCGCAAGCGCGAGGCCGAGCGCATCCGCTACCTCGCCGAGCACGACACGCTGACCGCGCTGATCAACCGCAACACGCTGCAGAGCGAGCTCGCCGCCATGATCGAGACCGCGGATGCCGCGTCCGACCGCGTGGCGCTGCTGGTGATCGGGCTCGATGCGTTCCAGCGCATCAACGACATGCTCGGCCACGCCTTCGGCGACAGCGTCTTGCGCGCGGCGGCCGAGCGGCTCCGCACCGAGATCGGCAACATGGGCCGCGTCGCCCGGCTCAGCGGCGACGAGTTCGCCGTCGCCATTCCCTGCTCCGCCATCGGCGGCACCGTGGCCGAGCTCGCCGACCATCTGTCGCAGCTGTTCGAGGCGCCGCTGGACGCGGGCACGCGTCAGCAGCGCGTCAAGGTCACCCTCGGCGTCGCCGTGCATCCCGAGGGCGGGCACTCGGCAGACGAGTTGCTCAGCAACGCGCACCTCGCCCTCTGTCGCGCCAAGATGGACCGGCCGGGCAGCCATGTGCTGTTCGAGAGCGCCATCCGCCGCGAGCTCGAGCAGCGATTGACGCTGGAGGCCGAGCTTGCGCTCGCCGTCGAGCGGAACGAATTCGAGCTGTTCTACCAGCCGCAAGTGGAGCTGTTGAACGGCCGCGTGATCGGCGCCGAGGCGCTGATCCGCTGGCGTCATCCGACGCGCGGCCTCGTGCCTCCTGGTGATTTCATTCCGGTCGTCAACACCTCGCATCTGTCCGAGGCGGTTGCGACCTGGGTCATGGCCACCGCCTGCCGGCAGGCGCGGCAATGGCAGCTCGCCGGCCACGACATCCGCGTCGGCGTCAACCTGTCGCCGTCCCAGTTCCAGTCCGGCGACCTCGCCGCCTTCGTCAGCAAGCTGCTCACGTCGACCGGCCTGTCGCCGCGCCTGCTCGAGCTCGAAGTCACCGAGGACATCCTGCTGCACGACGAACCCGGCGTGCTGCAGACGTTCAACCGGCTGCAGGCGCTCGGCGTCAGCCTGGTGTTCGACGATTTCGGCACCGGCTATGCGAGCCTGAGCTACCTGAAGAAATTCCCGCTCGATGGCCTGAAGATCGACCGCTCCTTCGTGCGTGACGTGCTGACCCAGGCCGACGACGCGGCCATCGTCGGCTCGACGGTCAGCCTCAGCAAGCAGCTCGGCCTGTCCGTGATCGCCGAGGGCATCGAGAACGAGGCGACGGCGGAGTTCCTGCTGCGGCTCGGCTGCGAGCAGGGACAGGGCTATCACTTCGGCAAGCCGATGCCGGCCACCGATTTCGAGCGTCGATTCCTGGTGGCGGGCGACGCCGACCGGCGGCAGGCCGGCGCGGCGTGAGGCAATGCCGGGTGATTGCGGCTTTGGCTTCGCGTCTCAGCCGCCGCCCTTCTTGCCGCCCTTGCCTTCGCTCTCCAGCGCCTTCCGCACCGCCTTGAACTCCTCGCGCGAGGCGGCATCGACGCGCGGAAAATGCAGATCCAGGCTTTCCAGCGCGGCGACGATGGTCGAGCCGATGACGACACGGGCGAACCATTTGTGGTCGGCCGGAACGACGTGCCACGGCGCATAGGGCGTCGAGGTGTGGCGCACGATGTCCTGATAGACCGCCTGGTAGCGGGGCCACTTGGCGCGCTCGGTGATGTCCCCCATCGAGAACTTCCAGTTCTTCGCCGGCTCCTCCAGCCGGTCGAGAAAGCGCGCGCGCTGCTCCTCCTTGGAGATGTTGAAGAAGAACTTCAGGATCACGGTGCCGTTGCGCGACAAGTAACGCTCGAAAGCGGAGATGTCCTCGAAGCGCTCGCGCCAGATGTTCTTGGTGACGAGCCTCGGCGGCAGCTTCTCGGCCTTGAGGATCTCCGGATGCACGCGCGTGACCAGGCATTCCTCGTAGTAGGAACGGTTGAAGATGCCGATGCGGCCGCGCTCGGGGAGCGCGATGGCGCTGCGCCACATGAAATCGTGATCGAGCTCCTTCGAGGTCGGCTGCTTGAACGAGGTGACCTCGCAGCCCTGCGGATTGACGCCCTCGAAGATGCTCTTGATGGCGCTGTCCTTGCCCGAGGCATCCATGCCCTGCAGCAGCACCAGCACCGACCAGCGGTCCTGCGCGTACAGCTTCTCCTGGAAATCAGAGAGGCGCTGGCGGTTCTGCTCGATGATCGCCTCGCCCTGCTCCTTGTCGAGACCGCCCTTGACCTTGGTCTTGTGCGATTTGAGGTGAAATCTGTGCCCGCCATCGATCCGGAACGGCGAGATGAAACCATCGAGCTCATCGGCCAGCGTGCGCGGTTTCTTGCTCATGAGGACGGCTCTCCGGGGCTGAATTGCGTTTCGAGGAAGGCGGTCACGAAGCGCGGCATCGCCGCAGTCAGATCGCTCCTGCTTCGAACCAGCCGGATCGAGCAGAGTTCCGGCTCGTCCTGGGCCGCGAGATTGGCCTCGATGCGGCGCTGCAGAGCCTCGCCCATGTCGGAGGCGTCGAGCACGCGCATGAGCGCGATCGACGCGCCGGTCACGACACAGTCCCAATGCGCCGCGGCCTGATAGTCCGATGGCGCGAGCCCGGTCTCCTCCTCGACCTCCCGCGCGACGTTGGCGGCGAGATCGAGCACGCCGTTGTTGACGTCGGCGAGATCCGGCGTGCCGGCGGGAAAATACAGCCGGCCGGCATTGGCCGTATGCACGCCCATCTCGCCGAGCACGAAGGCGCCGTCGGCGGCACGCAGCGCGCCCATGCCGAAGCCGTTGAAGGCGGAGCGATCCGGAAAGCCCCAGTCGCGCCACGCCAGCAGGCTGGCGAAATCGGTCTCGAAATAGCTCGCTTCGAACAGGCCGTCCGCGAAGCGCGGGTTGCGCCCTAGCAGCACGCGGCCGTTCCATAGGCCCGGCTTGGCGCGCCGGCATTCGGCGAAATGCGCCGCGATGTCGTCGCGGCGCTGTTTCGCGAACGGCCACTCCCACGGCTCGACCTTGAGGTCGAGCGCGGTGACGCGGTGGATGACGACCTCGGTCATCCCCCTACTTCGTGCCCTTCGCCTGTTCGACGAACTTGTTGGTGAAGGTCTTGCTGACGTCGACATTGGCCTTGGCGACGTCGGGCGAACCGGTGCTGAACACCGCGAGCACGGCGTCGGCGCCCTTCGGGTCCATCTTGCCGGTCTGCGAGTACATCGGGATGGTGTTCTTCAGCGCCGCGAGATAGAGCGCCTTGTCCTTGCCGACCAGCTCCTCCGGCATCTTCGCCATGATCTCCTCCGGCGTATGCGAATGGATCCAGCCCAGCGTCGCCACGATGGCGTTGGTCAGCGCCTGCGTCTCCTTGTCATGGCCGGCAATCCAGGCCGCCGTCGAGTACAGCGCGCCGCCGGGATATTCACCGCCGAACACCTCCAGCGTATCGTGCTGGGTACGGGTATCGCTGAGGATCTTGAGATCCGGATGCTTGCCCTGCAGCACGGTGACCGAGGGATCGAGCATCACGGCCGCATCGATCTGGCCCTGCTCCATCGCGGCCACGGCGGTCGCGCCGAGACCGACGCCGATCACGGCCGTGCCCGACGGATCGAGGCCGTTCTTCTTCAGCATGTATTTCAGGAAGAAGTCGGTCGAGGAGCCCGGCGCGCTGACGCCGACCTTCTTGCCGGCGAGATCCTTGACCGAGCTGATCTCCTTGTTGTGCGACGGCGCCACGACGAGCACGAGCCCGGGATAGCGGTCATAGACCACGAAGGACTGCATCTCCTGCTTCTTGGCGGCGAGATTGACGCAATGGTCGAAATAGCCGGAGACGACGTCGGCGCTGCCGCCAAGCACCGCCTTCAGCGCATCCGAGCCGCCCTTGAGGTCGACCAGCTCGACCTCGAGCCCGGCCTTCTCATATTCGCCAAGCTGCTTGGCCAGCACGGTCGGCAGATAGCACAGGCAGGCGCCGCCCCCGATTGCGATCGTGACCTTGGTGGCGGCGCTGGCGAGACCGGTGCTTAGCGTCAGCGCCAGCAGCGCGCCGGTGACCTGGCCCAACATCTTGTTCATTGATTTCCTCCGTTCATGTTATCGGTCAGATTAGGCGTGTGTGCTGTGAATGAGAAGGCCGCCCCGAATTGCCGCTGTCGTCCCGGCGAACGCCGGGACCCATACCGCGTGATGTCGCGGTTGGAGAAGACTGGTCATCGCGCATGCCACAAACGACGTCCTGTGGTTGGGTCCCCGCATTCGCGGGGACGACAGCGGTGGGCATGGCGGCACCGCGCCCCTCATCGCCCATCCGCCGCATCCGGGCGCCACACCAGCAGCCGACGCTCCACCAGCGTGACACAGATGTCGATCAGGATGACGAACGCCGACAGCACGAACATGCCGGCAAATACGCCGGCGACGTCGAAGATGCCTTCGGCCTGCTGGATCAGATAGCCGAGGCCGGCCGCGGAGCCGAGATATTCGCCGACGACAGCGCCGACGACGGCGAAGCCCACCGACGTGTGCAGCGACGAAAACATCCACGACAGCGCCGACGGCCAATAGACGTGGCGCATCAGTTGCCGCTCGCTCATGCCGAGCATGCGGGCATTGTCGCGCACCACGGTCGAGACCTCCTTGACGCCCTGATAGACGTTGAAGAACACGATGAAGAACACCAGCGTCACGCCGAGCGCGACCTTGGACCAGATGCCGAGGCCGAGCCACAGCGTGAAGATCGGCGCCAGCACCACGCGCGGCAGCGCATTTGCCATCTTGACGTAGGGGTCGAACACCGCGGCCACCAGCGGCTTGCGCGCGAACCAGAAGCCGACCAGCACGCCGCCGAGCGAGCCGATCGCGAACGCCAGGATCGACTCCCACAGCGTGATCGCGAGGTGCTTCCAGATCGCGCCGGTGGCGAACCATTTGACGACCTGCGCGAACACGTCGACCGGGTTGGAGAAGAAGAATGGCGGAAGCCAGATGCGTCCAAACACGGGCACGGTGGCGAGCAGTTGCCACAGCGCAATCGCGATGATCGCGACGAGCAATTGCAGCGCGAGCAGACCGAGACGCGACATCACGCTGCCTCGCTGTGCGAGGAAAATACGAAGCCGCAAGCGCCGCTCCGCTCCCTCCCCCCTTGTGGGGGAGGGCTGGGGAGGGGGGTACTCCAACCAACAGTCTTTCCGGGGTACCCCCCTCCCCTTTCGGCCTGCCTGCCGGCACCAAATTTCCCGATGGCCTGACGCTGAGGAACTTCGTCCCGCAGGGCCACAAGACCGCACTGGTCGACATCGCCGAGGGCGCGCCGATCGTCCGCTACGGCGAGATCATCGGCTATGCGAAGTCGCCGATCGCATCCGGCGAATGGGTGGACGAGGCTCGCATCGACATGCCTGAGGCCCCTGCCCTCGATCAGCTCGAAATCTCCACCGCGGTGCCGGCGCCAATGCCGCCGCTCGAAGGCTACACCTTCGAAGGCTATCGCAATCGCGACGGCTCGGTCGGCACCCGCAACGTGCTGGGCATCTCGACCTCGGTCCA
>NZ_JAUEXY010000016.1:0-179079 GCF_032489375.1 Bradyrhizobium sp. SZCCHNR1098
GTGGTACCTGCCGCCTGCATTTTTTCTCGCAGGCGGGCCGCAGGCGTCAGCCGACGCCTGGCCTTCCCTGCGCCCTCCGCATGAGAGGGCGAACCATATCAGCAAGCCCCGGGCGTGATTTCGCCGCGGGAACGCCGGATCATGTCATTTGCCTTTGCGCGCAGGCGGGTCTTACGATGCTGCGCGTGACCGAGCCCCTCGGCGGCTTGTTCTTTTGCATCGCACAACATGATGTCGGACGCCGCTTGTTGACTCCCGCGAAGATCGTTATAAAACATAACTATTCTGAACAGGACACAATCAAGCGATGGGAAACGCCGACACCGCCACGCCAGCGGGCGATCCGTCTCTGCTGCAGATCGAGCAGCAGGGCGCCGTCCTGACGATCGGGCTCAACCGCCCGGCCAAGCGCAATGCGCTGAATGACGGCATCATCCTCGCCATCGGCGATTGCTTCACCAGCCTGCCTGAAGACGTCCGCTGCGTCGTGATCCACGGCATCGGCGACAATTTCTCCTCCGGCCTCGATCTCTCCGAGCTGCGCGAGCGCGACGCGACCGAGGGCCTGGTGCATTCGCAGATGTGGCATCGCGTGTTCGACCGCATCCAGTACTGCCGCGTGCCGGTGATCGCCGCGCTGAAGGGCGCCGTCATCGGCGGCGGCCTCGAGCTCGCCTGCGCCGCGCATATCCGTGTCGCCGAGCCGTCGGCCTACTTCGCGCTGCCCGAGGGCCAGCGCGGCATCTTCGTCGGCGGCGGCGGCTCCGTCAGGTTGCCGCGCCTGATCGGCGTCGCCCGCATGATGGACATGATGCTGACCGGCCGGGTCTATTCGGCGACCGAAGGCTCGTCCTACGGCTTCGCGCAATATCTCGTCGAGGCCGGTGCCTCGATGACCAAGGCGATGGAGCTGGCGGCGAAGATCGCGAACAACGCGCCGCTGACGAATTTCGCGGTGCTGCAGGCGCTGCCGATGATCGCCGAGGCCAATCCGCAGACCGGCCTGCTGATGGAATCGCTGATGGCCACCGTCGCGCAGAGCGACAAGGAGGCCAAAAATCGCATCCGCGCCTTCCTCGATCACAAGACCGCAAAAGTGAAGCCGACGTGACATGACCGCACAAACAATAACAAGCACACAGGGAGGAACGGACAACACGGCGCGCAGCGCCAGTGTTCATCCGTTGCGCGCGATCTCGTTCAACGATCCGGCTGTCACGGTCGACCGCCGCGACGACGGCACCATCTATCTCCGTCCGAAGCAGCCGCTCGGCGACTATCCACCGCGGATCACCGACCGGCTGCATCACTTCGCCAAAGCCACGCCTGAGCGTGTGTTCATGGCCGAGCGCGTCGGCCCGGAGGGCTGGCGCGAGCTGACCTATGCCACGCTGCTGGCGGCGAGCCGGCACATCGCGTCGGGGCTGCTCGCGCGCGGGCTGTCGCCGGACCGGCCGGTGATGATCCTGTCGGGCAATTCGATCGACCATGCGCTGGTCGCGTTCGGCGCGCTCTATGCCGGCGTCCCGTTCTGCCCGGTGTCGCCAGCCTATTCGCTGGTGTCACGCGACTACGGCAAGCTCGCTTATCTGATGAAGCTGCTGACGCCGGGCCTCGTCTTCGTCGACGACGCCGACAAGTTCGCCGACGCGCTCGTCGCCAACGTGCCCGAGGGCACCGAGATCGTGGCGTCGTTCGGCTCGGTGCCGGGCCGCAAGATCACGATGCTCGCCGATCTGATCGCATCGCCGCTGTTCCCCGGCCTCGACGCCGCCCATGACAAGATCGGCCCCGACACGATTGCGAAGTTCCTGCTGACCTCGGGCTCGACCGGCAACCCGAAGGCCGTGATCAACACCCAGCGCATGATCTGCGCCAACCAGGTGATGATCCGCGAGACGCTCGCGTTCCTGAAGGACGAGCCGCCCGTCATCATCGACTGGCTGCCCTGGAATCACACCTTCGGCGGCAACCACAACATCGGGCTGACGCTGTTCAATGGCGGCTCGATGTATCTCGACCAGGGCAAGCCGGTGCCGGGCGGGATCGAGGAGACCGTGCGAAACCTGCGCGAGATCTCGCCGACGGTCTATTTCAACGTCCCCAAGGGCTACGAGTCGCTGCTGCCCTATTTCCGCGAGGACCCGGCGCTGCGGAAGTCCTTCTTCCAGCGGCTGCATGCGATGTTCTTCTCCGGCGCCGCGCTGGCGCCGCATGTCTGGAACGAGCTCGATGAGCTCTCGGTGGCCGAGACCGGCACTCGCGTGCCGATGCTGACGGGCCTCGGCTCGACCGAGACCGCACCGTTCTTCATGTCGGTCAATCCGCGCACCAGCCGCTCCGGCCATGTCGGCCTGCCGGTGTCGGGCAACGAGGCCAAGCTCGTGCCCAACAATGGCAAGATGGAGGTGCGGGCCAAGGGGCCGAACGTGACGCCGGGCTATTGGCGCCTGCCTGAGGTCTCGGCCGCGGCCTTCGATGACGAAGGCTACTACAAGATGGGCGACGCGCTGAAGCCCGTCGATCCCGACGACTTCAATGCCGGCTTCGACTTCGACGGCCGTGTCGCCGAGGACTTCAAGCTGGCGTCCGGCACCTGGGTCTCGGTCGGCCCGTTGCGGGCGCGCTTCGTCGCGGCCTGCGCGCCGCTGGCGCGCGACGTGATCATTGCCGGCATCAACCGCGACGAGATCGCTGCCATCGTCGTGCTCGATCCCGACGGCTGCCGGCTGATCAACGCGACCTTGCCGTTCGACGATCTCGCCGCCACAGCGGCCGATCCGCTGATCATCGAGGCCTTCCGTGAGCGCTTCGCAAAATTCCTGCAGACCGCGACCGGCTCGTCGACGCGCATCACGCGCGCCGTCCTGCTCGGCGTGCCGCTGTCGATCGACAAGGGCGAGGTCACCGACAAGGGATCGATCAACCAGCGCGCCGTGCTGGAGCACCGCAAGGACCTGATCGAACGTATCTACGCCGCGACGCCGGACGACGACATCATCATCGCCGGCTGATCGACGCATCCAAGGGAGAAACGACATGTTGTTGAAGGATCAGGCCGCCATCGTCACCGGCGGCGCTTCCGGCCTCGGGGCCGCCACCGCCCGCAAGCTCGCTGCCCAGGGCGCCAAGGTCGCCGTGTTCGATCTCAATGCCAAGCTGGCCGAGGAGGTCGCCGCCGAGATCAAGGGCGTGGCCGTGGTCTGCGACGTTTCCGATGCCGCCGGCGCGGAAGCCGGCGTCGCCAAGGCGGTCGAGGCGCTCGGCCAGCAGCCGCGCGTGCTGGTGAACTGCGCCGGCATCGGCGTCGCCAAGCGCGTCGTCGGCCGCGACGGTCCGATGCCGCTGGCCGATTTCGAGAAGGTCATCAAGGTCAACCTGATCGGCTCGTTCAACATGCTGCGTCTGGTCACCAACGGCATGACCAAGCTGGAGCCGCAGGCGACCGGCGAGCGTGGTGTCGTCATCAACACCGCCTCGGTCGCGGCCTATGACGGCCAGATCGGACAGTCCGCCTATTCGGCCTCGAAGGGCGGCATTGTCGGCATGACCCTGCCGATCGCGCGTGAGCTCGCACAGTTCGGCATCCGCGTGCTGACCATTGCGCCCGGCCTATTCCTGACGCCGCTGCTCGCCAACCTGCCGCAGGAGGCCCAGGACTCGCTCGCCGCCGCGATCCCGTTCCCTCGCCGCCTCGGTCACGCCGATGAGTTCGCCGCACTTGCGCTGCATATGGTCGAGAACGCCTATCTGAACGGCGAGGTCGTCCGCCTCGACGGCTCGCTGCGCATGGCGCCGAAGTGATTTTCCGTCATTGCGAGCAGCGTAGCGACGACGTATCCGCCGCAGCCCATCGGGCGAAGGCGGAAGCAATCCAGAGTCCCGACCCGGCCCTGGATTGCTTCGCTTCGCTCGCAATGACGGAGAGAGCCGTAGGGTGGGCAAAGCGCAGCGTGCCCACCGGCCCGGAAAATGGTGGGCACGGCGCGTCGCGCCTTTGCCCACCCTACCGACCGTTGTTGTTGGCGTAGCGAGGCTTAATCGATGTTCGTTCACCGCCGCGACGTGCAGATCCAGTGGGGCGACTGCGATCCCGCCAACATCGTCTACTATCCGCGCTATTTCGCGATGTTCGACGATGCGACCTCTGTCATGTTCGAGGCGGCCGGGTTTTCCAAGCAGGACATCGTCCGCCGCTACGGCCTGGTCGGGATCCCCATGGTCGACACCCGCGCCAAGTTCTACATCCCCTCGACCTATGGCGACTGGATCACGATCGAGAGCCGGATCGAGAGCATCAAGCGCTCCTCGTTCGACGTCACCCACAAGGTGTTCAAGGGCGAGGCGCTGGCGCTCGAGGGGTTCGAGACCCGGGTGCTGGTCGGGCGCGATCCGGTTGACCCGGACAAGCTGAAATCGGCGCCTTTTCCAGAGGAGATGCGGGCCAAGTTTCTCGAGGGCTGACGCGCGGCATTGGGTGCGACATGCGGCCGTCTTAAGGATGAATCGTCGTCGTGCTTTGGTCGACTGGTGAGAGGTGATCTTCTCGTGTTCAATGCTATGATCACGTTTGGACACGCATCGGCCGTCCGAGATGGAAGACGCCCCTGTCGGGGCTGGACTGCAAACAGGATCGGCGGATCACGAGCTGAACCGAAAAGATTGAGGGAGGATTTTATGAGGAAGGCCTATCTGGCGGCGGCTGGCGTCATCGCGATGCTGGCATCAGCGCCGGCGCTGGCGCAGACCAGCGAGATCACCATCGGCATCACCACGACCACGACGGGGCCGGGCGCGGCGCTCGGCATCCCCGAGCGCAATGCGCTCGAGTTCGTGCCGAAGGAGATCGGCGGCGTGCCGCTCAAGGTGATCGTGCTCGACGACGGCGGCGATCCGACCACGGCGACGACGAATGCGCGGCGCTTCGTGACGGAGTCGAAAGCCGACATCATCATGGGCTCGGCGCTGACGCCGCCGACCATCGCGGTCTCCAACGTCGCCAATGAAGCCGGCATTCCGCATTTCGGCCTGGCGCCGTTCCCGGTCACGCCCGAGCGCACCAAATGGTCGGTGGTGATGCCGCAGCCGGTGCCGATCATGGGCAAGGTGTTGTACGAGCACATGAGGGCGCACAACATCAAGACCGTCGGCTACATCGGCTACTCCGACTCCTACGGCGATCTCTGGTTCAACGATCTGAAGAACCAGGCGGTGCCGATGGGCATCACGATTGCCGATGAGGAGCGGTTCGCGCGTCCCGATACTTCGGTCACCGGCCAGGTGCTGAAGCTGGTTGCCGCCAATCCGGACGCCATCCTGGTCGGCGCTTCCGGCACCGCGGCGGCGCTGCCGCAGACCGAGTTGCGCGAACGCGGCTATCAGGGCCTGATCTATCAGACCCACGGTGCCGCGAGCATGGACTTCATCCGCATCGCCGGCAAGGCGGCGGAGGGTGTGATCATGGCGTCCGGTCCGGTGATGTCGCCGGAGACGCAGGACGACAGCGCGCTCACCAAGAAGCCGGGCATGGAGCTCAACAAGGCCTATGAGGGCAAATATGGCCCGAACAGCCGCAGCCAGTTCGCCGGCCACTCGTTCGACGCGTTCGAGATCCTCAAGCGCGTGATTCCGGTGGCGCTGAAGACCGCCAAGCCCGGCACGCCGGAGTTCCGCGAGGCCATCCGCCAGGCGCTGCTGACCGAGAAGGACCTGGCGGCCTCGCAGGGCGTCTACAACTTCACCGAAAAGGATCGCTCCGGCCTCGACGACCGCGCCCGCATCATCCTGACCGTGAAGGACGGAAAATACGTCCCGGCGAAGTGAGCTTGCGGGGACCATAGCTTCGATCAGGAAAGGCCGGCTCGGTGAGCCGGCCTTTCGGCCATCAGGACCATGACTTTTAGAGTTTTTGCCGGAAAGCCCGCCATGATCCCTGCGCCCACTGGAGTCACCCGGCTCCACATCATCATCGGCGATCCGATCGCTCAGGTGCGCGCGCCGGCCGGCGTCAGCCAGGCCTTTGCCGATCGCGGCAGCGATGCGATCCTGGTCGCGGTGCAGATTGCGCCGGCCGATCTCGCCGACTTCCTGGCGACGATGACCCGCGTGAAGAATCTCGACGGCATCGTCGCGACCATTCCGCACAAATTCGCCTGCTATCGCGCCTGTGCAACCGCGACCGAGCGCGCGCGTTTCATCGGCGCCGTCAATCTGATGCGCCGCAGCCCGGACGGCGGCTGGCATGGCGACATGGTCGACGGTCTCGGCTTTGTCGGTGCTGCGAAAGCTGGGGGATTTGATCCCAATGGTGCGCGTGCCCTGCAAATCGGCGCGGGTGGTGCCGGCTCGGCGATTGCGCTCGCACTGATCGATTCCGGCGTGCGCGAGCTTGCCATTCACGACAGCGATGCCGGACGCCGCGATGTGCTGATCGCGCGCCTCAACGAGCGGGGCAAAGGCCGCGCCGTTGTCGGCTCGATGAACGCAACAGGCTTCGACATGGTTGCCAACGCCACGCCGGCAGGCATGCAGCCCGGCGATCCTCTGCCGGTCGATATGACGACCGTCAGCCCGTCGGCCTATTGCGGCTGTGTCATCACCCGGCCCGAGGTCTCGCCCTTCATCGCCGCTGCGCGCCAGCGCGGCTGCCTGACGGCGACCGGCACCGACATGTACCGGGCGCTGGAGCGCGTGATGGTCGATTTCCTGCTGTCGAAGGAGGCGCCCTCCTGAAGCAGCGCCTCACCCCATCGACATCAGGCTCAGCTCGCGGCCGTCTCGGCAAAGCCGAGATAGCTCGCCGCCACGCGCTCGTCGGTGGCGATCTCGCTGGCCTTGCCGTTGAGCACGAACTCGCCGAGCTCCATGACATAGGCGCGATCGGCGACGTTCAGCGCGGCCTTGGCGTTCTGCTCGACCAGCAGCACCGAGACGCCTTCCTGGCGCAGCTTGGCGACGATCTCGAAGATGCCGGCGACGATGATCGGCGCGAGGCCCAGGCTCGGCTCGTCCAGCATCAGCATCTTCGGCGCGCCCATCAAGGCACGGCCCATCGCCAGCATCTGCTGCTCGCCGCCGGAGAGCGTGCCGGCGAGCTGCTTGCGCCGCTCCTTCAGCTTCGGAAACAGCGTGTAGACGTGCTCGAAGCCGCGTGCGGCGTGCGCCTTCGACATTCTGAAAGCGCCGAGCTGCAGATTATCCTCGACGTTCATGGTGGCGAACAGCTCGCGATGCTCCGGCACCAGACAGAGACCGCGCGCGACGCGGTCCTCGATCTCCAGCCGGGCCATGTCCTCGCCGAGGAACGCGACGCGGCCCTTCAGCGGAAACACGCCCATGATGGCACTGAGCAGCGTGGTCTTGCCGGCGCCGTTGGCGCCGATGATGGTGACGATCTCGTTCTCGGCGACGGTGAGCGAGACCGAGCGGACCGCCTCGACCTTGCCGTAGGAGACGTGGGCGTCGGTGACTTCCAGCAGCGTGCTCATGCGGTGGCTCCGAGATACGCCTTGATGACCTCGGGATTGGTCTTGATCGCGGCTGGTGTGCCCTCGGCGATCTTGGTGCCGAAATCGAGCACCACGATGCGGTCGGCGAGGTCCATGACAAATCCCATGTCGTGTTCGACCAGCAGCACCGACATGCCGCCGGCGCGGAGGTCGCGCAGCAGCGCGCCGAGGCGCTGCTTCTCCATGTGGCGCAGGCCCGCGGCCGGTTCGTCGAGCAAGAGCAGCATCGGATCGACGCACAGCGCGCGGGCGATCTCGACGATGCGCTGCTGGCCCAACGACAACGAGCCGGCGAGCTGGTGCATCTGGTCGCCGAGCCCGACGCGCTCGATCTGGCGCGCGGCCTCGGCGAGCAGCTTGGCTTCGTCGCCGCGGTCGAGCCGGAACATGCTGGAGAGCGCGCCGGAGTGACCGCGCAGATGCGCGCCGATCGCGACGTTCTCCAGCACCGTCATGTCCGGCACCAGCTTGACGTGCTGGAAGGTGCGGGAAATGCCGAGCTTGACGACGTCCTGCGGCGGGGCGTTGCCGACGGCCTTGCCGAGCACCGCGATGTTGCCGGAGGTCGGCGGCAGCACGCCGGTGATCAGGTTGAAGGTCGTGCTCTTGCCGGCGCCGTTGGGACCGATCAGCGCCACGATTTCGCGGGCCTGGACGTCGAACGAGACGTTGTTGACCGCGACCACGCCGCCGAACTGTTTTCGCGCGTTGTCGACCTGGAGCAGTACGTTTGGAGTCGTCGCAGATCGCTCCCGCGCCGGCAGCTTGACCGACGTGTCCGGCTGCTTGGCAACAGGCTTGAACGGCAGCCGCGCCGTCAGCCACGGCCACAGGCCGGTCGGCGCAAGCTGGAGAAGCGTGACGAGGAGGATGCCGAACACGATGGTCTCGAGCTGGCCCTCGCCATGCAGCAGCAGCGGGAGATAGCTTTGCAGCACCTCCTTCAGCACCACGACGATCGCTGCGCCCAGCACGCCGCCCCAGACATAGCCGGCGCCGCCGACGACGGCGACGAACAGATATTCGATGCCGGCCTGGGCGCCGAACGGCGTCGGGTTCACCGCGCGGGTGAAGTGCGCATAGAGCCAGCCCGAGAGGCCGGCCAGGACGGCCGCGTAGATGAACACCAGGAGCTTGGCGCGAGGCGCGTAGACGCCGAACGCTTCCGCTGCGATGTGACCCCGGCGCAGCGCGCGGATGGCGCGGCCGGTGCGGGAGTCCAGCAGGTTCATCGTCAGCAGCGCGGAGATCAGCACGGCAGCCCAGATCGCGAAATAGATCGTGCCGGGATCGAGCATCTTGAGGCTGCCGATCGACAGCGGCGGGATGCCGGAAATGCCGTCATTGCGGCCGAGGAAGGCGAGCTTGCTGAACAGGTAGTACAGGCCAAGGCCCCAGGCGAGCGTGCCGAGCGGCAGATAGTGGCCGGACAGCCTGACCGTGACGAGGCCGAGCAGCACTGCGGCGAGGCCGGAGACCAGCAGCGACAGCGGCAAGGTCAGCCAGGGCGAGATGCCATACTGCGCCGACAGCACGGCGGTCGTGTAGGCGCCGAAGCCGACAAAGGCCGCCTGGCCGAACGAGGTCAGACCGCCAACGCCGGTCAGCAGCACCAGCCCCATCGCGACCAGCGCCGACAGGCCGATATTGTCGAGCAGCACGATCCAGAACGGCGGCATGCCCGGGATGAACGGAATCGCCGCGACGAGGACGGCAAAGACGATGAGAGGCCAACGCTCGCGCACGGCTCAATCCTTCTCTTCTTCGACCGCGGGCGCGGCGAGCGAACGCAGCAGCAGAACCGGGATCAGCAGCGTGAAGACGATCACTTCCTTGAAGTTCGAGGCATAGAACGAGGAGAATGCCTCGACGATGCCGACCACCAGCGCGGCGACCGCGGTCAGGGGATAGCTGATCAGGCCGCCGATGATCGCGGCGATGAAGCCCTTGAGGCCGATCAGGAAGCCGGTGTCGTAATAGAGCGTCGTGATCGGGACGATCAGGATGCCCGAGAGCGCGCCGATGGTGGAGGCCAGGAGGAACGCGATCTGGCCGGAGAGCGTGGTGCGGATGCCGACGAGGCGGGCGCCGAGCCGGTTGACGGCGGTGGCGCGCAGCGCCTTGCCGTAAAGGGTCAGGCCGAAGAACAGCCAGAGGCCGACGATGAAGGCGACGGTGATGCCGTAGACCGCCATGCCCTGGCCGGTGAAGCGCAGCGAGCCGAGCGTGGCGCTGGCCGTGAGCAGCGTCGGGCCGCGCTGGCCCTCGGCGCCGAAGAACAGCAGGCCAAGGCCCTGCAGCGCCAGATGCACGCCGACCGAGGCGATCAGCAGCACCAGCACCGAGGTGTGCGCGAGTGGCTGGAACACGATCCGATACAACGACAGGCCGATGCTGGCGACGATCAGCAGCGACAGTACGAGGCTGACGCCGGCCGGCATGCGCTGATCGGCGGCCCACATCGTGGCGAGCATGACGACCACCGGGAAGGCGACGTTGAGGCCGAAGGTGCGAAGGATCTTCGGCATGTGCAGCGTCTTGCGCATCGCATAGAGGTCGAAGGCAAAGGCCACCAGGCCGATCACGACGGCAAGCTTCGCGGTCCCCGGCGTTCGGCCGGCCGCGAGCGAGGCATAGGTGAGGGCGCCGTAGGTGACGAATTCGCCCTGCGGGATCAGGATCACCCGGGTGACGGCAAACACCAGCACGAGCGCCAGCCCGAGCAGGGCGTAGATCGCGCCATTGGTAATGCCGTCCTGCAACAGGAACAGCAAGATCGTTGTGTTCAAGACAGGACGCTCCCCCTCGGTGGTGACCGGATGCGGGCGACGCTGTGCGCCGTCCGCAGGTCGGGGCAGTTGAATTCGGCTGCCCGTGTTTGATATGGTGGATAACAATTATCGATTATAATCTCAAGGCCGCTGTTCCGGCTGCGGCATTCGGGACCAGGGATGGAAGCCACTGTGATGAATTCGGCGGATCGTGATGGCCGATAGCGCCAAGCCCGTCGGCAAGAGGGAAGGCCGGAAGGAAGCTGCCGTAGCCGTCGAGGAGACGCAAGCGGTCCAGCTCGGCGAGCTGTCGGATCTGCTTGGCTATGTGCTGAAACGGGCGCAGTTGAAGGTGTTCGAGGACTTCCTGCGCTGCGTCGCGCCGCTGCAACTGACGCCGGCCCAGTTTTCGGTGCTGCTGCTGCTCGACGCCAATCCGGGCCGGAACCAGACCGAGATCGCCAACACCCTGGGCATCCTGCGGCCCAACTTCGTGTCCTTGCTGGACAGCCTGGAGAGCCGCGACCTGTGCGCGCGGGTGCGTTCGGCCAACGACCGGCGCTCGCACATCCTGATGCTGACCGAGAAGGGCCGCGCCGTGCTGGCCCGCGCCAAGAAGCTGGTGGTGTCAAAGCACGAGGCGCGGCTCAACGAGCTGCTCGGACCGGATGGGCGCGAGGCGCTGCTGGCGATGCTGACCAAGATCGCGGAGGAGTTCTGAAGGACGCAGTCGCGCCCCTCAATCGACCAGGATGACCCTGACGTCGTTGACGTTGGTGAGCGTCGGTCCCGTCTGCAGCAGGCCACCGGTCGCGGCGAAGAACGCGGTGGCGTCGTTGTTGGCGAGATAGGCCTGCGGATCCAGCCCCTGCGCCCGCATCGCGGCGATGACCTCGGCATCAACGAGCGCACCGGCCGGATCGGAGGCGCTGCCGCCGCCGCCATCGGCGCCGTCGGTGTCGCCGGCGAGCGCCGCGACGCCCTCCATGTCCTTGAGCAGGTCGGCGAGCGCGAGCGCATATTCCTGGTTCGGGCCGCCGCGGCCCTGGCCGCGCACCGTCACGGTGAGCTCGCCACCGGAGATGATCGCCATGCGGCGGCCGAGCGCGCGGGCCTCCCGCGCCAGCTTGGCGTGATCGGTCGCGACCTCGCGCGCCTCACCTTCGAGGTCGGCGCCGAGATCGAGCACGTCGTAGCCCGCGGCCTTGACGCTGGCCACGGCCGCCGCGAGCGAGCTGGCGGGGCGCGCGATCAGCTCGAACGACGCGCGGGCGAAGGCGGCATCGCCGGGCTTGCAGCTCTCGTTGGCGGCATCATCGAGCGCCCGGGCGATCGCCGGGTCGACCTCGAGCTTGTACTTCGCAACGATCGCGCGGGCATCGGCCAGCGTGGTCGGATCCGGCACCGTCGGCCCCGATGCGATGGCCGAGGGATCGTCATGCGGCACGTCGGAGATCGCCAGCGTCACGATCTCGGCCTTCTGCCCGGCCCGCGCCAGGCGTCCGCCCTTGATGCGCGACAGATGCTTTCGCACCGTGTTCATCTCGCCGATCGGCGCACCCGAGCGCAGCAGCGCACGGGTCAGCTGCTGCTTTTGCGCGAAGCTCACGCCATGGGCCGGAGCAATCCAGTTGGCGGAGCCGCCGCCGGAGATCAGCACCAGCATCAGGTCGTCGGCTTCAGCCGTCGCCGCCAGCTGCAACGTGTCGTCTGCCGCTTTCAGCCCGGCCTCGTCCGGCATCGGGTGGCCGGCTTCGATCACCTTGACCCGCCGGGTCGGCACGCCATGGCCGTGACGGGTGGTCGCAATTCCGGTCAGCCTCGCCGGATCGAACCCGAGCGTGTCCAGGTAATGCCGCTCGGCGGCCACCGCCATGGCCGCGGCGCCCTTGCCTGCGGCGAGGCAGATGATCCGCCCCCGGGGTGCCGCCGGCAGATGCGCCGGAAGCACCACGTCGGGATGCGCCGCGGCGACCGCGGCATCGAAAACGGCGCGCAACAGCGGACGGCGGCTGGTCATGCGGCGCCGCCCGTCTGACGTGCAAAGCCTATTTGAGCTCGCCGCTCATCACCTCGCCGAACAGCTGCCACCGCTCGCCCTTGAACTGCATCAGCTGCAGCTGCTCGATCGGCTGGAAATCGTCGGGACCCGTGGTCAGCGTGATGCCGGGCAGCAGCCCGCCTTGCGCAAACTGCTTCAGGCTTGCCGCCTGTTTCATGACATTTGCGCGAGTCAATTCGTCGCCGCATCGCTTCAGCACCTCGACCATCGTGGTGGCGATGTTGTAGCCGGTCAGCGCCGACGAATCCACGGGGTTGATTTCCGGCAGATATTTGGCGAGCAGCTCTCTGAACGCGCCGAGGCCCGGGTCGTTGGCCCATTGCGGATCGGACGCGTCCTTGGCATAGGCCGCCGAGATCACCCCTTGCGAGTTCTCGACGCCGGCCGGCCGCATCACGGCCGCGGTGGAGGCACTGACGTTCGAGATGATGGTCAGCGGCTTCCAGTTCATCTCGCCGAGCTTCTTGATCGCCTGCGCTCCGGACTTCGGCGTGGTGAACAGCACGACGATGTCGGGGTTGGCCGACTTCATCTTGACGATGTGCGATTCAACCGTGGGTTCGGCGATCTCGTAGCTCTCTTCCAGCACCAGGCGCGACGCATCACCGAGCCCGTCCTTGAGGCCCTTCAGGTAGTCCTTGCCCATGTCGTCGTTCTGGTAGAGCACGGCGATCTTGCCGGCGGGCTGCTGCGCGGTGAGATACTTCGCGTAGATGCGCGCCTCGGACTGGTAGCTCGGCAGCCAGCCCATGGTCCATGGAAATGTCTTGGGCTCATTCCACTTGGTGGCGCCGGTCGCGACGAACAGCTGCGGCACCTTCTTGGAGTTGAGATATTTCTGGATCGCGGTATTGGGCGCGGTTCCGAGCACGCCGAACAGGAACAGCACCTCGTCGCTCTCGACCAGCTTGCGCGCCTGCTCGACCGTCTTCGGCGGCGAATAGGCGTCGTCATAGGAGATGAAGTTGATCTTGCGGCCGTTGATGCCGCCGTCGTCATTGACCTTCTTGAACACGGCCGTCATCGCCTTGCCGACCGAGCCATAGGCCGACGCCGGGCCGCTATAGGGCACGATATTGCCGATCTTGATCTCGGTGTCGCTCGCGCCGGTGTCGTATTTCTTGTCGGCATGGGCGCTGCCGGCAACTGCGCCGGCCAGGGCGAGACCGAGCATGCTGGAGACGGTGCGGCGGGTGAGGGCAGTGGTCACGTGGGGACTCCTTCTCGGCCTTGGAGCTTGGCCTTGTTGTTGGATCCGCCCGCAAGGCGGGCGACTCGTTTCACTCCGGACGAGTCCCCATAGCGCAGCCGCGCGCTCGGCGTAACCGCCGCCGCTGCATGACCGCCTCTCTTTCAACTCCTAGCTTAAGAAATTCTTGGCAAAGACAGCAAAGATGCTTGGAGAGAGCGCCGCCTGCGACGGGAGGCCGCAGGAGGCGGTTTCAACTGCGTTCCGTCGTTAGCCGCCGACGTCGGCGGAGATCACGTCGCCGAACAGCTCCCACTTCTCGCCCTTGAAGCGCATCAGCTGCAACTGGCTGACGGGTGCGAAGTCGGTCGCCGAGGTGTTGATCGTGATGCCAGGCAGCAGCATCTCGGTGCGGAAGTTGCGCAGGGATGCGGCCTGCTTCATGACGTTCTCGCGGGTGAGGTTGTCGCCGCACTGCTTCAGCACTTGGACCAGCGTCTGCGCGACGCTGTAGCCGACGACCGTTCCGCCGTCGAGCTTGTCGCCATCGGGAAAATCCTTGGACATGAAGTCGAGGAATTGCTTCATCCCGGCATCGTCCTTCCATTGCGGATCGGAGACGTCCTTCAGATAGGCCGCCGAGATGATGTCCTGCGAATTCTCATAGCCAGCCGGCTTCAGGACGCTGCCGACGGAGGCGGAGACGTTGTTGAGGATATGCAGCGTCTTCCAGTCGATCTCCTTGACCTTCTTGATTGCCTGCGCCGCAAATTTCGGCGTGGTGATGTTCACGAATACGTCGGCGCCCGTGGACTTGAGTTTGACAATGTGATTGTCGATCGAGGGTTCGGCGGTCTCGTAGCTCTCCTCCATGACGATCATTGAGGCGGCCTTGGCGCCAAGCCCGTCCTTCAGCCCTTTCAGATAGTCCTTGCCGTAATCATCGTTCTGATACAGCACAGCGATCTTGGCGTCCGGCTTTTCCTTCAGCAGATATTTTGCGTAGATTCGGGATTCGCTCTGGTAGTTGGGCTGCCAGCCCATGGTCCAGGGAAAATCCTTCGGGTCGTTCCACTTGGTGGCGCCGGTGGCGACGAACAGCTGCGGGACCTTCTTCGAGTTCATGTATTTGTGGATTGCCGAGTTCGGCGGCGTGCCCAGCGAATTGAAGATGAACAGCACCTCATCGCTCTCGACCAGCTTGCGTGCCTGTTCGACCGTCTTTGGCGGCGAATAGGCGTCGTCATAAGAGATGAAGTTGATCTTGCGACCGTTGATGCCTCCCTCGGCGTTGATCTTCTTGAAGTAGGCCGCTTCCGTCTTGCCGATGATGCCGTAGGCCGAGGCCGGCCCGCTATAGGGCATGATGTTGCCGATCTTGATCTCGGTGTCGGAGGCGCCGGTGTCGTACTTCTTGTCGGCGGCGATTGCGGAGCTCGAGGCGAGGACGATGGCGGCGGCCGAGGCGAGGGCGGCCCTTCGCGTGATCATCATGGTGCGTTTCTCCCGTGTTGGTTTGGTTGACGTGTCGCGGCCGCCTTGATGGAGGCTCTTGTTACGCCCGGAACTATAGCAGAGCTGCACCGGGGTGGTTGCGACATCACGGCACGGTCCGTGTTTTCGCGGTGCCTGGGCGGTCCATGTCATGTGCAACTGCGAGAGACCGGCGCAATCTCCGCGAGTGAGTGCTCTGCAAGAACAGCCTGAGATAAATGGCTCGATGCCGATCCAGATATGAAAAAGCCCTCCGCGCCGATAGCGCGGAGGGCCAGTGGAGATCGGCACCGCTTTCTGCGGCGATGCGCGATTACTCGATGGCGCCGCTGATCGCCTCGCCGAACAGCTCCCACTTCTCGCCTTTGAACCGCATCATCTGCAATTGCTCGATCGGCGCGAAGTCGGTGGCCGAGGTGTTGATCTTGACGCCCGGCAGCAGCGTGTCGGGCGCGAAGTCCTTCAGGCTCGCGGCCTGCTTCATCACATTGGCGCGGGTCAGGTCGTCACCGCACATCTGCAGCACCTTCACCAGCGTCTGCGCGGCGCCGTAGCCATAGACCGTCGAGCTGTCGAGCTTGTTGGCGTCGGGATAATGCTGCGCGAGGAAGTCGAAGAACTTCTTCATGCCGGGATCATCGTTCCACTGCGGATCCGCAGCATCCTTGGCATAGGCGGCCGAAAGAATCCCTTGCGAGTTCTCGAAGCCGGCCGGCTTGATCACGCTGCCGACGGAGGCCGACACGTTGACGACGAGATGGGTCGGATGCCAGTCGATCTCCGCGAGCTTCTTGATCGCCTGTGCAGCGAATTTGGGCGTCGTGACGCTAAAGAACACGTCGGCGCCCGAGGCCTTGAGCTTGACGATGTGGCCGTCGATCGAGGGCTCTGAGGTCTCGTAGCTCTCTTCCATGACGATCATGGACGCGGCCTTGTCGCCCAGGCCGTCCTTGAGGCCCTTGAGATAGTCCTTGCCGAAATCGTCGTTCTGGAACAGCACCCCGATCTTGGCGCCGGGCTTGTCCTTGAGCAGGTACTTCGCGTAGATGCGGCCCTCGCTCTGGTAGCTCGGCTGCCAGCCCATGGTCCACGGGAAGTTCTTCGGGTCGTTCCACTTGGTGGCGCCGGTGGCGACGAACAGCTGCGGGATCTTCTTGCCGTTGAGATATTTTTGGATCGCCGAGTTCGACGGCGTGCCGAGCGGATTGAAGACGAACAACACCTCGTCGCTCTCGACCAGCTTGCGCACCTGCTCGACCGCCTTGGGCGGCGAATAGGCGTCGTCATAGCTGACGAAGTTGATCTTGCGGCCGTTGATGCCGCCCTCAGCGTTGATCTTCTTGAAATACGCCTCCTCGGTCTTTCCGATCACGCCGTAGGCGGACGCGGGGCCGCTATAGGGCATGATGTTGCCGATCTTGATCTCGGTGTCGGAGGCGCCGGTGTCGTATTTCTTCTGGGCGAATGCTCCGCCCGAGGTGAGGGCGATGACCGCCGTCGCGAGCGCGGCGATTCGTAGTTGTTGAATGAGCTGCAAGAGTTCCTCCTTAGTTCTTTCTGAGTTTGCCGAGCAGCTGCTGCGCCACCATCGCCACCTGCCGCGAGCCGTGCGGCACGAGGAAGATGACGAGGAACAGCAGCACGCCGAACACCGCGCCGGACAGGCCCTTCGAAATGCTTTCGGCGATATTGGGGACGAAGATGATGAAGGCGGCGCCGACGAACGAGCCGGGCAGCCAGCCGACGCCGCCGACCACCATGCCGAGGAACAGCGAAATCGCGAGCGTAATGGTGTAGCTGTCGGGCGCCACGAACTGCACGGCGATGGCGCCGAGACCGCCGGCGACGCCGGTGATGCCGGCGCTGACGCCGAACGCCAGCGTCTTGTAGGTCGCGACGTCGATGCCCATGGCGGAGGCCGCGATCTCGTTGTCGCGGATCGCCATGAAGGCGCGGCCGGAGCGCGAGCGCAGCAGGTTGACCGAGAACACGTAAATCGCGATCGTGATCGCCAGGGTGAAGTAGTACAGCCACATGTCCTGGGACATAGGCAAGCCGAACGGCGCATCCGGCTTGGTCACCACCAGGCCCTGCACGCCGCCGGTCCATTGCTCGAAGAAGCCGAGCTTGAGGATCTGCGGCATCGCCGTGGCGAGCGCGAAGGTGGCGAGCGCGAGATAGACACCTGACAGTCGCAGCGCCGGCTGGCCGAACAGGAAGCCGAAGCCGAAGCAGATGACGCCGGCGACCGGCAGGGTCAGCGCGTAGTTGACGTTGTACTGCTCCATCAGGATCGCCGAAGTATAGGCGCCGACGGCATAGAACGCGCTGTTGCCGAGCGAGAACTGGCCGGAGCCGCCGGTCAGGATGTTCAGCGCCAGCACGGCCAGTCCGTAGATCAGCAGCATCGTCATCTGGAAGATGATGAAGTTCTTGACGAACAGCGGCACCACCAGGAGCAGCAGCACGATCACGAAGGTCGTACCGGAGCTCAAGGTCATGGCCCGCTTCGGAACGGCCTCGACCGCGGGCGCCTGGGATGTGATGTCCTCGATTGCGCTCATGATCAGACTCGCTTCACGATGCTGCGGCCGAACAGGCCGGCGGGCTTGATGACCAGGACGGAGATGATGAGGGCCAGCGCGATCGGCAGCTTCATCTCGTTGCCGACATGCGGGATGTAGGTTCCGGCGAGATTCTCGAAGATGCCGACCAGGAAGCCGCCGAGCACCGCGCCGAACGGGCTGGTGAGGCCGCCGAGCACGGCCGCGGCGAACCCGTAGATCAGGACGCCGCCCATCATGTTGGGCTCGAGGAAGACCACCGGCGCGATCAGCATGCCGGCGATCGAGCCGATCGCCGCCGCCATGCCCCAGCCGAGCGCGATCATCCAGGACGTGTTGATGCCGACCAGTCGCGCCGACTCGGGCACCGCCGCCGCCGCGCGCATCGCAAGCCCGACCCTGGTGTACTGGAAGAAGAAGTACAGGCCGATCAGCAGCAGCAAGGTGATGCCGATCATGCCGGCCTGATGCGTCGAGATCAGCTGGCTGCCCAGGAACGGCGACGATCCGAACGGTGTCGGATACTGCTTGATGGTGAAGTCCCAGGTCAGTCCGGCAAACGAGTTGATGATCGAGTACAGCGCGATGAAGCCTGCGACCTGGGTCAGGATCGGCGCCTTGGTGAGCGGCTTGAACAGCACGCGCTCGATGGCGATGCCGCCGGCAAAGGAGAAGGCCAGCGTCACCACGAAGGCAACCCAGTAGGGCAGGCCCCATTGCATCAGCTGCCAGGAGATGAAGGTCGAAAACATCGCCATCTCGCCTTGCGCGAAGTTGAGATGGTCGATCGCCTGGTAGATCATCACGACCGCGAGCGCCATGCAGGCGTAGATCGCACCCGTCGCAATGCCGGCCAGGACCTGGTTGGTGAACAGCTCCATTGTCCCGCCTCCGTTAGTAGCCCAGATAGGATTTGCGGACGTTCTCGTCGTTCGCGATGTCCGAGGCGACACCCGACATGACGATGCGGCCGGTCTCGATCACATAGGCCTGGTCGGCGAGCTCCAGCGCGAGCTGCGCGTTCTGCTCGACGACGAGGATCGATACCTTTTCCTCACGGTTGATCTTGCCGAGGATGCCGAAAAGGTCGCGGACCACCAGCGGCGCGAGGCCGAACGACGGCTCGTCGAGCAGCATCAACCTGGGACGCAGCATCAACGCCCGCGCCACCGCCAGCATCTGCTGCTCGCCGCCGGACAGGGTGCCGGCCTGCTGGGTGTGGCGCTCCTTCAGCTTCGGGAAGTAGGAATACATCCGCTCGATGTCGGCAACGATGCCGGCCTTGTCGCTGCGGGTGATGGCGCCGAGCTGCAGGTTTTCTTCCACCGTCATGTTGGTGAAGGTGCCGCGGCCCTGCGGCACATGGGCAATGCCGAAGCGCACGATGCTCTCGGTCGATTTGTTGTTGAGCGGCTTGCCCTCGAACTCGATCGCGCCGGTCGAGCGCACCATGTTGCAGATGGCGCGCAGGGTGGTGGTCTTGCCCGCGCCATTGGCGCCGAGCAGGGTCGTCAGCGAGCCTTCGTTGAGGGAGAAGGAGAGGCCGTGCAGGGCCTGGACCTGGCCGTAATAGGCGCGCAGGTCCTTGACGTTGAGCAGCGGCGTCATTGATCCTTGCTCCCGAGATAGGCCTTGATGACGTCGGGATCGGCCTGCACCTGGGCGGGCGTGCCCTCGGCGAGCTTGCGGCCGAAATTCAGCGCCACGACGTGGTCGGCGATCGACATCACCAGTCCCATGTGATGCTCGACCAGCAGCACGGTCACCTTGCGGTCGTCGCGGATGCGCCGGATCAGATCGCCCAGCACATGGACCTCCTCGTGATTGAGGCCGCCGGCGGGCTCGTCGAGCAGCAGGATCTTCGGGTCGGCGGCGAGCGCGCGTGCCAGCTCGACGCGCTTCTGGGTGCCGAACGGCAGCCCGGACACGGTCTTGTGCGCGACCTCCTCGAGGTCGAGATAGGCGAGAATCTCGTGAACCTTGGTGTTGACGGAATTCTCGCTGCGCCGGACCCAGGCCAGACGCAGCGAATCCGAGATGATGTCGCTGGAGGTGCGCGCGTGGGTGCCGACGCGGACGTTGTCGAGCACGGAGAGATTGGGAAACAGCGCGACGTTCTGGAAGGTGCGGCCGATGCCGATCTCGGCGATGCGGTGCGGCGGCCGCTTCAGGATGCTGCGGCCTTCCATCAGGATGTCGCCGGAGCTCGGCTGATAGAGGCGGCTGAGGCAGTTGAACAGGGTGGTCTTGCCGGCGCCGTTCGGGCCGATGAGGCCGAGGATCTGGCCCTGGCGCATGTCGAACGAGACGCCGTTCAGCGCCACGATGCCGCCGAACACGACGCTGACGTCGCGGACGGCGAGCAGCGGATCGTTGGTCTGGGCGAGTTGTGCCTGCGTCATCTCGTCTCGCCCCTCCCGAATTCGTTCAGGTCAGGACGCGGCGCCAGCCGACCGCGATGATGCAGGCTATCTGATACCCTCGGCAACACGGGCAACTTTTCCTCCTGGCTTCGGCTTCTTATTGAGTTCTTTGTTTGATGGGCTGCTTGTTTGATTAGTTGACAGCGCGAGGCCGCCGAGCGCCGCTTCGATGTTCCTTACCATCGCGACGAGACGAGGTCCAATGTCGGTCCGCAAACGCTCTTCCGTGAAGCGGAATGCCGGTGCTCCGCAATTCACGGCGTAGGGACCGGTTCCGTCGTTCAGCCGCAACGCGACGCCGACCGCATGAACGTCGTCCTGCCATTCGCCGGCCGAGATCGTGAAGCCATATTTCGCGACGGTCTCGCCGGCGCGTTCGATGCCGTCGCGGATCTTCGGCCAACGGCTGCCATAATGCTCGCGCATCTCCCGCATCAACGCGGCGCGATCCTCGTCCGGCAGCGCCCAGATGTAGGCGCGGCCCATCGCTGTAGTTGCAATCGGAATGCGCGATCCGACGTCGAGTTGAACGTTGACGACGCCGTGACGGCTCTGGCCGAAATAGATCATGCTGAGCCGGTCGCGGCCGCCGATCGCGACCGCGCCGCCGGTCTCGCGCATCAGCTGCTCGCGGAATGGCTCGGAAAGATGGCGGATGCCGAGGTTGGCGAGCGCGGCATAGCCCAGCGCCAGCGCCGATGGCGCCAATTGGTATTTCTCGAAGCGCGGCACCGGGGTGAGATAGCCGAGCTTGGTGAGCGTGTAAGTCAGGCGCGAGACCGTGGCCTTCGGCAGGTTGGTGCGCGCGGCGATTTCCTGATTGCCCAGCAGGCCGTCATTCGGCCGGAATGCCCGCAGCACGTCCAGGCCGCGCGCCAGCGCGACGACGAAGCTCCGATCGGTCGCTGGTTTCTTCCCTGGGCGTTTCATGTCATCGGCTGTTGATTGATGAGCCTCGTTGACAACGCTCGTGCTTCAAAATAACCCTGGATGTCAAGATGTGGAATTAGATTTCGCACTGCGGAATTGACGTTCAACAGCGGGTAGACGCAAGCAAGGCTGATACTCTGCGCAAATGAAAAGCCAAGAATTGGCCGGCACGTTAACCGGCCGCAAAGAAACGACATCCCAAGGAGCTTACGCGTGAGCGAAGTGGCAAAGCTTGATCGTCATGACATCATCGGCATCGTCACCATCGACAGTCCGCCCGTCAATGCGCTGAGTGCCGCAGTGCGCGGCGGCATCCTGGACAACGTCAAGGCGGCGATCGCCGATCCCGCGATCAAGGCGATCGTGCTCACCTGCGGCGGGCGCACGTTCATCGCCGGCGCCGATATCACCGAATTCGGCAAGCCGCCGAAGCCGCCGGCGCTCAACGACGTCTTGAGCACGATCGAGAACAGCCCCAAGCCGGTGATTGCCGCCATTCATGGAACGGCCCTGGGCGGTGGTCTCGAAGTGGCGCTCGCCTGTCATTATCGTGTCGCCACCAAGGAGGCGAAGCTCGGCCTGCCCGAGGTGAAGCTCGGCCTGCTGCCGGGCGCGGGCGGCACCCAGCGCCTGCCGCGCGCCGTAGGCCCCGAGCTCGCGGTCAAGATGATCGTTGGCGGTGATCCGATCGGCGCAGCGGAAGCGCTGAAGGCGGGCCTGATCGAGGAGATCGTCGAGGGGCCGGCATCGGGCGGCGAGGCCTTCGCGCGCAAGGTGGTGGCGGAGAACCGTCCGCTGCGCAAGTTGCGTGACGACGATTCCAAGCTGGCGGCCGCCAAGGCCGATCGCTCGATCTTCACCAGTGCGGTGGCGGCGATCACCAAGAAGTCGCGCGGGCTCGAGGCGCCGTTCGCAGCCGCGGACGCGGTCGGCTATGCGATCGACCTGCCGTTCGACGAGGGCCTGAAGAAGGAGCGCGAAGGCTTTCTCAAGCTGCTCACCAGCGACCAGTCCAAGGCGCAGCGCTACGCGTTCTTCGCCGAGCGCGAGGCGGCCAAGATCGCCGGCGTGCCGGAGGGCACCAAGGGCCGCAAGGTCGAGCGTGTCGCCATCATCGGCGCCGGCACCATGGGCGGCGGCATCGCGATGTCGTTCGCCAATGCCGGTGTTCCGGTCACCCTGATCGAGACCGCCGAAGAGCAGCTCAAGCGCGGCATGGGCATCATGCAGAAGAACTGGGAGGCGACCGCCGCGCGGGGCGGCATCCCGGCCGATGCGCCGGCCAAGCGCATGGCGCTGATTGATGGCAAGGTCGGACTCGAGAACGTCAAGGATGCCGATCTCGTGATCGAGGCGGTGTTCGAGACCATGGCCGTCAAGAAGGAAGTGTTCGGCAAGCTCGATCAATACGCCAAGCCCGGCGCCGTGCTCGCCTCGAACACGTCCTATCTGAACATCGACGCCATCGCCGCAGAGACCAGCCGCCCGCAGGACGTGCTCGGCATGCACTTCTTCTCACCCGCCAACGTGATGAAGCTGTGCGAGATCGTGCGCGCGGAGAAAACCGCGCCGGACGCGCTCGTCACGGCAGTATCGATCGCGCGCAAGATCGCCAAGGTGCCGGCGGTGGTCGGTGTCTGCGACGGCTTCGTCGGCAACCGCATGCTGGCGCAGCGCGGCAAGCAGGCCGAGAAGCTGTTGTTCGAAGGCGCGCTGCCGCAGCAGGTCGACGCTGTCGTCACCAAGTTTGGCATGCCGATGGGCCCGTTCGCGATGGGCGATCTCGCCGGCCTCGACATCGGCTGGCGCTCGCGCAAGGACCGCGGCATCAAGAGCGAGATCGCGGACGCGCTGTGCGAGGCCGGCCGCTTCGGCCAGAAGACCGGCAAGGGCTATTACAAATACGAGGCCGGCTCGCGTGCGCCGCTGCCGGATCCCGATGTCGAGAAGCTGATCGACGAGACACTCGCCAAGCTCGGCCTCAGGCGGCGCGCGGTCAGCGACGAGGAGATCCTCGAGCGCATGATGTATCCGATGATCAACGAGGGCGCGAAGATCCTCGCCGAGGGCATCGCCGCGCGGCCGTCGGATATCGATGTCGTCTGGCTCTATGGCTATGGCTGGCCGATCTATCGCGGCGGGCCGATGTACTGGGCCGACAGCGTCGGTCTGAAGCACATCGCCGAGCGGCTGGCCTACTACGCCAAGGAGACCAATGACCCGTCGCTGGAGCCGGCGCCGCTTTTGAAGAAGCTCGCCGACGAAGGCAAGACCTTCGCGTCGCTGGCACAGGGGAAGGCCGCTTGAGGCTTCGCTCTAGCTCCGCGCTCAACTGCGCCCCCCTCCCCCTTGCGGGGAGGGGGCGGGGGTGGGGGTCCACAACGGCGGTCTCGCCTGGGGCCACCCCCCTCCCTGGCCCTCCCCCACAAGGGGGGAGGGAACGGAGAGAGCGGGGCCGCCTTACGGCAAGAAATACAGAGTCCTCATGACCCATCCCGGCGAACAATACTATCCACAAGGCGTCCGCTGGGACGCGCCGATCGCGCGCGGCACCTTGCCGGACCTGTTGGCGCAGGCGGTGAGCGAGTTCGGCGATCGCGACGCGCTCGAATTCCGCGATCGGCCGGTCACCTTCAAGCAGCTCGAAGCGCTTGCCAACCAGGCCGCCGCGGCCTTCCTGCGTGCTGGCTTTGGCAAGGGTGCCTCGATCGCGCTGTTCCTCGGCAACACGCCGGACCATCCGATCAATTTCTTCGGCGCACTCAAGGCCGGTGCCCGAATCGTGCATCTGTCGCCGCTCGACGGCGAGATCGCGCTGTCGCACAAGCTCAGCGATTCCGGCGCGCGCATCCTGGTGACGTCGAACCTCGCCGCGCTGCTACCCACCGCGCTGAAGTTCCTCGACAAGGGTCTGATCGATCGGCTGATCGTCTGCGAGGATGACCATTGGGGCAAGGTCGGCACGCCGCAAACGCCGTTGCCGGATAGTCCCGCCGTGATCACCCACCGCGCCTTCGTCGACGGCGCCGTCGCGCCGGCCGCGTGGCCGGCCATCTCGCCCGACGACATCGCCCTGCTGCAATATACCGGCGGCACCACCGGCCTGCCCAAGGGCGCGATGCTGACGCATGGCAATCTCACCTCGGCGGTGTCGATCGCCGCCATCTGGGGGCGCGCGACGCGTGCGAACGGCAATGGTTCCGACCGGGTGATCTGCGTCTTGCCGCTGTTCCACATCTATGCGCTGACGGTGGTGCTGCTGACCTCGCTACGCCTCGGCAGCCTGATCTCGCTGCACCAGCGCTTCGATCTCGAAGCCGTGATGCGCGACATCGAGGTCAAGCGCGCGACCTATTTCCCCGGCGTGCCGACGATGTGGATCGCGATCGCCAACCTGCCCGACCTCGACACGCGCGATCTGTCGTCGCTGACCAGCGTCGGCTCCGGCGGCGCGCCGCTTCCGGTCGAGGTCGCGCGCATCCTCGAGCGCCGCGTCGGCATGAAGCTGAAGAGCGGCTGGGGCATGACCGAGACCTGCTCGCCCGGCACCGCCCACCCCAAGGGCGGCCCGGACAAGCCGGGCTCGATCGGGATCACGCTGCCCGGCATCGAGATGGACGTCGTGTCGCTCGAGGATCCCTCAAAGGTGCTTGGCGTGAACGAGGTCGGCGAGATCCGGATCAAGGGGCCAAACGTCACCAAGGGCTATTGGAACCGGCCGGAGGAAACGGCGCAGTCGTTCGTCGGCGATCATTTCCTGACCGGCGACATCGGCTATGTCGACGCCGACGGTTTCTACTTCCTGGTCGACCGCAAGAAGGACATGATCATCTCCGGCGGCTTCAACGTCTATCCGCAGATGATCGAGCAGGCGATCTACACCCATCCGGCGGTGCAGGAGGTCATCGTGATCGGCATTCCCGACGCCTATCGCGGCGAGGCGGCCAAGGCCTTCATCAAGCTGCGCGACGGCGCAGCACCGTTCCCGGTCGAGGATCTCCGCGCCTTCCTCACCGGCAAGCTCGGCAAGCACGAGCTGCCGGCGGCGGTCGAGTTTGTCGACGAGCTGCCGCGCACGCCGGTCGGCAAGCTGTCGCGTCACGAACTGCGCCAGCAGCAATCACCCACGTCTCACAACAAACATCAGTAACAACAACAGGAGGTCGCCCATGACCGATGCCGTCATCGTTTCCACCGCCCGCACGCCGATCGGCAAGGCCTATCGCGGCGCGCTCAACGCCACTGGCGGCGCGACGCTGCTCGGCCACGCCATCGGCGAGGCCGTCAAGCGCGCCAAGGTCGATCCGGCCGAGGTCGAGGATGTCGTGATGGGCGCGGCCCTGCAGCAGGGCTCGACCGGCGGCAACATCGCGCGCAAGGCGCTGCTGCGCGCCGGCCTGCCGGTGTCGGTCGGCGGCACCACGATCGACCGCCAATGCGCCTCCGGCCTGCAGGCGATCGCGCTCGCGGCGCGCTCGGTGATCTTCGACGGCGTCGAGATCGCCGTCGGCGGCGGCGGCGAGTCGATCTCGCTGGTCCAGAACGACAAGATGAACGCCTTCCAGGCGACCGATCCGGCGCTGCTCGAGATCAAGGGCGACGTCTACATGCCGATGATCGACACCGCCGAGATCGTCGCTAAACGCTACGGCATCTCGCGCGAGCGGCAGGACGAATATGCGCTGGAGAGCCAGCGCCGCACCGCGGCCGCGCAGCAGGGCGGCAAGTTCAACGACGAACTGGCGCCGATCACCACCAAGATGGCGCTGACCGACAAGGCCACCGGCAACATCTCGTTCAAGGACGTGACCTTCTCGCAGGACGAAGGCCCGCGTCCGGAGACGACCGCCGAAGGTCTCGCCGGCCTCAAGGCCGTGCGCGGCGACGGCTTCTCGATCACCGCCGGCAATGCCAGCCAGCTGTCCGATGGCGCCTCGGCCTGCGTGATCATGAGCGACGCCAACGCGGCCAAGCGCGGCCTGCAGCCGCTCGGCATCTTCCGCGGCTTCGTTGCGCATGGCTGCGAGCCCGACGAGATGGGCATCGGCCCGGTGTTCGCGGTGCCGCGCCTCTTGAAGCGCCACGGCCTCACCGTCGACGACATCGGCCTGTGGGAGCTCAACGAGGCGTTCGCGGTGCAGGTGCTGTACTGCCGCGACAAGCTCGGCATCGACCCCGACAAGATCAACGTCAATGGCGGCGCCATCGCGGTCGGCCATCCCTATGGCATGTCGGGCGCGCGGCTCACGGGCCATGCGCTGATCGAAGGCCGCCGCCGCAAGGCCAAATACGCCGTCGTCACCATGTGCGTCGGCGGCGGCATGGGCGCCGCCGGCCTGTTCGAAGTGCTGCAGTAACTTGATTGTCGTCCCGCGCGAATCTCGCGCGGGATTTCCCACAGCTGTCGTCCCGGGCAAGCTTGCGAGCGCGCGAGCGCTCGCAAGTGCAGACCCGGGACCCATACCGCGTGATATCGCTTGAGGCATTCTGGCAGACGCCTTTGCCTCCAACGTCCGCCGGTGGATATGGGTCCCTGCGTTCGCAGGGACGACAGCGGAGCAAGACGAACTGACCGCAGGTCGATTTGAATACCTAAAGGGAGGATCCGATGGATCTTGCATTTACGAAGGAAGAGCAGGCGTTCCGCGAGGAAGTGCGGCAGTTCTTCAGGGACAATGTGCCGCCGGAGACGCGGCGGAAGATGATCGAAGGCCGCCATCTGTCGAAGGACGAGATGGTGACCTGGTGGCGCATCCTCAACAAGAAGGGCTGGGGTGTCTCGCACTGGCCGGAGGAATATGGCGGCACCGGCTGGACCTCCGTGCAGCACTACATCTTCAACGAGGAGCTGCAGGCCTATCCGGCGCCGCAGCCGCTCGCCTTCGGCGTCAGCATGGTCGGCCCCGTCATCTACACCTTCGGCAACGAGGAGCAGAAGAGGAAGTATCTGCCGCGCATCGCCAATGTCGACGACTGGTGGTGCCAGGGCTTCTCCGAGCCGGGCTCGGGCTCCGACCTCGCCTCGCTGAAGACCAAGGCCGAGCGCCGCGGCGACAAGTGGATCATCAACGGCCAGAAGACCTGGACCACCTTGGCTCAGCACGCCGACATGATCTTCTGCCTGTGCCGTACCGATCCCGCGGCGAAGAAGCAGATGGGCATCTCCTTCATCGTCTTCAGCATGAAGTCGAAGGGCGTGACGGTGCGTCCGATCCAGACCATCGACGGCGGCCACGAGGTCAACGAGGTGTTCTTCGACGACGTCGAGGTGCCCATCGAGAACCTGATCGGCGAGGAGAACAAGGGCTGGGACTACGCCAAGTTCCTGCTCGGCAATGAGCGCACGGGGATTGCCCGCGTCGGCGTCTCCAAGGAGCGCATCCGCCGCATCAAGGAGCTCGCCGGCAAGATCGAATCCGGCGGCCGTCCCGTGCTGGAAGACCCGTCGTTCCGCGAGAAGCTCACGGCGTGTGAGGTCGAGCTCAAGGCGCTGGAGCTGACGCAGCTGCGCGTCGTCGCCGACGAAGGCAAGCACGGCAAGGGCAAGCCCAATCCGGCGTCCTCGGTGCTGAAGATCAAGGGCTCCGAGATCCAGCAGACCACGACCGAGCTGCTGATGGAGGTGATCGGCCCGTTCGCCGCGCCGTATGACGTGCACGGCGACGACGACAGCAACGAGACCATGGATTGGACCGCCCAGATCGCGCCGAGCTACTTCAACAACCGCAAGGTCTCGATCTACGGCGGCTCCAACGAGATCCAGCGCAACATCATCGCCAAGGCGGTGCTGGGGCTCTGACATGTGAGCCGCAGCGCCTCGACGACGCACGCTGTCATGGCCGGGCTTGACCCGGCCATCCACGCCGCCCGCATAACGGCACGACGTGGATGCCCGCGACAAGCGCGGGCATGACGGAGAATGGGGATACTGGAGAGTCAACCAATGGATTTTGATCTCACCGAGGAGCAACGCCTCCTCAAGGACAGCATCGACGGCCTGCTGGCGGATGCCTATGATTTCGACAAGCGCAAGCTTTACATGAAGGAGAAGGGCGGCTGGAGCCAGGCGATGTGGTCCAAGCTCGCCGAGCAGGGCCTGCTCGGTCTGCCGTTCTCCGAGGACGATGGCGGCTTCGGCGCCGGCGGTGTCGAGACCATGATCGTGATGGAGGCGATGGGCCGCGCGCTGGTGCTCGAGCCGTATCTGGCGACCGTGGTGCTCGCTGGCGGCTTCCTGCGTCATGGAGCCTCGGCAGCGCAGAAGGCGGCGCATCTTCCCGGCATCATCGACGGCAGCAAGACGTTCGCCTTCGCCCAGCTCGAGAAGCAGTCGCGCTACGACCTGTTCGATGTCGCCGCCTCGGCGAAGAAGAAGGGCGACGGCTATGTCATCGACGGCGAAAAGTTCGTCGTCCTCAACGGCGAGAACGCCGACACCCTGATCGTGACCGCGCGCACCTCGGGCGGCCAGCGCGACAAGTCCGGCATCGGCGTGTTCATCGTGCCGGCGGATGCCAAGGGCGTCACCCGCAAGGGCTATCCGACGCAGGACGGCCTGCACGCGGCCGACATCACCTTCACCGGCGTGGAAGTGGGGGCTGACGCCGTGATCGGCGATTCCGCCAACGGCCTGCCGCTGATCGAGCGCGTCGTCGACGAAGCCCGCATCGCGCTGTGCGCGGAAGCCGTCGGCCTGATGGACGAGTCGCTCAAGACCACGGTCGAGTACATCAAGACGCGCAAGCAGTTCGGCGTCGCGATCGGCTCGTTCCAGTCGCTGCAGCACCGCGCCTCCGACATGTTCGTCGCGCTGGAGCAGGCCCGCTCGATGTCGATGTTCGCGACCATGGCCGCCGAGTTCGACGACGCCAAGGAGCGCACCACATCGATTGCCGCAGCCAAGGTCCAGATCGGCAAATCGGCCAAGTTCGTCGGCCAGCAGTCGATCCAGCTCCATGGCGGCATCGGCATGACCATGGAGGCCAAGATCGGCCACTACTTCAAGCGGCTGTCGATGATCGAGACGACGTTCGGCGACACCGACTACCACATGCGCCGCGTCAGCGAGGCCGGCGGGTTGATCTAAGCGAATGCGTCGTTGCCGGGCTTGCCCCGGCAACCCATCGCTCTCTGAGATGGATGCGCGGGCCTTCGCCGCGCCGAAGGGGCTTCGGCCCCGCAGGCGGGTCAAGCCCGCGCATGACGGATTTGAGAGAGCTACGTTGCCGGCGTCGACTGGCTCCGGAGCAATTTGATCGTCGAGCCGTCATTGCGAGAGGAGCGAAGCAATCCAGGGCGTCACGCGCAACTCTGGATTGCTTCGTCGCTTCACTCCTCGCAATGACGCGGAGGAAGCAGATATGACCCCCAATCCCTTCGACCTCACCGGACAGGTCGCCGTCGTCACCGGCTCCAGCCGCGGCATCGGCCGCGCCTCGGCGGAGCTGCTCGCGCAGCTCGGCGCCAAGGTGGTGATCTCCAGCCGCAAGCTTGACGCCTGCGAGGAGGTCGCGAGCGGCATCCGCGCCAACGGCGGCGACGCCCATGTCATCCCCTGCAACATCTCGCGTCGCGCCGAAGTCGATGCGCTGATCGACGGCGCCGTGACGCATTACGGCCAGGTCGACATCCTCGTCTGCAACGCGGCGGTGAACCCGTATTACGGTCCGCTGCTCGACATCACCGACGAGGCCTTCGACAAGATCATGGCCTCCAACGTGAAGAGCAACCTCTGGCTCTGCGCCAAGGCGATCCCGCCGATGGCGGCGCGGGGCAGGGGCTCGGTCATCATCGTCTCCTCGATCGGCGGCCTGCGCGGCTCGACCGTGATCGGCGCCTACGGCATCTCCAAGGCTGCCGACTTTGCGCTGTGCCGCAGTCTCGCCGGCGAATGGGGCCCGCAGGGCGTCCGCATCAATTGCGTCGCGCCCGGCCTGATCAAGACCGACTTCGCCCGCGCGCTGTGGGAGGACGAAGCCCGCCTGAAGCAGCGCTGCGCCACCACGCCGCTCCGACGCATCGGCGAGCCGCACGAGATCGCCGGCGCGGTCGCCTACCTCGCTTCGGATGCGTCGACCTTCATGACCGGCCAGACCATCGTCGTGGATGGCGGTGTGACCACGGCTGCGGTGTAGCGGGCTCCTACCCAACCGAGCAGCAGCGATCGATTTCCTCACCCTCCCCTGGAGGGGGAGGGTCGCCTCACGTTGAGCGAAGCGAAATGCGAGGCGGGGTGGGGTGATCTCTCCACGAGCACCGCGCCTGTGGCTCACCCCACCCCGTCTCGCATTCCGCTGCGCTTCATGCGAGCCGACCCTCCCCCTCCAGGGGAGGGTGGGCATCCCGCGTGCTGCTCCACCTTGACCTCGCCCGCCTGATCCGCTTGCTTGTCGCCAACGTCGTCAACCTCCCGGGAAGAAACTCCATGTCCTTCGTGCTGGCCATCGATCAGGGCACCACGTCCTCGCGCGCGATCGTGTTCCGCTCCGACATCTCGATCGCCGCGGTGGCGCAGCAGGAATTCCCGCAGCATTTCCCGGCGTCGGGCTGGGTCGAGCACGAGCCGGAGGACATCTGGACCTCGACCGTGATGACCTGCCGCGACGCGCTGACAAAGGCGGGCCTGGCTGCAAAGGACATCGCCGCGATCGGCATCACCAACCAGCGCGAGACCACCGTGGTATGGGACCGCGCCACCGGCCAGGCGGTGCACCGCGCCATCGTCTGGCAGGACCGCCGCACCGCCGACATCTGCGCGCGGCTCAAGGCGGACGGCCATGAACCGGACGTCAGCGCCAAAACCGGCCTGATCATCGATCCCTATTTCTCCGGCACCAAGGTCGCCTGGATTCTCGACCACGTGCCGGGCGCGCGCGAGCGGGCGGACCGCGGCGAGCTGATGTTCGGCACCGTCGACTGCTACCTGCTGTGGCGCCTGACCGGCGGCAAGGTCCACGCCACCGACGCCACCAACGCCTCGCGCACGCTGCTGTTCAACATCCACACCGGGCAGTGGGACGAGACGCTGCTGAAGCTGCTGCGCGTGCCGCGCTCGATGCTGCCGGAGGTCAAGGACTCCTCCGCCGATTTCGGCACCACGACGCCGGATCTGTTCGGCGGCTCGATCAAGGTCGCGGGCATCGCCGGCGACCAGCAGGCCGCGACGATCGGACAAGCCTGCTTCACGCCGGGCATGATGAAGTCGACCTACGGCACCGGCTGCTTCGCGCTGCTCAACACCGGCGCCACGCCGGTGAAATCGAACAACAAGCTGCTGACGACCATCGCCTATCAGCTCGACGGCGTCAGGACCTATGCGCTCGAAGGCTCGATCTTCGTCGCCGGCTCGGCCGTGCAATGGCTGCGCGACGGCCTCGGCATCATCAAGCATGCCGCGGAAACCGGCCCGCTCGCCGACAAGTCCGACTCGATGCAGTCGGTCTATCTGGTGCCGGCCTTCGTCGGCCTCGGCGCACCCTATTGGAATCCGCGCGTGCGCGGCGCGTTGTTCGGCCTCACCCGCAACACCGGGCCGGCCGAACTCGCGCATGCGACGCTGGAAAGCGTCTGCTATCAGACCTACGATCTGTGGGCCGCGATGCGCGCCGACTGGCCGGACGCGTCGGCCGCCACCATCGTGCTGCGCGTCGATGGCGGCATGACCGCCTCGGACTGGACCATGCAGCGTCTCGCCGACCTGCTCGACGCACCGGTCGACCGTCCCATGATCCAGGAGACCACCGCGCTCGGCGCCGCCTATCTCGCCGGCCTGAATGCGGGCGTCTATCCGGAGCCGGAGAAGTTCGCCGACAATTGGCGGCTCGAGCACCGCTTCCGGCCTGCGATGAGTGCGGCGACCCGGCAGCGCAAGCTCGCCGGCTGGGCGCGCGCCGTGAAGGGCGTGCTGGCGAGCGACGAGGGCGAGTAGGGCGCTCACGTCCCACAGCAGCTAAGCCAGGAACGCAGCAAGGTCGGCATTGACCTGCTTCATGTGGGTCACGAACAGCCCATGCGGGCCGCCGGGATAGACCTTCAGCTCGGCGTCCTTGATGCCCTTGGCGGTCGGCCGTCCCGTCATGTCGAGCGGCGCCGAGACGTCCTTGTCGCCGTGCAGGATCAGCACGGGACGGTCGATCTTCGCAAGCACCGGCCGCAGGTCGGTCGCGATCAGCGCGCGGTTGGTGGCGACCGCGACGGGAATGGGCATCTGGCGCATCATCGCCGCGACCCATTCCATCATCTGCGGCGAGGCGTCCTTCGTGAAGAACGGCAGCTTGTTGTCCTCGATCCATTTCGGAAAGTCGCTCTGCCACGCGGCCCAGCACTGCTCGAAATAGCCGTGGGGCGCGCCGAGCGCATTGTCCGCGGTCTGCAGCGGAAACGGCGTCGTCGGTCCGAGCATCGCGATGCGCGAGATGCGTCCCGTGCCGTGCCGCGCGACGTAGTTGAGGATCTCGTTGCAGCCCATGGACATGCCGACCAGCGCGACGTCATCAAGGTCGAGCTGCGCGATGACCTCGGCGATGTCGTCGGCCAGGCGGTCGAGCTCGTAGCCGCTGCCCGGCACGTCGGAGCGTCCATGGCCGCGGCGGTCGAAGGCAATGCAGCGCAGCCCGCGCTGGCTGAGATCGGAGATCTGGTAGGTCCACATCGCGCTGGTCAGCGCCCAGGCATGTACGAACAGCACCGGCCGGCCGCTGCCCCACTCCTCGTGATAGAGCGTCACGCCGTCGCTGCAGCGGATACGCGGGCGCGCCGCGGTCGGTGCGGCGGCGAGGCTCGCTCCCGTCGCAGCGAAGCTGGCTGCTGCCGCGGTCAGCAGCACGTCTCGTCGTTGCATGGGCATGGCTCCTGATGTTGAATGCGCCGACCATGCCGGGACCGCTGTGCGGTTCCAATTACGTCCGGGGTAAGCAAGTTGCCGATCACTCTTCAATCAGGTCGTCTTGAGTGACCATTCCCGACGGATATTTCGACGTCCCGCCCGGCAAGGTCGCGGCCGTGGTGACCTCGCTGGAAATGCTGGCACCGCCAGTGCTGCCGCCCGATCCGATCGGCGACTGGAGCATTCGCCGCGTCGCGCAGCCTGATCTCGACTGGTACCGTGACCTCTATGCCCGCGTCGGCTGGGAGTGGCTGTGGTCGCAGCGCACGCGGATGAGCGATGCGGAGCTTGCCAAGACAGTTCGCGCTGACGGAGTCGAGATCTACACCTTGGCGCATGACGGCGGTGATGAAGCCCTGCTGGAGCTCGATTTCCGCAAGAAGTCCGATTGCGAGCTGGTGCTGTTCGGCGTCACGTCGAAGCTGATCGGCACCAGCGCAGGCCGCCTGCTGATGAATCACGCGCTACGCCGCGCCTGGGCGCAGCCGCTGACCCGGCTCTGGGTCCACACCTGCAGCTTCGATCATCCGCGCGCGCTCGCGTTCTACCAGCGCTCCGGCTTCCGGCCCTATCGCCGCCAGATCGAGATCGCCCCCGATCCGCGCCTCGACGGCACGCTGCCGTGCGATGTCGCACCGCATGTGCCGCTGCTCGCCTGAACATGGGAGCTGACAACGGCGTCGAACGGCGCTTCAATGCGCCGCACAGGAGGATAACCGATGTTCCTGATCGGCCAATACGACTCGCCTTTCGTCCGCCGCACCGCGATCGCGCTCAGGCTCTACAGCCTGCCGTTCGAGCACAAGCCGTGGTCGACCTTCGGCGACGCCAACAAGATCGCGCCGTACAACCCGCTGCTGCGCGTGCCGGTGCTGGTGCTCGACGACGGCGAGGCGCTGATCGACTCGGTGGCGATCCTCGATCATCTCGACGAGACCGTCGGGCCCGAGCGCGCGATGCTGGCGCGGAGCGGCGCGCTGCGCCGCAGGCAGCTGCATACGATCGCGCTCGCGACTGGCTTGGGCGACAAGGCCGTCAGCCTGATCTATGAGCGCGTGCTGCGCAAGGACCGCCTGGCCCTGTGGGTCGCGCGTTGCGAGACGCAGATCTCGGGCGTGCTGGCGATGCTCGAGGCGGAGCGCGCCGCAATCACGACAGACTACTGGTATGGCGAGCGAATCGGCCATGCCGACATTGCCGTCGCCTGCGTGCTGCGCTTCACACGCGAGGCGCATCCGCATCTGTTCGACGCCACGCGCTATCCGGCGCTGGCCGCGCATGCCGCAAGGTGCGAGGCGCTGCCGCCATTCCAGGAGATCGTCCAGCCGCTGGCCCCGCCGAGCGGGGATTGATGGAGTCCATCGAGACGTCAGACCGTGCCGCTTGCTCGGTGCTCACCCTCCCCTCCAGGGGAGGGTGGGCAGCAGCGCGCGAGGCGTGGGCCGCACGGCGCGCCCCTCACGGCCGGAAATACACGTCCACCTTCATGCCCACCGCGAACGGGCCCGGCTCGGCCAGATCGACCAGCACCTCGACGACATCGACATCGGTCATGTTGCGCTGGCTGAGCGCAGCAGCGCGGCTGCTCTCGACCAGGGGGGCGATGGCGGCGACCTTGCCGGCGACGTCGCGGCCGCGGAAGGCGTCGGAGCGGACCACGGCCTGCTGACCGACCTTGATCTTGTCGAGGTCGCGCTGGTCGAGCTCGGCGCGTACGCGCAGCGACGACGTGTCGCCGAGCAGCACCATCGGCTGGGTCGCCTGCGGCGAGGCGATCTCGCCGGTGCGCGCATTGACCTGCAGCACCGTGCCGTCGAGCGGCGCGCGGATGGTGAGCTTTTCCAACGTGGCGCGGGCACCCTGCAGTTCGCTGCGGGCGACGTTGAGCTGGCCCTCGGCGCTGATCGGCAGTGGCGCATCAGCGGTGACCTTGCGCAGCTCGTCGGCCTGCTGCTCCAGCTTCGCCTGCGCGGCTGTCAGTTGTGTGCGTGCGGTGTCGACATCGGCATCGGCGCCGCGCCCGGCGCGCCGCTCGGCTACCGCCTTGTCGAGCGCAGTACGCGCGTCGAACACGGCCGCCTGCGCGTCGGCGACGCCGTCTTCGGCCCGGCGCCGCGGGCCCGCGCCAGACGGTGTCGACTCCTTGTTGCGCACGCGCTTGCGCATCGCGACCTGCGCCTCGGCGCTGGCGAGCTGCGCGCGGGCTTCGGCGTTGCCGAGCCGCACCAGGGCCTGGCCGGTGAACACGGTCTCGTGCGGCTTGACCAGCACCTCCTGGATCAGCCCAACCACGGGCGCGCCGAGCTTGATCAGGCCGGATGCCGGCTCGACCCGGCCGGGTGCGACGGCCAGCCAGCGTTCCTCCTGGGCATTGGCGGCGCGCGCTGTCGGTGGAATCGAGGTCGGCGTGACGGTGATAGCAAGTGCGGCCGCTGCGACGAGCCCGAGCAGGTGAGCGCGTTCTGGAATTCCCGATATCATGCGTGCGAGACTTTCTTCATGGACTCGCCGCCGCTCTCCTCGCGGACGATGCGGCCGTCCTCGATGTGAATGACGCGATTGGCGAACGGCAGGATGCGCGGATCGTGCGTGACCACCAGCACCGCGCGTGAGGGATCCTTGGCGATGTCCGCGAGCAGGGTCATGATGGCATGGCCATTGGCCGTATCGAGCGCGCCGGTCGGCTCGTCGGCGAGAATGACCTGCGCCTTGCCGACGATGGCGCGGGCGATCGCGACGCGCTGCTGCTCGCCGCCCGAGAGCTCGCGCGGGAACGACCGCTTCTTCGGACCGAGGCCGACCCTCTCGAGCACCTCGCGCGCCGCCTTCTTCGCAGACCCCGCGCGTTCGCCGCGCACATCGAGCGCGAGCCGCACATTGTCCTCGGCGTTCAGCGTCGGAAACAGATGATAGGATTGAAAGATGAAGCCGATGCGCTCGCGGCGCAGCTTCGCCAGCGCCTCGGGATCGAGCCCCGCGACCGGCTGGTTGGCAACCCGCACGGCACCGCCATCCGGCGTCATCAGGCAACCCAGGATCGACAGCAGCGTCGTCTTGCCGCTGCCCGAAGGGCCCATCAGCAGCGCCAGCTCGCCGCCCTTCAGCGACAGGCTCACGCCCTTCAGTGCCTGCACCCTGCCGGCCCCCTGGCCGAGGTGATGCACGAGATCGGTGGCCTCGAGCACGGTGTCGGTCATCGCGAGAATACCAGGGTCGGGTCGATGCGCATGACCTTGAGGATCGCCGCGATCGCCGAGCCGACGCACATCGTCACCGTCAGCACGAACAGCGCGACCGTCAGCGTCGGTGTCATGATGACCGGCAGCGCCGATTCCGCGGTCGCCGCCGCCACGATCTTGCCGATCGCCGCAGCGCCGGCGAAGCCGACGATGGCGCTGAGCAGCGCCTGCCAGATGATGACGGTGTAGATGTAGCGGCTGGACGAGCCGATCGCGCGCAGGGTCGCGAACTCGTTGATGTGATCCTTGGTGCTGGAATAGAGCGTCTGCGCCACGATCACGGTGCCGACGATGAGGCCGAGCAGGGCGCCGGCGAACAGCGCGGCACCGGCGCCGGTGCCGAACAGCCAGAACGAGCGGCTGCGGCTCGCGAACTCGGCTGCGGTCAGCACCTCGACATTGGACAGGCTGTCGCGCAGCGCCCGCTGCACGGTCCAGAGGTCGGCCTCGGCCGCCAGCTTGACCACCAGATAGGACGCCTTGTTCGAGGCGATGCCGGTATAGGCGCGGGCGCGGTCGACGTCGGTGAACACGTAAGGCGTTGTCGTGAACGAGCGGATGCCTTTGGTGACAGCCATCACCTGCACCTTCTGGTCGCGGAGCTCTGCAGCCTGGCCGGCGCCGCCGATGCCGAGCCGCTCGAAATAGGTCTGGTCGATAGCGACCGCGCCCGGCACGGACAGGTCGTCCAGCCGTCCCTCCACCACGTTCCAGGGATGCAGCCCGAGCCCGCGCAGTTCCGAGCCGACCACGAAGACCGGCGTCGTGGTGCCCTGCGGCAGCCGCCATTGCGCATAGCCGATCACCAGCGGCGTCGCCTCCGCCACGCCGGGAACCGCCAGCGCCCGGAACCGCTGCCGCTCGTCAAGCAACGAGGGATCCTCGAAGCATTTGGTGCCGACCGGCATGATCCACAGCTCGGCCGGGGAATGGTCGATCATGGTCGTGACCATGCGGCGGAAGCCGACATAGAGGCCCATCTGCACGGTCACCAGCACGATCGAGAAGATGATGCCGATGATGGTGGCAATGAAACGAAGCCTGTCATGGAACAGGTTTCGGGACGCAAGCCTGAACTGCAACGACATGAACGAAAAACCACCCGGAGGCCCCGGCGGCATTTCAGCCGGTTAGCGGGGATAAGTCCACGCTGCATCGCATGGCGCCGGCTGTGGCGCTTTGTCATTCGCGGCGGCCGTGGCGCGGGGGACACGGGGGGGATCGCCATCGAGGCCAGCCGACGTAACCCGTAACAGGCGGTGAGCGCGCATGGAAGGAGCCCCAACGATCGTTGGAGCTCCTTCCACAAGGTGACAGCAGTCAATAGTTTTGGTGTTTCACGAAACTCTCCACCTTCTCAATCAGTCCCCGCATTTCCGCTAGCACGGAGAAAAGCACAGCAGTGTCGCGACCTGAGAGATAAGGGCCTGCCGGTGGTAGATATTCTTGCGGAGCAGGAAGAACTTCGGGGAACTTTCGTCCTGATGCGATCTCGCCAACTCTGCCGCCATTGACACCGAACCAAGCTGCTATGTCGTGTTGGCGATCGCCTCGGGCCATCATGCCCTTTATAATCGCTGCGTCTCGATCCGAGAGTGTGATGCCGCTTGGCAAAGCACGATACGTTGCCATCTCAGCACCTAAGATGAACTCTTGAGCCTGAGAAGCTCGGTATCGAATGCATCAAGAACCAAGTTATATGAACCTTCGTTCTTGCCGATCTTCTGCGGATCAAAATTGAACGCGTCGAGGATAACTCGGTATTTTTTGACGATTGCACTACCGTGACCGTCCAGGAACGCATTCGGATCGACTTTCCACTCAATGCGGCCGCTCCGGCTTTTTTTCATGAGGGCCTTCAAGCCATAAACCAATGGCATGATTAGTCCGTCCGGATAGTTGTATTCCACCTCTTGACTTGTGAAGTGAGTCAGAGGCTTGGACCGCATATCTTTTGCCATTTTGACAATTTTTATACGACCAAATTTTCCTTCGCCGTCGTTGTACCAATATGGAAAATCTCGGTAAATGCGATCGTAAAGCTCTGGGAGCTGTCCCGCAAGTTGAAGCGCGCTCTTTACTGCTTCGCTATGAAGTTCGTGCGTGTACTCTCCGTCCGTTTTTCGGGATACCTGGGGATTTCCCATCAGCCTATCGAAGAGCTTCACGCATTCCCCTTTATTTCTGTAGATGTTCTGAGGAATTGGAGCTTCAATCTGTCGTCCGTCTTCGTCTGAAGGCAAATCCAGCATAGACAGTGGAATCCACGCGAGGGAAATCAGATCTCGTACTTTGATTTCGCCGCCATCGTTTGTTTTCCATTCCACGCGGGGGACGATGTCGGTAGGCAGCGCTTGGCTAAGTGCTTCGTAGTAGCCTTTCTGATTGGCTTTGGTTTCAAGTCGCAGCTCTACGTTGTTGTTGCGGGCCGCGCAGATGTCGAGCAACGAACTGTTGAATTGCTGTACGATGTCAGGATTCTCAACGTCTGATGGAACGAGAATCTCGATTGGGATCAAGAAGTCCAGAGGGCCAATTTCGCCATCATCGGCCGCGGAAATTTTGCGCAGAGCAGCCACGGCCGCGCGGTTTTCCTCCCAGGCTTGCTTGAAATCGGGCCATCGCTTCAGCTTCCGCGCAATTCTTATGTCGTTTGTTGCGATAGAAAGGATATGGGTGCCGATAGCGAGCATATTGTGCCCGCCGTCGAGAATGCCCTCGATGTGTGTGTTCTCAAAGCGCAAGCCGTAACGGCGGCGGTCCAGAGCGTCATAGTCAGAAGCGCCGACAAGCACCCCCTTTGTCTTAAAAGGAAATGTTTCTGGCGTTTCGACTATGCTTTCGATGATGGCCTCGGTGACTGGACCTGCCTTAGCGGATCGCGGGTTTGCGTCCAGATCGGCAGCATCAAACAAGGCAAGCATATTCTTTGCCTTCACGAAACCAACGATTCGTCTAACCGGTCCCTCGACCTGTTCGTGGACTTGCTCGTATCGCAGTATCAGATTGTCGGGATTCACTTTGGTTCTCCTGGGTAGGAGAACTGCTCTGGCCTGATCCCTAAGGGCAGAAATCTGCGCAGCATCCGCTAACACCTAGATTTCAGCTGCCATCCGGCAGAAGATCTCGCCAGAACCGCTCTCGGTTCATTTCCAGCCCCCGTCCGGGAGCTGTCGCAACTTGAGCGGGTGTCCTGGAAAAGTCAAGGACTTTGCTTCAGGAAAGTTTAGTTGCCTTGATGATGTCGGCGCGATGGTCGCAACCACTAACGCGGCTTCTGGGCCTAGCGCCGCGTTGGCGGGCCTTTGTCAGACAGTGCTTGGGTGCGCTTCAGGATATGGGCGCTAGGAGATCTGACCTCCCGGTTTAAGGACGGGCAGGCGACTCACTTGCTGAGAGCGATGCGAATCAAAGAAGCGCAGCCGTCTGACGGATCGCTCAGGTCCCGAAAGTCACCTGCGTGGAAAATCCGGATTCCTCAGCCGCATCAGACTGATTTGCCCTGTCCAGTCCCGCGCGCAGAAATAATTCTGTTTCGCGTTTTCGGAATTCATGCATAGATGTCGCATCCCGTGTCCCCTAGAGGGGCGGATCGCGATCGTCACGAACGTTGGACGCGGGGAGCGATGGACGCCATCTGCCGCAGTGTGTCTCACACCGACGAACGGCAGACGGCGGACGCCGAAATCGTGTGGTCCTGGCATCCCGATGCTGATGCCAAGCCGGCGGCGATGATCCGCCAGCGACGGGGGCAAGACAGCCGGTCCCCGGGGAGAGCACGTATAAGGCGGAAGCCCATCGCGCAGGGAAGGCCGGGATGTCCTGCCAAACCTGTGGTTCCTGCCCCGTGCTTTTCTCTCGCACGGGGGCCATGGGGGCGGCGAGCTCCCGGCCTTCCCTGCGCCCTCCTGCTGCTTCGAGGGCGGACCTGCCGGATCAACTCGGGCGATCAGCGTCGCGAGGCTGAGGAGGCGTGTCTGCCGCCCTGATTGAACTTTAAACGCTGCATATGCGTGCCGATCATGGCGCGTCATATCCGCTGTCGTCCCGGCGAACGCCGGGACCCAACCATAGGGAGATGTTGTTGTGCTCAATCTCTGCCACCGCGGACTACGGATCTATCACGCGGTATGGGTCCCGGCGTTCGCCGGGACGACGGTGGTGGGCGGGGTGCGTGCTCGGGCTACTTCGCGCCCACGGCCTTCTTGCGCCACGCCAGGTGCACCGCGCAGGTGCAGCCGGGCGGGTGGCTGGCGAGCTCCGCGGGCGCGGCGTCGTTGGCGGGCGGCGGTGTCGGCGCCGCGACGGCGCGAGGCGCCTCGGCCTCTGGCGTCCCCCTTGCCGGAATGTAGTTCAGGATCGGCGCCAGCCAGCGCTCGACCTCGGCCACCGTCATGCCCTTGCGCGCGGCGTAGTCCTCGACCTGGTCGCGCTCGATCTTGCCGACGCCGAAATAGAAGCTCTCCGGCGAGGCAAAATAGAGGCCCGACACCGACGAGCCCGGCCACATCGCAAAGCTCTCGGTCAGCCGCACGCCGGCATTCTTCTCGGCGTCGAGCAGTTCGAACAAGGTCGCCTTCTCGGTGTGGTCGGGCTGCGCCGGATAGCCGGGCGCGGGACGGATGCCGTGATACTTCTCCAGGATCAGATCGTCCGGCGAGAGCGCCTCGTCCGGAGCGTAGGCCCAGAACTCGCGGCGGACGCGGGCATGCAGCCGCTCGGCGAAGGCCTCGGCGAGGCGGTCGGCCAGCGCCTTCACCAGGATCGAGGAGTAGTCGTCATTGGCGTTCTTGAAGCGGTCGGCCACCGCGTCCTCGCCGAGACCGGTGGTGACGACGAAGCCGCCGACATAGTCCGGCACGCCGGAACCCACAGGCGCGATGAAGTCGGAGAGTGCGGTGTTGAAGCGACCCTCGCGCTTCTCGAGCTGCTGGCGCAGGGTGTGCAGGGTCGCGACCGCCGTGGTGCGGCTGTCGTCGGCATAGAGCACGATGTCGTCGCCCTTGGCATTGGCCGGCCAGAAGCCGATCGCGGCGCGCGCCGTGAACCACTTCTCGGCGACGATGCGCTTCAGCATCTTCAGCGCGTCGTCATAGAGCGCCCGTGCGGCCTCGCCGACCTTGGCGTCGTCGAGAATCGCAGGGAAACGGCCGGCGAGCTCCCAGGTCTGGAAGAACGGCGTCCAGTCGATATAGGGCACCAGCTCGGCGAGGTCGTAATCAACGAAGGTCTTGACGCCGAGGAAGGTCGGCTTCACCGGCTTCGCCTTGGCGAAGTCGATCTTCGGCGCGTTGGCGCGGGCGTCCGCGAGCTTCAGCCGCTTCTTGTCGGCCTGGCCGCGCAGATGCGCAGCGGCGATCTTCTGATACTCGCTGCGAATCTCCGTGGCGTAGGTATCCTTGCGCTCCGGCGACAGCAGCGAGGAGGCGACGCCGACGGCGCGGCTGGCGTCGTTGACATGAACGACCGGGCCATTCCGGTAGTTCGGATCGATCTTGACCGCGGTGTGGACGCGGCTCGTCGTGGCGCCGCCGATCAGGAGCGGCACGTTCAGGCCCTGGCGCTCCATCTCGGTAGCGAGATAGGCCATCTCGTCGAGCGACGGCGTGATCAGGCCGGAGAGCCCGACGATGTCGGCGTTCTCGGCCTTGGCGGTCTCGATGATCTTGGCGGCGGGCACCATGACGCCGAGGTCGATGACCTCGAAATTGTTGCACTGGAGCACGATGCCGACGATGTTCTTGCCGATGTCGTGGACGTCGCCCTTGACGGTGGCGAGCACGATCTTGCCGGCGTTGGAGCGCTCGTTGGCGCGGCCCTTGTTGGCGGCCTTCTCCGCCTCCATGAACGGCATCAGATAGGCCACCGCCTGCTTCATCACGCGTGCGGACTTCACGACTTGCGGCAGGAACATCTTGCCGTCGCCGAAGAGGTCGCCGACCACGTTCATGCCGGCCATCAGCGGGCCTTCGATGACGTCGAGCGGCCGCGTCGAGGCGGCTCGGGCTTCCTCGGTGTCCTGCTCGATGAACTCGGTGATGCCGTGCACCAGCGCGTGGGAGAGCCGCTTGCCGACCGGCCATTCGCGCCAGGCGAGATCGGCCTCCTTGGTCTGCTTGCCCTGGCCACGGAATTTCTCGGCCAGCGCCAGCAGCCGCTCGGACGCGCCGGGGTCGCGGTTCAGCACCACGTCCTCGCACACCTGGCGCAGCTCGGGATCGATGTCGTCATAGACGATCATCTGGCCGGCATTGACGATGCCCATGTCCATGCCGGCCTTGATGGCGTGATACAGGAACACCGAGTGCATCGCCTCGCGCACCGGCTCATTGCCGCGGAACGAGAACGACAGATTCGAGACGCCGCCGGAAACGTGGGCATGCGGCAGGTTCTGCCGGATCCAACGTGTCGCTTCGATGAAGTCGACGCCGTAATTGTTGTGTTCCTCAAGTCCGGTCGCGATGGCGAAGATGTTGGGATCGAAGATGATGTCCTCAGGCGGGAAGCCGATCTGCTCGACCAGGATCTTGTAGGCGCGGGCGCAGATCTCGGTCTTGCGCTTGTAGGTGTCGGCCTGGCCGGTCTCGTCGAACGCCATCACGACGACGGCGGCGCCGTGGCGGCGCGCGATCTTCGCTTCATGGATGAACTTCTCCTCGCCTTCCTTCAGCGAGATCGAGTTCACCACCGGCTTGCCCTGCACGCATTTCAGGCCGGCCTCGATGACATGGAATTTCGAGGAGTCGACCATCACGGGCACGCGGGCGATGTCCGGCTCGGCAGCGACGAGGTTGAGGAAGGTCCGCATCGCGGCTTCCGAATCCAGCAGGCCCTCGTCCATATTGACGTCGATGACCTGGGCGCCGTTCTCGACCTGGTCGCGTGCGACCTGCAGTGCAGCCGTGTAGTCGCCGGCGGTGATCAGCTTGCGGAATTTGGCGGAGCCCGTGACGTTGGTGCGTTCGCCGACGTTGACGAACGGAATGGCGGGCGTCAGCTCGAACGGCTCCAGGCCCGACAGCCGCAGCCGCGGCGCGATCTCCGGCACGGCGCGCGGCTTGTGCGGGGCCACCGCGGCGGCGATCGCGGCGATATGGTCCGGCGTGGTGCCGCAGCAGCCGCCGACGATGTTGACGAGGCCGGCGCTCGCGAACTCGCCGATCAGCCGCGCCATATAGGCCGGCGTCTCGTCATACTGGCCGAACTCGTTGGGCAGGCCGGCATTGGGATAGGCGCAGACCAAGGTATCCGCGACGCGGCCGATGTCGGCGACATGGGCGCGCAGATCCTCGGCGCCGAGCGCGCAGTTGAAGCCGATCGTCAGCGGCTTGGCGTGACGCACCGAATTCCAGAACGCCTCCGGCATCTGGCCCGAGAGCAGGCGGCCGGACTTGTCGGTGATGGTGCCCGAGATCATGACGGGCACGTCGATGCCGCGCTCCTCGGCGAGCTCAGCGATGGCATAGAGCGCCGCCTTGGCGTTGAGCGTATCGAAGATGGTCTCGAGCAGCAGGATGTCGGCGCCGCCGTCAAGGAGACCGCGCGCCTGCTCGCCATAGGCGAGACGCAGGTCGTCGAAGGTCACGGCGCGGTAGCCGGGGTTGGACACGTCAGGCGAGATCGAGGCGGTGCGGTTGGTCGGGCCCATCGCGCCGGCGACGAAGCGCTGTTTGCCGTCCTCGGCCGCAACACGCGTGGCCGCATTGCGGGCGAGCCGGGCGCCCTCGCGGTTGAGCTCGTAGATGATGTCGGACAGGTCGTAGTCGGCCTGCGCGATCGATGTCGCCGAGAAGGTGTTGGTGGCGACGATGTCGGCCCCGGCGCGCAGATATTGCGCGTGGATGTCCTCGATCGCTTCGGGCTGGGTGAGGATCAAGAGATCGTTGTTGCCGCGGAGGTCGCGATGGAAGTCCTTGAACCGCTCGCTGCGGAACGCGGCCTCGTCGAGCTGCAGCGCCTGGATCATCGTGCCCATGGCGCCGTCGAGAATCAGGATGCGCTTAGCTGCAGCGGCAAGGAAGGCGGTACGCGCTGGGGATACGGGGGCGGGCATCAGGCAGCAGCCTTGTTGGCGGACTTCGGACGGATGCCGAGCAGATGGCTGATCGCGAACACGAGGTCGGCGCGGTTCATGGTGTAGAAATGGAAGGTGTCGACGCCATGCTTGGCGAGCTTTTGCACCTGGCCCGCGGCGACGGTCGCCGCGACCAGCTTGCGGGTCTCTGGATCGTCGTCGAGACCGTCGAACTTCTCCGCGAGCCAGTGCGGCACCGTGGTGCCGGCGCGGGTGACGAAGCCGCGCGCCTGCTTGAAATTGTGCATCGGCATGATCCCTGGCACGATCGGAATGTCGATGCCGCGGGCGCGGACACGGTCGAGGTAGCGGAAGTAGAGGTCGTTGTCGAAGAACACCTGGGTGATGGCGCGGGTGGCGCCGGCGTCGACCTTGGCCTGGAGCATGTCGATGTCGGCGTCGAAGTCGCGGCTCTCGGGGTGCTTCTCCGGATAAGCCGAGACCGAGATCTCGATGTCGGGGTGGCGCTTCTTGATGCCGGCGATCAGCTCGGGCGAGGTCTGGTAGCCGTCGGCACGGGTGGAGTAGGGCGTGCCGATGCCGCCGGGCGGATCGCCGCGAAGTGCTACGATGTGGCGGACGCCGACCTCATGATAGCGGTCGACGACCTCGTCGATCTCCCGGCGCGAGGCGCCGACACAGGTGAGATGGGCCGCCGGCAGCAGCGCGGTCTCCTTCAGGATGCGCGCGATGGTGGCGTGGGTGCGCTCGCGGGTCGAGCCGCCGGCACCATAGGTTACCGAGACGAAGCTCGGCTCCAGCGGCGCGAGGCGCTTGATCGAGGCCCACAGCGTCCGGTCCATCTCCTCGGTCTTCGGCGGAAAGAACTCGAACGAGATCTTCGGCCTGGGAATCGCGGTGTGGCCGTCGGCGATGGCAGTGGCGAGATCGGTCATGGCAACGCAGGTTCCGAATGGGGCGTAAATTTCAACTCAAGAGGGGCGTCCCCCTCGTAATATGCCAAGATAAGGGAAGTGCGTCGCAATAGACAGCCCACCGTAAATGGGATTTAGCCCACTTGGCTGCGAATATTGCTGTTTTGGCGGCTGAGCCTGGCTTGACTGTGGGCGAAGAAACACGAGTTATATCAAAGGGTGCCTGTGTGTCCCGGACGGCTCTCGCTGAAATATCCAGTGGGAGATGCTAGATACCATCCTGTATACAGGCGGAATGTCCCAACTTCGTTGCGGTCGATCTTTGCATTCGTGGCAGGTCACGGTCGCGGTCAGCCCATTGTGGCGCGACGCGCAGGCATTAGGTTGAGCCAATGATCCCGCTTTCCGTCCTCGACCTCTCCGTCACCACCACGGCCACCAGGCCGTCGGCGGCGTTGCGCAACAGCATCGATCTGGCCCGCCATGTCGATCAGCTCGGTTATGTCCGCTATTGGCTGGCCGAGCATCACAGCCTGCCGTCGGTGGCGAGCCCGTCGCCCGACATCATGATCGGGCAGATCGCGGCGGTGACGCAGCACATCCGCGTCGGCTCCGGCGGCGTGATGCTGCCCAACCACGCGCCGCTGGTGGTCGCCGAGCGCTTCAAGATGCTGGAGGCGCTGTTTCCCGGCCGGATCGATCTCGGTCTGGGACGCGCGCCCGGCACCGACGGCACCACGGCCTATGCGCTGCGCAGCCGGCTCGACCGCCGCGAGGGCGACGACTTCCTGGAGCGGCTGCATGAGCTGATGCTGTGGGAGACCCGCGAGTTCCCTGCCGGTCATCCCTACAACAACGTCATCGCCATGCCCGACGATGCGCCGCTGCCGCCGATCTGGCTGCTCGGCTCCAGCGACTATTCCAGCGAGCTGTCGGCGCAACTCGGCATGGGGTTTGGCTTCGCGCATCATTTCGCCAGCCACGATGCCGTCGACGCGATGCGAACCTACCGCGCGCATTTTACGCCGTCGCGCTGGCGCTCGCAGCCGCATGCGATCCTGGCGGTCGCGGTGGTGACGGCCGAGACCGACGCCGAGGCTGAGCGGCTGGCGTCGTCGATGGACCTCAACCGCCTGCGGCGCGACTGCGGCCAGTTCCTGCCGCTGCCGAGCCCCGAGGAGGCGGCGGCCACCATGTATACAGACGCGGACCGCGCCTCGATCGCACGCAACCGGTCGCGGCTGTTCGTGGGTAGCCCGGCGACGGTGCGAGCCAAGCTCGATCCGATGATCGCGGCAAGCCAGGCCGACGAGCTGATGGTGATCACGGCGACCTTCGACCACGACGCCCGCAAGCGCTCTTACAGCCTGCTTGCCGACGCCTTCGGCCTGGAGCGGAAGGCGGCGGCGTGAGCATCGACGCCGCGCGTCGCTGGTCTCACCACGTGATCAGGGGCGAGCGATGCAGGAAGCTGTCGTCGCTCACCTGATCCAGGACGAAGCGCGCGACGTCGGCCCGCGCGATCGTGCCGCCATGAAAGTCGGTGAGATCCGTCAGCGCGCGCACTGTGTGTCCGCCCGGCTTGTCGTTCAGCACCGAGGGACGAACGACCACCCAGTCGAGCCCGCTATTGCCGATGATCGCCTCCTGCCGATTCTTATCGGCGTAGACCTTGCGCAGCAGCAGCGGAAAGATCAGCCGGTCGAACAGAAAGCCGCCGTGCCCGGCGCTGTCGCCGGCGCCAATTCCGGTGATGGCAACCAGCCGCGAGACGCGCTCGGCCCGCATTGCGTCGACCAGCGAGCGCGTCACGGTCGAGAGCAGCGTCACCTCCCGGAATGGACCGGCCGGCGTGCCCAAGGCACTGATGACGGCGTCCTGACCCTTCAGCGCCTTCCGCAACGTCGCTTCGTCGCGGGCGTCACCGACGATCAGATGCGCGCCTTGCAGATCGCCGGCCTTCCCCGGCGAGCGCACCAGCGCGGTGACATTGTCGCCGCGCGCCAGCGCCTCGCGCACGATCAGCCGGCCCGTGCCGCCGGTCGCGCCGAGAACCAGGATGTTCGGCTTCGCGCCATTGGCGCTATCGCGTGAGGAATGGGTCATGATGACCTCCTGAGACTTGGCATGGGACGCGTCCGCGGAGGCGCCCCACAGTTTGGCTTTGGTGGATGATCAGGGCTTGTTGCCGTCAGGCGGCGGTCGCGATGTCAGCGACGAAGTCGCGATAGGAGCGCAGGGGACGACCCAGCAGCGCCGTCAGGCGCGCGACGTCGCCGGCCTCAGGCACCATGCCGTCGGTGAGGAAGCGCTCGGCCATCAGCCGCATGTCGAACGCCATCCAGCTCGGCATGACCTGCCGGAGGCTGGTCTCGAACTGCCTGGCGTTGTCGCCGCCATAGGCGATCGTGCGGCCCAGCACGTCAGACCAGATCGCAGCGGCATCAGCGCCGGTCAGCGTGTCCGGACCGACCAGGTTGATGCGTGTCAGCGGCAGCGGCACGGCTGACTGCTCGCGGCGGATCAGCTCGATCGCTGCGATCTCGCCGATGTCGCTGACGTCGATCATGGCAAGGCCCTTGGCTCCGATCGGCATCGGGTAGATGCTGTAGCCGAGCACGACGTCCTTGATCGTGAGATCGTTGGTCATGAAGTAGGCCGGGCGCAGGATGGTGGCGTTCAGGCCCATCTGCTCGATCATCCGCTCGACGGCGAACTTGCCGGCGAAGTGCGGCACGTTGACGTAGACGTCGCTGTGGATCACCGAGAGATAGACGATCCGCGCGATGCCGGCCTCGCGGGCAACGTTGAGTGCGACCAGCGCCTGGGTGAATTCATCAGGCGTGACGGCGTTGAGCAGGAACAGGGTCGAAACACCCGAGAACGCGCTGCGCAGCGAATCGACGTCCAGCAGGTCGCCCTGCGCGACCGCGACGCCTGCCGGAAAGCTGGTCTTCGCAGGATCGCGGACGAGGGCGCGGACATCGGCGCCGCGCTTGATGAGCTGGTCGACGACGTGACGGCCGACGGTTCCAGTGGCGCCGGTGACGAGGATGGTCATGGGATCACTCCGGGTTGGTTGTTGAGACACCCCGAAAATAGCGATCCACATGCGAGCCAATAGACGCTATAAATGGACAGGTCGTCTCATTGGCGGAACAGATGGATCTGCTGGCGCTCGCCGATTTCACACTGGTCGCCCGTCACGGCGGCTTTGGCCGCGCCGCCCGCGCCAGCGGTCGCCCCAAGGCGACGCTGTCGCGCCGGGTCGCCGAGCTGGAGGCGAGCCTCGACATCAGGCTGATCGAGCGCGGCGGGCGCGCGCTGAAGCTGACCGAGGAGGGGCGGGCGCTGTTCGAGCGGGCGGGCGCGCTGCTCACCGAGCTCGACGAGACCGTGGCTGCGATCTCCTCGGGCGGCGACACGCCGCGCGGCCGCCTGCGGATCAGCGCGCCGCTGCTGTTCTCGCAAACCGCGATGGGCAAGCTCGCCGCGTCGTTCGCGCTTCGATATCCCGAGGTCCGGCTCGACGTGACGACCGACGACCGGGCCGTCGACATGGTCGAGGAGGGCTATGATCTGGTGATCCGGGTCAATCCCGATCCCGATGACAGGCTGGTCGGGCGCATCTTCCTGCGCGACCAGATGGTGGTCGTGGCGAGCCCAGCCCTGACGAGGCCGGCGGACGGCGCGCTCGTTCCTGCTGTCGTTCGCAGCACCGAGCAGATCGCAGCGTGGGACGTCACGGCTGCAACGGGACGATCGCGCATCGCAATCGATCCGATCCTGCGGCTGTCATCGCTGATCATGGTGCGCGATGCGGTCCGTGCCGGCGTCGGCGCCGCATGCCTGCCGCTCTCGCTCGCCAGCCACGACCTCGCTGCAGGCCGGCTCGTGCAGTGGGCGGATCTCGACGCGCCAGCGGTTGCGCTGTGGGCGCTGTATCCGTCGCGGCGGCTGTTGAGCGCGCGCGTCTCCGCCTTTCTCGACCATCTGAAGCAGGCGTTCCCGATGGGAACGCCGGCCGAGCTGGCGGCCTATCTGGAGCCGCGAGATGACGGTCCGATCACTCCATCCGCTCGCTGAATGTCGCCCGGAACGGGTGCGCCGGATAGACGCCGACGATGCGCAGCTCGCGGGAGAAGAACTTCAGCTCCTCCAGCGCGAAAGCGAGGCCCTTGTCGTTCGGGTGGCCGTCGACATCGGCATAGAATTGCGTGGCGAAGAAGTTGCCGTCGACCATGTAGCTTTCGAGCTTGGTCATGTTGACGCCGTTGGTGGCGAAGCCGCCGAGCGCTTTGTAGAGCGCGGCCGGCAGGTTGCGCACGCGGAACACGAAGCTCGTGACCAGCGGCCCGGAATTCTGCTCCGCCCACTGCTCCTGGCGCGCCAGCACCACGAAACGCGTCGTGTTGTGGGCTTCGTCCTCGATGTCCTCGGCGAGGATGTCGAGGCCGTAGATCTCGGCCGCCAGCCGCGAGGCGATCGCCGCGACGCTCCTGTCGCCGCGCTGGGAGACGTCGCGCGCGCTGCCGGCGGTGTCGCCGGCCACGATCGGCCGGACGCCGAGCTGGCGGATGATGCGGCGACACTGGCCGAGCGCGTGGACGTGGCTCTCGACGGTCTTGATGTCGGCGAGCTTGGTGCCCTTCAGCGCCATCAACTGGTGGCGGACCGGCAGGAACCACTCGCCGATGATGTAGAGGCCCGAGGCCGGCAGCAGATGGTGGATGTCGGCGACACGGCCGGCGACCGAATTCTCGATCGGGATCATGCCCAGGTCGGCCTCGCCGGAGGAGATCGCGCTCAGCGCGTCCTCGAAGGTTGCGCAGGGCATGGCCTCGGCGGTTGGATAGGCCTCGGAGATGGCGATGTGGGAATTGGCTCCCGGCTCGCCCTGGAATGCGATTTTCAAGATCTTGCTCATGTGGGGCCTTGTAGCAGCTTAGGTCTTGGACAGCAGCCGGCGTGCGGTTTCGAGATCGGCCGGGGTGTCGACGCCGCGGGGCACGGCGTCGACGACCATCACGTCGATGCGCATGCCGGCTTCCAGCGCCCGCAGCTGTTCCAGCTTCTCCTGCTGCTCCAGCGGCGACGGCGGCAGGCTGACGAAGCGCTCCAGCGCCGCCCGGCGGTAGGCGTAGAGGCCGATATGATGGTAGCGCGGTCCGTCGCCATGCGGCGCCGTGGCCCGGGTGAAGTACAGCGCGCGCATGCGCCGCCCGCCGAGAGGCGACCCGACCGCCTTGACGACGTTCGGATTGAGGCTCTCCTCCTCGGTGTGGATCTGCGCGGCAAGGGTCGCGATGTCGACGGCGGGATCCTCGAGCGGGGGCAGCACGTCGCTGATGTTCTGCGGGTCGATGGTCGGGAAGTCGCCCTGCAGATTGACCACGATCTCCGCCTCGCGGGCCGGGTCGAGCTTGCACATGGCCTCGTAGATGCGGTCTGACCCGGAGGGATGATCCGGCCTGGTCATCACCACCTCGCCGCCCGCCGCGGCGACGGCCGCGGCGATTTCGGGCGTGTCGGTTGCCACGGCCACCCGGCCGATCGCGGCCTCCTGCGCGCGCCGGAGCACCTGCACGATCATCGGCTGGCCGGCGATGTCGAGCAGCGGCTTGCCCGGCAGGCGGGTCGACGCCATGCGGGCGGGGATCAGCACGAGAATTCGGGATTTGGTCATCCGGGAACGGCAGGTCGGAGCCGGTCGCAACAGCGCGGGCCGGACTGGATGGGGACAGCGAAAGCCGCCCGCTTATACGGGTTGCCAGAGCACGGGCAAACCGATATCTCACTTCTGCCGCAGGGGGAGGCGCGACGGCTCGATTCCGCTCGATGCCTTGACGAGTCCTTATCTCGAGTCCTGGGGCGATTCGCGGTCGCGGCCTCGCGGCCTCCGACAGAACAATGAAATCCGCCCTCGGAGCCTGATTCCAAGATGGACTCCTTCGAACTGAACAAAATCATCGGCGCCGTGCTGGCTGCCTGTCTGGTCGTGCTGGTCACGAGCTTCTCCGCTGGCGCGATCTTCGCGCCGAAAATGCCGGAGAAGCCGGGTTTTGAGATCGCCGTGAAGGAGGCCGAGGGCGCCGCCAAGGGTGGCGCGGCGCCGGCCGCGGCCGAGCCGATCGAGAAGCTGCTGCAGACCGCCTCGGTCGAGAAGGGCGCCGCCGCCGCCAAGAAGTGCGCGGCCTGCCACACCTTCGCGAAGGGCGAGAAGAACGGCGTCGGCCCCAACCTCTACGGCATCGTCGGCGACAAGATCGGCGAAGGCCGCGGCTTCAACTTCTCGGCGGCGATGAAGGCCAAGGGTGGCACCTGGACGATCGACGACCTCAACAAGTTCATCGCCAATCCGAAGGGCTACATCCCGGGCACCGCGATGGGCTTCGCCGGTATCCAGAAGGACTCAGAGCGGGCCGACGTGCTGGCCTATCTGAACTCGCTGGCCGACAGCCCGGCGCCGCTGCCCACCGCAGCCAAGTGATCGGCTGCTGACCCACCAATTTCCGACGGCCGGGCCCCAAGCCCGGCCGTTTTGCTTTGCGGGGCGAATTTCGCCGCATTTGGGACCTTTGGTCGCATCCACCTCGTTCACAACCCGGTATCATGAGGAAAAAGCAAGGTTATTGGTCGAAACCTTGCCGTATATTGGTCCCCTGAATGGAACGGGTTCGCGGGAGCACCTCGCTGAGGCCGGCGAAACCTGCCCTTGCGAATTGGGTTACGATCAGACGTTGGATCTGGGAGCAGCAGCGGCCACGGCTACCACCTGCTTCAAGCGGTCTTATTCAGAGGAAGTCTCATTTGACGATTACCCGACGACAGCTCCTGCAGAGCAGCGTGCTCGCTGCGATGACCCCGGCGCTCGGCACGGCGGCCAGCCTTGCCCCTCTCGACGCCGCCCGGGCGCAGGCCGGCGAGCAGCTGGTCTGGCGCCACGGCCTGTCGCTGTTCGGCGAGATCAAGTATCCGGCGGACTTCAAGCGCTTCGACTACGTGAATCCGGATGCGCCGAAAGGCGGCGTCGCGCGGATGATCTCGCTCGGGACCTTCGACAATTTCAACATCGTCGTGATGTATGTGAAGGGCAACATCGCGTCCGCGGCGGGGCTGGTCTACGAGACCTTGATGACGCGGTCGCAGGACGAGGTGTCGACCGAATACGGCCTGCTCGCCGAGTCGGCGGCCTATCCGGACGACTACTCCTGGGTCATCTACCGCCTGCGCAAGGAAGCGCGCTGGAACGACGGCAAGCCGGTGACGCCCGAGGACGTCATCTTCTCGCTCGAGTCCCTGAAGAAGAACAGCCCGCACTACTCATCCTACTATCGTCATGTGGTGAAGGCCGAGAAGACCGGCGATCTCGAGGTCAAGTTCACCTTCGATGGTCCGGGCAATCGCGAGCTGCCGCACATCGTCGGCGAGCTGCTGGTGCTGCCGAAGCACTGGTGGGAAGGCACCGACGCGCAGGGCCGCAAGCGCGACGTCACCGCGACCACCCTGGAGCCGCCGCTCGGGTCGAGCCCGTATCGCATCAAGGAGTTCGTGCCCGGACGCTCGATCAAGATGGAGCGCGTCAAGGACTATTGGGGCGCCAACCTGCCGGTCCAGATCGGCCAGAACAATTTCGACGAGCTGCAGTTCGAATACTTCCGCGACAACATCGTCGCCCTCGAAGCCTTCAAGGCCGACCAGGCCGACTGGATCAACGAGAACTCGGCCAAGCAGTGGGCCACGGCCTACGACTTCCCGGCCATCAACGACAAGCGCGTGGTCAAGGACGAATTCCCGATCAGCGACTCCGGCCGCATGCAGGGCTTCGCCTTCAACCTGCGGCGTCCGCAATTCCAGGATGCGCGGCTGCGGCGCGCCTTCAACTACGCCTTCGATTTCGAGGAGATGAACAAGCAGCTGTTCTACGGCCAGTACAAGCGCATCAACAGCTACTTCGAAGGCACGGATCTGGCCTGCTCCGGGCTGCCGCAGGGCCAGGAGCTGCAGATCCTCGAGGGCCTGCGCGACAAGGTGCCGCCGGACGTGTTCACCACGGTCTACCAGGCCCCGGTGGGCGGCAATCCCGAGAACGTTCGCGCCAATCTGCGCGAGGCCACCAAGCTGCTGAAGGACGCAGGCTTCGAGATCAAGGACCGCAAGCTCGTCGATCCCGCCGGCAAGCCGGTCACGGTCGAGCTGCTGGTCCAGGACCCGTCGTCCGAGCGCATCGTGCTGTTCTACAAGCCGTCGCTGGAGCGCCTCGGCGTCGCGGTGACGGTACGCCAGGTCGACAACGTCCAGTATGAGAACCGGGTGCGCACCTTCGACTACGACATGATCATCGATGTCTGGGGGCAGTCGCTGTCGCCCGGCAACGAGCAGCGCGATTTCTGGGGCTCCAAGGCCGCCGACGAGTCCGGCTCGAAGAACACGATTGGCATCAAGAACCCCGCTGTCGACGCGCTGATCGAGAAGATCATCTACGCCAAGGATCGCGCCTCTCTCGAAGCGGCAACGCATGCGCTCGACCGGGTGCTGCTTTGGAATTTCTACGTCGTTCCGCAGTTCACCTATCCATTTGCCCGCAGCGCACGCTGGGACCGCTTCAGCCATTTCACGCCGTTCCCGAAATATGCGCGGTCCGGCTGGCCGAATCTGTGGTGGTACGACGCCGACAAGGCTGCCAAGGTGAAGCGCTCTTGACCGGGCTCCCGCATCTGTCGCGCCGTGGCGTGCTCGGGCTTGGGCTCGGCGCGCTCAGCGTCCCCCTCCTGAGGCCGGCCATGGCCGCGGAGTTCGGCGCAGACTCGCACGGCACGTCGGCGTTCGGCGACCTGAAATACCCGGCCGATTTCCACCATTTCGATTACGTCAATCCGGATGCGCCGAAGGGCGGGATGTTCTCGCTGATCCCGTCGGTGCGCGCCTACAACCAGTCCTATCAGACCTTCAACTCGTTCAATGCCTACGTCCTGAAAGGTGAGGGCGCGCAGGGCATGGACATGACGTTCGCGTCGCTGATGGTGCGCGCCAGCGACGAGCCGGATGCGGTCTATGGCCTGGTCGCGAAGTCCGTCGCGATATCAGCGGACAAGCTGACCTATCGCTTCACGCTGCGTCCCGAGGCGCGCTTTCACGACGGGTCCAAGATCACGGCCCACGACGTCGCCTTCTCGCTGAATACCTTGAAGGAGAAGGGCCATCCGCTGATCGTCGTGCAGTTGCGCGATTTCGTGAAGGCCGAGGCGCTCGACGATGCGACGGTCGTGGTGAGCTTCGTCGAGAAGCGCGCGCGCGATGTGCCGCTCTATGTCGTGACCCTGCCGATCTTCTCGAAGGCCTGGTACGCCAACCGCGCCTTCGACGAGGGGCCGCTGGATGTGCCGCTCGGCTCGGGGCCGTACAAGGTCGGCAAGTACGAGATCAACCGCTATGTCGAGTTCGAGCGCGTCAAGGACTGGTGGGCGGCCGACCTGCCGGTCAGCCGTGGCATGTATAATTTCGACATCGTGCGCTACGAGTTCTATCGCGATCGCGACGTCGCCTTCGAGGGCTTCACCGCCAAGAGCTATCTGTTCCGCGAGGAGTTCACCTCGCGCATCTGGGCGACGCGCTACGATTTCCCGGCGATCAAGGACGGCCGCGTCAAGCGCGAGCTCTTGCCGGACGAGACGCCGTCGGGCGGGCAGGGCTGGTTCATCAACACCCGCCGCGACAAGTTTCGGGATCCGCGCGTCCGCCAGGCGTTGACCTACGCGTTCGACTTCGAATGGACCAACAAGACCATCATGTACGGCGCCTATGCGCGCACCGTGTCGCCGTTCCAGAATTCCGACATGGTCGCGGTCGGACCGCCGTCGGCGGAAGAGCTGAAGCTGCTCGAGCCGTTCCGCGGCCAGGTGCCTGACGATGTGTTCGGCGAGCCGTTCGTGCCGCCGGTCTCGGACGGCTCCGGCCAGGATCGCGCGCTGCTGCGCAAGGCCATGCAGCTCTTGCAGCAGGCCGGCCTGCCGGTCAAGGACGGCAAGCGACTGCTGCCGTCCGGCGAGGTGTTCGCGATCGAGTTCCTGATCGACGAGGTCTCGTTCAAGCCGCACCACGGCACCCTGATCAAGAACCTGCAGACGCTCGGCATCGACGCCGAGTTGCGCATCGTCGACGCCGTGCAATATCGCGCGCGGGTCGAGGACTTCGACTTCGACATCGCCATTCAACGTATGTCGATGTCGCCGACCCCCGGCGACGGCCTCAGGGCTTACTTCACCTCGGACACGGCAAAGACCAAGGGCTCCTACAATCTCGCAGGGATCAGCAATCCCGCGATCGACGCGCTGGTTGCCAAGGCGATCGCCGCGGAGAGCCGCAGCGAGCTGACCTTGGCCTGCTGGGCGCTCGACCGCGTGTTCCGCGCCGGCCACTACTGGATACCGCAATGGTATCGCCAGACCCACCCGATCGCCTATTGGGATCAATTCGACCATCCACCGAAGCCGCCGAAATACGCCTCGGGCGTCGGCGCCCCCGACATCTGGTGGTACGATGCCGCCAAGGCCGCAAAGCTGGAGCAGGCGAAGTAGTTCATGGCTGCCTATATTGCCCGTCGCATCTTGCTGATGCTCCCGACCCTGCTCGGGATCCTCTTCATCTCCTTCGTCGTGGTGCAGTTCGCGCCGGGCGGTCCGGTGGAGCGCGTCATCGCGCAATTGACCGGCGCCGACACCGGCGGCACCTCCCGCATTTCAGGCGGCAGCGGTTCGGATTTCGGCGCGCGTCCGCCGGGACAGGTCGGATCCGGCGGCGAGCTGAACTCGAAATATCGCGGCGCGCAGGGGCTCGATCCCGCCTTCATCAAGCAGCTCGAAAAGCAGTTCGGCTTCGACAAGCCGGCGCCGGAGCGGTTCGCGCTGATGGTCTGGAACTTCGCGCGCTTCGATTTCGGCAAGAGCTATTTCCGTGACACCAGCGTGCTGCAGCTCATCAAGGAGAAGCTGCCGGTGTCGATGTCGCTCGGCCTCTGGATGACCTTGCTGACCTATTTGATCTCGATTCCCCTGGGGATTCGCAAGGCGGTGCAGGACGGCTCGCGCTTCGACGTCTGGACCTCCGCCGTGATCATCGTCGGCTACGCCATTCCGGGCTTCCTGTTCGCGATCCTTCTGATCATCCTGTTCGCTGGCGGCTCGTTCCTCAACATCTTCCCGCTGCGCGGGCTGACCTCGGATGGCTGGTCGGACTTCCCGTGGTATTGGAAGATCATCGACTATTTCTGGCATCTCACTTTGCCGCTGGTGTCGATGGCGCTCGGCGCCTTCGCGACCATGACGCTGCTGACCAAGAACTCCTTCCTCGACGAGATCCGCAAGCAATATGTCATGACGGCGCGCGCCAAGGGCTGCAGCGAGAACCAGGTGCTGTACGGCCACGTCTTCCGTAACGCCATGCTGATCGTGATCGCCGGCTTTCCCGGCACCTTCATCCACGCGTTCTTTTCCGGCTCGCTGCTGATCGAGACGATCTTCTCGCTGGATGGGCTCGGCCTGCTCTCGTTCGAGAGCATTCTCAATCGTGATTATCCTGTCGTGTTCGGCAATCTCTTCATCTTTTCGCTGCTCGGCCTCGCGATCAACCTGGTCTCGGATCTGACCTACATGTGGATCGATCCGCGGATCGACTTCGAGGCGCGGGAGGTCTGATGACGATCACGGCCCCCCCTCCGGTCGAGACCACGGCGCAGGCTCCGCTCGGCGAGGCTGTGCCGCCGACGCGGCATCGTTTCCGGCCGTCGCCGCTGAATCAGCGCCGCTGGCAGAACTTCAAGGCCAACGGCCGCGGCTACTGGTCGCTGTGGCTGTTTCTGTTTCTGTTCATCGTCTCGCTGTTCGCCGAGCTGATCGCCAACGACCGGCCGTTCCTGATCAAGTTCGACGACCACCTTTATCTCCCGGCGTTCGTCACCTATCCGGAAACGGCATTCGGCGGCGACTTCGAGACCGCCGCGGACTATCGTGATCCGTATTTGCAGAAGCTGATTGCGGACAAGGGCGGCACGGTGGTCTGGCCGCTGGTCCGCTACTCCTACGCCACGCACAATCTCGATCTGCCGACGCCGGCGCCATCGCCGCCGACCTGGATGCTGACGGAGGCACAGTGCAAACCCGTGGTCGAGAAGAAGGGGCTGAAGAGCTGCCGGGATCTCGAATACAACTGGCTCGGCACCGACGACCAGGGCCGCGACGTCGTCGCACGGCTGATCTATGGCTTCCGCATCTCGGTGTTGTTCGGTCTGTCGCTGACGTTCTTCTCCTCGATCATCGGCATCGCCGCCGGCGGCGTGCAGGGCTATTTCGGCGGCTGGGTCGATCTTCTGTTCCAGCGCTTCATCGAGATCTGGAACGCCATTCCCTATCTCTATCTGCTCCTGATCCTGTCCGCGGTGCTGGTGCCCGGCTTCTTCACGCTGCTCGGGATCATGCTGCTGTTCTCATGGGTCTCGCTGGTCGGCCTGGTGCGGGCTGAATTCCTGCGCGGCCGCAATTTCGAGTACATCCAGGCGGCGCGCGCGCTCGGCGTCTCCAATGCCGTCATCATGGTCCGCCATCTCCTGCCGAACGCGATGGTCGCGACCATGACGTTCCTGCCCTTCATCGTGTCGAGCTCGGTGATGACCTTGACCGCGCTCGACTTCCTCGGCTTCGGCCTGCCGCCGGGATCGCCGTCGCTGGGCGAGATGCTGTCGCAGGCCAAGTCCAACGTGCAGGCGCCGTGGCTCGGTCTCACCGGCTTCTTCTCCGTCGCGATCATGCTGTCGCTGCTGATCTTCATCGGCGAGGCCGTGCGCGACGCGTTCGACCCGCGCAAGACGTTCAGGTGACCGACATGGATGCGATCAGCCAGCCGCTGCTCTCGGTCAGCGATCTCTCGGTGGCCTTTCATCAGCAGGGCCGCCTGTCGACCGCCGTCGACCATGTCTCGTTCGAGATCAAGCGCGGCGAGTGCGTCGCCCTGGTCGGCGAGTCCGGCTCGGGCAAGTCGGTCAGCGCGCTGTCGGTGCTGAAGCTGCTGCCCTATCCGGTCGCCTCACATCCGTCGGGCAGCATCCATTTCAAGGGCCGCGATCTCCTGCCGTTGTCCGAACGCGAGATGCGCGAGATCCGCGGCAGCGACATCTCCATCATCTTCCAGGAGCCGATGACCTCGCTCAATCCGCTGCACACGATCGAGCGGCAGATCGGCGAGATCCTGCAACTGCATCGGCCGATCTCGAACAGTGCGGCGCGGACGCGCACGCTCGAGCTCTTGACCCAGGTCGGCATTCCCGAGCCGGAGACGCGGCTCGGCAGCTATCCGCATCAGCTCTCCGGCGGCCAGCGCCAGCGCGTGATGATCGCGATGGCGCTCGCCAACGAGCCGGCTCTGCTGATCGCCGACGAGCCGACCACCGCGCTCGACGTCACCGTGCAGGCGCAGATCCTGGCGCTGCTCGCCGATATCCGGGCACGCCTCGGCATGAGCCTTCTGTTCATCACCCACGATCTCGGCATCGTCCGCCGCATCGCCGATCGGGTCTGCGTCATGAACGGCGGCAAGATCGTCGAGCAGGGCCCGGTCGAGCAGGTGTTCACCGCGCCGGCTCATCCCTACACCAAGGCGCTGCTCGCCGCCGAGCCGAAGCCGGACCCGGCGCCGCCGCGACCCGATTCGCCGGTGGTCATGCAGGCCAAGGATCTCAAGGTCTGGTTTCCGATCAAGCGCGGCTTCTTTCGCTCGACCGTCGGTCACATCAAGGCCGTGGACGGCGTCAGCCTTGCCGTGCGCAAGGGCGAGACGCTCGGCGTCGTCGGGGAATCCGGCTCGGGCAAGACCACGCTCGGGTTGGCGCTGCTGCGGCTGATTTCCTCCGACGGCCTCATCGTCTTCCTCGGCAAGGAGCTGCAGGGGCTGTCCTTCAAGGAGGTCCGCCCGTTTCGCCGCGACATGCAGATCGTGTTTCAGGATCCGTTCGGCGCCTTGAGCCCGCGCATGTCGGTCGGCGACGTCATCGCCGAGGGACTGAGCGTGCATCAGCCGAAACTGACGGATGAGGAGCGCGAGGCCAAGGTCGTCAAGGCGCTCAAGGAGGTCGGGCTCGATCCGGAGACGCGCTTCCGCTATCCGCACGAATTCTCCGGCGGCCAGCGCCAGCGCATCTCGGTGGCCCGCGCGGTCGTGCTCGAGCCGAGCTTCGTCGTGCTGGACGAGCCGACCTCGGCGCTCGACATGCTGTTCCAGTCGCAGATGGTCGATCTCCTGCGCGATCTGCAGCGCAAGCGCGAGCTGACCTACATGTTCATCTCGCACGATCTGCGCGTGGTCGCCGCCCTCGCCTCCCATCTGATCGTGATGCGCAACGGCAAGGTCGTGGAGGAGGGGCCGGCGGTCGAGCTGTTCAAGGCGCCGAAGACCGACTACACCCGCGCGCTGTTCGCGGCGGCGTTCAGGAACGAGACGGCGGAGAATGGGACGGCGGCGAGCTAGGGACCGGGCGCTCCTCGTCCGACGTTCGTTGCGGAATGGCCGCGGAAATCGCCGATGAAGCGTAATCCATTGGGCTCCCCGGCGGTCACGTCCGGTCGGGCCGCGTAACCGGACTTACGGCGACCCGATGGGCAGGTCCGAATAGGGCCATTTGCGGAAGTGCAGCGTACAGCGGGCCCTCGATGTTGCTTTGTTCCCGAGACTCTCCTACGTCCTCTGCGCTATTGCGGCGAGAATGTTGTCGCGCGTCTCTTCCGGCGTCTTGCCCTCTGTGTAGACCACGATTTTTGCAAGATCGTAATTTGAGTGCTGCCGGATGAAATGGGAATTGAGGTCGAACTCTCCGGGTGGAGGGCCGCCGCCATTCCGGATGTGCAGTACCCTGACGGATTCCTCCAGATCGGGCGATGGCAGCAATAGAACAACGTTCGGATATGGGGCTAGTGCCTTCTGGACGCGCTCAAACAGCTCGGCATCTTCAAATACAGAATGCCCCGCGCCGAAATCAATGATGCAGTCATGATGATCAGCCAGCAATCGTTCCACGGCGTAAGCCTCGAAAGGCTTCCAGTAGCGATAGATCCCCCCAAAGCCTTCCTTTTCTCCGATCTCCCGCTGTCTTTCATCATCGAATCCAATCTCGCGATAGTAGTCCCATCGGACCTCGTCCATCGAGCATCGTGGCAGACCGAGCGCTGCAGCAAGCAGTTTCCCCTGCGTACTTTTGCCGGCTCCCATTGGGCCAATCAGAATAACCTCTCTCCCCAAAATCGTTCTTCCCAATCAATCATGCCTCGGAACAACGTTGATCCGATCCCAATCAAAGTCATCCCTAAGTGACATTAGTGCGACCCAAATGACCGCTCCGGGTCGAGGGCGGCCGTAGCCGGCAGGCCGATGGCACAGCCGATCTGACCCCAGCTCCGGAAATCCCCCCTACGGCCCGGCACTTACGTTTCGGGCCAATCGCGAAAGTCTCACGCGAGCAAACGAGATCGCCGCCTCGCGGGACTCGGCGGTTACGTCGGATTGGCTGCGAATGCTACCAGCTCTTTTGGTGATCTGATGTGGATGATCCGCAGCCGATCAGATTGTGCGTAGATCGCCTCTATGAGCCGGGGCCTCATCTCACGGTGAAGCCCCCACATCATCTTGTAGAGGCGGAACGTGACCGGCAGCATCGGACAACCCGGAGGGCCATCAGGTCGCCCAAAGAACACCGACTTCACCTGGCGCTTGGTCGCCCACCAGAGATGAATCCAAAACGGATGGTCAACCAAAACAACAGTATCGCACGCGGCAATCCGGTCGAGGACAGAGAACCAAGGCCCGTATCCATCAAGCAACCAGCGCTCCTGCGACAGCAGGGCATCGTGGCTCTCGCGTAGTTCCTCGTCAGGAACCCGCACCCAGTTCGGACGCCACAAAATGTTATCGATGGCGAAGTAAGGCAACGAGTACGCACGACATAATGCCTTGCACATCGTGGATTTGCCGCCACCGGCGTTGCCGATCACCATTACGCGCGTCATCGAGTGTTGTTAACATAGCGATTGGCCGCATGGGAAGCGCCTTTGCGTCAAGGGCCGCCGTGGCCGGAAGACGGATGGCACAGCCGGTGTACCCCCAGCTTCGGAAATAACCCCTCCGTTCCGGGACTTACGTTTCGGGTCAAAGGACTAAACCGCTCGCGCGATAAGGCACAACAGCCGGCAGCAGGGCTGAGAGGATAGCGCAACGAGGCGTCCTGTCTTGAGATGAGGGGTTCGCAACCTTCACCCAAGACGGGAGCATCCTCATGACCGCACAGCCGCCATTCTGCAAAGCTGCTCGTCGTGCCCGCCGCTCATCGACCGGCCCGGTGGAATGCCCAAACGTCCATCTGTCGTCGTCAATCCGCCGACAATTGATCGCTTGCCATGCCATCCACCGCTCATTCACCCGCCGCGCCATCGTCGCGAAGCTCGCTGCACCATTTCGAGCTCAATCAGCCAGTTCGCCTGCAGCGCTCAAATCCCCATAGAGCCTGCCGCACCAGTCCTGCCCACCATGCGCGGTTTCCTCCTTTGGAGGCTTTCGGACGCCGGCCGCCCGAATATGCCGCGCCGTCAATCATGCTGCCGGCATCCGAAACCCTTCACAGCAGCGGAATTGCGCGCTGCACAAATCGAGACCTCGGGCGTCGATGCATATCTTCGCTATCGGAGCGTACTACTGGCGAGCCTGCTGAATTCTGGCCTTCAGCGTGGCAAGTCCGACCGCGCCGACGATGACATTCCCGCCGATGACATAGCTCGGCGTCCCGTTCAATCCCAATTTCTGCGCAAGATTGCCGCTCTCATCGAGGCTTTGGCGCACCTCCACGCTGTCCATGTCCTTTTCAAGCTGAGCAACGTCGAGACCGATCGTCTGCGCGATGGCCAACGCGCGCGCCTTGTCGGCGGGTCCGCTGCTTTGGAGAAGCCGCTGATGAAAGTCGAGGTATTTCGCGCCCGTCGGGTCTTGCATGCGTACCGCTACCGCGACGCGCGCCGCCTCCAGCGAACCGGGGCCGAGGATCGGAAATTCCTTGAGCACGATCTTGAGCTTGGGGTCGCTCTTCAACAATTCGAGTATCTCGCCGAGCGCACGCTTGCAGTAGCCGCAGCTGTAATCGAAGAACTCGACCAGGGTGACATCACCCAGCGGGTTGCCGAGCGTGACCTGGTGCGCTGACGCGAACAAGGCCGGCGCATTTTGCTTCACCAGTGCAGTCTTGTCGGAACCGGGCGCTGCCGCCGGCGTCGCGGCTTGCCGCTTCTTGATCAGGTCGGAGATGGCCTGTTGCACGGCCTCGGGGTGCTTGGCGAGGTAGTCCTTCACGACCTGCTCGATTTCTTCGGGATGGGTCGCTATATAGTCCTTGACGATCGCCTCGATGTCGCTGCGCGAACTCTCCGCTCGGCCGGGCTGCACGCAAAGCAAAGACAGCGTGAAGACGGCAGCCGCCGTGGCAACGCTACGGATCAAATTGGTCATCGGTCATCCTCCATATGGCTGCCGACTTCCGCAGTTGGCGTGCAGTAATGATTTGCGAATTCGTGTCCTCGTGCATCGCTGCTTCCTTCATCGTCGCGGCATCATCATGCCGGGCGGGGGGACCGGTCTGAACCCCGGCATGCGCGGCGCAAATCGGCCGGCCGGCCGGCAGCGCGCGCCAAGCGGCCCTGGAACCCAACCGGGGGGGCAGACGATCGGGCGACCGACATCCGGCGCCCGCCGGTCCCGCGTCACCCCCGGCTTGCGTGCCACGCACACGCCGTTGGCATTGCGCCGCTCACCAGGTTGGCACGTCGTCGGCAGCTTCGGAATCACGGGGACGACCGTGGTGGACTTCTTCTCAATCTTCTTGGAGCACTGGCTTCGATCCTTTGGGTCGACCGGGGCCGCGCAGCACTCGCCGCTCGTCGTCAGATTCGCGGGCGCGCAGCATTTGCCATTCGCAGTCGGCAAGAAGCCCGAGGCGCAACACTGTGAAAGTCTCGGCAGCCAGTGCAGCGGTATGCATAGCGTGCCGTCGGGGCTCGCAATCTGGCCGGCCGGGCAGCACTGTCCCTTCGACGTCGCCTGGCTCTTGAGACAGCACTTGCCGGCGATCTTCACATAGCCGGGCGCACAGCAGCTGGGGCATTTCCAGTCCGGAATTTTCGGCTTCAACGGATCGCACACGCCGTTCACCACGGTCGTCCCGCAGCAAAGTTGTTGGCCAATCGGGCCGGAATAGATCTGGCTGTTCTCGCAGCATTCATTGTTCGGGCCGATCGCCGTCTGGTTGACGCCGCACATCGGCTTGGCGATATCAGTCGACGGATTGTTGTTCGAACAGATGCCCCTCGGCTGCAGGTCTTTGGGCGAGCAGCATTGGCCATTGACCAGAACATTGGGCGGGGCGCAGCTCGACGCGCAGCTCTTGGTCTTGATGATCCAGATCTGATTGGGCGGACAAACCGATCCGTCCGAACCGCAGACATGGGTCTTGCAGGTCTGCAGACCCGGCGGCTTCGGCATGCCGGCGGGAGGCGGCGCGCCGGCTGGACGCGGCGCAAGCCGTATCTGTGCGGCTTCCCTTGTACACGCGCGCAAGATGGCGATATCTCCCATGTGCCCGCGAGCTGATAGATCGGGCGGCGCGTCGGCATAGTCGATGAAGTAACTGAGCAGCGGTGGCTCATCGCCGCGGCGGATGCGCCAGATCGGATTCCCCTGCAGTCCGTCGATCGCAAGCGCGTCGTTCTGGCCGAGTTGAGCCACGAGCTTGGGATCGGTGGCGTGGCGCAATTGTTCGCCGGTGGTCCAGACGAAGCCGCCGCAGGAGGCCGGATTCATGGTACCGCCCATGTCGTAGCTGTAGCCGATCGCGACGCCGCCATTGCCATTGCGGAAACGTTCGGGGAATCCCACCGCATATTCGTCCGGCAAGGGCTGCCAGATCGGCTGCTTGATCTCAGTGACACCGATCAGCGTATAGCGCAGCACGCGGCCGATCGACGGCGCGGACAAGGCCTCGAAATCCTGCGCCCCGGTCGGCGCCGGCCGCTCGGCCAAAAACATCCGTCCCTCATCGTCGAACGTAATCCTGGAGATCTCGGTGGGACCGGCGGCGGACGGCGCGACGACTTCGATTCTGGCGTCCGCACCGAACGAGCCGTTCGCGTTGAGCCCGACCGACCACACCCGCAAGCCCTCGGCGACCGCGTAGTAGAGCCGGCGGTCGCGAATGGCGAGGCCGAACACTCGCCGATCCGGTGCCGCGTAGCCCCAGGTCTCGGGCTGCGCGCTGTCGAATTGAGGATTCGTAATATCGACGCCTGGCCCGGCCGGCGCCGGCGTCGTCGGAAGTCCCGCGGCTGCGTTGCCGGCGACGCCGTGATCATAGACACCGAGGTCGACGCCGTTCTGGCCGAAGCGATGGATCAGCCCGGTCTCACGGTCGGCGACGAACAGAGACTTGGTCGCCGGATCATAGGCCAATCCCCCGAGCGCCGCGCCCGAATTGGCCTTGTCGCCCGTGGTGACATTCGCGAACAGCGTCACCGCGCCGGTGGCGCCATTGATCTTCCAGATCGATCCCGGGCCGCCGCCCGGACCCCATTGTGCCGGCATGAAGGTCGCGCCGCTAGTCCCGAGCCTGACATGTTGCGGTCGACCTTCAGGTCCCGGCGCGACGATCGAGAGACCATAGGCGGATGTCGCCGCGACGTAAATGTTGGCGGGGGAACTGTCGTCCAGAGCGACGCCAAACACCTGCCCGATCGACTTCGCGCTGACGGTGAACGGCTTCGGCGCACCGACCAATTGCGCCTGGGGCGGACCGCCCATGCGTCTTAGATCGACGATGCGCAGCGACGGCCCTCCAGGATCGATGATGGTCCGAACGTCGGGATCCTGACCGGGCTCGATCTCGAACGGGCGAATAGCCCCGGAGAATCCGGTGACTGCAGCATCGCCGGGGGTGTAAACGCCGGGCGGCGTTTGCGCCGACGCGGGCCCCCCGAGTGCGAGAGGCAGGATCAGCAGCCAGGCGAGGCGCCGCATCGCACGGACGGCGGCTGTCAAGGACGTCTGTCGGCCAAGCTCGATCATGTCGGTCCGCCTCATTTCGGCTGCTTGGGCCGCGGCTCGCAGGAGCCGGTCTTGACGTTGGGCACGGTGTCCGGCGGGCAACATTCTCCACAATTGGTCATCTGCGCGGGATTGCAGCAGCTCCCGTCAAAGGCCATTCCCTGGCTCTTGTCGGAGCAGGGCGTGACACAGGGACTGTTCTTGTCGCCGCCGAGTCTTGTCTGTCCGGCCGGGCAGGCCGCGGGCGGACACATGCCGTAGGGCGCAAAGCCGAAAACCGCCACCTGGTTGGTGTCGTCGCACAGGCACTCGGAGAGCCCGTCCGACTTCAACGCGCCGGGATGGGTGTCCTTCGGGCAATCGCACGAGAACACGTACTTGCTATCGCCGGATCCGGGGTTGGGGACCTGTTGCCAGTGCGGCACCATCGGTTTCGGACAGGTGCAGTAACTGCTCCCTGTGTGGCAGGCATAGGCGCCGGGATCCGTGACCACCAGCGTCCCGTCGCCGGTTTCCACCATGCCCACGCCATATCGATCGTATTGATCCTGATAGACGCCTTTGCTGGAAGGGCTGAAGATCGAGCCGGGACCGCCGATGCCTTGACATTCCGGGTACCTCCACCACTCCATGTAATGTACTTTTTCGCACGTCGCGTTGATCGCGGCGCATGTGGCTTGAACAGGCGGAAGGACCTCGCAATCGCCGCAGGACTGCATGCCAAGCTTTTCCTGCCCCCAGCACAGCGCCTCCTGAAGACATGAGCCGACTTCGGAACCCAATCCAACGGTGCTCTGCTCGCTCTTGCAGGCGCATTTCACGACGTCTGCGGCCGCGCCAACGGCTGCGAGCTCCTTGGAAAGATCGCCGAGAACATTTTCTGCGATCGCGTTGCCAAAGATCGTGTTCAGCTTGCTGACGACTTGGTCGGCGTTGCCCTGCGCCTCTGCGCAGAATTGATTGACCAGGGCTTGCCCTTTCCCCGTGTCCGACCCTGACAAGGCGACGCCGCTGAGTGCTGCGGTCAGTGCAATCGCTGCGTAGCGGCTTGCGTCATTCTCATAGACCGACTTGCACACATATGCGGCGGACAGCGTCCCGATAAAGGCATCCGCGATGTCTTCTGGACTGCAGCCCGCCCGCGCCGGCGACGCCAGCAGAATCATCGCGGCGACGATGGCCGCTCCTTGAACCCGCCAGCGTCCTGCGCGCCCCATGATCCGCCCCTCTGTCGCATCAACGTGGCCGTTCTTCTCAATGTGGCCGTTCTTCTCAATTCCAGCCTTGCGCTAGATCAACAGAGGCCACGGCAGCCGCGCCATCAACCGACTGCGCCAACCAGCGCCATCAGGATCGACACCTCATGACCGCACAACCGCCATTCTGCAAAGCTGTTCGTCGTGCCCGCCGCTCATCGACCGGCCAAGGTTGAATGCGCCTCCGCACCAGTCCTGCCCACCCATGCGCGGTTTCCTCCCTTGGAGGCTTTCGGACGCCGGCCGCCCGAATATGCCGCGCCGTCAATCATGCGGCCGGCATCCGAACCCTTCACAAAAGCGGCAATCGTCTGCCGGGCACGAATCTGTCGCTATACTCTCGAGATCGGGCGAATTACCAAAAGCGCCGGCAGTCAGAATCTCAGATCTCTTGGGCTGCGGCGAGAATCCACGCGATTGCGGGTGATTTGGCCGACGGGCGCGGTCCGCGAACGCCTGTCCAGTCCTCTCGCGAAAAATATTCATATTTCTTTTTTCCGGAAATCGTGCATACTCTGCCCCGTCCTGCCCCACGAGAGGGACGTACGCGTCGTCACGGACGTCGGGTGCGGGATGCGATGGCCGCGATGATGTTGCAGTGTGCATTCGCGCACCGACGAACGGTGTCATGCGGACGGCGAAGTCGTGTGGTCCTGGCGCCCCGATGCTGGCGTCAAGGTCGCGGGAGCCGATGAGGCCTGCGGCCGACAGGGGCAAGAAAGCCGGTCCCTGGGGAGATCACGAAGTAAGTCGCAAAACATCGCGCAGGGAAGGCCGGATGTTCGGCCCGTACCTGTGGTGACTACCGCGTGCTTGTTGCACGCAACCACGGGTGCGGTCGGCACCCGGCCTTCCCTGCGCCCTCTCATGTTTTCGAGGGCGGGTGATTGCGCAAAGCTCGGGCCGATGCGGCCGCGAGAATGCGGATGCTTGCCCTGCTGTTTGGCGCGGCCTGTTGCTGTTTGATAGGTATATCGGACTCTTGCGCCGCTCTCTCCGCGTCATTGCGAGCGCAGCGAAGCAATCCAGAGTCGTGGGCGGGACTCTGGATTGCTTCGCTTACGCTCGCAATGACGGAGGAGGGAGCCTGCGTCTCAAAACCTCATCGGGAGGACGCGCCAGCGCGATGAGGCGAGTCAATCCAGCCGCTTGATCGCGAGCACATCGCTCCCGCTCGCCTTGATACGGGCAATCGCTTCGCCGATCGGCTCGATCTGCGTGGCCATATGAAACGCGTTGGCGTGGACGATCGTGTCAGCATCGCGCACGATGGCGACGTGGCCCCTCCAGAACATCAGATCGCCGCGGCGAAGCGGCTCTCCCCCGTCGAGCAAGCGCCCCAGCGCGGCGAGCTGCATGTCGCTGTCGCGCGGGCACGGCACACCCGCAGCATTCAACGACACCTGCACCAGGCCGGAGCAGTCGATGCCGAGGCTGCTCTTGCCGCCCCACAGATAGGGCGTGCCGACGAAGCGTTCGGCGACCGCGACATAATCGGGCTCGATGGCACCGAGCAGCGCCACGTGCGGCTTCGGCACGAACCAGCCATCGGCCGTCACGGCGAAGCTCGCGTCCTCGCGCGCGACCGCGATGGTCGAGCCCATCACCAGCGTCGCGACCGGCGGCAGTTTGATCGACGGTCCGGGGAACGCGAAGCTGCGCACGGCGCTGATCTTGTGCGTCGGCGCCGCAGCGGGCGCCGCCAGCGCGGCCTCCGGCAGCCAGCCGACATAGCCGTCGGCCGCGAGCTGGCCCCAGGCCCAGCCCTCGCCGTTGCGATCATAGATCGTGACGCGCTCGCCCCTCAGCGCCTGCGTCGCCAGCTCGGCGCCGGAGAACGGCTGCTGGCGCAGCGGGGCGATGGAATCGGCGACCACCAGCATCTCGCCCTCGACGAAGCGCGCGGCCGTCACTTGGCCTTCGAGATGCTTGGCCGCGATGTCGCCGCGCGCGGGCGTGAGGCGCGGATCAGCCATAGCGTTCGCTCAGAAGCTTGTAGAGCGCGCGTGCGGCCTGGCACTCGCCGCCTTCGGGCCGGCCCGGCTTGGCCGACGGCGTCCAGGCGAAGATGTCGAGATGCAGCCAGCTCCTCGCGTGCTCGACGAAACGCTGCAGGAACAGCGCGCAGGTGATCGAGCCGGCGAAGCCGCCCGAGGGCGCGTTGTTGATGGTCGCGACCTTGGAGTCGAGCCACGAGTCGTAGGGCGCCCACAGCGGCATGCGCCACAGCGGATCGTTCTCGGCGGCAGCGCAGCGCGCGACATCGGCTGCGAGCGCCTCGTCCTGGGTGTAGAATGGCGGCAAATCGGGACCGAGCGCGACGCGCGCCGCGCCGGTCAGCGTGCCCATGTCGATCAGCAGGTCGGGCTTGTCCTCGTCGGCCAGCGCCAGCGCGTCAGCCAGGACCAGCCGGCCCTCGGCATCGGTGTTGCCGATCTCGACCGTGATGCCCTTGCGCGAGGGAAACACGTCGAGCGGACGGAAGGCGTTGCCGGCGACCGCGTTCTCGACCGCTGGAATCAGCACGCGCAGATGCAGCTTGAGCTTGGCATCCATCACCATCTGCGCCAGCGCCAGCACGTTGGCGGCGCCGCCCATGTCCTTCTTCATCAGGAGCATGCTGCTCGACGGCTTCAGGTCGAGCCCGCCGGTGTCGAAGCAGACGCCCTTGCCGACCAGGGTCACCTTGGGATGCGATGGATCGCCCCAGACGAGCTCGATCAGGCGCGGCGCGCGGGTCGAGGCGCGGCCGACGGCATGGATCAGCGGATGGTTCTGGCGCAGCAGATCGTCGCCGACGACGCTGCTGAAGCGGGCGCCGAAGCGGTCGGCGAGCTGCTTTGCAGCGGCCTCGAGCTCCTCGGGCCCCATGTCGTTGGACGGCGTGTTGACCAGGTCGCGCGCCAATGTCGCCGCGTCGGCAAGTCGGTTCAGCTCGGCGGCGTCGACGCCATCCGGCGGAACGAGGCGAACCTCCGGCGTCTCGGTCTTGCGGTAGCGGCCGAAGCGGTAGCTGCCGAGCGCGAAGGCGAGCGCGGCGAGCCGTGCATCATGCGGCGCATTGGCGAAGCGGTAGGTGCCGGCGGGCAGCAGGCCGGGCAGGGCGCCCGGCCTGAACAGATCGCGGTGCCCGGCGTCGTCGTCCTCGATGCCGAACAGGACCTGCGCGATGCGGCCGTCGGCGGCGGGCAGCGCCAGATAGCTGCCGGGCTTGGCGGTGTAGACGTTGGCCTCGGCGAAGTTGCGCGCTTCAGCCGACAGGCTCTCCTTGATCCCCGGCCAGCTCGCCTTCGTTACGAAGGTGATCGGGATGGCGGACGTTGTGGAGGCGGTCTCGAACATCGACGGCATGCCTAATGGTTCCCTAACTGGCGCGCGGCAGCCAGACTTCGCAGAGTTTGAAGGCCGCTGCAATCGCGCCGGCCGCATCGCCTGCAAGCCGACGCAAATGTGACGGCTGCGCCTGGAACACGCCATTAACCGGCTGTTAGCGTTAACAGTTTATTGCTGGTGCGTTCAATTCGCCCGTTCGAGTCCAAGTGACATGCGTCAAGCGCCTCCCATTCCCCGGCTCCTCGCGTCCGTTGCCATCGCCGCGCTTGTCGCTGCGGGCCTCGGCGGCTGCCAGACCATGTCCGACGTCACGGGCTCGCTGCGCAGCCGGGCCGAGCCGCCGCCGCCCGCGACCCCGCAGCGCGCGGTCGAGGTCTATGGCGAGCGCTACCGCGCCAACCCGAAGGATGCCGCCATCGCGCTCGCCTATGGCCAGGCGCTGCGCAACAACGGCCAGCGCGAGCAGGCGGTCGCCGTGCTCGAGCAGGCCACGCTCGCCAACGCCGGCAACAAGACCGTGCTCGCGGCCTACGGACGGGCGCTCGCCGACAACGGCAATTTCAAGCTGGCGTTCGACGTGCTGTCGCGCGCGCACTCGCCCGACAATCCCGATTGGAAGCTGCTGTCGGTGCAGGGCACCGTCTTGGACCAGATGGGCCGCCACGACGAGGCGCGGCGCTATTACGACAGCGCGCTGAAGATCGTGCCGGGCGAGCCCTCGGTGCTCTCCAATCTCGGCCTGTCCTACATGCTGACGCGAGAGCTCCCGAAGGCCGAGGAGGTGCTGCGCCAGGCCTACGGCTCGCAGCGGGCGGACGCGCGGGTGCGCCAGAACCTCGCGCTCGTCGTCGGCCTGCAGGGACGCTTCGCGGAGGCCGAGCAGATCGCACGAGCCGACCTGCCGCCGGACGAGGCCGCCGCCAACGTCGCCTATCTCAAGCAGATGATTCAGGGGCAGAGCCAGGGCAAGGGCAAGGCGCGCAACGCGGCGCCGATGGCCGCGCTCAACCCGCCGGACTGACGGCGTGCCCTATCGTGTCGCGCCTGTGAGCAGGCGGCGGCATGTGTCGACGAACACGTCGGCGCCGGTGACGATGTCGGCGTTGGCCGTGTTCTCGGTCCAGTGATGGCTGATGCCGCCGATCGACGGCACGAACAGCATGCCGGCCGGCATGATGGTGGCCAGCACCTGCGCGTCGTGCCCGGCGCCGCTCGGCATCCGCAGCGACTTGCCGCCGGCGAGATCGCGGCTGGCGGCCTCGATCGCATCCTGGGACGTGCCGTCCATCATGGCCGGCGCGCCGGTGCGGATGCGCTCGACGGCGACATGGCAGGGACCTGCGTCTGACGCCTGCGCAGCCATCTCACGCAGCAGCTCCTCGAGCCGGTCGACCACGGCGGCATTGTCGTCGCGGATCTGGAACAGCATCTCGGCCTGGCCGGGGATGATGCTCGGTGCGCCCGGATCGAGCGTGATGCGTCCCGTGGTCCACACCGTGCGCGGGCCGCAGGCGGCCGGAAAGCGCGCATCGATCGCCACACAGAACTTGGCGAGCGCGAGCCCGGCATCCTTGCGCACCGCCATCCGCGTCGTGCCGGCATGGTTCTGCTCGCCGGTGAAGGTGATGCGGTATTGCCAGATGCCGACGATCGAGGTGACGACACCGATCTTGAGCCCGCTCGCCTCGAGCGTGTCGCCCTGCTCGATATGGGCTTCGAGATAGCCGATATGCCGGCCGCGCTCGGCCTGCAGGCGCGGCCGTCCGGCGAGGCCCATCTCGGCAAGCGCCTCGCGCATCGTGCGCGGGCTGCTGCGGTCGCGGGCAGCATCGATTTCGGCCTCGCTGACGTCGCCGACATAGGACCGGCTGCCGAGCATGCTGCCGAAGTGGCCCTCCTCGTCGCACCAGGAGGCGACCTCCACCGCACCGTTGATGGACGGGTCTGGATTGAGCACGCGCGCCGCCTCCAGCGCGTAGATGACGCCGAGCGGGCCGTCGAGCCAGCCGGCCTGGTTCTGGCTCTCCAGATGCGATCCGGCCAGCAGCTTGCGTCCCGGCTTGGCGCTGGTGCCGAGCACATTGCCGATGCCGTCGATATCAGGCGTCAGCTGCGCGTCGGGCAGGCGCTTGGCGAGCCAGGCCAGCGACTGCCGGTGGGCGTCGGAGAAGGTCGGCCGGTGCACGCCGGTCTTGTAGGTGCCGAAGGCACGCAGCGCGTTCAGATCGGCCAGAACGCGGGCGCCATCGGCGCGGCGGAGCTTGTCGGACATCAGGCGGAGACCTCGATCATGCTCCGCCTAGCTTCCAGGGTAGAGCCGCGACCGCAAGCGAAATTTCTCGCGAGCGGTCTACGTCTACTGCATGGCCGCGACCTTGATGCCGGTCGGTCCCAAAATGACCACGAACAGCACCGGCAGGAAGAACAGGATCATCGGCACCGTCAGCTTCGGCGGCAGCGCCGCGGCCTTCTTCTCGGCCTCGTTCATGCGCATGTCGCGGTTCTCCTGCGCCATCACGCGCAGCGATTGACCGAGCGGGGTGCCGTATCGCTCCGATTGCTGGAGCGCGAGGCAGACCGACTTCACGCCCTCCAGGCCGGTGCGGCGGGCGAGGTTCTCATAGGCGACCTTGCGGTCCTGCAGGTAGGAGAGCTCGGCGGTGGTCAGCGTGAACTCCTCAGACAACGCGATCGACTGGCTCGAGATCTCGATCGCCACCCGGCGGAAGGCGGCCTCGATCGACATGCCGGACTCGATGCAGATCAGCAGCAGGTCGAGCGCGTCGGGAAAGGCGCGCTTGATCGACAACTGGCGCTTGGAGATCGCATTGCTGAGGAACAGCATCGGCGCCTGCAGGCCGAGATAGGCCATGCCGACGCAGATGCCGATCTTGACCGGCATCGACTTCTGCAGATGCGCGATCACGAAGACGTACAGCACGGAGCCGACGAACAGCACCAGCGGCGTCACCATGCGCGCGAACAGGAAAGTGATGTAGGGCGCCTGGCCGCGGTAGCCCGCCATGATGAGCTTCTCGCGGGCCGCTTCCTGGGCGAGCCATTTGGTGAGGTTGAAATCCTCCACGACACGAGAGATGAGCTGCTTCGGCGTCTGCCGCAGCGAGACCTTCTCGCCGGCGTTCAACCGCTCGCGCTCACGCTGCTTGATCCGCTCGCGTTCGCTGGCGACCGCCTTCATGCGCTTGTTCAGGTTTTCGCCCGCGAACAGCGGCATGATCAGCGTATAGACGGTGGCCGTCGCCGCGATGGCGGCGAAGAACATCGTCATGAAGTGCGGGTCGTGCAGCTTGGTGACCAGAAAGTCGACCATGGTCCACCTCAGAAATCGAAATTGATCATCTTCTTCATGACCAGGATGCCCATCGACATCCAGATCACGCAGCCGACCAGCATCAGCTGGCCGGTCGGATGGGTCCAGAGCAGCGAGATGTAGTCGGGCGTGCTCAGATAGACCAGCAGCATCACGATCGGCGGCAGCGATCCGATGATGCCCGCGGAGGCCTTGGCTTCCATCGACATCGCCTGGATCTTCTCGCTCATCTTCTTGCGGTCGCGCAGCACCTTCGAGAGGTTGCCGAGAGCCTCGGAGAGGTTGCCGCCCGACTTCTGCTGGATCGCGATGACGATGCCGAAGAAGTTGGCTTCCGGCAGCGGCATACGCTCATACAGCCGCGCACAGGCCTCGCCGAGCGGCATGCCGATCGCCTGGGTCTCGATGATCGCGAGGAACTCGCTGCGCAAGGGCTCCGGCGCATCGGCGGCGACGACCTTGATCGATTCGAACAGCGGCAGGCCCGCCTTGATGCCGCGCACGATCACGTCGACGGCGTCCGGCAACGCCGCCAGGAATTTCTTCTCGCGCCGCTTCTTGAGGTAGCCGAGGATCCAGCGCGGCAAACCGAGACCTGCAGCGAAGCCGAGCCCGAGCGCGCCGAGCGGGCCGCCACCGGCGAAGAAGGCGACCGCGCAGACGACGAAGCCTAGGACGCCGGAAACGATCCAGAACTTCTGCACGGTCCAGTCGAGCCCAGCCTGCGAAATCCGCATATTCAGCGGGACTTTGCTCTGCTTCTGGGCCTTCGCCTCGAGATCCTTCAGCGACGACTCGACCTGCTCCCGGCGCGAGCGCTGACTGCGTTCGGCCTGGCGGACCACCGGCTCGGACTTGGCGACGGTGCTGCGCCGCTGCTCGGCCTTCCGCTCACCCGACAGCAGGGGATAAAGGAACACCCAGGCGATGCCGCCGATCGCGGTGGCGGCGAGGAAGGCAAGGGCGAGAGCCTGAAGCTTCATGGGGTCTCTCCTCAGTCCTTGCTCGCGACTTCGGCGGCGTCGAGTGCAGCCGCAAGCCGCTTCTCTTCGCCGTAGTAGCGCGCACGCTCCCAGAACCGCGGCCGGCCGATTCCGGTCGAGCGGTGGCGCCCGATGATCTTGCCGTTCGCGTCCTCGCCGATCATGTCGTAGAGGAAGATGTCCTGGGTGATGATGGTGTCGCCTTCCATGCCCATCACCTCGGTGATGTGCGTGATGCGGCGGGAGCCGTCGCGCAGGCGCGCCGCCTGGACGATGACGTCGATCGAGGCGCAGATCATCTCACGGATGGTCCGTGACGGCAGCGAGAAGCCGCCCATCGTGATCATGGATTCGCAGCGGGACAAGGCTTCGCGCGGGTTGTTGGCGTGCAGCGTGCCCATCGATCCGTCGTGACCGGTGTTCATGGCCTGCAGCAGGTCGAAGGCCTCGGGGCCGCGGACCTCGCCGACGATGATGCGTTCGGGTCGCATACGCAGGCAGTTTCTCACCAGCTCGCGCATCGTGACCTGGCCTTCGCCTTCGATGTTGGGCGGCCGGGTTTCGAGGCGCACCACGTGCGGCTGCTGCAGCTGGAGCTCGGCGGCGTCCTCGCAGGTGATGACGCGCTCGTCGTGATCGATATAGTTGGTCAGGCAGTTCAACAGCGTGGTCTTGCCCGAACCGGTACCGCCGGAGATCAGCACGTTGCAGCGGACGCGGCCGATGATCTGCAGGATTTCTGCGCCCTCCGGCGAGATTGCGCCGAACTTGACCAGCTGATCGAGCGTCAGCTTGTCCTTCTTGAACTTACGAATGGTGAGCGCGGGGCCGTCGATCGCAAGCGGCGGAACGATGGCGTTGACGCGCGAGCCGTCGGCGAGACGCGCGTCGCAGATCGGCGAGGATTCGTCGACGCGGCGGCCGACCTGGCTGACGATGCGCTGGCAGATGTTCAGGAGCTGCTGGTTGTCGCGGAACCGGATGCCCGTGCGCTGGATCTTGCCGTTGACTTCGATAAAGACCGTACCGGCGCCGTTGACCATGATGTCGGCGATGTCGTCGCGCGACAGCAGCGGCTCCAGCGGGCCATAGCCGAGCACGTCGTTGCAGATATCGTCGAGCAGTTCCTCCTGCTCGGCGATCGACATCACGATATTCTTGATCGCGATGATCTCATTGACGATGTCGCGGATTTCCTCGCGCGCGGATTCGCCGTCGAGCTTGGCCAGCTGAGCGAGATCGATCGCTTCGATCAGCGCTCCGAAGATCGTCGCCTTGACCTGATAGTAACTGTCCGAACGCCGGGCCTCGACAACCGGTGGCGGCGGCGGCGGAGCCTGCCGGGTCGGAGCCAGAGGTGGCGACGGCACGGCCGGAGACGCCGCGCGTGGTGCAGCCGGCGCCGGCTCGGGCGCTGGCGCGGCCGGCCTGAGGGTCCTGGTATCGTTGTCCAATCCGCTACGCTTACCAAACACGACTTAGAACTCCACGCGTGCCTACTTCGCCCTCAGCTTGTCCAGCAGAGGCGACAGGAAGGAGCCTTTCGGCTTCTTGGTCTCGCTGCGGCCGGTGAGCCGCTGCGCAATCTGGAGAAACATCTCCGTCGTCCGATGACTGGGAGACATTTCCGCAATCATCTGGCCGTTGTTGGCGGCGGCGCCGAAGATCTGCGGCTCGAACGGGATCGTCGCGATCGGCGGGCTTTCGATCGCCTTGGCGAACTCGCTCGCATTGATCTCGGGCCGCTTGGGAACGCCGACCTGGTTCAGGCAGTAGAGCGGCATGCGATCGTTCGGCCGGGCGGCCTTGAGGAGATCGAACATGTTCTTGGTGTTGCGCAGCGAGGCGAGATCCGGCGCCGCCACGATCAGGATGTCGTCCGCGGAGATCAGCGCCCGCTTGGTCCAGCCTGCCCATTGATGCGGAACGTCGAGCACGATGCAGGGCATCGAGGCCCGCAGCGTGTCGAAGACCGCATCGAATGCCTCGGCGCCGAAATCGTAGACCCGGTCGAGCGTCGCGGGCGCGGCCAGCAGGCTCAGATGATCGGTGCATTTCGACAACAGCCGGTCCATGAAGGCGATGTCGATCCGGTCCGGCGAGAACACCGCGTCCGCGATGCCCTGCGCGGGATCCTGGTTGTAGTCGAGGCCGGCGGTGCCGAACGCCAAATCAAGGTCGGCCACGACGGAATCCATCGACAGGTTGCGCGCGATCGCCCAGGCGATGTTATGGGCGAGGGTCGAAGCTCCGACGCCACCCTTGGCGCCGACGACGGCAATGATGCGCCCGACGGCCTTGGCCTCCGGCGCCGAGAACAGGTTGCAGATCGAGCGGACGACGTCGATCGGCGTCACTGGCGACAGCACATAGTCGCTGACGCCGCGCCGCACCAGCTCGCGATACAGCGTGACGTCGTTGACGCGGCCGATCACGACGACGCGCGTGCCCGGGTCGCAAACCGTGGCGAGCTGATCCAGGCCTGCCAGGATGTCGGTGCGCGCATCCGTCTCCAGGATGATGACGTTCGGGGTCGGTGCCGACCGGTAGGCCTCGATCGCCGCCGCCATGCCGCCCATCTGAACCTTCAGATGCGCCTTGCCGAGGCGCCGGTCCTCACCGGCGGCCTGAACCGTCGCGGCGGTTTCCACCGTCTCACAGAACGCCTGCACGGACACGCGCGGCGCGGGCGCGATGTGATCGTCGGCCGGCGGCGGCACGACGTCAGGCTGCTCCTCTTGGGTCTGTCGGGCGTAGCTGATCATTTGCCTGTGTCGCTGAGTTTGGCCTTGTCGGCCTCTGGATACGTGATCGCGGTTGATTGTCCCTTGCGATATTTGTCGAACAACGCCGTGCGCCGGGTGGTATAGGACGGCGTTTCGGATCGCGGCTGCACGAGATCAGACGGGTTTGCGACCATTGCCGCCATGTTGCGCTGGTAGGCGCAGCCGTAGTTCCAGTCAGGTTTGTTGTCGAACCAGTTCTTGTTCTTGATCGACGGCCCGAGGTCGTCCGGCCAGACGCCGCAGGGCCCGACCGTGGCCGACATTTTAGGATAGCTCAGCCGGATCGCGGCCATCTGGCGCGGGTCCTTCGGCTGATAATTGCGTACGGTGATGCCGTGCGGCGGAACGCCGGCGGCGGCAAGCAGGGAGTGGATCTCCCGCATCGAGTCGGCGGCCGCCCGTGCATTGGGGGTGCCGCTCGGCACGTCGGCGCTGATCGCGCCCGTGCCTTGGCGAATCCAGCCCTGGGCCAGTCCCATCACGTCGGCGCGCTGCTCGGCGGTCAGGCCGCCACGGCCCTGGCCGACGAAGACCACCAGGGAGTCCGGGGCCTCCTGGATCGCAATCGGGTGGCGCAGCCGGTAGTCGTCCGGGATGCTCGCCGTGGTGGCAGCGTCTCTGGTGTAGTTGCAGGCGCCGAGCAGGGCTGCGGCTCCGGCGAGCGCTGCGGCAAGGGGCAGGCGGCGGTATCGAGCGGGGCTGGATGTGATGGTCATCGTTGCAGGTCCTTGTCCCGGCTCAGTCCGTGATGAAGCCATAGGTGCCGCGATAGTTGCGTCCGGGTTCGGCCCGGCCGGGTACGCCGTAGATGCGGTTGATGCTGCCCAGGAGATCGGCCTGGGGGTCGGACGCGGCCGCAAAGCCGTCGTCTGGGCGGGAGAGATCCTTCTGTGCCACGGCGCGGACGACGAACGGCGTCACCAGAACCATCAATTCGGTCTGGTTGTTGACGTAGTCGCGGCTGCGGAACAGCGCGCCGAGGACCGGCAGCTGCATCAGGCCCGGCATGCCGCTGATCGCCTGCTTGGTCTGCTGCTGGATCAGGCCGGCCATCGCCATGGCGCCGCCGGAGGGAATTTCCAGCGTGGTCTCGGCGCGCCGGGTCTTGATCGAAGGAACCGTCAACGAGTTGACCGTCGTCGAGCTGACGGCTTGCGACAGCGTGATCGAGTTCTCGTTTGAGAGCTCCGAGACCTCGGTCATCACCCGCATCGAGATCCGGCCCTCGCTGAGCACGACGGGCGTGAAGTTGAGCGAGATGCCGAACTTCTTGAAGCTGATCTGCGTCGTACAGACATGGGTCGTCGGATCGCAGGAGTAGCCGGCAGGAACCGGAAACTCGCCGCCGGCGATGAAGGTCGCGGACTCGCCCGAGATGGCGGTCAGATTGGGTTCCGCGAGGGTACGGATCACGCCCGCGTTCTCCATCGCGCGCAGCGTCGCCTGCACCGTCGGGGCCGCTCCGAACGCTGCGCTCACGGCATTGTTCGAGACCAGATTGCTGCCATAGGCCGTGAACGGATTGGAGTTGGCGAATTTGACGACGGCCGTTCCATAGTTGAGCTGGCCGGAGAGATCGATGCCGAGCTGCTTGACGATCGAGCGCTGCACCTCGGCGACCGTCACCTTCAGCATGACCTGGTCGCGGCCGCGCACGGTGATCGAGTTGACGACCTTGTCGGCGCCGCCGGCGAGCCGGGCGGCGAGTTCGCCGGCCTGCTGGGCTTCGATCTGGCTCGACGCCGAGCCGGTCAGCACGATGCTGTCGGCGAGGCCTTCGATCTGGATATCGGCATTCGGCAGCAACTGCTTCAGCGCTGCCCGCGCGCCGTTCAGGTCGCGCTTGACCGCGATGTCGTAGGCCGCGATCTGCTGGCCCTGCGCGTCGAAGAAGACGATATTGGTCTGGCCGATCGCCGCACCAATGATGTAGGCGCGCTGGGCGGAGCGCACGACGGCATTCGCGATCTTCGGATCGGCGACGAGAACGTCCTTGATGTCGCGCGGCAGATCGATGACGACGGACTTGCCGATGCCGAGCGCAAGGAAGCGTGCATTGATCTGGCCGTCCGCGGCGGCTGCGGTCGCCGGGCGGTAGTCTGCCGCGATCACCGGTGCGATCGCCGGATTGAGGGTCAGCGCAGCGGCGGCCGAAAACGACAGCGCGCGGACCAACAGGGTCCGCATCTTCCGCTGATTTTCGCTGCAGGTCATCTTGGTGGTCCTCTTGCTCACTTCTGCGTCGTCATCGTGCTGGGAATGCCGAAGCGGACGACGGCAACGCTGTCGCTGCGCTTGCGGCTGGTCTCGTCCGTGCGGTGCTCGGCCACGTTGACGTCGGCGATGCTGCGGAGCGCGAGAGACAGCGTTCCGGTTTGACGGGCACGCGCGAGCGTCTCGGCCTGTTCCGGCTTCAGCTCCAGCGTGACGGTCTTGCCGACCACCGTGGTCTGGCCGTCCTTTTCCTTCGGAGCCTGATCGATCGCCAGCACGCGGATGTTCGACAGGATGATATCGGAGCTGACGACGTCGCCCGCGTTGGGCTGATCCGGATTGCGCTCGCGCTTGGACAGGATCACGTCGACGCGGTCGTTCGGCAGGATGAAGCCGCCGGCGCCGGTCTCCGGAGAAATCTCGGTGGAAACGGCGCGCATGCCGGCCGGCAGGATCGCGGCCATGAAGCCCGAGCCGTCGGCCTTGACGAGCTTCTGTTCGCGGATGGGTTCGCCGGCAATGAACGGCGCCCGCGCGATCGTGCCTGTTATCTGCGTCTGTCCTTCGGGCCGCTCGCTGCGCCGGATGAAGCTGGAGCTGGCTGTGGCCGCCGGCCAGCTCTGCCACTGCAGATCTTCGGGCTTGAGCGATTGGCCGAGGGCGATGTCGCCCTTGGCGACGAGAACGTCGACGGTGGGCATCTGCGGCGCGGGCGCGGCAACTTGAGCCGGCCGGTCGTCGGACCCGCTCGCGAGATATGCGGCCACGCCGCCAGCGCCTACAGCGATGGTCAGAACCACAATGCGTGCGGTATTCATACGCTTCACTTTCCACATGACGCCGCGACGTTTCCGCCGCCGTGATGGGAGTTGAGCAGTTATTCGTCAAAGCATGGTTAATGAGGCGTATCTAAATCGCCTTAACACCGCGTTGACACGGTGCTTTCAGAGCAATGCAAGACGCGCAGCGTCGATCGCCTTCACCCAATCGGTCTCCGGATAAACCATCAGAGCGCCCAGGGCGAGCGCGATGCCATAGGGCACGCCGCTCTCCTTGGCGTGCAGGCGTGCAAGCCAGGGTTGCCCCGCCAGCATGTAGGGCAACGGCCATTGCCGGAACTGCATGAGGGCGAGAGTGAGCACGCCGCCGAAGATCGAGGCGTACAACAGGTAGTTCATCAGGTGGGCGAAGCCGAACCACAGCGCGGCGGCGGATGCGACCTTGGCGTCACCGCCGCCGATCCAGCCGAATGCAAAGCAGGTGAAAGCAATCACCAGCAGGGTCGCGCCGGCGCCGAGGTGCATGAGCATGTCAGCCATGCTCATGCCGCTCAGCGGCGCCAGAACCAGAAAGCCGGCGACGAGCGCAAGGGAGACCCGGTTCGAAATGGTCATCGTGAACAAATCGCTCGCCGCGGCAAAGGCCATCAGGGCCGGAAACAGCAGAAGGCGCGCGAGATCGAGGGTCATGGGCTCTCAATGGCATCGACGCGGCGCGTGGGTGCGCCGCTGCGCCAGAGTCTAGCTGCAAGAAATAAACGATCGGGAAACAGCCGGAATGGCCGGTTGGCTGTCGATCTCACCAGACGCTGACGATGCGGGCCGCGAGAGCGAGGATGGACAGGCCGAGGCCGCCGCAGATCCAACGCAAGGCGACGTCGGTCGCCCTGGGCGGGGGCCGGGACGCGGCTGCGGACAAAACGTGGTTACGCATCACTGAACGCCGCGAAGCTGAATGTGGAAATGATAAAGGCCCCGGATGTCCGGGGCCTTCTTTGCTCGGCCGTGACGACCGCTTACTTCAGCGAGGTGTTGATCGCGCCGAACTTGGAGCTCAGGCTGGAGCCGAGACCGTTCACCGCGGCAATGATCGCGAGCGAGATGCCGGCGGCGATCAGACCGTATTCGATCGCGGTCGCGCCGGATTCATCCTTCACGAAGCGAGCAAGAAGATTCTTCATAGGTAACTCCATGTACACGTGGCTGGTCGAACAAACTCTGGTCGTTGCGGCGTTCTCAGCACCGTGACCATGCGGCCACCCTAGGGGGCAGGAATTTCGGCGTAGTTAATTCGGTCGCCGAAACACGGCGACAAATGGCTGTTATTGTGCAGAGTAAACATAGGATGAAGCGCGGCGCGATCATTCGAAATGATGCATGGTCGCGCCGCGGTCGGTCTCGTTGAAAAGATGAGCGCAGGGTTTCGGCGAACATGCCCGACCGGTCCATCGCGGGGCCTGCTCCGCATTCCGCACTATATGCATATGGCCGTGTCGACCTGGCTGGCGGAGCATGTGGCTCGATGTCGATCGCGCTGGGCCGATAGGCAGAGCGGTCTTGCCGGCGCCGAGGTTCACGGCTCCTTAAGCGCCAAGGAGTACCCCTCGGAACAGTTCATGAGATGAGGAATGTGATGTCCGGTCTGCCATGGGAAGTCGCGCTGATGCTCGGCCAGACCATCGAGAAGGTGTTGCCGATCACCTTGGTGCTGGCGGTGGTGTTCTCGGTGCTCAGTCACTTCTGGGCCTGCAATCCCGGCAAGCCGTGGTGGCAGAAGCGCGAGCTCGTCACCGACGTGGTCTACTGGTTCTTCGTGCCGGTGTTCGCCCGGGTGCTCCGCATCGGCTTTCTCGTGCTCGGCGCCAGCGTTCTCTTCAAGATCCGCGAGGCCGACGAGTTGATCGCCTTCTATGAGAACGGGCACGGCCCGCTGGCGCAGCTTCCCGAATGGCTGCAGGGGGTGCTCTTCCTCGTGGTCTCCGACTTCATGCTGTACTGGACGCATCGTCTGTTCCATGGCGGCGAGTTCTGGAAATACCACGCGGTTCACCACTCGTCGGAGGATCTGGAGTGGATTTCGGCTGCCCGCTTCCATCCGATCAACTTGATCCTCGGCACGATCGCGGTCGACGTCATCCTCTTGATGGCCGGCATCTCGCCCAATGTCATGATCTGGGTCGGACCATTCACCACGTTCCATTCGGCCTTCGTGCACGCCAATCTCAACTGGACGCTGGGCCCGCTGAAATATGTCCTCGCCACGCCCATCTTCCACCGCTGGCACCACACGTCGATGGAGCAGGGCGGCAATACCAACTTCGCCGGCACGTTCCCGATCTGGGACATCCTGTTCGGCACGTTCCGGATGCCGGCGGGGCAGTTGCCCATGGCCTACGGCAAGGACGAGGCGACGATGCCCGGTGAGTTCGGCGGCCAGCTCGCGTTTCCGTTCCGGCGATGAGGGGTTTTGCAACCGCCCCAGACCAAATGGCGACGTTTGCAGATCATTCACCAATTGAGCGCAGATTTGCCGCGTCGGGCGCCGTCACCGCTGCGTATCGCTTGAGACGGCTCGTCAATGTCCCGGGGTTTGAGTATGTCGTTCTGTGTATCGCGTCGTCCTAGTGTTTCCTTCGCATTGCGGGCAGCTGTCGCCGCGGTGCTGCTGTGGCCGGCTGCCGCCTTGGCGGAGCCTGATCCCGCCATCGCCGTGAATGTCGACCAGGCCAAGCTGGTCAAGCTGCCCGACCGGGTCGCGACCCTCGTCGTCGGCAATCCGATGATCGCCGATGTGACCTTGCAGAGCGGCGGCATCATCGTCGTCACCGGCAAGAGCTATGGCGCCACCAACTTCATTGCGATGGATCGTGGCGGACAGGTGCTGATCGATCGCCAGATCCAGGTCGCCGGGCCCACCGACCAACTCGTGACGGTGTATCGCGGCGTCGACCGTGAGACCTATAGCTGCATGCCGATCTGCCAGCGCCGGGTGACCTTGGGCGACGGCGACAACTACTTCAAATCGGTGCTCGACCAGGCTGGAACGATGTCCAGCACGGCGAGCGGTAACGCGGCGGCGGCCTCGAAGACCAACTGAGCGCTGGCCTTGCCACGCCTGCCCGGGTCGATGGCAGCGCCTGACCGCCTCTCCACGCGTGTCCGCGCCGACGATGCGGCGAGCCTTGCCGCTGGTGCTGCGGCTGGGTCGCCCGATTCGTTTGGTTTCTCGTTTGGTTTCGATGATCGGATCGGGCGGTGACGCGCTGTCTCGAAGGGCTGGCTGCGTGCGAACCCCCAAGCACGGTTAGCGGGACGTTGATGCGGCAGGCCATACTGTCCGCATCGTGGGAAACCCTTTCCCAAGGAGTTTCCGCTATTCCTTTCGCTCAGATTGATGTGCCTTTCCAGTCCGGATGAACCCATGCAAGCCCCCGTCTCCTCGACCGCTTCGATGCGCCGGATGCTGCGCCGCTTCCGACGCAACCGGCGGGCGTCGGCCGCGCTCGAATTCGCGCTGGTCGCGCCGGTCTTCTTCGCGCTGCTGTTCGCGATCATCGAAACGGCGCTGATGTTCTTTGCCGGGCAGGTGCTCGAGACGATCACGCAGGACTCGGCGCGCATGATCCTGACCGGACAGGCGCAACAGGGCGCCTATACGCAGGCGCAGTTCGCGAGCTACGTCTGCACCCAGGTTCCCGCGCTGTTCGACTGCAACAAGATCTATATCGACGTGAAGAGCTACTCCTCGTTCGGGAGCGTCTCGATCAGCAACCAGATCGACAACAGCGGCAACTTCGTCAACAACATGACCTACAGCCCGGGTGCCGCCGGAGACATCGTCGTCGTCAGGCTGTTCTATCAATGGCCGATCTTCGTGACGGGGCTCGGCTACAACATCGCCAACCTGAGCGGCAGCAAGCGGCTGCTGGTGGGCACGGCCGCATTCAAGAACGAGCCGTATTCATAAACACGGCTCTCACGACAAGGCTCTCGCGAGCTCCTTCAGAGGGACACCAGGAATTCATCATGCCGTTGGGAAGAATGCCGGGTATGTCTTCGAGCCTGCACCTGTGGCGTCGCATCGACGCCTTTGTCGCCGATCGACGCGGTGTCGCGGCCACCGAATTCGCATTCATCGTGCCGCTGATGCTGGTGATGTTCTTCGGCACGGTCGAATTCTGCTCGGCGATCGCCGTCGACCGCAAGGTCACCTTGATGGCGCGAACCCTGTCGGATCTGACATCGCAATCGACCACGGTCGGCGATAGCGACATGTCGAACTTCTTCGCCGCCTCGACCGGCATCATGTACCCCTATTCCACCACGCCGGTGAATGCGACGATCACCGAGCTCTATGTCGATCCCACCACCAAGCAGGCGACGGTGAAGTGGAGCAAGGGGTCGACACCGCGAACCGTCGGCATGACGGTCGGCGTGCCGGCTGAATTGCTGGTGTCCGGCACCTATCTGATCTTCAGCGAGGTGAACTACCAGTACGTTCCGACGATCGGCTACGTCATGGGCAAGACGGGCGTCAATCTCAGCGACGTCGCCTATACCCGCCCGCGGCAGTCGACCTGTGTGATGTATAGCCCGGCGACCTACTGCTGAGGTGAGGGCTGCCGCAACGGAGCCCGCCCGCGCCGGGGCTGCGGTCGCACGCGCCTGCGAACCGGCGCGACATGCGGTCTTTCGGGCGAGCGGAGCGCGGCGATGGGCATTCAGGCAGCGAAAAGCAGGCAATAAAAAAGGCCGCGCAAGGCGGCCTTTCGTTGTCCAGGCGGGCAATCGCGCAGGCGATTACCCTGGCGTCGCTCAATTGGCGGCGCGGAGATTATCGGCCGACGACTTGCCCGAACGGCGGTCCGCCACGATCTCGTAGGAGATCTTCTGGCCTTCGCGCAGCGTGCCGAGACCAGCGCGCTCGACGGCGCTGATGTGCACGAACACGTCGTTGCCGCCGTCATCCGGCTGAATGAAGCCATAGCCCTTGGTTGCGTTAAACCACTTCACGGTTCCCATGCTCACGGGGGTAGTTCCCTTCTCAGATATCAAATGCGTAACCCAGATTCCTGGGCTGGTTAGATCGAATTTTTGGAAGGGTCGTCAGCGTCTGAACCGGCTGTACCGGTAATAGCTAATCTCGTCCGGCCGAAAATCGATTGCGGGATATACTATTGGAAATGCCCGCGCAAAACAATCCTGAGCTGCGCGAGGGCGCATGATTTTTTGACGCGCCGGCTCGAGGCCGACGCGCTGAATTGTCGCTGATTGCGCAAGAGTTGATCAATTCGCTGGGTTGGGCGGAACCATTGCTCCGCCCAAGGCTCTAGCGCCGCCGGAACTGGCCGCCGCGCTGCGCTGCGCCACGCGGAGGTCCGCCGGTCGAGCTGGGGCGCTCGTCCTTGTGGCGGAAGATCAGCCGGCCCTTTTCCAGATCATAGGGCGACATCTCGACGGTCACGCGGTCTCCCGCGAGCGTCTTGATGCGATTCTTTTTCATCTTGCCGGCGGTGTAGGCGACGATTTCGTGCCCCGCATCGAGTTGTACCCGGTAGCGCGCGTCGGGAAGGATTTCGGTGACCAGCCCTTCGAACTGGATCAGCTCTTCCTTAGCCATGTCTCTCTCCAGATCGATAGACGTCTAGTTTGGCCGTTGGTTGCGGTTGTGAGCGTGGTTTTTGGGTCTGCCCTCGCGATGCAGGAAAGCAACGCCTTGAATCGACCCGGCCTTGCCGCCGCCTTGCGACGGCCGCTGGGGCTCCTGACGATTGCCTGGCAGAGGCGCCATCTTAGCATTGGAACGACGGCGACGGCGAGGGCCTTTTGCGGCGGTGCCACCCTCGTTGGTCCGCGCATTCTGCATGCCAGGACGGCCGCCACGCTGAGGCGGTTTGGCCGGTGCCGCGGCCTCGCGGAGGCCCGGCGTGCGGCGATCGTCGCGCGGCAGCGAGATCTTGATCAGCCGCTCGATGTCGCGAAGGTAGGACAGCTCATCCGCTCCGGCGACGAGCGAAATCGCGATGCCTTCAGCGCCGGCGCGTGCCGTGCGGCCGATGCGGTGGACGTAGGTCTCCGGCACGTTGGGCAGGTCGAAATTCACGACATGGCTGACGCCGTCGACGTCGATGCCGCGGGCCGCGATGTCGGTTGCGACCAGGGTTCGGATCTCGCCGGTGCGGAACGCTGCGAGGGTGCGCTCGCGGTGGTTCTGTGACTTGTTGCCGTGAATCGCCTGGGCGGGGATGCCGGCCTTTTCCAGGCTCTTCACGACCTTGTCGGCACCGTGCTTGGTACGGGTGAACACCAGCGCGCGGTTGACCGGCTCCTGCTTGAGCAACTGAGCCAGAAGGTTCGGCTTGGCCGAGTGGTCGACGTGGATCACGCGCTGGGCAATGCGCTCGACCGTCGAGGAAACGGGGGTCACCGCGACCCGCGCGGGGTCGCGCAGCATGGCGTCCGCGAGCTCGGCGATGTCCTTCGGCATGGTGGCCGAGAAGAACAGCGTCTGCCGCTTGATCGGCAGCTTGGCGACGATCTTCCGGATGTCGTTGATGAAGCCCATGTCGAGCATGCGGTCGGCTTCGTCGAGCACCAGGAACTCGACCTGGTTCAGCTTCACGGCGTTGCCCTGGACGAGGTCGAGCAGCCGGCCAGGCGTGGCGACCAGCACCTCGAGGCCCGGCATGAGCGCGCGGACCTGGCGTCCCATCGGCACGCCGCCGATCGCGAGCGCCGAGGTCAGGCGGATGTGGCGGCCATAGGTGTTGAAGCTGTCGAGGATCTGGCCGGACAGTTCGCGGGTCGGGCTCAGAACGAGCACGCGCGCCGTCTTCGGCTGCGGCTTGATCCGGTTCTGCAGCAGGCGGTGCAGGATCGGCAGGGCGAACGAGGCGGTCTTGCCGGTTCCCGTCTGGGCGATGCCGATCACGTCGCGGCCTTCGAGGGCGAGCGGGATGGTCTGTGCCTGGATCGGGGTGGGGGTGGTGTAGTTCTCTTCCTTCAGCGCGCGCGTCAGCGCGTCGGCGAGGTTAAAATCCTGAAAGGATGTCAAAAGATTGGGCTTTCCATAAGAGGATGAGGCCCGTGTCGGCAGCCAGCCGGACGCGGGTGGGTGGTTGAAGAGACACCCGCGTGTTTGGAGCGTCGAGATTGGATGGGTGAGAATGCGAAGCCAGAAGCTCTGAACGAGCTAAAGAACACGCGGCTTGCAAAGATCCGGCCGATTCGCCTCGATCTATCAGATATATGGAACAGACTGGCGGCACTTTCAAGGCCGGTGCGCAACGGATCGGCGATTGAGCCGGTACTCTGCTGCTTTAATTTTAGCCATTCAAAACAAAGTGCATAAATCGTGTGCTCGATGCCAGCCGAATGATCACCGTGCCTGCCTAAACCGGCGGCACGAGATTGCGACCTTCCGTTGCGATTGGCCAAAGTTCCAGATTGGGATCAATGGCTTACGAGATGTGAACGGCATGGCATGCTTCTTGCGATTCTTCCGCCGCAGACCGCCGGCCGCCTTGGCTGTGAAGCACGTCTGCGTCAGGGAGATATTACCTCATGCTTACTCGACTCACTCAGGAATTAACGGCGCCATTCAGCCGCCGTCGCTGGCTGGCTGCTGCTGCCGGCCTGGCGCTCGGCGTCGCCGGCTTCGGCCCGGCCATGGCTGCCGACGACACCATCAAGATTGGTGTTCTGCATTCTCTGTCCGGCACCATGGCCATCAGCGAAACCACGCTGAAGGATACGATCCTGTTTCTGATCGACGAACAGAACAAGAAGGGCGGCGTGCTCGGCAAGAAGCTCGAGGCCGTCGTCGTCGATCCCGCGTCGAACTGGCCGCTGTTCGCCGAGAAGGCGCGCGAGCTGATCACCAAGAACAAGGTCGCGGTCGTGTTCGGCTGCTGGACCTCGGTGTCGCGCAAGTCGGTGCTGCCGGTATTCAAGGAACTCAACAGCATCCTGTTCTACCCGGTCCAGTACGAGGGCGAGGAGAGCGAGCGCAACGTGTTCTACACCGGTGCGGCGCCGAACCAGCAGGCGATCCCGGCGGTCGACTACCTGATGAAGGAAGAGAAGGTGAAGCGTTGGGTGCTGGCCGGCACCGACTACGTCTATCCGCGCACCACCAACAAGATCCTGGAAGCCTACCTGAAGTCGAAGGGCGTGGCTCAGGACGACATCATGATCAACTACACGCCGTTCGGTCACTCGGACTGGCAGACGATCGTCGCCGACATCAAGAAGTTCGGTTCGGCCGGCAAGAAGACCGCGGTGGTCTCGACCATCAACGGCGACGCCAACGTTCCGTTCTACAAGGAGCTCGGCAACCAGGGCATCAAGGCCAAGGACATCCCGGTCGTCGCGTTCTCGGTGGGTGAGGAAGAGCTCGCCGGCATCGACACCAAGCCGCTGGTCGGCCATCTCGCCGCCTGGAACTACTTCGAGTCGATCAAAACCCCGGCCAACGAGAAGTTCATCAAGGATTGGCAGGCCTATACCAAGAACCCGAAGCGCGTGACCAACGACCCGATGGAAGCGCACGTGATCGGCTTCAACATGTGGGTGAAGGCGGTCGAGAAGGTGAAGTCGACCGATCCGGACAAGGTCATCGACGCCCTCCCTGGCACCGAGGCCCCGAACCTGACCGGCGGCGTGTCGAAGATGCTACCGAACCACCACATCACCAAGCCGGTGTTCATCGGCGAGATCAAGGGCGATGGCCAGTTCAGCGTCGTCTACAAGACCAAGGACCTCGTCCCGGGCGACGCCTGGTCGAAGGAGCTCGAGGGTTCCAAGGACCTGATCGGCGACTGGGTCGGCAAGAAGTGCGGCAACTTCAACGTCAAGACCAACAAGTGCCTGGGCTCGGGCACCTGAGATCGATCTGACGTCCAAGTCACGACTGGAGAAGGCGGTGGATAGCGCCGCCTTCTCACTTCCTCCTGCCGGGGTTGTCCAGTGCCTGCAATTGTTCGCGCGATTCTTCGTCGCATTCTTCTTTCTATTGTCCTGATTGCCGTGGCCGCGCCTGCATTCGCGGCCAGCTTCGAAGAGTCCGTCGCCAAGTTCGCCAATGACGATTTCTCCGACACCGATGATGCGGTGGGCGAGATCGCCGTGTCGGGCAATCCGCTGGCCTATCCGATCATCAGCGCGCTGCAGGATGAGCGGCTGATGTTCGATGCCGACACCAAGAAGGTCTATGTCAAGCAGACCGACGGCAAGATCATCGATGCCGCCACCGGCGCCGCCGTCGACAAGCTGCCCGACAACGCCGCGGCGGTCAGCCTCAACAACCGCCTGCGCCGCAGCGTCGACGCCGCGTTGGGCGGCCTGACCCTGCTGTCGCCGGACGTGAACACGCGCCTGTCGGCCGCCAAGTCGGTGTTCAAATCGCATGACGAGGCGACGCTGCCGACCGTGGAAACGGCGCTCGCCAAGGAAACCAATCGTTCGGTCAAGCAGGCGCTCGCCGAGGCCCGCGCCGCAATTCTCCTGTTCAAGTCCGATGCCAGCGAGGTGGACAAGCTCGAAGCGGTAGCCACCGTGAAGGCGCGCGGCGACCAGGAGGCGCTGGCGCTGCTCACCGAGATCAGCAGTGGCGATCAGCCCGCAAGCGTCGCCAAGGCCGCGGCAGGTGCCGTCGCTTCGATCCAGAGCTCGCTCGCGATCTGGTCCGGCGTGCAGAATGCCTGGTACGGCCTGTCGCTCGGCTCGGTGCTGCTGCTGGCCGCCATCGGGCTTGCCATCACCTTCGGCGTCATGGGCGTCATCAACATGGCCCATGGCGAGATGGTGATGCTCGGCGCCTACACCACCTTCGTGGTCCAGGAGGTCATCCGCACCAGCTATCCGGCGCTGTTCGACTACTCGCTCTTGATTGCCGCGCCGCTCGCCTTCCTGGTGGCCGGAGCCATCGGCGTGCTGATCGAGCGCACCATCATCCGCTTCCTCTACGGGCGGCCGCTCGAGACGCTGCTCGCGACCTGGGGCCTCTCGCTCATCCTGCAGCAGGCGGTGCGCTCCGCGTTTGGCCCGACCAACCGCGAAGTCGGCAATCCCTCCTGGATGAGCGGCGCGTTCGAGCTCGGCCAGATCACCATCACCTATAACCGGCTCTGGATCCTCTGCTTCACGATGGCCGTGTTCGCGATCCTGCTCGCGATGCTGCGCTACACCGCGCTCGGTCTGGAAATGCGCGCCGTGACGCAGAACCGGCGCATGGCGGCGTCGATGGGCATCGCCACCTCGCGCGTCGATGCGCTCACCTTCGGGCTGGGGTCGGGCATCGCCGGCATCGCCGGCGTGGCGCTGTCGCAGATCGACAATGTCAGCCCCAACCTTGGCCAGAGCTACATCATCGATTCCTTCATGGTCGTGGTGTTCGGCGGGGTCGGCAATCTCTGGGGCACCCTGGTCGGCGCCTTCACGCTCGGCATCGCCAACAAGTTCCTGGAGCCGGTCGCCGGCGCCGTGCTCGGCAAGATCGCGATCCTGGTGCTGATCATCCTGTTCATTCAGAAGCGCCCTCGCGGCCTGTTCGCGCTCAAGGGCCGGGCGGTGGAAGCATGATGCCGCATATGCTGACGAGGTCGCTGGACCGCGCCGCGACCATCTTCGTGCTGATCGTTGCGGCCTGCGGCATCCTGATCCCGCTGTCCAACCTGCTGCTGCCGGCCGGCTCGGCGCTGCAGGTGCCGACCTATCTGGTCGCGCTGTGGGGCAAATATGTCTGCTACGCCATCCTGGCGCTCTCCATCGACCTGATCTGGGGTTATTGCGGCATCCTCTCGCTCGGTCACGGCGCGTTCTTCGCGCTCGGGGGCTATGCGATGGGCATGTATCTGATGCGCCAGATCGGCACCCGCGGCGTCTACGGCAATCCGATCCTGCCGGACTTCATGGTGTTCCTGAACTATTCCAAGCTGCCCTGGTACTGGCACGGCTTCGACATGTTCTGGTTCGCAGCTTTGATGGTGCTCGTGGTGCCCGGCCTGCTCGCCTTCTGCTTCGGCTGGCTCGCCTTCCGCTCGCGCGTCACCGGCGTGTATCTGTCGATCATCACCCAGGCGATGACCTACGCGCTGCTGCTCGCCTTCTTCCGCAATGATTTCGGCTTCGGCGGCAACAACGGCCTGACCGACTTCAAGGACATCCTCGGCTTCAACGTCCAGGCGGAGGGCACCCGTGCCGCCTTGTTCGCGCTGAGCTGCGTCGCGCTCATTCTCGCCTTCCTGATCTGCCGGGCCGTGGTGTCGTCGAAACTCGGCAAGGTGCTGATCGCGATCCGCGACGCCGAGTCGCGGACGCGTTTCCTCGGCTATCGCGTCGAGTCCTACAAGCTGTTCGTGTTCACGCTGTCGGCGTGCATGGCTGGCGTCGCCGGTGCGCTGTATGTCCCGCAGGTGGGCATCATTAATCCGAGCGAGTTCGCTCCGGGCAACTCGATCGAGGCCGTGATCTGGGTCGCGGTCGGCGGCCGCGGCACGCTGGTCGGCGCTGCGCTCGGCGCCGTCGTCGTGAACTACGCCAAGACGTTCTTCACCTCGGGCGTGCTGGCACCGTACTGGCTGTTCATGCTCGGCGCATTGTTCGTGCTCGTCACCCTGCTGCTGCCCAAGGGCATCATCGGCACGTTCAATACGTGGTGGGATCAACTCAGCACCAAGACGCCCAACGCCGAGAGCGCCGCCCGCGAGGACGGCGTCACCGAACCCAAGATGGCGGAGTGAGCGCATGAACGTGATGGATACCCGCGCGACGTCGTCGCTGCTCTATCTCGACGGCGTGCACGTCTCCTTCGACGGCTTCCACGCCATCAACAATCTCTCGCTGACGCTCGAGCCCGGCGAGATGCGCGCCGTCATCGGCCCGAACGGCGCCGGCAAGACCACGATGATGGACATCATCACCGGCAAGACCAAGCCCGACGAGGGCACGGTGCTGTTCGACGGCAAGACGGATCTCACTCGCCTCGACGAGACCCGCATCGCCGAGCTCGGGATCGGCCGCAAGTTCCAGAAGCCGACGGTGTTCGAGAGCCAGTCGGTCGAGGACAATTTGCTGCTCGCCCTCAATGTCGACCACAGCGTCAAGGGCACGCTGTTCTGGCGCGGATCGAGAAGCGAAGCCGAGCAGATAGACAAGGTGCTCGAAACCGTGCGGCTCAAGGACCTCAGGCGCAAGCTCGCCGGCAGCCTGTCGCATGGCCAGAAGCAGTGGCTGGAGATCGGCATGCTCTTGGCGCAGGACCCGAAGCTCCTGCTGGTCGACGAGCCGGTCGCCGGCATGACCGATGTCGAGACGCATCAGACCGCCGAGCTGCTCAAGGAAATCAACAAGGATCATACCGTCATGGTCGTCGAGCACGACATGACCTTCGTTCGCGAGCTCGGCGTCAAGGTCACCTGCCTGCATGAAGGCACGGTGCTGGCCGAGGGCACCATCGATCAGGTGTCGTCGAACGAGCGGGTGATCGAGGTCTATCTGGGCCGTTAGTCGGCCGGCGAATGGCGAGTAGCGAATAGGGCAAGGGACGATGACGCAGAGAATTCAATCTATTCGCTATTCGCCATTCGCCATTCGCCCATCAGCGGCCGGAGGTCGCTGATGCTCACCGTCGACAACATCAACCTCTATTACGGCGCCGCCCAGGCGCTGCGCGGCGTCTCGATCGCGGCGGAGCCCGGCAAGGTCACCTGCGTGCTCGGCCGCAACGGCGTCGGCAAGACCTCGCTGCTTCGGGCGCTGGTCGGGCAGTATCCGCTGGCCTCCGGCACCATCACCTTCGACGGCGCCGACATCACCCATCTCAAGCCCTATGAGCGGGCGCGCAAGGGCATCGGCTTCGTGCCGCAGGGCCGCGAGATCTTCCCGCTGCTGACGGTCGAGGAGAACCTCAAGACCGGCTTCGGCCCCCTGAAGCGCGCCGACCGCAGCATCCCCGATGACGTGTTCTCGCTGTTTCCGGTGCTCGAATCGATGCTCGGTCGGCGCGGCGGCGATCTCTCCGGCGGCCAGCAGCAGCAGCTCGCGATCGGCCGCGCCATGGTGATGCGGCCAAAGGTCCTGCTGCTGGACGAGCCGACCGAGGGTATCCAGCCCTCGATCATCAAGGACATCGGTCGGGCGATTTCGTATCTGCGCAATCTCGGCAACATCGCGATCGTGCTGGTCGAGCAGTATCTCGACTTTGCCTGCGAACTCGGCGACAACTTCGCGGTCATGGATCGCGGCGCGGTAAAATTTACCTGCACCCGCGCCAACCTCGATCCGGCCGAGATCAGCCGCCAGATGGCGCTCTGATCATCACGTAGCTTCTCGACGCGGACTCGCCCCGCGTCTGGTCCCAGGGGGAGGGGATCGATGCGGGCCGATCCCGCCAACGCCGCCGCCGACATCTTCGAGGCCAACCGCGCCCGCGGCGCGGTGCGCTTCGACGTGCGGCTGCAGGACGGCATGACGCGGCGTCATCATCTGCATGAATCCGGCTCGCTGCGGGTGCGCTTTCCCTCGCCCGAGGACGACGGCCTCTCGGCGATGTTCGTCAACACCGCCGGTGGCATCGCCGGCGGCGATCGTTTCGCAATCGAGGTCGCGGCCGGCGAAGGCAGCCGCGTGACGCTCTCGAGCGCCGCAGCGGAAAAGGTCTACCGCGCGGCCGGAAAGCCGGCGGAGCTCGACATTGCGCTGACGGCCGCGGCGAACGCGCACATCTCCTGGCTGCCGCAGGAGACCATCCTGTTCGACCGCGCCCGTATCCATCGCCGCATCGACATCGACCTTGCCGATACCGCCTCCCTCCTGCTCTGCGAGATCGTCGTGTTCGGGCGCACAGCCATGGGGGAGACGATGCGGGAGGGCGAGTTCGTCGATCGCTGGCGGGTTCGGCGCGGCGGTAAGCTCGTGTTCGCCGAAACGATCCGCCTCGACGGCGACATCGGCGCAAAGCTTGCGCAGCCCGCCATCGCCAAGGGCGGCGCGGCGATCGGGACCGCGCTTATCGTGCCCGGGGACGCCGCACTGGTCGAGCGTATCAGGGAGAGCCTGCCGGCCATCCGGGGCGAGGCCGGGCTGTCGGCCTGGAATGGATTTGCAATGGCGCGCTTCTGTGCCCAAGATGCCGCGAGTCTGCGCGCCGACATGATGGCGGTGCTCGGCTGTGCTTCGAATAAACCGCTGCCGCGGTTGTGGCTCAACTAGACGTTTACCAACCGACGATCATTAGAAGACGATCACCAGAGAGTCCGCATGAACCTGTCTCCCCGCGAAAAGGACAAGCTCTTGATCTCGATGGCGGCCATCGTGGCGCGCCGCAGACTCGAGCGCGGCGTCAAGCTGAACCATCCCGAGGCGGTCGCGATCATCTCCGATTTCATTCTGGAAGGCGCGCGTGACGGCCGCACCGTGGCCGATTTGATGCAGGCCGGCGCCCAGGTCCTGACCCGCGACCAGGTGATGCCCGGCATCCCCGAGATGATCCATGACATCCAGGTCGAGGCGACGTTTCCGGACGGCACCAAGCTCGTCACGGTGCACGAGCCGATCCGGTGAAGCGAGCCCAACTCTTTCGGTCGTCATGCCCCGGCTTGACCCGGGCATCCACGCTGTTCGATCTGAATGGAAAAACGTGGATGGCCGGGTCAAGCCCGGCCATGACGCAGTGGAAACCTGCGAGGTAACTCATGATCCCCGGCGAACTCTTCATTCAGGACGGCGACATCGAGCTCAATGCCGGCCGCAAGACCGTGACGCTCTCGGTCGCCAACACCGGCGACCGCCCGATCCAGGTCGGCTCGCACTACCACTTCTTCGAGACCAATCCGGCGCTGAAGTTCGACCGGAAAAAAGCGCGCGGCATGCGCCTCGATATCGCGGCCGGCACGGCCGTGCGCTTCGAGCCAGGCCAGACCCGCGACGTGCAACTGGTCGCGCTCGCCGGCAAGCGCACCGTCTACGGCTTCCGCGGCGACGTCATGGGCAAGCTGTAGACGATGCTGACCGGATTACGCCTCGTCTCCGAAGCCGCCGAACTGGCGGCGCGCCGTCATGCCGGCCAGCAGCGCAAGGGCCGCGACGAGGAGCCTTACATCAATCATCTCGCCGAGGTCGCGAACATCCTGTCGGCAACCTGCGACGGCGAGGACGCCGAGCTCGTCGCGGCCGGCTGGCTGCACGACACCATCGAGGATACCGACACGACTGCTGACGAGCTGGCGGAGCGCTTCGGCCCGCGCGTCGCCGGGCTGGTGGAGGAGGTCACCGACGACATGACCCTGCCGAAGAGCAAGCGGCGCGCGGTCCAGGCCATCGCGGCTCCCGGCAAATCGGCCGGTGCCAAGCAGATCAAGATCGCCGACAAGATCAGCAATATCCGCGCGCGCATCTTCTTCGAGCCGGACCTCGAGCAGCAGTTGGAGCTGATGGAGTATCTCGGCTGGGCCGAGCAGGTCGTCGCCGGCTGCCGCGGCGTGAACGCGCGGCTCGATGCGCTGTTCGACGAGACGGTTGCCAACGCGCGGGGGACGCTGTGAGCGGTTCGCCAGCGTCTCGAAATCAAGACAAGCAGAGCTGAGTGGGGGCCATCGATGTCCGTCAAGATCAAGCGTTCCGTCTATGCCGACATGTTCGGCCCGACCACCGGCGACAAGGTCCGGCTCGCCGACACGGACCTGATCATCGAGGTCGAGAAGGACTTCACCACCTACGGCGAGGAGGTGAAGTTCGGCGGCGGCAAGGTGATCCGCGACGGCATGGGCCAGTCGCAGGCGACCAACAAGCAGGGCGCCGCCGACACGGTCATCACCAATGCGCTGATCGTGGATCACTGGGGTGTCGTGAAGGCCGACGTCGCGATCAAGGAAGGCATGATCTCTGCGATCGGCAAGGCCGGCAATCCGGACATCCAGCCCGGCGTCACCATCGTGATCGGCCCGGGCACCGACGTGATCGCAGGCGAGGGCAAGATCCTCACCGCCGGCGGCTTCGACAGCCACATCCACTTCATCTGCCCGCAGCAGATCGAGCACGCGCTGATGAGTGGCGTCACCTCGCTGCTCGGCGGCGGCACCGGCCCCTCGCACGGGACCTTCGCGACCACCTGCACGCCCGGCCCGTGGCACATCGGCCGGATGATGCAGTCGTTCGATGCGTTTCCTGTGAACCTCGGCATCTCCGGCAAGGGCAACGCCTCGCGCCCCGCGGCGCTGGTCGAGATGGTCAAGGCCGGCGCCTGTGCGCTGAAGCTGCACGAGGACTGGGGCACGACGCCGGCGGCGATCGACAATTGTCTCTCGGTCGCCGACGATTACGACGTCCAGGTGATGCTGCACTCCGACACGCTGAACGAGTCGGGCTTCGTCGAGGATACGATCAAGGCCTTCAAGGGCCGCACCATCCACGCCTTCCACACCGAAGGCGCCGGCGGCGGGCACGCGCCTGATATCATCAAGGTCGCCGGCCTGAAGAACGTGCTGCCGTCCTCGACCAATCCGACCCGGCCGTTCACGCGCAATACGATCGACGAGCATCTGGACATGCTGATGGTCTGCCACCATCTCGATCCGTCCATTGCCGAGGACCTCGCCTTTGCCGAAAGCCGCATCCGCAAGGAGACGATCGCAGCCGAGGACATTCTGCACGATCTTGGCGCGCTCTCGATGATGTCGTCGGATTCGCAGGCGATGGGCCGGCTCGGCGAGGTCATCATCCGGACGTGGCAGACCGCCGACAAGATGAAGAAGCAGCGCGGCGCGCTGCCGCAAGACAAGGGCAAGGACAACGACAATTTCCGCGTCAAGCGCTACATCGCTAAATACACGATCAACCCGGCGATCGCGCATGGCGTGTCGAAGCTGATCGGGTCGGTCGAAAAGGGCAAGCTCGCCGACCTCGTGCTGTGGTCGCCCGCCTTCTTCGGCGTCAAGCCGGACTGTGTCATCAAGGGCGGCACCATCGTCGCCGCGCCGATGGGCGATCCCAACGCCTCGATCCCGACCCCGCAGCCGGTGCATTACCAGCCGATGTTCGGCGCCTTCGGCAAGTCGCTGACGGCATCGTCCGTGATCTTCACCTCGAAGGCGGCCGTCACCGGCGGACTCGCCCGCAAGCTTGGCCTTTCGAAGAAGCTCTACGCAGTGCAGAACACCCGCGGCAGGATCTCGAAGAAGAGCATGATCCACAACGATGCGACGCCGAACATCGAGGTCGATCCGGAGACCTATGAGGTGCGCGCCGACGGCGAGCTCCTGACCTGCGAGCCGGCCGAGGTGCTGCCCATGGCGCAGCGCTACTTCATGTACTAAGCTTCCGCCCGGTACCAGAACCAGAAAAGTACCGGGAGGACGAGTTCGTGATCTATGTCGTTGCCACCTTGACCATCAAGCCCGAAACCCGTGCGGAATTCATTGCCGCTGCGACCGCCTGCATTGCGGGGACCCGCAAAGAACCCGGCAATATCGCCTATGATTTGCATGAGAGCGTCACCGATCCGAGCAAGATGGTGTTCGTCGAGCAGTGGGAGAACGCTGAGGCCTTGGTGCCGCACCGCGCGACCGAGCACATGAAGACGTTCGGGCGCGTCGCGGTCAAATGCATGTCGGCCCCGCCGAAGATCGAGATCATTACGCCTGAGAAGGTCGATGTCCGTTGAGCGGAATAAGAGTGAGCGGAATAAGAGGATGAGAGTTTCAGCATGATCCGCGCGACACGCGTGCTTGGGCAGCATCGTTGGAAAGAGGCTGCCGCCGATTCCGTCCTGCTCGATTTCGACGACCGGCATCGGCGGCGGCTGGCCATGACCGGAACGCGCGGGCTGGAGTTCCTGCTGGACCTCGAGCACGCCACCGCACTGCGCGGTGGCGATGCGCTGGTGCTGGAGGACGGCCGGCTGATCGAGGTCGTCGCGGCCGCCGAGCCGCTGCTCGAGATCCGCGCTGCCGATCCGCACCACCTGGTGCGGCTGGCCTGGCACCTCGGCAACCGGCACCTGCCGACGCAGATCCTGGCCAAGAGCCTGCGCATCCGCCGCGACCACGTGATCGAGGCCATGGTCAAGGGTCTCGGCGCGCGTGTCATCGAGATCGAGGCGCCGTTCGATCCGGAAGGCGGTGCCTACGCCGAGCCCAGCCATGCGCACGGCCACGATGATCATGATCACCACGGTCACGATCATCATCACGATCATGCCGGGCACGATCACGCGCATCACGGCCACGACCACGGCCATGCACATGATCATCACGTGCATGACGAGCACTGCGGCCATGACCATCACGATCACGGTCATTCCCATGCTCACGAGCACAAATGAGCCGGAGCTTCGGCCGGCCTCGATCAGCGCCGCGGATTCGGCCGCGCTGTATCGGCTGCTGACGTGGCTGTCGCCGGCGTTTCCGATCGGCGGCTTCTCCTATTCGAGCGGCATCGAATGGGCCGTCGAGGCGGGCGACATCGGCGATGCGGCGGGGCTGCGCGGCTGGCTTGCGACGATGCTGACCAATGGCTCCGGCTTCTGCGATGCGGCTTTCCTCGCGCACGCGTATCGCGCGGTCGAGCTGGACGACAGGACCAGCCTCCGCGAGGTGGCCGAGCTCGCGGCGGCTTTCGTACCGTCGCGCGAACGTCAGCTCGAAACCACCGCGCAGGGCCGTGCCTTCGTCGAGATCGCACGGTCAGCCTGGAACAGCGCAGGTCTCGACGAGGCGGTGGCGCAATGCGAGACGATCGTCTACCCGGTCGCCGTGGGGCTGGTCGGCGCGCTTCATGGCGTTCCTCTGGCGGCCCTGCTGCACGGCTTTCTGCACGCGGTCACGTCGAACTGGATTTCCGCCGGCAGCCGTCTCGTACCGTTGGGGCAGACCGACAGCCAGCGCGTGCTCGCCGCATTGGAACCTGTCGTCGCCGCGACGGCGGACCGCGCTCTGTTCGCCTCGCTCGACGACATCGGCGGCGCAACATTCCGCGCCGATCTCGCCAGCCTTCATCACGAGACGCAATATACAAGGCTGTTTCGGTCGTGATGAAGCGGGGCAAGGGTTGCTCCGATCACGGCCCCGCGCGGTCGCGCGAACGATAGAAGGGTAGATGACATGGCATCGTCTCACGGTCCGCTCCGCGTCGGCGTCGGTGGCCCAGTCGGGTCCGGCAAGACTGCGCTGATGGATCTCCTGTGCAAATCGATGCGGGAGAACTACGACATCGCCGCGATCACCAACGACATCTACACCAAGTGGGACGCGGAGTTTCTCGTTCGCTCGGGATCGCTGACCCCGGATCGTATTGCCGGCGTGGAGACCGGCGGCTGTCCGCACACCGCGATCCGCGAGGACGCGTCCATGAACCTCGCAGCCGTGGCCGACATGCGCGCGAAGTTTCCTGGGCTCGACTTGGTGTTGATCGAGTCCGGCGGCGACAACCTCGCGGCAACGTTCTCGCCGGAACTGGCCGACATCACGATCTATGTCATTGACGTCGCGGCGGGCGACAAGATCCCGTCGAAGGGCGGGCCGGGTATCACCCGCTCCGACCTTTTGGTGATCAACAAGATTGACTTGGCGCCCCATGTGGGCGCTTCTCTGGAGAAGATGGAGACGGATGCCAAGCGCATGCGCGGCGCACGGCCCTTCGTCATGACCAACCTGAAGAAGAGCCAAGGGCTTGATCGGATCATCGGCTTCATCGAAGACAAGGGTGGTCTCAAGCCGTCGGCGTGAGCGCGGGGACTGATCTGCGTCGCACCGTTCTTCGTTGCGCGAGGTATCTGCTGCAATGGCAGACGCAAAAAAGCCTCAACCGGCCGGAACAACTTGAGCCCCTGGGTGTTGCCTCGGCCCGGGGTGCGCCTTGCTCAAGGCGTCTCGGCGGCCGATGGACGGCCGGTATCCTGGGATCGCTTTCCGCTGATCGCTCCGATCGCTCCCGTCGCCCCGAGGTGCGTCCTTGAGTTGCAGGCCCGGTTATTGGATGACTCGTCTCGTTCGCCACCAACCCTTTACCTCAGAGTAAACGAGTGCTCCGGCTGGGTGTCATCATCGGCTTGATCGCGCTGCTCGGGACGGCGCTATCCGGCTTGGCTGCCTACCGCGTACACGACCAGGAGCTGGCGCTCGATCGCATTGCGCTGGCCCGCGCCATCGACGTCCATGCCAGCCTGGTGCAGGACCGGCTGACCGAACGTGAGCTGCTGGCCCGGGTGGCCTCCGGGCTGTTCCGCGCTCCCTCCGTGATCAAGGCCAACATGCTGGAGCCGCTGCGATCGTCGATCTACGCGTTCAAGACCGACTTCGTGGTGGCGTCGTGGATCGCACGGCTGCGGCCGGATGAGTTTTCCATTGCGCAAGCCGAGCTGCGCCAGGCCGGCTTCCCGAATCCGACCATTCGCAATTTCGATGACACGCCGCTGGGGCCGAACGTCGATCGTCCGTTGGACGTTCTGATGGATCTCGAGCCACGCAATGCCGAGACCTCCAAGCTTCCCGGTATTGCCCTCGACCGGCAGCCGATTGTCGGACCGATGCTCGCGCGGGCCATGGCTGAGGGCAAGCCGGTTGCGTCCGATCCCACCCCGCTGGTGCGGAGCGATGGTCCGATCGGGATCGTGCTGGCAGCCCCGGTCGTCCCGCAAGGCGCCACTGCACCGGCGGGCTTCGTGACATTTTCGTACGAGATCGGGCCGCTGCTGCTTACCAATGACGATCTGTCGTTGTTCTCGGTGGCGTTGAAGGACCCGCGCAACGCGTCGGACGAGCTGGTTGCCAATGATCAGGGGGCGGTGACGAGCCGGACCCGCGGGCCGGACGATCCTGCTCCGTCGTCGACCCGCACCGTGGCCTTCGGCAATCACGACTGGTCGTTGGTCTATTACGCCAAGAGCAATGCGGTCCGGCGTGCGCAACAGACCGCGGCGATCGTCGGCGTCATCGGGATGGCGCTCACCGGCATCATCTGCGGCCTGTTCGGCTACGTCGCCTACAACAATCTGCGCCTGAGCCGCGAAATCCAGGTGCGGATCGGCTTCGAGCGCCGACTGACGGCGGTCATCGACGAGCTGAACCACCGGGTCAAGAACATCCTGGCGGTGATCCAGTCCATCGTGACGCGAACGCTGCGTCATGGCAGCGACATGGACGTCGCGCGCGAGCTGCTGATCGGGCGGATCCATGCGATGTCGAACGTCGTCACGCTGCTCAGCGAGAGCCAGTGGCAAGGCGTGCAGCTGCGCGGGCTGTTCGAAGCTCGCGCCATCCCGCATGCCGAGAGGATTGCGGTCAACGGACCCGACATCACCGTGAGCGCGCGTGCCGCGCAGAGCCTTTCGCTGCTGTTCTTCGAACTCGCCTCGCACTCGGACGAGGGCCTCTCGCTGGTGGGAAAGCACCCGCACATCACCGCCAGATGGGAGGTGACGGGCGAAGAGCCGAATGCCGTCTTCCACTTCCGTTGGGAGGAATTGAATACCAGTGAAGCGACACGGCGGCCCGACAGCGATTTCGGACTGATCCTACTCGATCGCGTTGCGCCGGAAGCACTCGGTGGCACGTCAAAACGCTTCTTCACCGAGGCGAGCTATGTCTATGAGCTGACCGCTCCGATGGAGACCGTCATCGACATGACCGAGCGCGACCGCACCGAGCAGTTCTCCGCGCCGGTGCATCCGCCGCGATAGCTCGCCGGGCTCGTCAGTGAACAGGATATCAAGGCGCACGATGCCCGGCGAAACTGTTCAACAACAACAAGTTCAACAACAAGAAGAGGCGGCTCTTTCGGGAGCCGCCTCTTTGCTGGCTTGTTTGCGACGGCTTGGCTGATCAGCCGCCGCTGCCGCCGATCACCGCCCGCACGGTCTCGTCGGGGCCGAAATCCTCGGCGCCTTCGACATAGAGCAGCGCTGCCAGCTTCGAGCGCGCGCGGTTCACGCGGCTCTTGATGGTGCCCACCGCGCAGCCGCAGATCGCTGCCGCATCCTCGTAGGAGAAGCCCGATGCACCGACTAGGATCAGTGCCTCGCGCTGGTCCTGAGGCAGCTTCTCGAGTGCCGCACGGAACTCCTCGAACTCAAGATGCGCGCCCTGCGAGGGATGCGTCTTGAGCGTCTTGGCGTAGTTGCCTTCGGCATCTTCCACTTCGCGCCGGCGTTTGCGGTAGTCGGAGCGGAACAGGTTGCGCAGGATCGTGAACAGCCAGGCAGGCAGATTCGATCCCGGTTGGAACGAGTCGATGTTGGCCAGCGCCCGGAGCAGGGTTTCCTGCACCAGGTCGTCGGCGCGATCGCTGTTACCACTTAAGGAAATCGCAAATGCGCGAAGGCTGGGGACGGCCGCGAGGATATCGTCCCGCAAGGAATCAGTGAGAGGCATTCACTCCCTCCCGTCGGTTTGGTCGTTGGATCCCCCGCCGTTTTCCACGTGGGACTGTGCTGCCGGCGCATCAAGCTTCCGCACCAACTCCGCGAAGCGGTCCGGCACTCCCTGACGGACGACGTCGTCGTACATCGCGCGGAGTTGATGACCGATCCTGGATTGAATTTCCGCGTTCAGTCCGCCGGGCTTGCGCGGTGCCGCATTCTTGCTGGCTTGAGACTTTACATCTTTCATGACCTTTTCCACGTTTCCCCGAGAGTTAAGTCCCTGAAGCTTCAAGAATTATTCTCGCCACCGAGAGGGTCTGCCGGGAACTAATGCGACGGGGCGACAAAAGTTCCACGCGTTTGGGGAACTTTTCGTCGGTTCGGGCGTAATCAGCCCATGATGGAACCCGGGCGGGAAGCCCAGATGACCGAATGGAGTGGGGATGAGCCGATCACAGCTTGTTGCTGAACATTTGCCGCTGTTGCGCCGGTATGCGAGGGCCCTCACCGGCAGCCAGGGTTCCGGAGACGCCTATGTCGGAGCGATGCTCGAGGCCCTGATTCAGGATCCGGCTCTGCTGGACGAGCGCTATGGACCGCGGGCTGCGCTGTTCCGGCTGTTCACGCAGATCTGGAACTCGGTGGCCCTCAACGACGACGCCGAAGTGGCGACCCTGCCGATGCCGCCGGAGCGGCGGCTCTCCAACATCACGCCCTTGCCACGCCAAGCCTTCCTGCTGCTCTCGCTCGAGGGTTTTCCCGAGGAGGAAGTGGCCTTCATCCTCGATATCGACGTTGCCGAAACCCGCCGGCTGGCGGATGCCGCCGGACGGGAGCTCGCCGCCGAAATCGCTACCGATGTGCTGATCATCGAGGACGAGACTTTCATCGCGATGGACCTCGAGAGCCTGGTCAAGAATCTCGGCCACAACGTCATCGGCGTGGCGCGAACCCATGCCGACGCGGTGGCTCTCGCCAAGAACAAGAAGCCCGGTCTGATCCTGGCTGATATTCAGCTCGCCGATGGTTCGTCCGGCCTGGATGCCGTGAACGAGCTGCTGCGCACCTTCGAGGTTCCGGTGGTCTTCATCACCGCCTATCCGGAGCGCTTCCTCACCGGTGAGCGGCCCGAGCCGGCGTTCCTGATCTCCAAGCCGTTCCAGCCGGCCATGGTGTCGGCAGTCGCCAGCCAGGCTCTTTTCTTCCAGCGCAACTCGCGCAACCGGATGCCGAAGCCGGCGGCCTGATCAGGTCACGGTGTACGATGTCGTCCCGGCGCGTTCGTCATGGAGCGCGCCGGCTTCGTTTGTAGCCCCAACAACAAAGGGCGAGATCAGCAGCCGCGGCAGACGCCGTCGAGCCGTGCCTTTAGCACCGCGTCGTTCGGCTTGATCTCTCGGAACTTCAACCTGTTCTCGTCGAGCTGGAAGATTTCAGACGTCCGCCGCGGCGCGAAGACGATTGGCACGAGAAAGGTCAGATCACCATCCGCCAGCTCCGGCGGCGGTGGAGCAAATGGCTGGGCTCGCTCGACCATGGCGACCGCTTCCCGGTCGAGCGCCGGATCGCCAGTCGTTTCCGCCAGCACGGCCGAGATGAGATGACCCTCGCGGTCGATGTGAAACAGGACCTTGGCTGTTCCGCCCTCGCCCGAGGCCTGCAACGGGTAGCGGCGCTGAATCTTCAATTGCGCGACCAGGCTCTTGATCCAATTGTCCCTGGCGCTTTCGGCAGCTCCAATCGCAGGAAGGAGGCCTACGAGAGCCAGAGCCAATCCAATCCCCCGCCATACGCCGACGCTATCCAACGTGCTCAGCATTTCGTCCCCACGCGCGGACCATGAAGTCAGCCGCGCTGCTCCAACATATACCTCAGACGAAATGGGGATAAAGCGCCGCGACGGGTGGGCGGAGATCTGACCGGTAGTGCTGGATCAGAAAAGAATGCGGGGCACCGCCGGCATCACCACGGCAGTGCCCCGCGTCGCCGGTCAATGGGGCAGGGGGAATAACCGGCTGCCGAGATGACGCGTGACCCGAAAAGTCGTTCCGTGTGAGACCGAATTTTTTGACGCCATAAAGCTGAAGAATGTCGCCGCAGTTTACACACGGTTAAGTGATTTGCCCAACCGAGAACCCGGTTCCTGCGACTTACGTTGGTATGTCGATCGCCTTGCGGCGAGGGGAGCAGAGACATGTCGCAGACCAAGAAAGTTGTCGTTTTGGGTTCGCTTGCGGCTTCCGCCATGCTCGTAGGCGCAATGCAATTGGCTTCCGGCCATGATCTTGGCGCCGGCCTGGCGGTTCAGAACCCCACTCGCGAGACGATCGTCGCAACAGCGAATGACGTGAACCGGGCCGCCAAGTCTGACCGCGCCAACCAAAGCGGTACTGCGGCGCCGTCACAGACTGTGTCGATCAAGCTGGCTGCCTTCGCGGATACCTCCTTCCTGGTGCGGCTCCCCGTCAACCCCACGGGTGTAAGCGCGGGCTCCTCGCCGTCGCCGCAGAAATCGCAGCTCATCACCACCGGCAACGAAAAGGCTGCCAAGCACCAGGTGGCGTGCGAGCCGTCGGTGTCGGTACTGACGGAGATCGCCAAGCGCCTGCAACCGGGACGGTGTGTGACTTAGCTACAGCAGCGCCGCACCCGGTCCGAGGCGTAAGCAGTCGATCAACGCCGGGCAATGACGGTCAGGGCAGCCCTCACTCCGCAGGCGTTTGCTCCTCCGCCGCTTGGCGGCTGACCATGAATCCGAGCGCCAGACCGCCGACAGCCAGAATGGGAATCAGCCGTTTGATGCCGATCATGCGGACGATCTGCAGGCCGCTGGCCAGCAAAATCGGATCTGCAAAAGCAGATTGTACTGCCGACCGCGCCGTTTCCGCGGTCCGCGCAGCACGGCTCGCGATCGCGCGCTTGCGCGCCATGTAGCTGACTGCGGCGATCAACGTCACTACGAAGAAGATGGCGGCTCCGGTGAGGCACGCGGCCACGAGCCCGTATCGATTCAGCACGGCGACGAAAGCTGCGGCGCACAGAAAGCTCGTGGTGACGAACAGTCCGACCGCTGCAGCGATCGCGAGCGACGTGAGCCGAACGGCATGCCCGGTCGATTCCTGGAAGTCCGCAATCAGGCGCTGCAGCATGTCATTACCCTCGGCGTCTCATTCATCTGCGCAACAAACTCAAATCGGCGCCGAAGACGCGGCGCCGAAACAAGACAAGCCTCTGGATTTCAGGGGTCGCCGCTTAGCGCCTCCAAGCGGCGCCGATGAGGAATCCAAGTCCGAGCGCAAGACCCACGGTGGCAAGTGGGCGATGGGAGATCACGTCCTCGAGGCGCTCCTCGAGTGAGTTTGCGGCATCCTGGGCTGCACCAAACATTGCGGTGCCCCGCCCGGACATGTCGTCGAACGTCTGCTCCACGTTGTCGCGTGCCTGGCGATAGCCGCTGCGGGCCTGCTTGCTGGCCTGCCCCGCGAAGGCATTGAGCGCATCGGTGATCTGTTCGGTGAGAGCTGCGATATCGTTTTTCACGGCGTGGACATCCTTCTGCAGGCGTTCGTAGTTCGCTTTGTCGACGAGATCCTTCAGGGCGGTCTCACCGTCAGTCGGTGGCATGGCAAGCTCCCGGAGCAAGGTGATTGCGTCTGCTCGACAAACGCGGGGTCTCGGCCGAAGTTCCGACGGTGGAAACCGAATTAGTCTGCCGGCAGTTGCGGCGAATCGTCCGGCAGCAGGTGCTCCTTCACGATGAGGGCGACGATCAGGAGCGGCGAGGCGAGGAAGGCTCCCATCGGGCCCCACAGCCAGGTCCAGAATGCCAGCGCGATGAACACCGCGAGTGCGTTGAGCGCAAGGCGCCTGCCGATGATGGTCGGCGTGACGAAGTGGCCTTCCAGGAAGGTGATCGCGGCGAAGATGGCGGGCGCGACCATGCCGGCGCTCAAGGTCGGGAATGCGATTGCGCCGACCAGGACGAGCACCGCGAACATCGCGATGGGCCCGATGATGGGGATGAAGTTCAGCGTCGCCGCAAGCGCCCCAAGGCCGGCGGGATTGGGCATGCCGGCGATGGCGCAGGCGAGGCCGGCTGCAATGCCGACACCGGTGTTGATGAGCGTCACCGTCAGGAGGTAGTTGCCGAGGTGCAGCTCGAGCTCGTTGAGGATGCGGAGCGTCCGCAGCCGGACCTCGTGATCACCAAAGGTCATGATCAGCGCCCGCCGTAGATCGCGCCAGCTTGCGATGAACAGCACGAGCGTGGCGAAGAACAGTAGGAATTCGGTGAAGGTCGGCGACAGGAATTCGATCGTCGGCTGAACCCAATCGAATTTGGGCAGCTCCAGGCTGGCCGAGGCCGGTGCGCTTCCGCCGCCGATGGCCGCCTGCATTTCGTGCCACAGCGCCAGCGGCCGATCGAAGACGTGCAGCTTCGACTTGAGCGTGGCGGCAAGCTCGGGAAGGCGATTGGTCCAGTCCAGCACCGGCGCCGAGATCAGGCCGATGATGAAGGCGAGCCCTGCCGCAACCGCGAGCACGATCAGCACGGCGCCCACACCGCGCGGCACGTGGAAGCGTTCGAGAAAGTTGGCGGCCGGCGACAGCATGGTGCCGACCACGAACGCCATCACGATCGGGAGAAAAAATCCCCGGGCGACATAGAGGACACCCGTGACGCAGACGGCCGTGAGGATGATGAGAGCGATGGCGACGACGTCAACCCGTCTGATCACGGGAGGTAATTCTTGGCGACTTTCATTCGGGGCTGAATCGTCGTTCCCGCTGGCGAGCAGCCGCTCGGTGGGAAGTACACGCACCATGAATCTCCCGATCGAGTCGTTCGCGCACAGCTCGCGTGACTTGTCATCTAACAGCCGGGGGGGCATCCGGTTCCGTCGCGCAAACGTGAGAGCCTACATGCTTGACTGACGCAGGGCGACCACACCGAAGCCGGAACTACGACGCGACGTTCGGCGTTTGGAAGGTAATCACGCATCGCACCGCGATGCTCGCATGACAGGGGCATTCCATGACACAGCTCGCTTCCGGCCATCGCCGCAATTCGCGGCGGACGGCTTCGCTGATCGCCGGCGTCGCGGTCCTCTTGCTCGCAGGTGCAACTGCATCTCACGCCCAGATTCTCGGATATGCGTCGGTCGAGCAGCAGGCATTTCCGCCGGACGAGGCGACGGCATCTGCGGTGCAGGATGAGGACAGCCGGCTGCCGGACCGTCTGCGCCGCACGATCGTCAACCTCGATACGCGGGAAGCGCCGGGGACGATCATCATCGATACGAGCAACACCTATCTGTACTACGTGCTCGGCGGCGGCCGTGCATTGCGCTACGGCGTCGGCGTCGGGCGCGAAGGCTTCACCTGGGCCGGCGTGCAGACCGTGACACGCAAGGCGGAGTGGCCGGACTGGCATCCGCCGGCGCAGATGATCGCGCGCCAGCCCTATCTGCCGCGCTTCATGGCCGGTGGCCCGGGCAATCCGCTCGGCGCGCGGGCCATGTATCTCGGCTCCAGCGAGTATCGCATCCACGGCACCAACGATCCCACGACAATCGGCAAATTCGTGTCGTCGGGCTGCATCCGCCTGACCAATGAGGACGTCTCCGACCTGTTCAGCCGGGTGCAGGTTGGGACGAAGGTCGTCGTGCTGCCGAAAGCCGCCTCGCTGCAGGCGCGCACCAATGCCGGCCGTGCGCCGCGCGTGACGTCGCTGCCGTCGGGGCGGCAGGCGATGTCGCTGCCGGTTGCGGCCGTCAATTAAGCGGGGAGTTGTGTCATGAACGGCCGACGTGCCCTCGCTGCCATCGCAGTGGCAACCATGGCAACCGCGGGCGCGTTGGCAGCGCCGACCACGGCGGGAGCGCAGGATTTTATCTCCGCGCTGTTCGGCGGCTTCAATGCGCCGCAGCGCCAAGCGCCCTATATCCGGATGCCGTTCGCCGACGAGGCGCCGCCGGTGCAGCGTCCAGCGCCGCGCAGCCAGCCGGTCTATTCCGGTGGCGGCAGCACCGCGTGGTGCGTGCGCACCTGTGATGGCCGCTATTTCCCGCTCGGCGCCACCGGTGACCAGAGCAAGGAGGCCGCCTGCAACAGCTTTTGCCCGGCGGCCAAGACCGAGATCGTCTATGGCAGCTCGATCGACGGCGCCGAGACGGATGGCGGCAAGCCGTATTCGGCGCTGCCCAACGCATTCAAGTATCGCACCGAAATCGTCGACGGCTGCACCTGCAACGGCAAGGACCATTTCGGCCTCGCCAAGGTGTCGATCGACAACGATCCGACCTTGCGCAAGGGCGATGTCGTTGCCAGCGACGACGGCCTCAAGGTCACCAACCGGACCAGCAGCGGCAAGCGCGCCGAGCTGAACTTCTCGCCGGCGCCCGCGGCGCTGCGCGCGAAGTATGAGCGCGCGCCGGTGATGGCGTCCGACTGATCCTGCGAGACCGTCAGGCCGCGCGGATCTTGCCGAGGAAGTCCGTGACCTGATGACCAAGATTTCTGCTCTGGCTCTCCAGCGTCTCCGAGGCATTGCGCACGTTGTCGGCGGCGGCCGCAGCCGCGTCTGCGTCCGACTTCACGCCGGTGATGTTGTCGGAGACGTTCTTGGTGCCATCTGCAGCGAACTGGGTGCTGCGCGAGATCTCCTGTGTCGCCGCGCCTTGCTCCTGCACGGCAGCGGCGATCGCGGTCGCCACCTCGTTGACCTCGCCGATGATGCCGCCGATCCGCTTGATGGCGTCGATCGCGTCATTGGCGACACGTTGAATGTCGGCGATCTGCTCGGAAATCTCGTCGGTCGCCTTCGCGGTCTGGCTCGCGAGCGTCTTCACCTCGGAGGCGACGACGGCGAAGCCCTTGCCGGCCTCGCCGGCGCGCGCCGCCTCGATGGTGGCATTCAGCGCCAGCAGATTGGTCTGCGAGGCGATGCTGTTGATCAGCCCGACAACCTCGCCGATCCGGTTCGCCGATTGCGCCAGCCCCTGCACCGTGTCGTCGGTCATGCGGGCCTGTTCGACCGCGCGGCTGGCGATGCCGGCGGCATGGGAAGCCTGCTTGGAGATGTCCGCGATCGACGCATTCAGCTCCTCCGCCGCGGAGGCGACCGTCTGCACGCTCATCGAGGCGTCGTTCGAAGCCCTCGCGGCGACCTCGGCGCGGGTGTTGGTTTGCCGCGACACGTTGGTGAGGCCGGCCGACGTGGCCTGCATGTCGGTGGAGGCCTGGCCGAGCTGCTCCAGCGACCCGCGCACCAGACTTTCGAACTCCGCGACGTAGGACTCGATCGCGCGCTGGCGCGCAACTGTCGCGGCGTTGCGCTCGCGCTCCTGGGCCTCGATCGCGAGCTTGTCCTTGGCCTGCTGCTTGAACGTCTCGAGCGCGTTGGCAAGCGCGCCGATCTCGTCCTGCCGCTGGGTGTAGCCGGTGTCGACGCCGAGATCGCCGCCCGCGACCGCGAGCATGGCATCGCGCATCCGGTGCAGCGGCCGGATCACCCGGCCGCTCACGGCGGCGATCGCTGCGCCGCCCAGTGCGACGGCCAGGAGCAGCAGCGTCAGCTGGAGCATCAGAGACTCCATCGCCGTGCTCTGCTGCGCGCTGGAATGGTCCTTGGCCGCGTCGAGCGCCGCCTCGGCCAGGGCGACCGCGCTCGTCATCTTGTTCACGGAGAACGGACTCCACTGATATGGCGTCAGCTCGGGCTTCTCGCCCTTTTGCACCGCTGCCAGCAGACGTTCGCGCAGGCCGGCATACTCCGGCGTGAAATAGGCCTGCTCCGTGCCCGACATCGCTGCGGAGAGCGCCGGCGGCAAGCTCATGCCGGAGGTGGCGAGCTGGACCGCCTTCCACGCGGCATCGACGCCGCCGACCTGCTTGGTGTAGGCCAGCACCGCTTCGGGCGACACCTTGCCGGCCGTCAGCGCATTGCTGACGACGAGCGATGCTTCACCAGCCGTGTTGCGCATCAGCCAGGCCATCTGCTTGATCATCAATAGCTGATCGACGGTCGCACTCTGATGATTGACGCTGGCGGCGATATTGACCGTGATCTTGTCGAGCAGGACCAGCAGCGCGTCGAACGTCTCGCCATACTCCTTGGGCAGGCCGGCGCGGCGGGCCGCCTTCGGCTTGACGATCTCGGTCCAGAACTCGCTGTGCTCCGCGGTCAGCGTCTTGTTGAGCCGGTCGAGGTCGGCAACCAGGCTCTGGTTCTGTTGGAAGTCGATGCCTTGCAGCAGATCGAGACTGCGGTCCAGCGCAGGGACGTAGATGCCACGGGCGGAGCGCAGGAATTTCTCGGTGTCGCCGTCCATGGCCTGATCGGCATTCAGCACGCGGATCGTGGTCGAACGATCGCTGCGCATGCTGTTCATGGCCTTGAACAAGACGCCCGAGACTTCGGCAACGCGTGCGATCCGCTGGGCAGATTGCAGCCTGCTCCAGGAATTCCAGGCGTTCAGCGAGAAGAGGGCGATGACGGCGAGGGCGGCGGTGGCGATGACCGTCTTCAGCAATGAAGAAATGGTCAGGCGATTCAGCATTTTGATCTCCGGTTCCCGGCATTCGACCGCAAACCGGTAAAGAACTGAATGCAAGGTGGGTCCGTGGAACTACGGAGAAAACGGAGTGGCCAAAGTTCCGACCCGGGAACTGCAAGCCGCCGAGCGGGTTAGCTCCACAGCGCCAGCGCATTCTTCATCTCCCAGGGGACTCCCATGCTCATCAGTGCTCTCGTCACCTTCCTCGTCGTCATCCTCATTCTGTATTTGATCAATCTGTTGCCGATCGACGGCCGCGCCAAGCAGATCTGCCGCGTCGTCGTGATCGTGCTCGGCGTGATCTCGCTGCTTCGCTACATCGCGGTCATATGATCTGAGGATCATGTTACCTCTCGCTGATCAAAAAAAGCCCCGGCGGATCGCCGGGGCTTTGTGACGTCGGGCCTAAGCCTTCTCGTTCTGCTTGGCCTCGCGGCGCCGGGCGGTGAGGATGTACTCGGTGTAGCCGTTCGGCTGCGTGCGGCCCTCGAACACGAGGTCGCAGGCTGCCTTGAAGGCGACGCCGTCGAACGACGGCGCCATCGGCTGATACAGCGCGTCGCCGGCGTTCTGCTTGTCGACCACGACGGCCATGCGCTTCAGCGAATCCATCACCTGCTCCTTGGTGACGACCCCATGGTGAAGCCAGTTGGCGAGATGCTGGCTGGAGATCCGCAAGGTGGCGCGGTCCTCCATCAGGCCGACGTCGTGGATATCAGGCACCTTGGAGCAGCCGACGCCCTGGTCGATCCAGCGTACGACATAGCCGAGGATGCCCTGGCAGTTGTTGTCGATCTCCTGGCGCACGTCGTCCGGTGCCCAGTTCGACTGCGACACCGGAATGGTGAGGATGTCGCCGAGCTTGGCGCGCGGTCCGCCCTTGGCGAGCTCGTCCTGGCGGGCGTGCACGTTGACCTGGTGATAGTGCAAGGCGTGCAGCGTCGCTGCCGTCGGCGACGGCACCCAGGCGGTGGTGGCGCCCGCCTGCGGGTGGCCGACCTTCTGCGCCAGCATGTTCGCCATCTTGTCCGGCGCCGCCCACATGCCCTTGCCGATCTGGGCATGGCCGGGCAGGCCGTCGATCAGGCCCATATCGACGTTCCAGTCCTCATAGGCCTTGATCCAGGGCTGCGCCTTCATCTCGTTCTTGCGGATCATCGGACCCGCTTCCATCGAGGTGTGGATCTCGTCGCCGGTGCGGTCGAGGAAGCCGGTGTTGATGAAGACGATGCGCTTGGACGCCTGCTGGATGCAGGCCTTGAGGTTGACCGTGGTGCGGCGCTCCTCGTCCATGATGCCGACCTTCATGCTGTTCTCGGGCAGGCCGAGCAGCTTCTCGACGCGCGCGAACAAGTCGACCGTGAGCGCCACCTCGTCCGGGCCGTGCATCTTCGGCTTGACGATGTAGATCGAGCCGGTGCGGCTGTTCCTGACCTTGGAGAGACCCTTGAGGTCGTGCATCGCGAGCAGGCCGGTGACGGCGGCGTCGAGAATGCCCTCCGGCACCTCCTTGCCCTCGGAGTCGAGCACGGCGTCGGTGAACATGTGGTGCCCGCAATTGCGGATCAGCAGCAGGCTGCGGCCGTGCAAGGTGAGCGTCCCGCCGGACGGCGTGGTGTAGCTGCGGTCGCTGTTCAGCGCGCGGGTGAGCGTCTTGCCGCCCTTCTCGAAATCGGCCGACAGCGTGCCGTTCATCAGGCCGAGCGTGTTGCGGTAGACCAGCACCTTGTCCTCGGCGTCGACGGCGGCGACCGAGTCCTCCATGTCGAGGATGGTCGAGACCGCGGCCTCCAGGATCATGTCGGAGACGCCTGCCGGATCGTCCTTGCCGATGACATGGCTGCGGTCGATCACGACCTCGACGTGCAGGCCGTTGTTGGCGAGCAGGATCACGGAGGGGGCGTCGGCCGAGCCCTGGTAGCCGGCGAACTGGTCGGCGTTCTTGAGCGCGGTGGCGTTGCCGCTCTTCAGCTTGGCGGAGAGCTGGCCGGCGATCACGCTGTAGGCGGTCACGTCGGTGTGGCTGCCGGTGGCGAGCGGTACGGCGGCGTCAAGGAAGGCCTTGGCCTTGGCGATCACCTTGTCGCCGCGGGCCTTGTTGTAGCCCTTGCCGGACTCGCTCGGATCGTGCGGGATGGCGTCGGTGCCGTAGAACGCGTCATACAGCGAACCCCAGCGCGCATTCGCCGCGTTGAGCGCGTAGCGGGCATTGGTCAGCGGCACCACCAGCTGCGGGCCGCAGATCTTGCCGATCTCCTCGTCCACATTGGCGGTCTCGACCTTGTGGGTCGCGGGCTCCGGCAGCAGGTAGCCGATCTCCTTCAGGAACGCGGTGTAGGCGCCGAGGTCGAAGGCCTTGCCCTTGTTGGCGAGGTGCCAGGCGTCGATCTTGTCCTGCAGGGCATTGCGGAGAGCGAGCAGCTCGCGGTTCTTCGGGGCGAGATCGCGCAGGATCGCGCTGAGGCCGGCCCAGAACGCGTCCGGATCGATCCCGGTCTTCGGCGTGGCCTCCTTGGCGATGAAGTCGAACAAAACGGGGGCGATCTTCAGTCCATGGGCGTCGATACGGGTCATGATGAGACGTTTCTCTCGAATAAGGGCGACGTTGCGCGTGTCTTGGCTTGCTGAAATGGCCGCCTCGAAGGCGGCGTGTGCAGTGCATTTAGCGCCAAAGCGGGGGCCACGAAAGGGGGGAGGGGTATCGCAGTTGGTCGGGGGGCAGCGGACAGGCGGGCTGGTTCCGGGCGGAGTGATGCCGAGTCATTTCGCAGGACCGCCTCAGAGTTCGGCCGCGAGCCCACAACCGTGCGGAGCTCTCGGATCGGGCACGCTGCGACCCTCCCCTGGAGGGGGAGGGTCCACTCGCGACGAGCGAAGCGAGATGCGAGGCGGGGTGGGGTGATCTCTCCACGAGCGCCGGTGCGCGTGGCATCACCCCACCCCGCCGCGCATCGCTGCCGCGACGCGCGCCGACCCTCCCCCTCCAGGGGAGGGTGACAACGCAAAGCGTGCCGCAAATGGCGTTCCGACGTACACCAAACGGCTGCGGACAACTCAACGAAGGTGATCGCTCGTGGAGGTGATGGCTCATGCGACTTCGTCCTCGCGGCGCGTGATCGCGTCCGAGCTTTGCTGACGTGCCGCCCCTCGATCACGAGAGGCGCGGGGAAGGCCGGGTGCAGGCTGCACCCATGGCCCGCCTGCAGAAAAAAATGCAGGCGGCAGTCACCACAGGTACGAGCCGGACATCCGGCCTTCCCTGCGCGATGGCTCTACGGTTGCTTCGTGGTCTCCCCGGTGCGCCGGGCTTTCTGGTCACCGTTGCCTGCGCAGCGCGTTGGCGCTGTCACGCGCGTGGCATCAGCATCGGGATGCCAGGACCCCACGGCTTGGCCGTGCGCCTCGGGACTGTCCGTCGACATGATTGCTCACGCCGCAGCCCAAAGCGCCCACCGCATCCCGCACCCGACGTCCGTGACGGTCGCGAACTGTCCCTCGTGTGGGACGGGATGCGCAAAGATAAGCATGAATTCGGAAAAAAGGAAAGAGGAATATTTTTGGGCCGAGGACTGGATAGGGCAAATCAGCTTGGCCGGACGAGGGAAACAGGCTTTTCCGTGCGAGAGGTACGCGTTGAAATCTGTAGCGCCTGGTGCTATATAAAACCATGGCTGGCCAATTCAAGCGAGTTTTCAAAACCGCATGGTTCTCGAAGGCGGCACGCAAGGCTCGTATCAGGGACATCGAGCTCTGCGAGGCCGTCGAGGCAGTCATCAAGGGCCAGGCTGACGATCTGGGAGGTGGGGTCTTCAAGAAGCGTCTGAACAAGAACATGCACCGGAGCATCATCCTCGCCAAGAGCGGTCGATACTGGATCTACGAATATCTATTCGCCAAGAAGGATAGAGCGAACATCGACGATGATGAGCTGGAAGACTTCCGAACTCTCGCAAAGAGCTATGCCGCATTGAATAGCGCACAACTCGCGCAACTCCTGGCGGACGAAGACTTGGTGGAGATCTGTCATGACGAAAAAAAATAGGTTCAAGAGCGACCTCTCGGAAGCGCTTCATTCGTCCGCCACGATGCTTCACAAAGTCGGCGCGCTCGACAAGGCGACGATGCGGGACTTCGATTCCCGTCATCTAGCCGTCGCCAGTGAAATGAAGCCTGCTCAGATCAAGCGGCTCCGTGAGGCCAACAATGTCAGTCAGCCGGTGTTCGCCCGATATCTCAATACGAGCGAAAGCACCATCGAGAAATGGGAGACTGGAGCCAAGCGGCCGAGCGGCATGGCGCTCAAGCTGCTGACAATCGTCCAGAAGCACGGGTTGAAGATCCTCGCCTGATGCAGTCAGTACCTCGTGGCGGGCGGCTAAACCAGCGTGAACGGGGCGATATATAGGTCTGGCCTTCGGTATCGCTGTTGCTGATACGGAGCTACACGTGTTCCGCACTTTCCGAGCCTGCCTTGCGAGCCTCCGGCGGCGGAAGCGGCTGTTCAGGGAGTACGACGTCGTTCGTCTTCGGAGGTTGGTGCCAACCATACCTCTTCCGATCGGCGCGCAAGGTACCATCGTGATCGATCATCGTTCCAGGCCGCCGGCATATCTGGTCGAGTTCTTTTCTGACGGAGAGCATGCCGGGCTTTATGACGTCGTGCCTGAGGACATCGAGTTGATGATCCCATACGAAGGATGGTTCGTGAAGGGGAGCCCGCGTGAGCTCTCGCGACACGCGGTGCCTGCTCGAAGTGATTGGCGACTGAAATGATCGGCGCGCGTCGTCTCGCCGGCTCTACGGTCTGTGGAGTTTGCAGCGCAATCTTGCTTACTCAAGCGGGCCTCAAATAGAGTATTCTCGCAGCAGACTCGATAAATCGTAGAAATTGACAATGCGCGCCAGAATCTCGAGTGAAATAAAGAGACTTGCGGAGGCTAACGGCGGTCAGGCTCCAGGTGTTCGCGCGTTCGAGAGCGCAACCGGCATTACCGAGGGGACTTGGCGCGGCCTGTATTGGGCTCGTTGGAGTGATGCCCTAGCCGAGGCTGGCTACGCGGCGAACAAGTTTCAAGGTAAGTCTGAGGCCGATCATATTCTGGCGAGCTTCGTGGAAGCGGCCCGATACTATAAGCGGCTGCCGACCATTATGGAAATTCGGATGTTCAGGCGGCAGCGCGAGGACTTCCCGAACGAGAAGACAATCCACTCTTATTTTGGATCAAAAGAGGGATTGATCTCGAACCTCAGGGCATGGTTGGAGGGCAGGCCGGGATACGACGATATCGTCCAGATGCTCGGCCAGAAAGTGGAGGCCGAAACTCCGACCAACTCGAGGGAAGGTCTAGTTTATCTCATAAAATCCGGTACCCACTACAAAATTGGCCGCAGCGATGAATTGGAACGCCGAGTCAAAGAAATTCGTATCGCTCTTCCCGAAGCCGCAACGCTTGTTCACTCGATCCGCACCGATGATCCCGCAGGCATCGAGGCATATTGGCATCGTCGCTTCGTAGACAAGCGAGCGAACGGTGAGTGGTTTAAGCTGACTAACGCGGACGTAGCGGCGTTTAAGAAGCGAAGATACCAGTAGCGCATCATCGTCAGGCACTGGATGTCGCCCCGTTCATCCCGGCTACGCGCCGTTGTGAGGCCACCGCCTAAGCCGTGCCGCCTCGACCGGCATTCCGATCGTCAAGGGCTGCCGTAGGTGGCGCAAGCTGAGAAGCCGTAGGACAAACCCGGTCAACGTGAAGCCCTCCGGTCCAAAATGACGGTCGAACGCGAAGTCGGGCAGGTCGACTTCGAACTGCCGTTGAAATGCAAGCAGGAATTCGCGCGCATCCTCGCCGTCCACGCCGAGGTCGCGGGCGACGTCGGTCTCGTCGAAGAGCGGCCTGCGCGTCGTCGTCTGCGCCGCGACGAACTGCAGGACGGATTGACGGAGCAGGTCTGTTGTCTGTTGCATCATCTCGTGCCTGACTCTGCATGCTGCCACGCGCCGACTGCCAAAGTCGCTTTTGCCCTCCTACGCAACAATGGATCTATGCCCACGCCATCCCAATCACGATGGCCGGACCGTCGCTTTCCTTGTTGGATCCCTTGGTCACGGGCCTCCGGACGCTTGTGCCGCGCTCGCGCCGATGCCGGCCATCCAAGCGGCGCGCCGCTGTCGCCAGGCTGTTCGCCAGGCGTCCGATCGACGCGGTCGCCTGCTTGATGAGAAACAGGATCGTCGTGAGGCGGCTGAGGATGCCGACCAGGAGCAGGACGGAGAAGACATCGATATAGGCCAGGATATCGCCGACCAGCATCAATTCGGGCGGGATCGGAATGCTGTGATAATAGGCCAGACCGAGGATGATGACCGGCAGGAAGGCGATAATCCGCCTCAGCGTCAGCCGGTCCAGGAAGGCGGCCAGCTGGACAACGAAAACGTCCCACAACCAGTCGCCGAGGAGGGCAGGCTTGTCGATCGTCCATCTCCGCCATAGCGTTTTCCACATCGATCCGCTCCGCATGCAAGGTAGGCCAAGCACCCTTCAATATAGCATGAGTGCCCACCATGTTTCGCCGGTTTGAGATGGTGGGCACGCGCCGCCTGCCCGCACCGCGTTGTCCGCCCTACGGACGCAAGAGATCGCAGGTGTTTCGCTGAATGAATGGCAAGCCATCTTTCCTTCGTCCGCGCGAAGGCTATCCAACGAGCTTGTCGTAGTCGGCATGGGAGCCGATCCAGAACCATAAGTAGCCGTCATCGATCTCGGTCGCGAGGGCTCGGTGGCGTAGTCCGACCCGAGCGGACCAGAACCGTCCGACCTTCTTGAACTGGAGTGAAGGGTGACGTGGATCGCGTTTCAGAGGCTCGAAATTCTGATCGGCGAGCCTTTTGATGGCTTCAGGCAGCAACTCGTAGGCCGCCCAAGATTTTGGAGATGCGAAATGGGTCACAATGGCCGGGAGCGGCCAGCCCAGTGCGCCGCAAGAGCTTCGTCCGCCAAGGCGTCGAGTTTCCCGGTATGAGCATCACGCTCGATCGCAGCATCGAATGACGCAGCATCGAACCGTTCGAACCACGCGCGAAAGCGCGCGAGTTCGTCTGGATTGAGCTGTTGGACGGCCTTTTCGATCTCTTCGGCGGTTGTCATGATGGAAACATAGCACTGAACATCGAAGCCGAAAAAGTGGCGGCCCGATGGGACCAGAAATCGGCTTCGAGGGATCGCGTTGTCGAATGTGACGCAGGCGTGTTGCTTGAGCGTGCCGCGATACGGCAGGACCGGTCCCGGATCTCGCCGAGCTCATCCCGGCTACGCGCGACCCTCACGCTCTTGATGGCGCCAAGCGGAATTCGACGACGTCTTCGGCGCCCGAGAGGTCGCGCGCCATCGTTGCGGTCTCGAACCGGCCGGCGGCCTGCAGCACGAGCTCGAAATGGAATTGCCGCTTCGCCTCGCTGTATTCGTAGCACCAGTCCAGCACGTCGAAGCCATAGGCCCGCATGCATTCGCGCAGTTCGGCCTCGCTCGGTTGCAGGCCATGGCGATAGACGACCGACAGCGACAGCGTGGTCTGATGCGGCAGCCATTGTTCGACCTTGCCGAGCAGGGTCATCGCGGCCAGGGACAGTGCCGTGGCGCAAAGCGCGGTGCCGTAGAAGCCGATGCCGATGATGATGCCGATCGCCGATGTCATCCAGATCGAGGCGGCCGTCGACACGCCGCGGATGGTGAAGCCGTCCTTGATGATGACGCCGGCGCCGAGGAAGCCGATGCCGGTCATCAGGCCCTGGATCACGCGCGTCGGATCGGAGACGGTCGGCGACACCGCCATGCCGCCATACCAGCTGCCGGGAAAGCCGTTGATCGCCGTCAGCAAGGTCGATGCGACGCAAACCAGCGCGTAGGTCCGCATGCCGGCCGCGCGTCCGTGATAGGTGCGCTCGTAGCCCAGCAGCAGGCCGACGGCTGCTGCACCCATCAGGTGCAGCAGCAGAATCCCGTTCGTCTCCAGTTCTGCCCTCGACCAATAGGCCGCCAGATGCTCCATCCTGCGCCTCGACAGCGTTGCTGCGCGTGCCGTGAACTGTGCGGATCAAGTGCTAATTTCTGCTTGCAGATCGTACGGCGGCCCCATGGGCAGGCTTAGGGTCCAAGAGCGAACCGGCGCACTCCTCCGTAGTTCTTCGGGGAGAAGGTGACCACGCTTGGCTGCGGCTGTCGCTCTGCTCGCCGATGTCGCGCGTGACGTCACGAGGCCGAATTTGAGCCAGGCTGCGGGCGGCACCTCGGGTGAGGTGTGTGCGGTCGACGATGTCGATCAAGCCGGGGTCGATGTCCCTCTCGCGCAAGATGGCGGGACCTGCTCGCCATGAGACGTGGTCAGGCCGGCACGATGCTGTCGCTCGATCCCGCCCGCGCCGATTCATTGCCCCCGCACAGTCCCACTTCGGACGTAAAAGCTATCGATAACTACTTGCATCTAGCGGGGTGGGGGAGGCGCATCATGTCGTTCACTGGGCTGCGGTCGGTCGTCCTGTGTCTCGGTCTGCTCGCCTTGCCCGCCCTAGCAGCCGACAAGTCGACAGCACCGTACCTGCACGCGGCTGAGAGAAACGCGGCTCCGTACAAGCCGACCCTGCTGCAGATGCTGGTGGCCGCGTTGAAGCCGAGATCCGTCCACGCGGCCGAGCCCGCCCACAAGCCCAGGGTCAGGCACGCTGCAACCACAGCAAGGAGGCCGAAGGCCCCGCCCGCCGCTGCAGCGATGGAGCCGGCCGTGGCGCCGCCCACCACGGTCGGCGCCGCCGCGACTCCACCTGCACCCCTCTCCGAGGCGGACCCCGCCGCGAAGGGGCTAGCGCTGTTCAACGACGTGGGCCTGTCGGACGGTGGCAAGGCGTCCTGCGCCACCTGCCACTTCTCGACCGGGCATACCAACAACAAGACCTATGTCGGGCTCGACGTCGTCGCCGACGGCGACCCCAACGGCAGGAATACGCCGACCCTGTGGGGCGTCGGCGAGCGCTCGGTGTTCGGCTGGGCCGGGCAGGCGGCGACCTTGGAAGACAGCATTCGCGGCATCATCGTCAACCGCATGAAGGGGCCGGAGCCGTCGAAGGAGACGCTGGCGGCGCTGGTCGCCTATGTGCGGACGCTGAACTATCCGGTGAACTGGCAGGTCAAGGACGACGGCACGCCGAGGGACGATGCCAGCGCGGCCGTGAAGCGCGGCTATGAGCTCTATGTCGGCGATGGCGGCTGCGGCACCTGCCACGTGCTGCCGAGCTTCGACAAGAAGAGCCGCGACGACATCGGCACCGGCGGCAAGTTCAAGGTGCCGACCCTGCACGCGGTGGCGTCGACGGCGCCGTATTTCCACGACGGCCGCACCGCCTCGCTGCGCGACGCGGTCAAGCTGATGTGGGAGGTCTATGCCAAGAAGATGGATTCGCGGCTGCCGACCGACGCCGAGCTCGACGATCTCACCGCCTATGTCGGCGCGCTGTAGCGTGGCACTGACAAGAAGCTGACGGTCGCGTCTTCACAGTCATTCCGGGCGATTGGCAATGCGAAGGCGCGAAGCGGCTTCGCATTGACGATCGAACCCGGAATCTCGAGCTTGTTAAGAATGGACGCAAGACAATGTCGAGATTCCGGGTTCAAGGCCTGCGGCCTTGCCCCGGAATGACAGTGCGTATCACGAGCCTGACAGGCAAACGTGAGAGGCTTGATTATCTGCCAACCCTGTCATGGACCGTGTGTGCGCGGTCCATGATCATGCAGTGACGACGCAATCAGATGTTGGCACCGAGATCGGCGATGTCGTCGAACAGCACTGATGTCCGCGACAGCAGCGCCTCGAGCTCGTCGGTGGCGTCCGCAATCCCGCGCGTCGCGGTGTCGATCACCAGCTCCGCATCGAGCGGCGGCTCGTAGTCGGTGCCGATGCCGGTGAAGTTCTGCAGATTGCCGGCGCGGGCCTTGGCGTAGTGGCCCTTGGGGTCGCGGCTCTCGCAGATCTCGGCGGCCGTCGCGACATAGACCTCACGGAACAGGTCGCCGGCGACGCGACGGGCGGCCGCGCGGTCCTCGCGCGCGGGCGACACGGCGGCCACGATCGCGATGTGGCCGTTGCGAGCGAGATGGGTCGCGACCTCGGCGAGGCGACGGATGTTCTCGGCGCGGTCCTCCGGCGTGAAGCCGAGATCCTTGTTGAGGCCGGCGCGGACGGTGTCGCCGTCGAGCAGCACGGGCGCGCCGCCGCGGCCGAACAGCCGCCGCTCCAGCGCACGCGCCAGCGTCGACTTGCCGGCGCCGGGCAGGCCGGTCATCCACACCACCGCGCCCTTGTGGCGGTAGCGGTCGGCGCGCTCCTGTGGCTGCAGCGCCGATTCCACCGGCATGATGTCGACCGGCGCGGCGCGCTTGCCGGCGTCGACCGTGAGCACCAGACCGCCGCCGGCGATGCGGCCCTGGACCTCGATGACGAGGCGGCCGGTGCGGGCGTTCTCGGCGTAGGGATCGATGGCGACCGGTTGTGTCAGTGCGATCTCGATCTCGCCGACATGGTTGCGCGCGATCGCGGCATTCTGCTCGTTGGACAGCGAGCCTGGATCGACCGCCTTCTCGATCGCGACCACGCTGCCGCGCGCCTCGCGGGTGCCGAGCCGCACCAGGATGCTGTCCCCCTTGGCGAGCGGCTGGTCGTGCAGCCAGAAGATGCGCGCGTGCAGGCGTCGAGCCGCCTGCGGCTCGCGGCCGACATGGGCGATGACGTCGCCGCGCTCGATGAACAGCTCGCGGTCGAGCGTGATGCCGACCGAGCGGCCGGCGCCCTGCGGCGCCGTCACCGGCGTCTGCGGCCAGCCCTCGACGGTCTTGATCTTGGCGATCTTGCCGGCCGGCATGATCACGATCTCGTCGCCGGTCTTGAGCTCGCCAGCCTCGACGCGGCCGGCGACGATGCGACGGTCGTCGAACTTGTAGATCGCCTGCACCGGCAGGCGCAGCGGCAGGCTCGACAGCGGCTTTGCCGGCTCCAGGCCATCGAGCGCCTCGACCACGGTCGGGCCGCCATACCAGCCGATCCGCGAGGTCAGCTGGGCGACGCCGTCGCCGTCGCGCGCCGAGATCGGAATGATCGCGACCGGCTCGACGCCGAGGCCCTCGAGATGCGCGGAGATCTCGGCCTTGATCGTGTCGAAGCGCTCCTCGCTGAAATCGACGCGGTCCATCTTGTTGACGACGACCGCCACCTGCTTCACGCCGAGCAGATGCAGCAGATAGCCGTGGCGCCGGGTCTGGTCGCGCACGCCTTCGAGCGCGTCGATGATCAGCACCGCGCCGTCGGCCTGCGAGGCGCCGGTGATCATGTTGCGCAGGAATTCGGCGTGTCCCGGCGCGTCGATCAGCACGACCTCGCGCGCATTGGTGCGGAAGCGGATCTGGGTGGTGTCGATGGTGATGCCCTGGTCGCGCTCGGTCTGCAGCGCATCGAGCAGGAACGACCATTCGAACGGCATGCCGCGGCGGGCCGAGACGGCCTGCAGCATTTCGAGCTTGCCCTCGGGCAGGCTGCCGGTCTCATGCAGCAGGCGGCCGACCAGGGTCGACTTGCCGTGGTCGACATGGCCGACGATCACGATGCGGACCTGCGGACGGGTGGTGCCGTTCGGCGTGGCGGGGGCGGCTGACGGGACTCGCATGTTCATCGCCTCGTCCCCGCTCACAGATAGCCGGCGACGCGAAGCCGCTCGAAGGCGTCCTCGGTCTCGTGGTCGAGCGCGCGGCCGGCGCGCTCCGGCACCTTGGTGCTTTCGAGCTCGGCGAGAATCTCGGGGATGTTGGAGGCGTTGGACGCCACCGGGAAGGTGATGTCCTGATCGCCGAGCGAGCGGTAGCGCTTGCCGTTCCTGGACAGATAGAGCGGAATGATCGGGATGTTCTCGCGCGCGGTGTAGGCCCAGATGTCGGCCTCGGTCCAATGCAGGATCGGATGGATGCGCAAGTGAGCGCCCTGCGGCGGCGAGGCGTTGAAATGATCCCAGAACTCAGGTGGCTGATCGCGCACGTCCCAATGGCCTTCGGCGCCGCGCGGCGAGAACACGCGCTCCTTGGCGCGCGTCGCTTCCTCGTCGCGGCGGATGCCGGCGATCAGGCCGTCGAAGCCGTGCTTGGCGAGCGCCATCTTCAGGCCTTCGGTCTTGCGCGCAGCCGAGCGGGCCGCGGGGGGCAGGGTCGGATCCACCGCGTCGATCGGCGGGCACGGCTCGACCTTGAGATCGAGGCCCCATTCCTTCGCGTAGGTGTCGCGGAAGGCGTACATCTCCGGAAACTTCTTGGCCGTGTCGACATGCATGGCCGGAAACGGCACACGGCCGAAGAACGCCTTGCGCGCCAGCCAGATCATGACGTTGGAATCTTTTCCGAGCGACCAGAGCAGCGCGAGCTTCTTCAGCCGTGCAAAGGCCTCGCGGAGAATGTAAATGCTCTGCGCCTCGAGCTGATCGAGATGATCCATGGTCGGCGCGGCGCTGAGGACGCGCGGCATGGAAGATGCTTGCTCGATCTCGGAGGAGGGCAACCGATCTCTGGAAACGTCGTTGGTAAGAATGTGCATGCTATCAGCCATCGCCTGCTTGGGAGAAAATTCTATGGCGAAGCCAAGGAATAATTTTCTCTTTACGTGTGCGGCGTGACACTTATATAGAAAATAATTCCAGTCAACCCCGAAGAGTCGAAACCGAAGAGCGCGATGCAATATCTGCCGGTGTTTCTCGATCTGAAGACCGGCCCCGTGCTGCTGATTGGCGCGGGCGAGCTCGTGCGCGCCAAGCTTCGCGTGTTGCTGTCCGCGGGCGCGCGCATCCGCTGGTTCGCCACCGACGGCGACTTCGATCTCGCGGGTCTGCGCGATGAGCACGGCCAGATCGAGCGCGCCGAAGGCGACCCGCTGAGCGCCGATCTCACTGGCGTCATCGCCGTGCTGTGCGCGGGCGCCGGCGACATCGGCGTTGCGATGTCGGCGCGGGCACGCAGCGTTGGTCTGCCCGTCAACGTGATGGACGATCTCGCGCATTCCAGCTTCATCTTTCCGGCGATCGTCGATCGCGGCGACGTCGTGGTGGCGATCGGCACCGGCGGCTCCTCGCCCGTGGTGGCACGCCGCGTGCGCGAGCGCATCGAGGCGCTGCTGCCGGCGCGGATCGGCGAGCTCGCGAGCTTCATCGGCGACTTCCGCAGGACCATCAATCCGCTGATCACCGAGATGCCGCTGCGCCGCCGCTTCTGGGAGCGCATCGTCGACGGCCCGATCGGCGCGCTGGTGCTGGCGGGGCGCAAGCACGAGGCCGCGGCGGCGCTGCATGGCATCGCCGATCCGACCGCGTTCGCGGGCGCGGATCATGCGGGCCGCAGCGAAGGCCATGTGACCCTGGTCGGTGCGGGCCCCGGTGATCCGGACCTGCTGACGATCAAGGCGCTGCGCGCGCTGCAGGATGCCGACGTCGTGTTCTATGACGAGCTGGTCACGCCCGAGATTCTCGACCGCATTCGCCGCGACGCTTCGCGCGTGCCGGTCGGCCGCCGCGTCGGCAAGCCCGGCATCGGCCAGGATGCCGTCAACAGGCTGCTGATCGAGGCGGCGCGCGACGGCAAGCGCGCGGTGCGTCTCAAGGGTGGCGATGCCTACGTGTTCGGCCGCGGCGGCGAGGAGGTCGACGCGCTGCGCAACGCCGGCGTGTCCTACACGATCGTGCCCGGCATCACCGCCGGCCTCGGTGCCGCCGCGCAGTTCGAGGTGCCGCTGACCTTCCGCAGCAAGGCGCTGCGCATCACCTTCCTCACCGCGCACAAGGAGCGCGATGCCGAGGCGGTGGACTGGTCGGCGCTGACGGACATCAAGATGACGGTCGTGGTCTACATGGGCATGACGGCCGCGCCTGCCGTGCGCACCGGGCTCCTCGCCGCCGGCCGCTCGCCGCAGACGCCGGTCGGTGTGTTCGCCAAGGTCACGCGCCCCGACGCGCAGGCCGTGGTCGGCACCTTGGATCAACTGCCTGACCTCGTGGCCAAGATCGATGGCGGTCCGGCCATTCTCATCATCGGTGATGTCGTGGCGCATTCGGCGCCGTGGCGTCAGCAGAACCTCAGTGGCGTGATCGCAAAACTCCTGGAACCCGTCTGAATGACCTCTCCGCTGCAACAGAAGATCAAGATCACCGGTCCCTCGATCATCACCGCGAACCGGACCTGGGACGGCGCGGTGATCTACCGCACCGGCACCAAGAGCTGGTCGGATGAGCTGAGCGATGCTGCGATCGTGCGCACCGCCGACGAGGCACGTACGCTGTTGTCGGAGGCGGTGGCCGACGATCTCGGCGCGATCGGTCCCTATATCGCGCCGGTCGAGGTTGGCACCGACGGTGCGGTCAAGCCCGGCAATATGCGCGAACACATCCGGCTGACGGGCGCCACCATCGCGCTCCCGGCTCAAGCCTGAAGGCTCTCTCATGTACGCTTATGACGAAATCGATCGGACCCTGGTCAACGAGCGCGTCGCCGAATTCCGCGACCAGGTGAAGCGGCGCCTGTCGGGCGAGCTCTCCGAAGACGAGTTCAAGATGCTGCGGCTGCAGAACGGCGTCTATCTGCAGCTCCACGCCTACATGTACCGCATCGCCATTCCCTACGGCACGCTGTCGTCGAACCAGTTGCGCCGGCTGGCCCATGTCGCGCGCCGCTATGACCGCGGCTACGGCCACTTCACGACGCGGCAGAACATCCAGTTCAACTGGATCAAGCTCGCCGAGCTGCCCGACGCGATGGCCGACCTTGCGGAAGTGGGCATCCAGTCGATGCAGACCTCCGGCAACAACATGCGCAACGTCACCTCCGACCAGTGGGCCGGCGTGGCGCCGGGCGAGATCGAGGATCCGCGCATCTGGGCCGAGCTCTTGCGCCAGTTCACGACCCTGCATCCGGAATTCTCGTTCCTGCCGCGCAAGTTCAAGATCGCGATCACGGCGTCCGAGCATGACCGCGCTGCGATCAAGATCCACGACATCGGCCTGCGTCTGCTCAAGAACGCGCAGGGCGAGACCGGCTTCGAGGTGCTGGTCGGCGGCGGTCTCGGCCGCTCGCCGTTCATCGCCAAGACCATCAAGTCGTTCGTCCATGGCCACGACATCCTCAGCTATGTCGAGGCCATCCTGCGCGTCTACAACCAGTACGGCCGCCGCGACAACATCTACAAGGCGCGCATCAAGATCCTGGTGCACGAGCTCGGCATCGAGAAGTTCGCGTCCGAGGTCGAGGAGGAGTGGCAGCAGATCCGCGACGGCGTGCTCAAGCTCGATCAGGGGATCATCGAGGATATCCGCTCGCGCTTTTTCTATCCGGCCTACGAGACTCTGCCGCACATGCCGGAGGAGCTGAAGCAGGCCGCGCACGATCAGAAGTTCGAGGCCTGGCGCAAGAACGCGGTCTTCCCGCACAAGGCGCAGGGCTATGCGATCGTGGTCGTGTCGCTGAAGCCGGTCGGCAAGCCGCCGGGCGATGCGACCGCCGACCAGATGGATGCGCTTGCCGAGATCGCCGACAAATATTCGTCCAGCGAGATCCGCGTCGGTCATGAGCAGAACCTTGCGTTGCCGCACGTGCGCAAGCGCGATCTGCCGGCGGTGTGGAAGGCGCTCGAGGCGATCGGCCTCGCCATCCCCAACGTCAATCTCGTTTCCGACATCATCGCCTGCCCGGGGCTCGACTACTGCTCGCTGGCGAACGCGCGCTCGATCCCGATCGCGCAGGAGATCACGCGCCGCTTCGCCAATCACGACACGGCGAATTTGATCGGCCGGCTGCACATCAACATCTCCGGCTGCATCAATGCCTGCGGCCATCACCATGTCGGCCACATCGGCATCCTCGGCGTCGAGAAGAACAACGAGGAATTCTATCAGATCACCATCGGCGGCCGCGCCGATGAGGGCGCCGTGCTCGGCACCCTGATCGGACCCGCGGTGCCCTATGCCGAGGTCGCCGACGTCGTCGAGGACATCGTCGAGGCTTATCTTGCGCTGCGCGCGAGCCCTGAGGAGCTGTTCGTCGATACGGTGAAGCGGCTCGGGGTCGAACCATTCAGGGAGCGGGTTTATGCCACTCGTTAAGGGCGGACACATCATCGCGGACGCGTTCGTCCGCCTCACCGACGATGCCGAGCTGCCGGCGCAGGGCGCGATCCTCGTCTCGGAGACGCGCTTTCTCGCCGGCCCGGACGCGCTGGTCAGCCGCAGCGGCGGCAAGCTCGGCGTGATCTGGCCGAACAATCGCGACGTCGACGATCTCGTGCCCTATCTCGATCGGCTCGCGCTGATCGCGCTGGTGTTTCCGAGCTTCCGCGACGGTCGCGCCTACACCCAGGCGCGCCTGCTGCGCGAGCGCTATGGCTATCGCGGCGAACTGCGCGCGACGGGGCAGGTGCTGCGCGACCAGTTCGTGTTCATGCTGCGCGCCGGCTTCGATGCCTTCGAGGTCAAGAAGCAGGCGGATGCCGAGGCCTTCACCGAGACCGTGAAACGCTATTCGGTGTTCTACCAGCCGACCGGCGACGGCCGTATCTCGGCGCTGCATCAGCGCCTGCAACTGCGCCATTCGGAGAGTGCCGGGCTGTGAGCACGCTGGCTGCATCGCCTTCGGTTGCGGAGATCCCGGTCGCGGCGCTCGACGCCACGCTGCGCACGGCCGCACCACATGAGGTCATTGCCGCTGCTCTCGAGGCGATCGGTCGCGAGCGGCTGGCGGTGGTGTCGTCGTTTGGAACGGAGTCGGCGGCGCTGCTGAAGGTAACGGCCGACGTTGATCCGGCGATCCCGGTGATCTTCCTCGACACCGGGCACATGTTCGCGGAGACGCTGGCCTATCGCGACCAGCTCATCGACGTGCTCGGCCTGCGGGACGTGCGCTCGATCAAGCCCGACGCCGCGGCGCTGGCGCGCGAGGATGCCGACAACGAGTTGTGGTTCTCCGATCCCGACGCCTGCTGCCGCATCCGCAAAGTCGAGCCGCTGGCACGCGCGCTGGCGCCGTTCGCAGCCTGGATCAATGGCCGCAAGCGTTTCCAGGGCGGACTACGTGCGGCCATCCCGGTCGTCGAGCAGGACGGCGCGCGCGTGAAGTTCAATCCGTTTGCGAACGTGACGCGAGAGGACATCGCCGAAATCTACCGCTCGGCCAACCTGCCGCAGCATCCGCTGGTCGCCTCCGGCTTCCGCTCGATCGGCTGCATGCCCTGCACCAGCCGTTCGGACTCCGGCGAGGACGACCGTGCCGGGCGATGGCGCGGCCGCGGCAAGACGGAGTGCGGCATCCACACGGTGGCGACGTCGTCGGTGTAGGCTGCATGCGGCCATGAACATCGTGTTCGTGGAGAAGGACAGCGCGGATATCGAACGACGTCCTTGGCCTCGCGGACTGCTTCCACCCCTCATCCTGAGGAGCCCGCCCCGAGGCGGGTGTCTCGAAGGATGAGGCCCGGACCACCTCCGCCGACGGCACTCCAGCCGTGCGTCTTCAACACCGCCACACGCTCCCACTCAGGGGGTGCATTCCGTGGTGAGAACAAGCGATGAACAAAGTCAAGCGCGATCGGGTGTCATGCGAGTTGGATCACGCCCATTCGCTGTGCTTCGCGCCCTCACGACGACAATGTGTCGCGGCGAAGAACAGCCATCCCATTGCGCCCCGCTTCGTAGCACAATGCCCATGTCCGGCCGGAAACAAGAGAATCCGGTTTCGTTGACTCTGAACCGCACATCCGGCGATCTGCAGTGCGCGCCTGCAGCATTGCGGGCTTTGGTCAAGGGAATGGAGAGCTTGGATGATGCGGCGTGTTCTGGCTGTTGTCGCGGGCCTGGCATGGGCGGGGTCGGCCGTTGCTGCCGACGTAAACCTGCTCAACGTGTCCTACGACCCGACCCGCGAACTCTATGTCGAGTTCAACAAGGCGTTTTCAGCCGCCTACCAGAAGGAGACCGGCAAGAGCGTCGAGGTCAAGCAGTCCCATGGCGGCTCCGGTGCGCAGGCCCGCAGCGTGATCGACGGCCTGCAGGCCGATGTCGTGACGCTGGCGCTCGCCTATGACATCGACGCGATCGCGGGCAAGGGTCTGCTCGACAAGGAGTGGCAGAAGCGGCTGCCGCAGAATGCCTCGCCCTATACGTCGACCATTGTCTTCCTGGTCCGGAAGGGCAATCCCAAGGGCATCAAGGATTGGGACGATCTGCTCAAGAAGGGCGTCGAGGTGATCACGCCCAATCCGAAGACGTCCGGCGGCGCGCGCTGGAACTATCTCGCCGCCTGGGGCTATGCGCTGAAGAAGTTCGGCTCGGTCGACAAGGCCAAGCAGTTCGTCGGCGACCTCTACCAGCACGTCCCTGTGCTCGACACCGGCGCCCGCGGCGCCACCGTGACCTTCGTGGAGCGCGGTGTCGGCGACGTCCTGCTCGCCTGGGAGAACGAGGCCTATCTGGCGCTGCGCGAGTTTGGCAAGGACAAGTTCGAGATCGTCGCCCCGCAGCTGTCGATCCTGGCCGAACCACCAGTTGCGGTGGTCGATTCGGTGGCCGATAGGAAGGGCACGCGGAGTGTGGCTGAATCCTACCTGAAATACTGGTATACAAAGGAAGGTCAGGAAATTGCCGCACGCAACTCCTACCGTCCGCGGGATCCCGAGGTCGCCAAGAAGTACGAGGCGGCCTTCGCCAAGGTCGAGCTGTTCACCATCGACGAGGTGTTCGGCGGCTGGACCAAGGCCCAGAAGGAGCATTTTGCGGAAGGCGGTATCTTCGATCAAATCTACAAGAATTGATCGAATCGGAAGGAACGAGTTGGTGGCAGCCGGTCTGATACGGCTTCGAGACAGTAAGGCAACAAGCTGGCGTTGCGGCGATCTGCGACATTGCGCATGAGACGCTGTCCCCGGTCTCGATTTGCCGAGACGAGGCTGGGGGCGGCGGGCGGACACCACAATCGATTCAAGCCCATCGACACCGATCATCAACGGACCAGGCCTTTTTTTGAACGTACTTGCACCACGTCGCAGCACCTTGCCGGGCTTTGGTCTCACCATGGGACTGACGCTGACCTGGCTGTCTCTGATCGTCCTGATTCCGCTTGCGGGGCTGTTCGTCCGCTCGACCGATCTCAGCCTCGACCAGTTCTGGGACATCGTCACCAGCCGGCGCACGTTGAGCGCACTCAAGATCTCGTTCGGCCTCGCCTTCGCCGCAGCCTGCGTGAATCTCGTGATGGGCACCATCGTCGTGTGGGCGCTGGTGCGCTACCGCTTTCCGGGGCGCCGACTGTTCGACGCGATCGTCGACGTTCCGTTCGCGCTGCCGACGGCAGTGGCCGGCGTGGCACTGACTGCGCTGTTCACCCAGAAGGGCTGGCTCGGCGCGCCGCTCGCCGCGATGGGGATCAAGGTGGCGTTCACGCCGCTCGGCATCTTCGTCGCGATGATCTTCATCGGCATCCCCTTCGTCGTCCGCACGGTGCAGCCGGTGCTGATCGATCTCGATCCGGAGATCGAGGAGGCGGCGGCGAGCCTCGGCGCCGGGCGCTGGCAGATCGTGACCCGCGTGATCCTGCCGAGCCTGACGCCGGCGCTGCTCACAGGCTTCGCACTCGCCTTTGCACGCGCGGTCGGCGAGTACGGATCGGTGATCTTCATTGCCGGCAATCTGCCGAACGTCTCCGAGATCGCGCCGCTGCTGATCGTGATCCGGCTGTCCGAATTCCGCTACGCCGATGCCACCGCGATCGCGGTGGTCATGCTCGTCGTGGCGTTCCTGATCATCTTTGCCGTGAACCGGTTGCAGCGCTGGGCGCAGAGCCGGGCGCCCTTGAACTAGGACCCGACATGAGCGTGGAGATGACCCTGCAGGCGCCGTCCGTGGCATCGTCCGCGACCAGCCCGCGCCTGGCGCAGGCCGGCCGCCCCGATCCGCGCACCGAGCCGCGCCTGGTCCGCATCGTCATCACGACGCTGGCATTGGCGTTCCTGTCGGTGTTCGTGGTGCTGCCGCTGATCGTCGTGTTCGTGGAAGCGTTCGGCAAGGGCATCGCTGCCTATTTTATCGCGCTTGCCGACGCCGAGGCGTGGGACGCAATCCGCCTGACGCTGCTGGTGGCGCTGGTCTCGGTCGGCACCAATCTCGTGTTCGGCCTGTGCGCCGCCTGGTCGATCGCCAAGTTTGACTTTCCGGGCAAGACGTTCCTGATCACCCTGATCGATCTGCCGTTCTCGGTGAGCCCGGTGATATCGGGCCTCGTGTTCGTGCTGCTGTTCGGCGCGCAGGGGTTCTTCGGTCCGTGGATGCAGAGCCATGGCCTGCAGATCCTGTTCGCCTTTCCCGGCATCGCGCTGGCCACCGTGTTCGTGACCTTCCCGTTCGTTGCGCGCGCGCTGATCCCGCTGATGCAGGAGCAGGGCACGCAAGAGGAGGAGGCGGCGATTTCGCTCGGCGCGTCCGGCCTGCAGACGTTCTTCCGCGTCACCTTGCCGAACATCAAATGGGGCGTGCTGTATGGCGTGCTGCTCTGCAACGCGCGCGCGATGGGCGAGTTCGGCGCCGTCTCGGTGGTGTCCGGCCATATCCGCGGCGAGACCAATACGATGCCACTGCTGGTCGAGATCCTCTACAACGAATACCAGATGGTCGCCTCGTTCGCGATCGCCTCGCTGCTGGCGATGCTCGCGCTGATCACGCTGGTCGTCAAAACCGTCCTCGAACGGCAACTCGATGAGGGAGGTCAGCATGACCATTGAAGTCAGGGGTGTCGTCAAGACATTCGGCACGTTCAAGGCGCTCGACGGCGTCGATCTCAAGGTCGCCGACGGCGAATTGCTGGCGCTGCTGGGCCCGTCCGGGTCGGGAAAAACGACCTTGCTGCGGATCATCGCCGGGCTGGATTGGCCTGATGCCGGCGAGATCCTGTTCGACGGCGAGAGCGCGCTCGATCGCGGCGCGCGCGAGCGCCATGTCGGCTTCGTGTTTCAGCACTACGCGCTGTTCCGGCACATGAACGTGTTCGAGAACGTCGCCTTCGGCCTGCGCGTGCAGCCGCGCCGCGTCCGCAAGAGCGAGGCGGAGATCCGCGCGCGCGTGAAGGAGCTGCTGGATCTCGTCCAGCTCGACTGGCTCGCCGATCGCTATCCGAGCCAGCTCTCCGGCGGCCAGCGCCAGCGCATCGCGCTGGCGCGTGCGCTCGCCATCGAGCCGCGCATCCTCTTGCTCGACGAGCCGTTCGGCGCGCTCGACGCCAAGGTGCGCAAGGAGCTGCGGCAATGGCTGCGCACCTTGCATCACTCCATCAACGTCACCTCGATCTTCGTCACCCACGACCAGGAGGAGGCGCTCGAGGTCGCGCATCGCGTGGTGGTGATGGACAAGGGCCGGATCGAGCAGGTCGGCTCGCCGAGCGACGTCTACGACGCGCCGGCGACGGCGTTTGTCCACGGCTTCATCGGCGAGTCGATCATGCTGCCGGTCGAGATCACCGGCGGCGCGGTGCATCTCAAGGGACGCCCGCTCGATCTCGCGGCCGAGGGCGCGGCGGCCGGGGCCTCCACCTTGTTCGTGCGCCGCCATGACATGGTGATCGGTCCGGCCGGCAGCGGAACGCTGGACGGCGACATCACTCATGTCCGCAGCTTCGGCCCGGTGCAGCGCGCCGAAATCGCGCTGGCGGAGGGCGTCGCGACGATCGAGATCGACGCCCCGCGTGACCGCGAGCTCAGGATCGGCGAGCGGGTCGGACTGAAGCCGCGGCATTATCGGATCTTTGCGGGGTGAGGGCGCGTGGCCGCGTGGGCCGCGGCCAGCTCGATCCGGCGATATATGCCGCGAGCTCCGAGCACTTGCAGCTCTGAGCCGTAGACCTCAACCAAAAAAAACCAGTGTCGTCCCGGACAAGCCCGACAGCGCGTAGCGTTGGCGGCGGCCGATCCGGGACCCATACGCCGTGACGTCCGTTGTTGAGCCCGCTCGACCGGCATCGCGTCTCGCCACGACCGCCGCGGCGTCTGGGTCCCGGTGCGACACTAAAGTTGTGGCGCCGTCCTTGGCTTGATCACTCGGAGGGTCCGCGCCCCACAGCGCTTGACCGCGTGGACGTTATGGTTGACGAACCGTTGCCGGCAGGAATGGCCGCAATTGTCGCGGTGGAACTTACCTCCGATTCACCTTTCAGCCACGGTTGATGTGCAACAACCCGCCTCTCTCGTCGGCATAGGGACTGGTTCATTGAAGCATCTGGCACTCGCTCTCTCCGTTGCATTCCTGCTCGCCGGCTGCGCGGCTGAGACGCCGGTGGTGCAGGCGCCGACCATGTATGCCGACATGGCGGTCGCGGGCGCGAAGCTCGATGCTGTCGCTGCCGCGACGATGATCTCGCAATACCGCCAGAACAACGGGCTCGGCATGGTCGAGGTCGATCCCGAGCTGATGCGGCTCGCGGAATCGCAGTCGCAGGCCATGGCCGACAAGAACAAGCTGGATCATGACGTGCGCGCCCCGCTGGCGAAGCGCCTGACCGGTGCCGGCTATGACGCTGTCGTCGCGGTCGAGAACGTGTCGGCCGGCTATCACACGCTGGCGGAAGCGTTTTCCGGCTGGCGCGACTCGCCGCCGCATCGCGCCAACATGCTGAAGAATGGTGTCACAAAAATAGGCATCGCAGCGAGCTATGCTCCGAATACCAAGTACAAAGTGTTCTGGACCATGATCCTAGCCGCGCCGGACGGCAAGAAGCCCTCCTGACAGGCAGGGCTGCCGCCGCCCTGCGCAGGCCGCGCGCGCGGCGCTCGCGCGAGTCAGGGCCGACGTAGCCCTTGGGGCGGATTGACGTCACCGCGAAGTGACGCCACGTTGGCGCCTTGCTTTGCTAATGACCGCAGTAATGACGCAACATCCATTTCCCCCGCTGCCTGCAACCCCCAGCGAATCGCAACGTGTCCTCGTCCTGCAGGGCGGCGGCGCGCTCGGCTCCTATCAGGCCGGCGCCTATCAGGCGCTGTGTCATTTCGATTTCGAGCCGGAATGGGTCGCCGGTATCTCGATCGGCGCCATCAACGCCGCGATCATCGCCGGCAACGACCGGGACAAGCGCATCGGCCGTCTCAAGGAATTCTGGGAGATGGTGTCGTCGCCGGTGCCGTGGAAGCCGCTGCTCAATGGCGATCATCACCGCTCGGCCTTCAATGAGGTCAGCGCCGGGCTGATCGCAGCGTTCGGCGTGCCCGGCTTCTTCACGCCGCGCTTTCCGCCGGCGCCGCTGTGGCCGTCCGGCACGCCGCAATCGGTCAGCTATTACGACACCGCGCCGCTCAAGCGGACCCTGGAGCGGCTGGTCGATTTCGACCGCATCAACAATCTGAAGACACGCCTCTCCGTCGGCGCCGTCGGCGTCACCACCGGCAATTTCACCTATTTCGACAATGTCGAACTCAAGAAGCAGGGCAAGCGGATCGGACCCGAGCACATCATGGCGTCTGGCGCGCTGCCGCCGGGCTTCCCGCCGGTCGAGATCGACGGCGAGCATTATTGGGACGGCGGCATCGCCTCCAATACGCCGCTGGACTACGTTCTCGACACCGAGACCGATCGTGATCTCCTGATCTTCCAGGTCGATCTGTTCTCTGCACGCGGCGATCTGCCGAGGACGCTGCTGGAGGCTGCCGAGCGCGAGAAGGACATCCGCTATTCCAGCCGGACGCGAATGAACACCGACAAGAACCGCATGATCCACAACACGCGCAAAGCGCTGCGCGAGCTCTATGCCAGGCTGCCGGACGAGCTGCGCAACGATCCGTCGCTCGAGATCCTGTGCAAGGCAGCACAGGAGAACACCGTCACGGTGGTGCACCTGATCTACCGCAGCAAGAGCTACGAGAGCTCGTCGAAGGACTACGACTTCTCCCATGTTGCGATGGTCGAGCATTGGGAGGCGGGCGTTCGCGACGTCCACCAGTCGATGCATCATAAGGACTGGCTGGAGCGGCCGCAGTCCGGCGAGACCATGGTCACCTACGATCTCACGCAGGACGGCAGTCTCGCTGCCGCCAAGAAGGAGTGAAGCAATGACGACGAACCTCAAGGGCAAGACCGCGGTCGTGACCGGCTCCACCAGCGGCATCGGGCTCGCTTATGCCCGCGCCTTCGCGTCGGCCGGCGCCAACATCGTCCTCAACGGCTTCGGCGCCCCCGCCGACATCGAGAAGGAGCGCGCGGCGATCGAGAGCGACTACAAGGTCAAGGCCGTGCACTCGCCGGCCGACATGAGCAAGCCGGCCGAGATCGCCGGCATGATCGCGCTCGGTGAGACCACGTTCGGCTCGGTCGACATCCTCGTCAACAATGCCGGCATCCAGTTCGTCTCGCCGGTCGAGGACTTTCCGCCGGAGAAGTGGGAGCAGATCATCGCGATCAATCTGTCGTCCGCGTTCTACGGCATCCGTGCCGCGGTGCCCGGCATGAAGAAGCGCGGCTGGGGCCGCATCATCAACACCGCCTCGGCACACTCGCTGGTCGCATCTCCGTTCAAGTCGGCCTATGTCTCGGCCAAGCACGGCATCGCCGGCCTCACCAAGACCGTGGCGCTCGAGCTCGCGACCTTCAAGATCACCTGCAACTGCATCTCGCCGGGCTATGTCTGGACGCCGCTGGTGGAGAAGCAGATTCCGGACACCATGAAGGCGCGCAACCTCACCAAGGAGCAGGTCATCAACGATGTGCTGCTGGCGGCGCAGCCGACCAAGGAGTTCGTGACCTCCGAGCAGGTCGCGGCGCTGGCGCTGTTCCTGTGCGGCGACGATGCGGCGCAGATCACCGGCACCAACCTCTCGATCGACGGCGGTTGGACTGCGGCGTAACGATCGCAGAGAGCGCTGAACGAGGCACCAGTTTCGCGCCGAGGCGGGTTTCGCTTCGGCGCGGTCCATTCTACAAGCGTGCGTTTCCACGACCAGCGCACGGACCCCTGACCTTGCTGACCACGATCATCGGCCTCGGCGCCGCCATCTGCACCACGAGCTCGTTCCTGCCCCAGGTCATCAAGGCCTGGCGGTCGCGCTCGACCCATGACATCTCGATGGGCATGTTCGTGCTGCAGACCACCGGCAACTCGATGTGGCTGCTCTACGGCGCGCTGATCAGCGACCTGCCGCTGGTCGTCGCCAACGCGATCACGCTGGGCTTGGTGGCCGCGATCCTCGGCCTGAAGCTGCGCTACGGCTAGGATGCAGACGATGGCCTTCGATCCGGTCCGCTTGAGCAAGTTCCTCAGTCTCGTGCTGCGCCACCAGCCAGATGCAATCGGCTTGGTGCTGGATGCGCAGGGCTGGGCGATCATCGATGATCTGATCGCGCGCGCGGCGGCGGCGGGGACCGTCCTCAGCCGGGCCGATCTGGAGCAGGTGGTTGCGACCAGCGACAAGAAGCGCTTCACGGTCTCGCAGGACGGGCAGCGCATTCGGGCGGCGCAGGGACATTCGGTGGCGGTGGAGCTTGGCTTGACCCCGCGCGAGCCGCCCGCCGTGCTGTATCACGGAACGGCGACGCGCTTCGTCGAAGCGATCATGGCAGAAGGCTTGAGGCCGCAGTCACGCCAGCAGGTGCATCTGTCTTTGGATGAGGCGACGGCCGTCAATGTCGGGCGCCGGCACGGCGAGCCCATCGTGCTGCGCGTCGATGCCGCAGCGATGCATCGGGATCGCTTGAAGTTCTTCGTTGCGGACAACGGCGTCTGGCTGACCGACCACGTGCCTCCGGAGTACCTGAGCGTCGACCCCGCGCCGTAACCCGCGCGCGCGTCGCAGAACGTCGCGATATCAGCTGCGGCGCGCGAACACGCTCGCGGTGGTGGACGCGACGCTCTGTCCCGGCGGCAGCACGACCACGGTCGATCCGAGTTGGACGTGATTGTAGAGGTCGGCGACGTCGGTGTTGGTCATGCGGATGCAGCCGGACGAGATCGCCTGGCCGATATATTCGGGCTGGTTGGTGCCGTGGATGCGGTACAGGGTGTCCTTGTTGCCCTCGTAGAGATAGATCGCGCGGGCGCCGAGCGGATTGGCCGGGCCGCCGGCGACGCGCTTCGGATACGGCCCGAGGCGCGCCTGGATGTCGGCGGTCGGAACCCAGTCCGGCCATTCGGCGAGCTTGCCGACCGTGGCGACGCCGGAGAAGGCCATCGCCTCCTCGCCGACGGCGACGCCGTAGCGGACCGCCTTGCGGTCGGGCAGCACGTAGTACAGGAACCGCGCGTCGGTATCGACGACGATCGTGCCCGGCTGTTCCTGCCGGGTGTATTCGACGATGTGGCGCTGGAACTGTTGCGGAATCTGCGCCTCGGCATAGGGGGCGTGCGCAAGCAACTGGCGGTCGCGCGGCGTCAACGCCGCATCGGTCGATGGCGACAGCGTCGCTTCCATGCAGCCGGCCAGCATCAGGGTTCCGGCCAGCGAGAGTGCGACCCCCAGTCTCGACATCTCATTCTCCCCCAGCGCGCGATCAAGTCACCTGCCCGGAGGATCGCGCCAATATCAAGGCGTTGCACCCAACACTTGCGTGATCGCCGCGCGGGACGAGGTGGGGCGGCATTGCGCTCGCAGTTCCGACAAGGCGAGGCCAAGATGACGCAACAGATGCGTCAACATGGTTCCCTCAAGATGCCTTGCCGAAGGCGAGGACGTGCAGCCCGAGCCGCTGCTTGACGATGCGGAACAGCAGCACGGTCTCGAAGGCCAGCGACAGCGAGGTCGCGGCCGCGGCGCCGTAGCCGCCGAACTGCGGAACCAGCAGGATGCAGAGCACGAGGTTCATGACGAAGGCCGCCGCATAGGCCATGGCGCAGGCGCGCTGCTGGCCCAGCATGTTCAACAGTCGCTCCACCGGACCGATCGCCGACCGCACGACGAGGCCGATCGCGGCGATGAACATGATGTCGTAGCCGGCGGTGAACTGCGCGCCGAACAGAAACAGCAGCGGCTTGCCGAGCGCGAGCAGCACCAAGGTCGCCGCGAGCGACGGCCAGAATGTCCACTTGATCGCATGCGCGACATAGGCCGACAGCCGCGCTTTGTCGCCGAGCGCGTGGTACTCGGCGAAGCGATGCGCCGTCGTCGCCGACATCGCGTAGTGGATGAACGACACCAGCGCGAGCGTCTTCACCACGGCGAAATAGATCCCGACCTCCTCCGAGGAGCGGAATTGCTGCAGCACCAGCACGTCGGTGTAGGACAGCAGCAGGTAGAAGCTCTCGACCAAGAGGATCGGCAGCGAGATCGCGAGCCAGCCGCGGAGATCATATTGTCTGGGGCCCGGCTCGATGTGGCGGCCGAGCCTATGGTTCAGCACCAGCATCTGGCCGAGCATCGCGAGCCACACTGCCGCCGCGCTCGCGGCCATCGCCGCGGTGGCGCCGAGATCGAGGCCGAGCACGAAGGCGCCCGCCGTGAAGCCGATGATCAGCGTCTGGCGGATGATGAATTGCGGCATCAGCCCGAGCGTCATCCAGTCGTGCGAGCGGGCGATGCCGTCCTGGGTGTTGGCAACGACGAAGGCGGGCAGGGTCAGGCAGCCGAGATAGAGCGGCACGCGCTCGCTGGCGTCGATCCAAGGCGACAGCAGCGCGATCAGGCCTGCAAGCAGCAGCGCCGCTGCAGTGGACGTCGCCAGCGTCAGCCAGCGTCCGCCGGAGAGGAAGCCGCGCAGCAGCGCCTGCTGGCCCGCGGTGCGGTAGTCCGGAATGATCTTCTGCGCCGAGGAGGCGATGCCGACATCCAGCATGCTGCCGAGCAGCAGCACCCAGGTCCAGACATAGACGTAGGTGCCGTAGTCCGAGCCGCCCATCCAGCGCGCGAGCAGGATCTGGCTGAGATAGGCGAGGCCCGCGCTGAGCACGCGGATCAGGAAGATGGTGCCGGCCAGGCGGCGCGTCAGCGACGCCTCGCCGCTGCCGCCGAGCGCAGCCAAGCGCGCCTTCAGCCGGCCTGCGAGGCCGGTCGATGCGGGGGCGTTGCGGGCATCCATCACGGCCACGGCGGGGTCCGTCTCCACGGCCGCGCGGATGGCGGCGATGCTGCTTCCTTATCAACGCAACGTTAAGATTGAGTTGGACCGGCCCCGCGTCGCTCGCCCGGCGCAGCCGCCGTCAGGGCAGATTGAAGTTGAACTCGTAGGCCCTGTCGGGGCCGACCAGCGTGAATTTCAGGGCCGCGCCGTCCGGCTTCACGCCGGGCGGAACGCCGTCGAGCTCGAAGGCGAAGCGCTTGATGCCCGGTATGCCGCTGTCGCGCACGGTCGGGATCGGCAGCGCCCAGTCCGGCGTCGGCCCCTCGACATAGAGCTGGACACTGCGCGGATCGGCGACGGCCACGTCGATGATGACGTCCTTCTGGCCGTCGCGCTTGACGTCGCGGATCGTCAAGGGATTGTCGTCGCCGACGGTGGCCGGCTTCGGCACAGTGTCGAGGGCCGCCGAGAGCGCCGTATCCTCGGTGCTGGCGACGCTGGTGAAGGCGAGCTCGGCCTTCGCTTCGACGGGAATGCAGATCTTCTCGCAGACCGCGTAGCTGATGTCGGCGCGCAGGGTCATCGGCTTGTCGGCGTTCTTGGCGACGATGCGCAGCGGCAGCACGACCTGATCATGATAGCCGAGCGAGTGTCCGCCGGCGCCGTCGTCGAACTTTGTCGGCGCGGGCCACAGAACCGTCACCGCTTCGACGTTCTCCGACTTGGAAAAGTCGAACCGCGGCGGCACGCCTGAATCGCCGGGCGTTCGCCAATAGGTCTTCCATCCCGGCTGCAGCGCAAGGGCGATGCCGCCCAGCATGACCGGACCGCTGCGCGAGCCCGCGAGCAGGCGCACTGCGGAGTGGCTGTCGCGCTGCCAGGGCGAGGAATCCTGCGCCTGCGCACCGAACGCAAGGCAGGATGATACGACGGTCGCGACGAGCAGTGTGGCAGAGTGGTGAGGAACCAAGGCGGACATGAGACGTCTTTAGAGTGCGGTTCGGGCGCAAACCATTGAAATGCTTGTGAGCAGATTTCCTCGCGAGGACCTGAACCTTGATTGACAGATGCGCATCCCAATATCAGGATATCAATGATCATGAGAGTCCTTGCGGATGAATCCTGAGGCAAAAAGGCTGGGCGACATTCGCCGCAAAGTGACAGGGATCGGGGATCACACCTCTCACGGTGGTTACCTCGACGGCCAGCTGCTGGTTGCCATGCCCGTGATGGGCGATTCCCGTTTCGAGCGCTCGGTGATCTATCTCTGCGCGCACTCGGCCGAGGGCGCCATGGGTATCATGGTGAACCGGCCGGCGGGCAGCATCGACTTCCCTCAGCTGTTGATGCAACTGAATATCATCGAGAAGAGCGATCAGATCAGCCTGCCCGACAGCGCCGAGACCATGAAGGTGCTGAGCGGCGGCCCGGTCGATACCGGACGCGGCTTCGTGCTGCATTCGAGCGACTACTTCATCGCCAACGCGACCTTGAAGATCAACGACGGCGTCTGCCTGACGACGACGATCGACATTCTCAAGGCGATCGCCAAGGGCGACGGTCCGAAGCACGCCATCCTCGCCCTCGGCTATGCCGGCTGGCGCGCGGGCCAGCTGGAGGAAGAGATCCAGGACAATGGCTGGCTGCACTGCGACGCCGATCCGGAGCTGATCTTCGGCGACAATGTCGACGCCAAATACGATCTCGCGCTGCGCAAGATCGGCATCGATCCGGGCATGCTGTCCAACGCCGCCGGGCACGCATAGGCCTTATCGTCCGGTTGGAGCCCCCGCGCTCGCTGGGATCAGAGAAGGCTTAATGGGGCGCTCTGCCTCTCCGTCGTCATTGCGAGCGCAGCGAAGCAATCCAGAATGTCCACCGCGGATGCAGTCTGGATTGCCTCTGCGCTTCGCTCCTCGCAATGACGACATGGAGAGGGATGAGGCCGCGCATCTCTGCTGAAGTCAGAACTACTCCGCCGCCTGCTGCGCCACCGTCGGCTCGGTGCCGGCCACGGTGGCGCGGCGCATGTCGCGCGGTTGCGACTGATCGTAGCGGCGCACGCGGTGCATGGTCTGCCTGTTGTCCCACATGATCAGATCGTGCAGCGTCCATTTGTGGACGTAGACGAACTCGGGCTGTGTGGCATGCTCGGTGAGGTCGCGCAACAGCAGCCGCCCTTCCGGCATGCTCATGCCGAGCACGGCGCCGGCATGCGACGACAGATACAGCGACTTGCGGCCATGCGCCGGATGGGTGCGGACCAGCCGCTGCCTGACCGGCTTGAACATCTCCTTCTCCTCATCGGTGTAGTCGAGGAAGCCGAGCGAGCCGCGCGAATACATCAGCGAATGTTCGCAGACGAGATCCTCGATCTCGTCCTTGGTGTCCTGGTCGAGCGCGTCATAGGCGGCGCGCATGTCGGCGAATTCGGTGTTGCCGCCCTTCGGGTTCACGATTCGCGCCGACAGGATCGAGTACTTCGCCGGGATCGGCCGGAACGAGCTGTCGGAGTGCCACAGGCAGTTGCCGAGATTGAACAGATGCGTGCGATGGTCTGATGGCAGCGGCTTGCCATCCTTGCCGAGATTGGAGACGTCGTTGAGGCCGGTGGTGAGGCGGTAATCCTCCTTCTTGGTGACGGTGCCGCCGCGCGCCTGCTCGCGGTCGCCGAAGCTGAGCGCGAAGGCGAGCTGCTGCTCGTCGGTGACGTCCTGATCGTGAAATACGAGAACGGCGTAGTGATCGATCGCGGCCTGCAACTGCGCGACCTCGTCCCGAGCGAGACTCTTGCGCAGATCGACACCGGACACTTCGCCGACGAAATGCGGATGCAGCTGCCGGATGGCGATCGCCATGGTGTCCTCCTCGCGTCCTCATGACGGCGGACCTCCTGTCCGCTTCTTCTGAAGCAAGAGGCTACGCCGGCGATGCGCGAAGTCAACGCAAGGCACGGAGCGCCGCCCGCACGGCTGTCATGCCGGCGCGTCAGACGTCATGCGTTGCGGGCCATCAGCCCGCCGTCCACCGGGATCACCGCTCCGGTGAGGAACGAGGCGGCCGGCAGGCACAGGCTCAAGGTCATGTGCGCGACCTCCTCCGGATCGCCGTAGCGACCGAGCGCGGTGCGGCGCCGCGCGTAGACCGCCTTCTGCTCGTCTGGAATGCGCGCGGTCATCGCGGTCGTGATCGGGCCCGGGCAGATGCAGTTGACGGTGATGCCGTCGCGGCCGAGCTCGACGGCGAGCGAGCGCGTCAATCCAGTCACGCCTGCTTTCGCCGCGGAATAGGCGCTGTGCAGCGCCGTTGCGCCGAGCGCCTCGGTCGAGGCGATGTTGACGATGCGCGGGCTGGATGAGCGGCGCAGATGCGGAAGCGCGGCGCGGATGACGCGCTGCTGCGCCGTCAGCATGATCGCAAGCCCTCTCGCCCAGGCCTCGTCGTAAGCCTCGTCGTCGATCGCGACACGGACCGAGATGCCGGCATTGTTGACGAGGATGTCGAGCCCGCCGAAATGCTCCGCGGCCTCGCCGACGACGGCGCTGATGGCGTCGCGGTCGGCGAGGTCGAGCCGCCACGCACGCGCTGTTCCGCCGCAGGCCAGGATATCCGCCGCCACGGCGCCGGCCCCGTCCTCATCGATATCGGTGACTGCGACGCTGGCGCCTTCATCGGCGAACACGCGCGCGGCCGCGCGCCCCATCCCCGACGCCGCGCCGGTGATCAGGACGGTCAATCCCTTGACCGAGCGGCTGAGTTGCCTGTGCTGGTGCATATTTGCGGCTCACGGAAAAATGCGCATCGCGTGCGCGCCGTCGGGATTAACACTGATCGGACGCATTCGGTAGGCACTCATCCGGCGTGGCCGAATTTGCGTTGCCTACGACAGGGATCAACAAACCGGAGTGATCATGGCGCTCTCCAAGATCTTCATGCGCTTGGCGTTGGTGGTGGGACTGATCGCAACCACGGCAGCGCATGCCGACGGCATCAATGCCGGCGGCCGCAGGGCCAGCGCGTTGCGGCCGTTCGACGCGCGGAGCGTTGCCGAGTTCGATACGCCCTGGGCCATCGCCTTCCTGCCCGATGGGCGGATGCTGGTCACGGAGAAGCCGGGCCGGATCTTTCTGGTCACGCAAGGTGGGAAGAAGATCCAGATCGGCAACGTGCCCGCGGTCGCTGCGCGCGGACAGAACGGTCTCTTGGACATTGCGGTGTCGCCGAGCTTCGCGACGACGTCGCAGATCTATCTCACCTACACCGAGCCGAGCGGCGAGGGCAGCCGGCTCGTACTGACCCGTGCCGTGTTGTCGGTTTCGAATGACAACGCCACGCTGACCGACCCCACTGTGATCTGGCGCCAGACGCCGGCCGGCGGCGGCGGGCAGCCCGGCGGCATCGTCGCGTTCGATCCCTCGGGAACGCATCTGTTCCTGACCGTCGGCGACCGCATGCAGCCGAACAGCGCCCAGGATCCGCGGCAGGCGCGCGGCAAGGTGCTCAGGCTCAATCTCGACGGCGCGACGCCGTCGGACAATCCCATGGCCGAGGACAAGGGCGTGCCGGCGCAGACATGGACCACCGGCCACCGCAATCCCTACGGGCTCGCCTTCGCGCCCGATGGCAGGCTCTGGCTGCACGAGATGGGACCGCGTGGCGGCGACGAACTGAACCTGATCGAGCCTGGCAAGAACTACGGCTGGCCACTGGTGTCGAACGGCGACAACTACGACGGCACGCCGATCCCGCGTCATGCGACGCGGCCGGACCTCACGTCGCCGCCGCTCTATTGGGATCCTGTGATCGCGCCGGCCGGCCTGGTCTTCTATGATGGTCCGATGTTTCCGCAATGGAAGGGATCGGCGCTGATCGGGGGCTTGCGGGTTCAAGCGCTGGTCCGCGTCGCCTTCCGGCCCGATGGTCAGCCTGACGAGGCCGAGCGCTGGGACATGGGCGAGCGCATCCGCGATGTCGCCGTGGCGCCGGACGGCGCCGTCTGGGTGATCGAGGACGACTCGCCCGGCCGCCTGCTGCGGCTGACACCGATGAAGTAGCTGCGCAGCAGCATTGATGCGAAGGCGCCGATGCCGGTGTCGCCACAGCCGCGATGCCGTTGACAGGGCCTGCGCCGATCCCCACACCATCCGACAAATAACAATAGAAGGAGTGGGGAGATGAACGCGCTCGATTTCACGGGACGCTCGGTGCTGGTGATCGGCGGCTCGAGCGGCATCGGCAACGGCATTGCGCAGGCGTTTCGCGCGCAGGGCGCGCGCGTCGATATCAGCGGCACGCGGCCGAGTGCTGCCGATTATGCCGCAGACGAGGGCTCCGATCTCGTGGGGTTGAACTACCATCAGCTCGATGTGAGCGATCCCGGCGCGATCGAGAGCTTCGCACCGCAACTCGATCGTCTCGACGTGCTCGTGCTGGCGCAAGGCGCGGTGCTCTACCGGCGCGGCGAGTTCGCCATGGACGGCTTCCGCAAGGTGGTCGAGGTCAACCTCATCAGCCTGATGGCCTGTGCGACGAAATTTCACGGCCGGCTGCGCGATGCCAAGGGCGCGCTCATCATCGTCTCGTCGACCGCGGCCTATCATTCCACCATGGGCAACCCGGCCTACAACGCCTCGAAGACCGGTGCGATGGGATTGACGCGAACCCTGGCGGAGGCGTGGGCGGAGGACGGCATCCGCGTCAACGGGATCGCGCCCGGTCTCGTCGACACCAAGATGACCAAGGTGACGACCGCCAATCCGAAGCGTCTCGAGAGCGCGCTGCAGCGCATCCCGCTGCGGCGGTTGGGCACGCCGCAGGACATGGCCGGTGCCGCGCTGTTCCTGGCCTCGCCGCTGTCGTCCTACATCATCGGCCAGACCCTCGTCGTCGACGGCGGCCTGATTTTGTAGTGGTCCGGAACCTGCGCCGTGCTGGCCGGTTAGCAGGCCAGCAATCCCGCACAATGCAGAGAAGGAGAGCGGCAATGGATCAGGATCGGCTGACCGGTACGGCCAAGGATGTCGCAGGCAAGATCGAAGGCGGCGTCGGCGAGATGTTGGGCGACAAGAGCACGCAGGCGTCGGGCCGTGCACGCGAGGCTTCGGGCGTCGTTCAGAACATGTATGGCCAGGCCAAGGACGCGGCGCGCGAGGCCGGCGATGCGGCAATGGATTTCGCCAAGGATACGTTCGGCAACGGCTCCGAAACGCTGCGTGATGGCACACAGGCGCTGACCAAGCGGGTTCACGACAATCCGATGGGTGCACTCCTGGTCGCCGGCGGCATCGGCTTCCTGCTGGCGATGCTGATGCGCTCGCCGAGCCGGCCGCAGCCGCCGCAGCGCTGGCGCTACTGAGGCTGCAACAGCCCCGCTGACGGACGATCAGATGAAAATCGGCCCGCATTCGTTCTCGAATGCGGGCCGATTTGTCATGGTCATCTTGTTCCGGAATGATCCGCGTCGATCGCCCCCAGCGCCGAAATGCGGTCACGATCAGCGGCCCTGGGTCTCCAGCGCTGCTGCCGAGCGGCCGACCAATCCTGGCGGCCGCGGCGGCGCGTTCGGATTGCGCGCGGCGGGCGGCCGCGCCGGCTGCTGTTGCTGCTGAGGCGCGCCGAAGCCAAAGAAGTCGCGGACGCCCTGATTCGGCTGCTGCGTTTGGGCTGGCGGCTGCTGAGCGGGCGCCGCCGGCGTGGTCAGCCGCTTCTGCCTCGGCTGCGGCGGCACCGGTCCCTGCGCGGCCGGAGTTGCTTCCGCCGGCGAGGTCGCGGCCATCGGCGCCTCGGGCCGGGTGAACTCCTTCGGCGGCTCCTTGGCCTGCTCGCGCCCAACCTCGCGGCGGGGCCAGGCGAAATCGTCGGCGCGGCCGGCGGGCGGGCTCAACGCCTCGCCCTTGACCAGGGTCCGGGCCGCCAGCGCATCGACCGCCGCGGGTCGGGAGCCGGGGCCGCCCAGCAGCTGGTCGGTGCCGACGGATGACGCCACCAGCGGCAGGATCGGGCCGGCGACCGGCCGCGGCGCCGGCTGGCCGGGCACGGCATTGGCGTCCGGCGTCGCCGGCTCGTTCGGCAATTCGAGCGGCGCTGAACGGGCCGCGAGCAGCCGGTTGATCTCACGCTCGGCATAGTGGGCGAGCTTGCGTGCGCCCGGCTTGGTGAAATACACGCCGTCATAGGAGCGCAGCTGCCGGATCTGGCCTTCGAAGTCCGGCCCCTTCTGCAGGAAGCGGCCGGACTCGTCGACAAAGCCGTCCCAGACGTCGACATAGGTGATGCCGGCCTTGCCGGCCGCATCGCGATACAGCGAGTCGAGGAACAGCGTGTCCGCCGTGCCCTTGGGACCGCGAACCGCAGGCAGGCCGACCCAGAGTACGGGCACCCCCTTGCTCTTGGCGATCGCGATCATCTCCTCGATCTTCTTCGTGTAGAGCTCGACCCAGCGCTCGTCCCGGAACTCATAGAGGCCGCCTGGCGAGCGGGCGGCCTTCTCCGGTGCCGCGACCGCAGGCGTGTCGTTGTCGGCCTCGTCCTGCGGCAGATCGGTATCGGCAGCCTTGTCGTCGGGCTTGGCCGCCGTGTCGGCCTTGCCATCCGGCTTGGCCTCACCGGGCTTTGTCTCACCAGGCTTGGCCTTGGCATCCTTCTTGGCCTTGTCGCCCTTCTTGTCGTCGGGCTTCTCGGTCTTCTCCATCGCGGGCTCGCGCAGCGAGATGCGGTCGTTGAGGCCGAGCATGATGACGATGGCGTCGGCGCGCTCGGTCGCCAGGATGCCCTTGGCGGCGGCGGCCCAGTCGGCCGGCTCGCCCTTGGGCTGGTACTTGATGAGGCCCGAAGTGGTCCTGATCTTGCGGGTCACGCCCATGTCGGGCTGCTCGGAATAGGCCTCTTCCAGGCCATAGGCGAGCCAGTCGGCCATGGCGTCGCCGAGCACCAGCACATAGCGGTCCGGCGCGCCGTCATGCTTCTCCGGCGGCGGCGCCTTGGAATAGTCCTGGATCACCCTCTTCGGCTGTTGCTGCGGGAACGGAGTAAAGAAGTCGCCGCCGAACCAACCTCCGCCACCTCCACCGCCGCGCGGCGCCGGGCGGGGCGAGGCGAACGGGTTGAAGTTGAAGAACTGGGCCGAGGCGGGGCCGGCGATGCCGACGAGCATGGCGATGACGACCGCCAGCACGACCAGCGGGCCGGGCTCGTTCAACAGCTTGAGGATGGACTTCAGCTTTGACATGCGCACCCGTCGCGCGGCGAGATCGTGACGATCCATATAATAGGACGCGAATCAGGCCGCAAACGGGCATTCACCGGATGGTGTTGATGGCATCGGTAATCGCCCCACACGGTTACCGGCAGGGCAGATTGGGCTGTAATCAGCGCACCCGCAGCCGTTCGAGCACATCCGAGGTGGCAAATCCGTCCGCCGGCGCCCCGATCGAGGCCTGGAAGTTCCGCAGCGCCTCGCGCGTCTGGCCACCGAACTGGCCGTCCGGCGTTCCGCGGTAAAATCCGCGCTCGGCGAGCAATTGCTGCAGCTCGAGCCGCTCGCCGCGCGACAGCGTCCGCTCCTCGCGCGGCCAGGCCTGAACGAACGGTGGCCCGCCCCGCAGACGGTCGGCGAAGTGGCCGATCGCCAGCGCATAGGCTTCCGCCGGGTTGTATTTCATGATGACGCGGAAGTTCTGCAGCATCAGGAAGCCGGGGCCCTGGGCGCCGGCCGGCGCCAGCAGATAGGCCTTTTCGGCGCTGGCCGGGAACGGCTGACCGTTGGCTCGCCGCAGGCCGAGCTGTTCCCACTGGCCGAAGCTCATGCTCTTGGCGCGGTCAGCGAGCATGTAGTTGAAGCCCTGGGGCACCACGACCTCGTAGCCCCAGCTCTGGCCGCTCTGCCAGCCGTCCTTCTTCAGATTGTTGGCGGTCGAGGCGATCAGGTCGGCCGGATTGTCGACGACGTCGCGGCGGCCATCGCCGTCGGCATCGACGGCGAAGCGCTTGAACGCGGTCGGCATGAACTGGGTCGGGCCGAAGGCGCCTGCCCACGAGCCGCGCAACTGCTCGGGGCGCAAATCACCGTGATTGAGGATCTCCAGGGCGGAGAGGAACTCATCCTTGAAATAGGCCTGGCGGCGGCCGATGCAGGCGAGCGTCGCGGTCGACTGAAGCACGCTGCGGTCGCCGATCTGGGTCGAGTAGTTGGACTCGATGCCCCAGATCGAAGCGATAATGTAACGGTCGACGCCATAGGCGCGCTCGGCCGCATCGAACTGCGGCTTGTACGTCGCCAGCACCTCGCGGCCTTTCGCCAGCCGGTTGTCGTTCACCAGGATGTCGAGATAGTCCCAGATCGACTTGGTGAATTCGGGCTGCGCGTCGAGCAGGTCCATGATGCGCAGGTCCGGCGACAGGCCGGCGGTGAAGCGCTGGAAATTGTCCTGCGTGATGTTGCGCCGTGCGGCATCTGGCCACATGCCGGCGACGCAATTGTCGAAATTGCCGGCGGCTTCGCGGATTGCGGCCGCCGTCATCAGCGGATGGCCGGAGGCGCCGTCCTCGCCGCTCCACGGCTGCGGCCCGCCGGCGGCGGGGGGCTGGTTGGGGGCGGGGTTGCCCTTGGTCGGGGTGCCCGTGAACAGGCCGTCGAGAAAGTTCAGCGGCCCGCCGCCGGATTGCGCGACAGCGGAACCAGACACCACCGTCAACGCCGTGACCAGAACCGCCGCGCCAGCACCGGCCTTCAGAGCTGTCAGCATCACGTTCCGTCGCATCATGTCTCGATCCAGATCGCATGGAAGATCGGGCTCCACGAGGCCCGGTCCTGCTTAACGGGAGATTAACAAGGTTAACGATTTCCGCAGCGAAATTTAGCCGTTCGGTTCGTGTCGAGCGGAACACTGGACCCAACATCCGCCTTTGTTCTCGGCTGCAAACGAGCTACCTAAAATGCGATCGATTTCGCATTCATATCGCCACAAGGTCTAGTCATCCCCATGAAGATCCGCAAAGCCGTTTTTCCGGTCGCCGGTCTCGGCACCCGCGTCCTTCCCGCCACCAAGGCGATGCCGAAGGAAATGCTGACGATCGTCGACAGGCCTCTCATTCAATACGTGTTCGACGAAGCCAAGGAGGCGGGCATCGAGCATTTCGTGTTCGTGACCGGGCGCAACAAGACCGCGATCGAGGATCATTTCGACCGCATGTACGAGCTCGACGCGACGCTCGCGGCGCGCGGCAAGAAGACCGAGATCGAGATCCTGGCGCGCGACCAGCCGGAGGCCGGCGCGGTCAGCTTCACCCGTCAGCAGGCGCCGCTCGGCCTCGGCCATGCCGTGTGGTGCGCGCGCGACATCGTCGGTGACGAGCCGTTCGCGGTGGTGCTGCCGGACGAGCTGGTGCTGAACTCGCCGGGGTGCCTGGCGCAGATGATCGCGGCGGCGAGCAAGCTTCCGGAGAAGAGCAACGTGCTGGCGGTGCAGGAAGTGCCCGCCGACCAGACCCATCAATACGGCATCTGCGGCGTCGGCAAGCGCGACGGCAAGATCTTCGAGGTCGACGGCATGGTCGAGAAGCCGGCCAAGGGCACCGCGCCGTCGAACTTCTCGATCACCGGGCGCTACATCTTGCAGCCTGAGATCTTCCAGATCCTGGCGACGCAGGAGCGCGGCGCCGGCGGCGAGATCCAACTCACCGACGCGATGATCGGATTGTCGAAGACACAGAAATTCTATGGCGTGGATTTCGACGGCGAGCGGCACGATTGCGGCTCGAAGTCCGGCTTCCTGCGCGCCAACATCGCCTTCGGCATGGCGCGGGCCGACCTGCGCGATGGCCTGCGCGAGGACATGAAGCGCTATCTCGAAGGCAAGGGCTGAGGCCAAGCCGGCGATAAATGCCGCGCCTTCGAGGCGGTTGGCGGCATCACGCCGCCAGCGAGGCCGCGGGTGACGGGTGACGCACCGCTGCGCTGGCGCAGCGGTTACGGCCGGCGGCCTTGGCCATGTAGAGGGCGCGGTCGGCGGCGTTCAGCAGGCCGGTCCAATCGGTGTCGCGCGACGGCGTGACGCTGGCGGCGCCGATGCTGATCGAGGTGGTGCACGCTTCTCCCGCCCACAGCTTGACCTTGCTGCGGATCGTCTCCGCGACGCGCAGCGCATCCGCTTCCGAGGTCCCCGGCAGCAGCACCGCGAACTCCTCGCCGCCATAACGCGCGGCGCAGTCGCCGGCGCGCCGCACCGAATCGGAGATGCACACGGCAATGCCGACCAGCACCTGATCGCCGGCCTGGTGCCCATGGGTGTCGTTGTAGCTCTTAAAGTGATCGGCATCGATCATCAGCAGCCCCAGCGGCGCGCCGGTGCGCTGCGCCCGCCACCATTCGAGCTCGATCGTCTCGTCGAACTTGCGCCGATTCTTCAGGCCCGTCAGCGGATCCGTGGTCGCGAGCTGCTCCAGCCTGGATTCGATCTTCGCCCGGAGCTGGATCTCGCGCGCGGCGACCTGCGTCGCGGCCAGGACGAACACGATCAGCGCCAGCATCATTGCCCCGATCTCTGCAGCCTCGTTGCGCCAGTATGCGTAGACGCTGTCCCACGACTTGCTGGCGATCACGACCAGCGGCTCATTGCCGTTGCGCCAGACCAGGAGCCGCGGCAGATCGTCCAGTGCGCCATAGCTGCTCGACCAGCCGGACGGCTCGGTGAGCGCGCGGGTCACGGCCGGCGCCCGCGCCAGATTGCGGCCGATCGCGGCGGAATCGAACGGCGCGCCGACGACGACGGTGCCGTCGCGCCGGAGCACCGTGATGTTGTCGCCCGACCCGAGCGTGAGCCGTGCGAACAGGTCGCGGAAATAGCCGAGGCGGATCGAGCCGGCGACGACGCCGGCGAAGCGCCCGTCCGGCGTCGAGATGCGGCGGCTGAGAACGATGGAATATTGGCCATGATGCTGGGCGGGCCGCCCGACATAGAGTCCGGTGTCGGGCCGGTCGCGATGCACCTGGAAAAAATCGGCGTCGCTGCGGTCCTCCGGCAGCGGGTCGAGCGTCGACGACTCGAGCGACAGCCGTCCGCGGGCATCGAACACCTGGATGGTGCCGAAATTCTTCGCGGTGGACGAACGGTCGAACAGGATCAGTTGGCGGACCGGCTTGCTGACCTCGTTGATTTCGGGCAGCAACATGTTGCTGGCCACCGCCCGCAGCGAGAGATCGTAGAGCTCGACGTTGCGGCTGATGTCGGCGCCGATGCTGGCGGCCATGTTCTCCAGCGCCTGCCGGGCGCGGACCTCCTCGCTCCGGCGCAGGTCGATCATGACGCTGGCGCAGATGGCGGAGAAACCGATGATGGTCGAGATGGAGCAGGTGATCAGCGTGCGCGCCGAGACCCGCCAGGGCTGCGTCGCCCGGCCCGTTCGGCGTTTCCAGCGCATCGGATCGTCCCGTCCCCGTGGAGTCCCATCCGTAGACTGACGGATAAAGCCGAAGTAACGCATGTTAGGTTAACGAGTCGTTGCGTTCGCGGTGCCTGTCGTCAAGGCGGCCGCACACGCGCTGGTACGATGGAGTCGAGACTTGCCGGACTATGATGCGCTTCGAGATTACCTCAAGCGGCAGACCCGCCCCGAGCTGGTGCTCAGCCTCGACGAGATCGAGGAGTTGATCGGCGACAGCCTGCCGCGCGCCGCGCAGCGCGCCTCGTGGTGGGACAGCCTGCGGAGCCCGCAGGAGAAAATGCCGCAGCGCGAGGCCTGCCTGGCGGCAGGCTATGTCGCGACCCGGCTGCCGGATGGCAAGGGTGTCCGCTTCCGCAAGCTGAAGCCGGAGCGCTGAGCATCCGTGCCCGTGGCAATTGGCCTGCATCCTGCTTTCCAGGCGGTGACGCGCTTCGAGTTCAACGTCGACGAGGCGATCGAGATTTTGGAGAACGCCGGCTGGAAGGAGGGCGCGAGCGGCATTCGCGAGAAGGGCGGCAAGCCGCTCGAGCTCGTAGTCCAGACCTCCACCAACGTCCCGCGGCCGAAGAACCATGTCATCGTCACGCAGGCCTGCCAGAAGGCGGCCATCGAGCTCGAGCCGAAGTCGGTGGTGGCTCGGCGTTCTTCTCCAGCGACGTCGCCAATTCCGACACCTACACGCACGTCTACTGCGACATGGAGATGCTGATGATCACGATGGCGTCGCCGGGTACGCGCGTCAGCGGCATCCGCAAAGGTTTGTAGAGCCGTTCCTCGGAATGGGACAACGACCTCTGGCAGTTGCCGAACTGGTGTCGCGAGAGCTGAGCGCACATCGAGAGCGTTCATGCCGAAGCAGAACATTCCGGTGTGTGGCGACCGTCGCCAGCGACGTAGTTCCATTTTCCGGGATATGACTCGCAGTCAATCTTTCCGCATCTGCGAAGTGCGACAATCGATCCGTTCTTTATTGCGGAATTGGCCCGGATTCTGCTTTGACAGTCGCTTCGAAGGCTGATCCAATTTTATGCAGTTCCCGATCGATGCAAGACGGGGACGCGTTTTTTGGCATTCAGCACCACCTTTGGAGTCGATTGATGAACGAGCGTGATCTCCGTAGCCAGATCGCTGATGTCAAAGCAGGACGCCTGTCACGGCGCGAATTTGTGCAGCGGATGATTGCCGTGGGGCTGACCGCGCCGATGGCCGGCGCGATGCTCGCCCATTCCGGCGTCGCCGTGGCCGCCCAAGCCATCGCCTACAAGCCGACCAAGGCCGGTGGCGGCGGTCCGCTCAAGCTGCTGCTCTGGCAGGCGCCGACGCTGCTCAATCCGCATTTCGCCATCGGCACCAAGGACCAGGAGGCCAGCCGCCTGTTCTACGAACCGCTGGCCGGATGGGACAAGGACGGCAATCTGGTGCCGATTCTCGCCGCGGAGATTCCGAGCAAGGAGAATGGCGGTCTTGCGGCCGACGGTTTGTCGGTGACCTGGAAGCTGAAGAAGGGCGTCAAATGGCACGACGGCAAGCCGTTCACCGCCGACGACGTCATCTTCAATTGGGAATACGCCAACAACCCCGAGACCTCGGCGGTCTCGATCGGCAGCTACAAGAACGTCAAGTCGATCGAGAAGATCGACGATCTGACCGTGAAGCTGATCTTTCCGCAGCCGACGCCGTTCTGGGCCGATGCCTTCGTCGCCTCGTTCGGCTGCATCATCCCCAAGCATCACTTTGCGGATTATATCGGCGCGAAGTCGCGCGAGGCGCCGGCGAACCTGAAGCCGGTCGGTACCGGTCCCTACATGTTCGTGGACTTCAAGCCGGGCGACACCGTCGCCGGCAAGCGCTTCCCGGACTATCACGTGCCGACGCAGCCCTATTTCGACACGGTCGAGATCAAGGGCGGCGGCGATGCCGTCTCCGCTGCGCGCGCGGTGCTGCAGACCGGTGAATACGATTACGCCTACAATCTGCAGGTCGAGGACGAGATCCTGACCAAGCTCGAGGCGGGCGGCCAGGGCAAGACCGAGCTGACGCTGACCGGCCACATCGAATATATCGGCCTCAACGTCACCGATCCCAATGTCGAGGTCGACGGCGAGCGCGCCAGCCTGAAGACCAAGCACCCGCTGTTCTCCGATCCCGAGGTGCGCAAGGCGATCAATCTGCTGATCGACCGTGCGTCGGTGCAGAAGTTCATCTATGGACGCGCCGGCGTCGCGACGCCGAACTTCCTCAACAATCCCGAACGCTTCCGTTCGAAGAACAACAGCTTCGAGTTCTCGATCGAAAAGGCCAGCCAGATCCTCGATGCGGCCGGCTGGAAGAAGGGCGCCTCCGGCATCCGCGAGAAGGACGGCAAGCCGCTCAAATTCGTATTCCAGACCTCGATCAACGGCCCGCGCCAGAAGAACCAGGCGATCATCAAGCAGGCGTTCCAGAAGGCCGGCATCGAGGTCGAGCTGAAGTCGGTGGTCGCGTCGGTGTTCTTCTCCTCGGACGTCGCGAACCCCGACACCTACTCGCATTTCTACTGCGACATGCAGATGTATCAGACCACGATGCCGCAGGCGGATCCGCAGTTCTTCATGAACCAGTTCGTGTCCACCGAGGCCGCGACCAAGGAGAACAAGTGGCAGGGCCGCAACATCTGCCGCTGGCAGAACAAGGAGTATGACGAGACCTACAAGCTGGCCCAGAGCGAGCTCGATCCGGTCAAGCGCGCCGCGCTATTCATCAAGCTCAACGATCTCGTCGTGCGCGACAACTACGTCCTGCCGGAGATCAACCGGCTCAACGCGATCGGCGTGAAGAACGGCATGGTGCTTTACAAGAGCGGCTGGGACAACGATCTGGCGTTCATCGCCACCTGGTATCGGGCGAGCTGACGCGCGGCCAGCATGACCAGCCAGACATCGTAGGGGTGGAGCGATGGGAAACTATCTTCTCAGGCGCCTCATCGTCGCTGTGCCGAGCCTGCTCGGCATCAGTCTCATTCTGTTCGTGCTGCTCGCGCTGGCACCGGGCGATCCATTCGGCGAGCTCGCGAGCAACCCGAACGTGCCGCCCGAGGTGCGCGAGGCGCTGCGCATCAAGTTCGGGATGAACGATCCCGTGCTGTTGCGCTATGTCCACTGGCTGGTCGCCATGTTCCAGGGCGACTGGGGCTTCTCCTTCGCCAGCCGCGTCAACGTCGACACGCTGATCCTGCAGCGGATACCGACCACGCTCTACGTGGTCGGCACCGCGCAGATCCTGGCGCTGGCGGTGGCGCTGCCGGTGGGCGTGCTCGCGGCGCGGCGGCCCTATTCGATCTTCGACCAGATCGCCAACACCTTCGCCTTCATCGGCTTCTCGCTGCCCACCTTCTTCACCGGCCTGTTGCTGATCCTGATCTTCAGCGTCAATCTCGGCTGGCTGCCGTTCGTCTATCGCGCCGACCTGCAGGCCACCGGCTGGCAATGGTGGTGGGAGAGCATCAAGCAGGCGATCATGCCGGTCATGGTGCTCGGCCTCTATCAGGCGGCGTCCTACACCCGCTATGTTCGTTCGGCCGTGCTCGACGTCATCAAGCTCGACTACGTCACGACCGCGCGTTCCAAGGGCCTCGACGAGCGCAAGGTGATCGTCAAGCACGTCGTGCGCAACGCGCTGATCCCGGTGGTTACGCTGGTGGCGCTGCAGATGCCGACCGTGTTCGGCGGCGCCATCGTCACCGAGCAGATCTTCCGCATTCCCGGCATCGGCTCGCTCCTGATCAGCGCGATCCTCGCCAACGATACGCCGGTCATCATGGCGGTGACTTTCGTGTTCGCCTGCCTCGTCGTCCTCTTCAACCTCATCGCAGACATTCTGTATGGCTGGCTTGACCCACGCATCTCCTTCCGTTGAGACGGCGCCGGTCGCCGCATCGCCCAAACGGCGTTTCTCGCCGGGCCGCGACGCGCTCCGCCGCTTCCTCCGTCACCGCCTCGCGGCCGCCAGCATCGTCGTGCTGCTGCTGCTCGCGCTCTCGATCCTGCTCGGCCCGTGGCTGTGGCGGATTCCGATCAACGAGATCGACTTCACGGCACGCCTCGCGCCGCCGTCCTGGGAGCATCCGTTCGGCACGGACGATCTCGGCCAGGATCTGCTGGCGCGCATGATCTATGGCGGCCGCATCTCGCTTGCGGTCGGCTTTGCCGCGATGGGCGTGGCGCTGTTCGTCGGCATTCTCGTCGGTGCGATCGCCGGCTCGGCCAAGGGACCGGTGGATGCCGCGCTGATGTGGCTGACCGATCTGTTCCTGTCGCTGCCGCAGCTGCCGCTGCTGCTCCTGATCATCTATTTGTTCCGCGATTTCCTGAAGGGCTGGCTCGGCCCGGAAGGCGGCGTGTTCGTGCTCATCGTGCTCGTGATCGGCGGCTTTCGCTGGATGCATGTGGCGCGTCTGGTCCGCGCGCAGTTCCTGTCGCTGCGCGAGAAGGAATTCGTCGAGGCCGCGCGCGCGCTCGGCGCCTCCAACTCCCGTCTCGTCGTCCGCCACATCCTGCCGAACGCGCTGGGGCCGGTGATCGTCGCCGGCACCATCGACGTCGCGGCCGCGATCATCGCGGAATCGACGCTGTCGTTCCTCGGTCTCGGCTTCCCGCCGGACATTCCGACCTGGGGCCGGCTGCTGTTCGACGCCAAGGACTATCTCGACATCGCGCCGCATTGGGCGCTGTTCGCCGGCGGCGCGATCTTCCTTACCGTGATCGCGATCAACTTCATCGGCGATGGCCTGCGTGACGCGCTCGATCCGCGGAAGGTGATGTGATGGATGCCCGCGTAGCTCCGCTCCTCGAAATCAAGGGGCTGAAGACCTATTTCAACAGCGACGAGGGCGAGGTCCAGGCCGTCGACGGCGTCGACATCTCGATCGGCAGCGGCGAGACCCTGTGCGTGGTCGGCGAGTCCGGCTCCGGCAAGACCGTGACGGCCATGTCGGTGCTGAAGCTGATCGCGATGCCGCCCGGTCGCATCGCCGGCGGCCAGATCCTGTGGCGGGGCCGTGACCTGGTACCGCTCGGCTCGTCCGAGATGAACAAGATCCGCGCCAGCGAGATCGCGATCGTGTTCCAGGAGCCGATGACCTCGCTCAACCCGGTCTACACCGTCGGCGACCAGATCGCCGAGGTGATCCGGCTGCATCAGGGCCTGTCGAAAAAGGCGGCGATGGATCGGGCGGCCGAGATGCTGGCGCTGGTGCAGATCCCCAATCCGAAAGCCCGCGTGAACGACTATCCGCATCATTTCTCCGGCGGCATGCGCCAGCGGGTGATGATCGCGATGGCGCTGTCGTGCAATCCCAAGCTCCTGATCGCCGACGAGCCGACCACCGCGCTCGACGTCACGATCCAGGCGCAGATCCTCGATCTGCTGCTCGATATGAAGGAGCGGCTCGGCATGTCGATCATGCTGATCACCCACGCGATGGGCGTGGTGGCCGAGGTCGCGCAGCGGGTCGTGGTGATGTATGCCGGCCGGGTAGCGGAGGAGGCGCCGGTCGAGCGGTTGTTTGCCAATCCGCGCCATCCCTATACGCAGGGCCTGATCCGCTCGATCCCGCGTATCGATCTCGCGGCGGTCAGGAAGAGCCGGCTGGAGAGCATCCCCGGCAGCGTGCCGAAGCTGGTCAATCCGCCGGAGGGCTGCCGCTTCGCTTCCCGCTGCCGCTTCGCCATTCCCGATTGCAAGCTCGCGCAGCCGGAGCTGCGCGAGATCGAGCCCGGCCACAAGGTGGCGTGCATCCGCGCCGAAGAGACATTGCTGTGATGACCGAAGCTGCGATTGCCACGCCCGCCGCACCCGCGCCGCTGCTCAGCGTGCGCAACCTGACCAAGGCGTTTCCGATCCGCGGTGGACTATTGAAGCGCCAGATCGGCAGTGTGCGCGCGGTCGACGGCGTCAACTTCCACATCGAGCCGAGCGAGACCTTCGGCCTCGTCGGCGAGTCCGGCTGCGGCAAGTCGACCACCGGGCGCTGCGTGCTCAGGCTGATCGAGCCGAGCTCGGGCGAGCTGAGCTTCGAGGGCAAGGACGTCATCGCGCTGTCCGGCGACAGGCTGCGCGCGTTGCGCCGCGACATCCAGATCATCTTCCAGGATCCCTATGCTTCGCTCAACCCGCGCATGACCATCGGCGCCATCATCGGCGAGGCGCTGACGATCCATGGGCTGGCGACCTCACGCCAGCAATATGAGGCGCGCATCGTTCATCTCTTGGAGACCGTCGGCCTGCAGGCCGACCACATGACCCGCTATCCGCATGAATTCTCCGGCGGCCAGCGCCAGCGCATCGGCATTGCGCGTGCCATCGCGGTCGAGCCCAAGCTGATCATCTGCGACGAGCCGGTATCGGCGCTCGACGTGTCGATCCAGGCCCAGGTCATCAACCTGCTCGAGGATCTGCAGCAGAAGTTCGGCATCGCCTATCTGTTCGTCGCCCACGACCTCTCGGTCGTCGAGCACATCAGCCGCCGCGTCGCGGTGATGTATCTTGGCCGCATCGTCGAGACCGCGCCGTCACGCCAGCTCTATTCGACGCCGAAGCATCCCTACACCGAGGCGCTGCTGTCGGCTGTGCCGATCCCGGATGCGAGCGTCAAGCGCAAGCGCGTGCGGCTCAAGGGCGAGGTGCCGAGCCCGATCAATCCACCATCGGGTTGCCACTTCCACACCCGCTGCCCGATCGCCAAGGACGTCTGCAGCAAGGAAGTGCCGCCGTTGAAGGCAAGCGCCGAGGGGCATCTCGTCGCCTGCCATTTCCGTTGAGGGCGGAGGTCGGCGCGTCACGCCGCCTGACGGTCCGAGACCAGCGCCGTCAGTCGCACCGATTGCTCCGGGTTCAGTGCGAACTGGACCAACGCGGTGCGATCGCCGACGTGGGTCACGGTCCCCGGCAGATCGGACACCATGCCGGGAGGAATCTAGATGCGAGCCATTTTAAGGATTCGCAGTTGATGCCCGGTCAAGTGCGGATGGAAACTAGTTGCCGCACGCGCGGGGGGCGCTTCCGTAGTTGTACGGACGCCATTTTGTGAGTGTTGAGTAGTTGCGTAGTTCTGGGTCAGGACATGTCAGGCCTGATCAGCTCGGTCGCGGTTTCATCCTTCAGTCGTGCGACCAGATCGGCGCGGCGGGTGAGCACCGCGCGTTGGTTGACATAGCCCTTGTCAGTGATCTCGCCGGCATCGAGCAAGGGCGGCTCGGCCATCAATAGCGCACGGGTCGCATAGCGCGACGAGCCGACCGCCTCAGTGCGAAGCTTGGCCAATCCTCGCGCGATGGCAGTGCGCACCGATGGATGCGCCAGAACGTCGCTGGCCGCGGCCGTCTCGGTCAGCCCAGCGGCGCCGCGGCACGCTGCGATGTTGGGCACGATGAGAAAGTGCACCTCGTCGGTGCCGTGGCCTGCGATCACGATATCCTGCGCCAACGGCGCCAGCGCCGCGATGCCGGCAATGCGCAGCGCGCCGACGTTCACCCATGTCCCGGAGCTGAGCTTGAAATCCTCGGTGATGCGGCCGTCGAAGAACAGGCCGCGCTCCGGATGCTCGGGATCTGCGAGCTTCACGGCGTCGCCGATCTTGTAGAAGCCCTCCTCGTCGAAAGCCGCGGCCGTGAGCTCGGGCGCCTTCCAATAGCCCGGCATCACGTTCGGCCCGCGCACGCGGACCTCGAGCTTCTCGCCGGTCGGCACCAGCTTGAGCTCGGTGCCGGGGATCGGCACGCCGATGTTGCCGGCGCGCTCGGCGAAGAAGTGGCAGTCGGTCGCGAGCGGCGATGTCTCGGTGGCGCCCCACGCCGACACCAGCGGTGCAGGACGGCCGATCGTGGCCCGGCTCATCTCGTTGAGCGCATCCCACAGATTTTGCGGCAGGGCCGCGGCCGCATAGAGGATGCACCTGACGCCGGAGAAAAATCTGCGGCGCAGATCGTCATCGGCCCTGAGTGCCGCGACCAGCATGTCGAAGCCGCGCGGCACGTTGAAATAGATCGTCGGCACCAGGCTGCGCAAATTGGCGAGCGAGGTCTCGAACAGGCCGGGCGCCGGCTTGCCGCCGTCGATGTAGATCGACCCGCCGTGGCTCAGCACCAGGTTGAAATTGTGGTTGGCGCCGAAGGTGTGACTCCATGGCAGCCAGTCGACGATGACGGGGCCGCCCTCGACCTCGCGCAGGAAGGTCCAGAGCTGCGCCTTGGCCTGCTGGCTCATGGTCAGCATCCGGTGCGTGTTGATCACCGCTTTCGGCTGCCCGGTCGAGCCGGAGGTGAACAGCAGCTTGGCCACCGTGTCCGGCGTGACCGCGGCGAAGGCGCGGTCGACCTCGGCGCCGGGCTTCGTCGCGAGCAGGGTCTGCAGCGGCACCGCGCTCGTTCCATCGCCGTCGCCGGCAATGATCGTTGCCCGATGCAGGCCGTCGACGGCCGCGAGCGCGCGCGCGAACGGCTCGCGCTGCGCGACGAAGATGGCGCCTGGATCGAGCAGACGGATCATCGCGCGCAGCTTCTCGTGATCCGTCGACATCAGCGAATAGGCCGGCGAGATCGCGCAGACGGGGATGCCGACATGCTGCGCTGCGAGCGCCAGCACGGCATGGGCGATGCTGTTGTCGGACAGGATCGCGAGCGGACGCTCCGGACCAAGGCCCTGCGCGAGCATCCAGGCCGCGGCGGCGCGGACCTGCATCAATGTTTCGCCGTAGGTCAGCCAGGTCCAGTTGTCGCCACGGCGTTCGGCCAGGAACGTGCGATCCGGGAAATGGTGGCCCCAATGCTCCAGCCATTCGCCGGTGCATCGCGCGGCCGGCTGCAACGGCATGCGCGAGCGCAGGATGATCGCGCCGTCGTCACGCCTGACGGCCTCGATCGACGGCTCGGCGAACATCGCAGGCCCGGATGGGCGGCGTTCTGCATCAACCATGGCGCGTCTCCGCGCTGCGGGAGGTGATCGCGGACGATGCAATGCGGGAGGGAGTGGGGAAGGAGAATGCTGCGCAACAGGCGCTGCGATCGGGTGCAATGTGCCGCCGCATTGCGGTCGCAATGCAGGCAGCCGTCGCCATGAATGACGGCATGCGTCTCCCTCCCATATTGTAGTCGTTGATCGCGAGACTAACAGAATGGTTGTATTTTGCAATTATTGTGGATGTGACCAATTGCGGCGGCTTGCCCTTGCGACGGCATCGGTCTAGGCAGGGATGCTTCATGTCAGCGAGCCAGCATGCCCAAGAGCGCGAGCGCCGGAGCGCAGCGAGACGCAGCCAGCCGGGTTTCCGGGATCGGTCTCGGTGAGCTCGAGAGCCATCTCGGCTATTTCGTCCGCCGCCTGCAGCACTGGATCTTCCGCGACGTCAACGCCGCGCTCGCGGCCGTCGACCTCGACGTCATCCTCTATTCGATCCTGGAGACGATCGCGGCCAATCCCGGCGCCGCGCAGATCGCGATCGCGGGCGCGCTGGGCATCGAGCGCGCGCGCATGGTCGCGCTGCTCGACGACCTGCAGCAGGCCGGGCTGATCGTGCGCGAACGCTCCGAGCACGACCGCAGGGCCCATGCGCTCGGCCTGACGCCGCGTGGTCGCCTGATTCTCAAGAAGGCCAATGCACTGGTCGCCGCGCACGAGAAGCGGGTGGCACGCCGGCTCGGGGGCGACAATTATCGCCGCGCGCTCACGGCGCTGTCGCAGTTCGAGACGGACTAGGCTCGTCGCGAACGGGCCATGTCGCGAGCCTTCTGCCCCGCAAGCACGCATTGGTCATCACTCACACGGCACCCTCTACGCGGTACCGCGGTAACTCTACCTCAAACGAAGCAAAATGAAAGATGCATCCTGAGGCTGTTGCCATGCTGGATGCATTGCAGTCCTCAGCTCGCCGCTTCCAGCCGCTCTTCCGTGAGAAGCCGCATCGCGGCGTCGGCGTCCATCGGCTCGCCGAAGGCGTAGCCCTGGGCGTATTCGCAGCCGAGCTGATAGAGCTCGACGGCATCGGAGTCGGTCTCCGCGCCTTCCGCCACCACGTCCATGCCGAGGTCGTGCGCCAGCGCGATGATCGATTTGAGGATCACCGGCCGCGTGCCGCGCGCGGTGGTGCGCACGAACGACTGGTCGATCTTCAAGGTGTCGAACGGGAAGCGCTGAAGATAGGCGAGCGAGGAATGGCCGGTGCCGAAATCGTCGATCGACAGGCCGACGCCGAGCTCGCGGATGCGCGTCAGCATCTGCGCGGCGTGCTCCGGGTTCTCCATCACCAGCGATTCCGTCAGCTCGATCTTGAGCGAGCCGCGCGCGACCGAGGAGCGGGCCAGCACCGAGCGGATGTCGTGGATCAGGTCGTGGCGCAGGAGCTGGCGCGAGGAGACGTTGACGCTGGCGAAGATCGGCTCGCGCAGCCGCGTCGCGCGCTGCCACACCGCGAGCTGGCGCGCGGTCTGGTCGAGTACGAAGGTGCCGAGATCGACGATCAGGCCGATCTCCTCGGCGATGGTGATGAACTCGATCGGTGACATCCGCCCGAGCTTCGGATGATCCCAGCGCGCCAAGGCCTCGAAGCCGGCGATCGAGCGATCCTCCAGCCGCACGATCGGCTGGTACAGGATCGTGATCTCCTGGCGCTCGATCGAGCGGCGCAGCTCGCTCTCCAAGGTCAGGCGGTCGTTCTTGCGCGCCCGCATCGCCGGCTTGTAGACGTCGATGCGGTCGCCGCCGATGCGCTTGGAGTGATACATCGCAAGCTCCGCATCCTTGATGATGTCCTCCGACAGCTGCGTCTGCGGGTCGGACAGAGCAAGGCCGATCGAGGCGGTCAGGAAGATCTCGCGCTCGTTGAAGGCGATCGGCGCGCGGATGGTCTTGCGGATGGTCTCGGCAAACGCGGTGATGCGGGCGGGGTCCTGCTCGGACAGCAGGATCAGGCCGAACTGATCGCCGGCGAGCCGCGCCAGCGTGTCCTGGGGTTTCAGGATGCGCGACAGCCGCCGCGCCAGGGTCAGCAGGATGGAATCGCCGACCGCGATACCGACGGAATCGTTGACCTGCTTGAAGCGGTCGAGATCGATCACCATCAGGGTGGGCCGCATGGCCGGCATCGACTTGGCGAAATTGGCGACGGCGGCGAGACGGTCGATGAACAGCTTGCGGTTGGGCAGGCCGGTCAGATTGTCGTGCACGGAATCGTGGAGCAGGCGCTCCTCGGCATTCTTGAACTCGGTCACGTCGGTGAGCGTGCCGACCACGCGCGAGACCTCGCCGTCCGAGCCGACCACGGGGCGCGCCTTGAGCGCGAACCACATGAAATGGCCGTCGGGCGTGCGCAGCCGGAAGTCCTGCACCAGGCGGCCGCGGCGTTGGTCGAGGACACTGTCGAGCGCGGCGCGGAAGCGGTCCTGATCGAGCGGATGCAGCACCTCGAGCCATTTCGCGGCCGGGCCTTCCAGCGTGCCGCGCTTCAGGCCGAGCAGGCTCTCGGTCTCCGGGCTGGTGAACACCTTGTCGGCGGAGACGTCCCAGTCCCAGATCAGGTCGCCGGAGCCGGCCAGGGCCAGCGCGCGGCGCTCGACGTCGGAGACGATGCCGGTGGTGGCGCCGCCGCCGGCGAAGGCGTGCTGCATCACCGTGAAGCCGATCAGCATCACGATCAGCACGAGGCCGCCGAGCAGGGCCGGGCCGACGATGTCGTTGGTGACTTGGCCCGCGACCGTCATGCCGGCGGCGGCGACCCACACCGTGAGCAGGAACCAGGTCGGGATCAGCAGCACCGCGCGGTCGAAGCCGTGGCTGGAGAGATAGACGATCAGTGCGAAGCCAAGGACCGCGATCAGCAGCAGCGACATGCGTGCGATGCCTGAGGCCACCGCCGGATCGAACAGCGCCACCGCGACCAGCGAGCCCAGGAAGAACAGCCAGCCCAGCGTGATGTGCGAATAGCGGACGTGCCAGCGCGACAGATTGAGATAGGCGAACAGGAACACCAGCAGGGTCGCCGCCAGGATCGCCTCGCCCGCCGCGCGCCAGACGCGCTCGGCATTGTTCGACATGTCCAGGACCTTGCCCCAGAAGCCGAAGTCGACGCCGATATAGACCAGCACCGCCCAGGCCAGCGCCGCGGCCGCCGGGAACATGATGCTGCCCTTGACCACGAACAGGATCGTGAGCACGAGGGCGAGAAGCCCGGAGATGCCGATCACGATGCCCTGGTACAGCGTGAACGAGTTGACCTTGTCCTTGTAGGCCTCGGGCTCCCACAGATAGAGCTGCGGCAGCTTGTCGGTGCGCAGCTCGGCCACGAAGGTAACGACCGAGCCCGGATCGAGGGTGACGCGGAAGACGTCGGCGGTCGGGCTCTCCTGCCGCTCCGGCAGGTCGCCGACCGAGGGCGTGATGGTGGCGATGCGCGACAGGCCGAGATCGGGCCAGAGCACGCCGGAGCCGACCACGCGGTAGTGCGGTGCCACGATCAGGCGGTCGAGCTGGTCGTCGGTGTTGTTGGCCAGTGCGAACACGATCCAGTTCTGGCCGCCCTCGCGGGCCCGCACCTCGATGCGGCGGACGATGCCGTCGGTGCCGGGCGCGGTCGAGACCTGGATGCGGTCGTTCTCGCTGCGCTGATGATCGAGGATGCCCGTGAGGTCGATCGCAGGCGCGTCGCTGCGAACGCTGACGGCGTCAACGGCCTGAGCGGGGGCAGCGGCACCACACATCACGAGGCCCAGCGCCGCCAACGACGCGAGGCACCTGATCAGACGCAATGTCAAATCTCCGCGTTCGACACCAATCCAAAGCGAAACAAGCCAAATCGAAAGAGGTCGTCGCCGGGCTAATTGGAGCCGTTCCAGGCACGGTTCAGATGTGCGCGATCATTGGCACGAAAGCGAGGAGAATCAAAGAGTTTCCAAACACGCTCTGTTTAGACTGCACCTAGATTTCCAACACAATTTTGCCAATATGTTGGCTCGTCTCCATGCGTGCATGCGCTTTCGCTGCATCCACGAGGGGAAAGGTCGAGTCCATCAGCGGCTTGATGCGGCCCTCGCGCAGGAACGGCATCACCCTGGCCTCGATCGCCGCCACCATCGCCGCCTTGTCGGCGTTGCTGCGCGGGCGCAGCGTGGATCCGGTATGGGTCAGGCGCTTGACCATCAGCTTGACGAAATTGACGGTCGCCTTCGGGCTACCCAGGAAGGCGATCTGGACGATGCGGCCATCGGTGGCCGCGGCGTCGTAGTTGCGCTCGATGTAGTCGCCGCCGACCATGTCGAGGATGACGTTGGCGCCCTTGCCGCCGGTCGCCTCCTTGACCACGGCGACGAAATCCTCGGTCTTGTAGTTGATGGCTCTGATGGCGCCGAGCTTAACGCAGGCGTCGGCCTTGTCCTGCGAGCCGACGGTGACCAGCACCTTGGCGCCGAACGCCTTGGCGAGCTGGATCGCCATGGTGCCGATGCCGGAAGAGCCGCCATGCACCAGCAGGGTCTCGCCCTGCTTGAGGCCGCCGCGCTCGAACACGTTGTGCCAGACCGTCATCAGGGTCTCGGGCAGGGCGCCGGCTTCCAGAATTGAGAGCGCGGAGGGGACCGCCATCGCCTGCGCATCTTGTGCGATGCAATATTGCGCATAGCCGCCGCCGGCGACCAGGGACATCACGGTGTCGCCGAGCTTGTGCCGGACGGCGCCCTCGCCGAGCGCCACGACCTCCCCGGCCACTTCCAGCCCCGGCAGGTCGCTGGCGCCGGGCGGCGGCGGATAGCTCCCGGAGCGCTGGGCGACGTCGGGACGGTTAACGCCGGCGGCCTTCACCTTGATCAGGATCTCGCCGGGGCCGGGCTTGGGGACGGGCCGGGTTTCCGGCTTGAGCACCTCGGGTCCGCCCGGCTGGCTGATGGCGACCACGGTCATTTGCGCGGGCAGCTGTTCCATGAGAAATCCTTCGGCGAGGGCTGAAAGCGGGTGCTGCCGCGTGCTTAAGCCAGCCGGGGCATGGCTGGCAACCGGGAGGAGGGTGAGATGGCAAACGAGGACGACGACCGGCCGCGCAAGGCCGTTTCGCACGAGATCGGGCAGGATCTGTCGATGCTGTCGGTCGAGGAGCTGACCAGCCGAGTGGCGCTGCTCCGCGCCGAGATCGAGCGCATCGAGCAGGCGGTGGCGAAAAAGCGCGCCTCGCGTGATGCCGCCGCCAGCATCTTCAAGTCGTGAACCTCGCGGCCGTAGAAACACGGTCGGCCAGTGGCCGACATGGCTAACGAAGATTGAAAAATTTTCGCCATTTACGGTTGATTAAGCTTTCGCGTTTACAACCGAAACCGTCCTCGTTTGGACACCGAGTGGCTCCTGTCCACTCTGTTTGACGCCTCCCTGTTATCAACTTCAAAGCCGCCGGAAACGGCGGCTCTTTTTTTGCGCCCGCGCCGAGCCGGGCGGTCGTCCTTGGCGTGCCCCCCATGCGCAGGCGGCGATCGTGGAACGAACGTCGTGCCTGCTCATTGCGCCCGCGCCGGTCTTCGGTCGCCAGCAGGTCGCGCGCGAAAATCCTGTGTGCCGCGGCAGGCGTGACGATCCTCGTTCGACGACTGCAAACTATTGCCGTGATCATGGTTGCTAGTTGAGCTGATCGTGCGACTCGGCCGCGATCGGCCGTGTTGCAGTCGCAAATGGTACGAGGGCACGGCATGGCCCACGCCGTGGAAACCATAAAAGGCGTTGCTGCTGGACTCTCGAAACCGGCCGCGCAATGATTTGTTCATCATACCGGCGTCGTTGCCGGGTTGCGTAAACAGTCGCGTTTAAGAGGCGTTAACCATGTCGGACCGTTTGCTGGGCGATGGCGCTCTGGTTCAGTTCAACGAGCGGCTCACCAATTCTGCTGCATTCGGCGCGCTGTTCCGGGAAGGCATGGATCTGGTCGAGGAGACCGCCGCCTATCTCGATGGCGACGGCCGCAACGAGGCCAAGGCGCTCGACCGCGCCGTCAGCCTGACCTACGCGACCGAGAGCATGCGTCTCACCACCCGCCTGATGCAACTGGCGTCCTGGCTGCTCCTGCACCGCGCGGTGAAGGAGGGCGAGATGACCCTGAGCCAGGCCAACCGCGAGAAGACCAAGGTCAAGCTGACCGCTGCAGACCCCGGGCCGGATGATCTGCTGGAGAAGCTGCCGCAGCAGCTGCAGAGCCTGATCTCCCGCTCGATGAGCCTGCAGGTGCGGGTCCGCCGGCTCGACTCGACCATTCATTCCCCGCCGCCGGACCAGAGCGCGATCGGCAATCCTCTGGTGCCGCATCTCAACCGGCTGAAGGCCGCGTTCGAGCAGTAGGCCCCGGCATCGGGCGGCCCCGCCGGGCCGCTCCCCCAGCCGAAGGTCTCGTTGCGACCAGCCCAGAAACAAAAACGCCCCCGTCTCCGGGGGCGTTTTGCTGTGAGCTGTCCATCAGGCGCAGGCCTGGAAGGCCGGTACCGGGGGCAAGAAGGCATCAATCCTTCTTGAGGAAGCCCTGGAACTTCTTCTGGAAGCGGGAGACGCGGCCGCCGCGATCCATCAGCTGCTGGGTGCCGCCGGTCCACGCCGGGTGCGACTTGGGGTCGATGTCGAGGTTGAGCTTGTCGCCCTCTTTGCCCCAGGTCGAGCGGGTCTGGTACTCGGTGCCATCGGTCATCACGACCGTAATCGTATGATAATTCGGGTGAATGTCGGCTTTCATGGCTGATCCTACGGCACGATGCGAAGACATGATGCGGCGCGGCCGCGCCTGATCCTGTCGTCACTGAAGGGGGACAATTGCCGGGCTCTATAGCCCAAGGTTCTGCCCAAAACAAGCCAAGGTCGCGGATGAACACCTTGGTACGTTTCCGGATTTGCCAAGCCCGGCCCGGCAGGCCTATCAGGACGGCAGATCGGTATTTGGAACAATTCTCAGGTGGCCCATGAGCGTAGTGGAACGGCTTGACGAGCGGCAGGGCGCTGCCCCAGGGCAGGATCCGGTCGGAGATGCCGTTGCGGCCGTCGAGGCATTGGCCGAGCCGGCAAGCCCTGTGCGGCGCTCGAAGCTGCGCCCGCTGCTGGCGCTGTCTCCCTATGTCCTGCGCTATCGCGGCCGTGCCCTCCTGGCGCTGATCGCGCTCACGGTCGCGGCGCTGACCACGCTGCTGGTCCCGATCGCGGTCCGCCGCATGATCGATTTCGGCTTCACGCCGAAAGGCATCGAACTGATCAACAGCTATTTCAGCGTCATGATCGCCGTGGTGGCGGTGCTCGCGCTGGCAAGCGCGGCCCGCTACTACCTCGTCATGACGATCGGCGAGCGCATCGTCGCCGATCTCCGGCGCGACGTGTTCGCGCATCTGATGTCGCTGTCGCCGTCGTTCTTCGATTCCGCGCGCTCCGGCGAGCTGGTGTCGCGGCTCACCGCCGACACCACCCAGATCAAATCGGCGGCGGGCGCCTCCGTGTCCATCGCGCTGCGCAATCTGCTGCTGTTCATCGGGGCCACCGCAATGATGGTGATCACGAGCCCGAAGCTGTCCGGCTTCGTGCTGCTGGCGATCCCGCTGATCGTGCTGCCGCTGGTGGCGTTCGGGCGCTGGGTCCGGCGGCTGTCGCGCAACGCCCAGGACACGCTCGCCGACGCCTCGGCCTATGCGTCCGAGCTGATCGGTTCGATCAGGACGGTGCAGGCCTATACCAGCGAGAGGCTCGCGGCGGCGCGCTTCGGCGGAGAGGTCGAGCAGGCCTATGAGGCGGCGCGGGTCTCGACCCAGGCGCGCGGCGTGCTCACCGCGATCATCATCTTCATCGTGTTCTCCAGCGTCGTCGCGATCCTCTGGGTCGGCTCGCACGACGTGCTGACCGGTGCGATCAGCGCCGGACGGCTCGGTCAGTTCGTGCTCTACGCGGCCTTCGCGGCCGCCGGGCTCGGCCAGCTCTCGGAGGTCTGGGGCGAAGTGTCGGCGGCGTCCGGCGCGGCCGAGCGGCTGTTCGAGCTGTTGCACGTGCAGCCGGAAATCACGGCGCCCGCGCAACCGCGCCCGATGCCGGAGCCGGCGCGTGGCGACCTCGGCTTCGAGCGGGTCAGCTTCGCCTATCCGGGTCGCCCAGACGTCTGCGTTCTCGACGATGTCTCGTTTGTGATCCGCGCCGGTGAGAAGGTCGCAATCGTCGGCCCCTCCGGCGCCGGCAAGAGCACGCTGTTCCATCTGCTTCTGCGCTTCTACGATCCCGCGTCCGGCTCGATCTCATTCGACGGTGTGCCGGTGCGCGCGGCTGACCCGCGCAAGATGCGCGAGCGCATCGCGCTGGTGCCGCAGGAATCCGTGGTGTTCGCCGCCAGTGCGCGCGAGAACATCCGCTTCGGCCGGCCCGAGGCGACCGACGCCGAGGTCGAGCGCGCCGCCGATCTCGCTCATGCCAGCGAATTCATCCGCCGCTTGCCGAACGGCTTCGACACCTCGCTCGGCGAGCGCGGCGTCACGCTCTCGGGCGGCCAGCGCCAGCGCATCGCCATCGCGCGCGCCATCCTGCGCGATGCGCCGCTGCTGCTGCTCGACGAGGCGACCTCGGCGCTCGACGCCGAGAGCGAGACGCTGGTACAGACTGCGCTCGAGGGGCTGATGAAGGACCGCACCACCCTGGTGATCGCGCATCGACTCGCCACGGTGCTGTCCTGCGACCGCATCCTGGTCATGGACCGCGGCCGCATCGTCGAGCAGGGCACCCACACGTCGCTGGTTGCGGCCAACGGTCTCTATGCGCGGCTGGCCCGGCTGCAGTTCGAGGGCGTGTAGTTCCTGCAACACCGTGGACGGCCGGCAACACCCTCGAATTCTCGTTCCCGACCCTGCAACCTTTCTCCCGCCTTGTACGTTCCCTGCCGGAACAGATGGCGCGCCGCTCGTAGCAGGCGTGCCTGGTCCTAACAGGAGCAACGGACATGCCTTATCGTCGTGGCAGTTTTGCCCTCACGCCGCCCTCGTTCGTGATCTTCGCAATCGCGCTGGTGCTCGCCCTCGTCGCGATGCTCGCGCACTACATGCACGCTTCGGTGCCGCTGCTGTCGGCCGCGCACGCCTTCGATGCGCTGGCGATTGCGTTCGTGGTGTTGACGATCGGTGTGCTGTTTCGCGGCGTGTAGTTGCTGATCGCTGCACCCTCGGTGTCGCCCCTGCGAACGCAGGGGCCCATAACCACAGACCGATGTTTGGCGCCCGAATGCCAGGGACACCCACTCGTCGCAAAACCTCTGCCGCGGCGTATGGGTCCCGGATCTGCCCTCGCTGCGCTCGGTCGTCCGGGACGACAGTGGTGTGTGTCGCCGCAGTGCAATCCAATCGCTTCTAAGGCGTCCACGCCATTCGCAGCACCGGACGGCCCGACGTCGGGTTGACGTCCTCGCCGGCCTCCGCGAAGCCGCAGCGCTTGTAGAAGCGAATGGCGCGGGCGTTGTCCTTGTTGACCAACAGCGTGATGCCGCCGGGCGAACGCTGCTTGGCCACGTCGACGAGCTGCGTCGCCAGCGGCGAGCCCCAATGCTGGGGCGACACCACGAGCTGATCGAGATAGCCGGTAGCATCGATGGTGACGAAGCCGGCGAGGGTGCCCTCCGTCTCGGCCACGATCACCTCAGCCTTCGGTACCAGCTCGCTGCGCCAGCGCTCGCGCCACCACGGCACCCGCGCGGCAAAGTCGATGGCGGGATAAGCGAGCTGCCACGTCTCCTGCCACAGCGCGATCGCAGCGTCCTCGTCGGCGGCGCGATAGGGGCGAAGAGTGAAGGGCACGGTCAAGATGAGGTCGTCATGCCCGGCCTCGTGCCGGGCATCCACGCCTTTCCAGCCTGGAGACCTCCGACGGCTTGGATGGCCGGGACAAGCCTGGCCATGACGTGGTGAGAGGCGTGTCGTCTCAACTCACCGCTCCGTCAGCTTCAGCTCGATGCGCCGGTTGCGGCGGAAGGCCTCCTCGGTATTCGCGGGATCGAGCGGCTGGAATTCGGCGAAGCCGGCCGCGACCAGACGCTGGGCAGGCACGCCGAGCGAGATCAGATACTGCACCACCGAGATGGCGCGCGCCGAGGACAATTCCCAGTTCGACTTGAACACCGGGCTGTTGATCGGACGAACGTCGGTGTGGCCATCGACCCGCAGCACCCAGGAGATCTCGGCGGGGATCTGCTTGTCGAGATCGACCAGCGCCGTCGCCACCGAGTTCAGCTCCTGCTGGCCCTCGGGCAGCAGGGTGGCTTGCCCCGTGTCGAAGAACACCTCGGACTGGAACACGAAGCGGTCGCCGACGACGCGAATGTCGGGACGGTTGCCGAGGATGGCGCGCAGCCGGCCGAAGAACTCCGAGCGGTAGCGGGTCAGCTCCTGCACCCGCTGTGCCAGCGCGACGTTGAGGCGCGAGCCGAGATCGGCGATGCGGCTCTGCGATTCCTTGTCGCGCTTCTCCGAGGCATCGAGCGCATCCTCGAGCGCGGCGAGCTGGCGGCGCAATGCGCTGATCTGCTGGTTGAGCACCTCGATCTGGGCCAGCGCCCGCGCCGTGACCTGCTTCTCGGAGTCGAGCGCCCGGTTGAGCTCGTTGGCGCGGCCGGCGGCATTGCTGCCGGCATTGGCGAGCCCGTCATAGAGACCCTTGACGCGGTCGCGCTCGGCTTCGGCGCTTGCGAGCCCGGCGCGCAGTTGCGCAACCTGGTCGTCCAGCGAGAGCTTGCCGAGCTTCTCCAGGGACAGCATCTCGTTGAGCTGCGCGATCTTGGCGTTGAGCTGCTCCAGCGCCTTGTCCTTGCCGGTGACCTCCTGCGACAGGAAGAACTGCACCACCAGGAACACGGTCAGCAGGAACACGATCGACAGCACCAGCGTCGACAGCGCATCGACGAAGCCCGGCCAGTAGTTGAGGCCGGAATCTCCACGGCGGGTACGGGCAAGCGCCATTCAGCGTCTCCTAGTTCGTCTTCGGCCGGCCGGTGGAGCAGCTCAACTCTTCTCGGTCTGCCGCGCGAGCCGCTCCAGCAGCCGCTTGATCTCGCGGTTCTGCTCGCCCTGGCCGTCGGCCCATTCGCGGATCATCTGCTGCTCGGTGCGCATGTGCCCGACCAGCCCCTGGATCGCCTCGGCGAGGTTGGCCATCGCCGCGGTGGCGCCGCGGTTCGAGCCGTCCTCCATGGCGGTGCGCAGCCGCTCGATGGCGACCGAGAGATCGGCCCCGGTATCGCCCGTCCCGCCATATTCGCGCACGGTGCCCGCGAGCCAGTCTTCCAGGTCGGTATAGAAGCGGTTCTGCGCCTGGCTCGACTGCAGGTCGAGGAAGCCGAGGATCAGCGAGCCGGCGAGGCCGAACAGCGAGGACGAGAACGAGATGCCCATGCCGCCCAGCGGCGCGGCAAGGCCGCCCTTCAGCGTATCGAACAGCGCGCCGGCGTCGCCGCCGACCTTGAGGCCCTCGATCACCTTGCCGACCGAGCCGACCGTCTCGATCAGGCCCCAGAACGTGCCGAGCAGGCCGAGGAACACCAGCAGGCCGGTCATGTAGCGGGAGATGTCGCGGGCCTCGTCCAGGCGCGTAGCGATCGAGTCGAGCAGATGGCGCATGGTCTGCTGTGAGATCGACATCCGCCCCGAGCGCTCGCGGCCGAGGATGGCGGCCATCGGCGCCAGCAGGACCGGGTGACGAGGCACCGCCAGGCCGGGATCGGCGATGCGGAAATTGTTGACCCAGGACACTTCCGGATAGAGCCGGACCACCTGTCGGAACGACAGGATGACGCCGATCAGCAGCACCGCCCCGATCAGGGCGTTGAGGCCGGGATTGGCGAAGAACGCCATGATGATCTGCTTGTAGAGCACGACGCCGACCAGCGCGCACAGCACCAGGAAGACCAGCATCCGCACCAGGAAGATCCGGGGCGAGGACAATTTGGTCATTTCGACGTCCATCGCGGAGCGGGAAGGGGAGCCTTGAGGCATTGTCGATGACATCCGTTGCGGGGACCGGTCCCTGAAATCCACTATGGCACAGCAGCAGCGGGAAAAAAGCCGCGATCGGCGCAATCCCCGTCCCCTGCGCGGAACTATGGCTGAAACCGGCGGGCATCCGCGGCGTAGTTAGTCCCGTGGCTCATATCTAGCGGGAACGCCCTGGCTTTGTCATGACCGTCGTTGAATATCTGCAAGCGCTCCTGGCGATGGCCGCGGCGATGTCGGTGCTGATGGGGCTCGCCTGGGTCGTGCAGCAGCGCAGCGGCAACTCCGGCTGGGTCGACACGATCTGGACATTTTCCGTCGGGCTGGTCGGCGCCGCCGGCGCGATCTGGCCCGCCGGCGGCGCCGCCCCCAACGCGCGGCAGTGGCTGGTCGCGGTGCTGGTGGCGATCTGGTCGCTGCGGCTCGGCGGCCATGTCGCGGCACGCAGCCGCGGCATGTCCGACGACCCGCGCTATGCGGAGTTTGCCCGGCAATGGGGCGCGGCCGCACCGCGGCGCATGTTCCTGTTCCTGCAGCAGCAGGCCTGGGGCTCGATCCCGCTGGTGTTCGCGATGTTCGTCGCGGCCCATGCGCCGGCCGCCGAGCTGCGTCTGCAGGACTATCTCGGCATCTTCGTGCTGTTCGCAGGCATCGCCGGCGAGGGACTGGCCGACGCCCAGCTCAAGGCGTTCCGCGCAGATCCCGCCAACAAGGGCAAGGTGTGCGACGTCGGCCTGTGGCGCTGGTCGCGCCATCCCAACTATTTCTTCGAATGGGTGTGCTGGCTGTCCTACCCGGTCATCGCGCTGTCATTCGATCATCCGTGGGGCTTCGCCAGCCTGCTCGCGCCGCTGTTCATGTACTGGATCCTGGTCCACGTCACCGGCATCCCGCCGCTGGAACAGCAGATGCTGCGCTCGCGCGGCGATCGCTACCGGGCCTACCAGGCGCGCACCAGCGCGTTCTTTCCCCTGCCGCCAAATCCTTTTACGAAGTAACGGAGCCACTGCATGAGCTTCATCTCGACCATCATCGGCGCCGCCGAGCGTGTGCCGCTGCCTGACGCCGTCATCCGCTCAGCGATCTCCGAATTGTGCGCACGCACCGCGGCGCGGCTGGGCGGGGCCGATGCAATGGGTGATGCAGAGTTCGCCCGCGTGCTGACGATGCGCCCGATCGCCGAGCATACCGACGCGGCGAACAGCCAGCACTACGAGGTGCCGGCGGCGTTCTTCGCCCGCGTGCTCGGGCCGAACCGCAAATATTCCTGCTGCTTCTACAAGGAGCCGGTCTCGACCCTGCAGGAGGCGGAGGAGGAGGCGCTGCGCCAGACCGTCGCCAATGCCGATCTGCAGGACGGCCAGAGCATTCTCGAGCTCGGCTGCGGCTGGGGCTCGCTGTCGCTGTTCATGGCCCGGCAGTTCCCGCATGCGAAGATCACGGCGGTGTCGAACTCCCATTCGCAGCGCCGCGCGATCGAGGAGATGGCGGCCGCGCGCGGCCTGCTCAATTTGCGGGTCATCACCGCCGACATGAACGGGTTCGCTCCCGACGCGCGGTTCGATCGCATCGTCTCGGTGGAGATGTTCGAGCACATGATGAACTGGCGCGAGCTGCTGTGGCGGGTCAGATCATGGCTCGCGCCGGACGGCCGCCTGTTCATGCACATCTTCACCCACCGCACCGGATCCTACCTGTTCGACCGCAACGATCGCGAGGACTGGATCGCGCAGCATTTCTTCACCGGCGGCATCATGCCGAGCCACACCTTGATCCGGCAGTATGCGGATCTGTTCGCGGTCGAGAAGGAATGGTGCTGGAGCGGCACGCATTATCAGCGCACGGCACGGGACTGGCTGGCCAATTTCGATGCCGACTACAACCGCATCCTGCAGGTGCTGCAGCCGGTCTATGGCGACGACACGGCGCTGTGGATGCGCCGCTGGCGCTGGTTCTTCCTCGCCACCGCGGGTCTGTTCGGGCACGACGAAGGCCGTGAATGGGGCGTCAGTCACTACCGCCTGCGGCCGGCGAACTAATTTGTTTGCTGCGGCGGGATGCCGCAGCTCCGAAGGAGATTCGCGTTTCACTGTGCGGATTCTGCGGGGAACCTGCTGCCACAAAGCACTCACAATTAGGTGAGTCCAAAAAAATCTTGATCTATCAGTCACGTAGTTCGTGTGACATCAAGCCGCCCGAGTTCCGCGTTGCGTCGCAGCAGCTCTTTTCTATGTTGCAGGCAAGGCGAGCGCCAGAATGGCGCCATGACTGGGCCATCCGGTCGACCGGTTTTCATCATCATCGAGGGGCTCCTCCACCCATGTCTCGTTTTCGCGCGTCGCTGGTCAGCAGTGCATTGATGCTCGCGGCCGCCGCGCCGCTGCTGGCCGGCTGTAACGACCCCATCCAGGCTCAGGCCTCCGCCAATGAGCAGATCGTCATCCCCGACGTCGGCATCGTGACCGTCGAGCAGAAGGCGCGAGCGATCGTGCGCGAGCTGCCCGGCCGCATCGCGCCGACCCGCGTCTCCGACGTCCGTCCGCGCGTCTCGGGCATCATCGTCGAGCGGCTGTTTCGCCAGGGCAGCGAGGTCAAGGCGGGCGATCCGCTCTATCGCATCGATCCGAAACCGTTCGAGGTGGAGATCCTGTCGAGCCGGGCGGCGCTGGCCAAGGCCGAGGCGGTGCATGAGCGCGCGGTGCAGCAGGCGCGCCGCATCGCCCTGCTGTTCAAGGAGCGCGCTGCGCCCGAGGTCGAGCAGGAGAAGGCGGTCGCGAGCGAGCGCGAAGCCGCGGCCGACATCGAGGCCCGCAAGGCCGATCTCGCGCGCGCCCAGCTCAATCTCGACTATGCGACCGTGCGCGCGCCGATCGACGGCATCGTCGGCGCGGCCCAGGTCAGCGAGGGCGCCATCGCGGTCCAGAACGAGACCTCGTTGGTCACGATCCAGCAGCTCGATCCGATCTATGCCGACTTCACCCAGTCGGTGAGCGAGCTCAACCGCCTGCGCCGGGCGTTCGAGTCGGGCGACCTCGACCAGATCTCGCCCGACGCGATCAAGGTCCGTCTCGTGCTCGACGACGGCACGCCGTATTCGATCCCGGGCAAGCTCTTGTTCTCCGACGCCAAGGTCGATGCCGCCACCGGTCAGGTCACCCTGCGCGGCGAGTTCGCCAATCCGAAGCGCGAGCTCCTGCCGGGCATGTATGTCCGCGTCCGCATCGAGCAGGGCATCGACAGCGACTCCGTCGGCGTGCCGCAGCAGGCGGTGCAGCGCAACGCGGCCGGCGGGTCCGAGGTCTACGTCATCCGCGACGACAACCGCGCGATCGCCAGGCCGGTCCGCACCGGTCCGACCCAGGATGGCCTGGTGCTGATCACCGACGGTCTGCGCGCCGGCGACAAGGTCGTCGTCGACGGCTTCCAGAAGTTCGCCGCCGGCGACAGGGTCGCGCCGCAGGTCTGGACCGAGGTCAGCGCCGCGACGCAGCTCGAATCGAAGTCGGCGACGCGGTAAGTCGCATGCCGAGCTTCTTCATCGACCGGCCTATCTTCGCCTGGGTCGTCGCGCTGTTCATCTGCCTGATCGGCGCGATCGCGATTCCGCTGCTGGCGGTGGCGCAATATCCGATCATCGCGCCGCCCTCGATCTCGATCTCGACGAGCTATCCCGGCGCATCGCCGGAGAACCTCTACAACAGCGTGACGCGGCTGATCGAGGAGGAGCTCAACGGCGCTTCCGGCATTCTCAATTTCGAATCCACCAGCGATTCGCTAGGCCAGGTCGAGATCACCGCGAACTTCGTGCCGGGCACGTCGACCAATGACGCCTCGGTCGAGGTACAGAACCGCCTCAAGCGTGTCGAGGCGCGGCTGCCGCGCGCCGTCATCCAGCAGGGCATCCTGGTCGAGGAAGCCTCCGCCGCGGTGCTGCAGATCATCACCCTGCAGTCGACCGACGGCAGCCTCGACGAGGTCGGCCTCGGCGACTTCATGATCCGCAACGTGCTCGGCGAAGTCAGGCGCATTCCCGGCGTCGGCCGCGCCACGCTGTATTCGACCGAGCGCTCGCTGCGCGTCTGGCTCGATCCGGCCAAGCTGGTCGGCTACGGCCTCACCGCCGACGACGTCACCAAGGCGATCGGCGCGCAGAACGCGCAGGTCGCCTCGGGCAGCATCGGCGCCGAGCCCGCGACGACCTCGCAGCGCACCTCGGCGCTGGTGCTGGTCAAGGGCCAGCTCGATTCGCCCGACGAGTTCGGATCGATCATCCTGCGCGCCAATGCCGACGGCTCGACGGTCCGGCTGCGCGACGTCGCCCGCATCGAGATCGGGGGCTTGAGCTATCAGTTCAACACCCGCCTCAACGGCAAGCCGACCGCGGGTCTCTCGGTGCTGCTGTCGCCGACCGGCAATGCGCTGGCGACCGCGAGCGCGGTCGAGGCCAAGATGAAGGAGCTGTCGCGCTTCTTCCCGTCCAACATCAGCTATGAAATCCCCTACGACATCACGCCGGTCGTCAAAGCCTCGATCAAGCGGGTGCTGATGACCCTGGTCGAAGCCGTCGTGCTGGTGTTCGTGGTGATGTTCCTGTTCCTGCAGAACATCCGCTACACCATCATCCCGACCATCGTCGTCCCCGTGGCGCTGCTCGGCACCTGCGCGACGCTGATGCTGGTCGGCTACTCCATCAACATGCTGACGATGTTCGGCATGGTGCTCGCGGTCGGCATCCTCGTCGACGACGCCATCGTCGTGGTCGAGAACGTCGAGCGCATCATGACCGAGGAGGGGCTGTCGCCGAAGGAGGCGACGCGCAAGGCGATGGGCCAGATCACCGGCGCCATCATCGGCATCACCCTGGTGCTGATGGCGGTGTTCGTGCCGATGGCATTCTTCCCCGGCTCGGTCGGCATCATCTACCGGCAGTTCTCGGTCACCATGGTCGCCGCGATCGGCTTCTCGGCGCTGCTGGCGCTGTCGCTGACTCCGGCGCTGTGCGCGACCCTGCTGAAGCCCGTCGCGGCCGGCCACGGCCATGCGAAGAAGGGCGTGTTCGGCTGGTTCAACCGCTTCATGGACAACAGCCGCAACCGCTACACCGGCGTGGTCGGCGGTGCGCTGAAGCGCACCGGGCGGTTGATGCTGATCTATGCGATCTTCCTGGTCGGGTTGACCTTCGCCTTCATCCGGCTGCCGGGCGGCTTCCTGCCGGTCGATGACCAGGGCTTCATCACCACCGACGTGCAGACACCGGCGGACTCCTCCTATGCGCGGACGCAGGCGGCCGTCGAGGCGGTCGAGAAGTATCTCGCCAAGCGCGAAGGGATCGAGAACGTCACCTTCCTGACCGGCTTCAGCTATGCCGGCCAGGGCGTCAACACCGCCCAGGCCTTCATCTCGCTGAAGGACTGGTCGGAGCGCAGCAAGCGTGACGGCGCCGCGGCGCTGGTCGCCGACGTCAACCGCGATCTCGCCGGCTTGCGCGACGCCAAGATCACGGCGCTGCAGCCGCCGCCGATCGACAATCTCGGCAACTCCTCGGGCTTCAGCTTCCGCCTGCAGGACCGCGGCCAGAAGGGCTATGCCGCGCTGACCGCCGCCGCCGACCAGCTGATCGCGGAGGCCAATGCCAGCCCGGTGCTGCAGAAGGTCTATGTCGAAGGCCTGCCGCCGGGACCCCAGGTCAATCTGATGATCGACCGCGAGAAGGCCGGCGCCTTCGGCGTCACCTTCGAGGACATCAACAACACCATCTCGACCAATCTCGGCTCGACTTACGTGAACGACTTCCCCAACCGCGGCCGCATGCAGCGCGTCGTGGTGCAGGCCGATCGCATCAGCCGCATGAACGCAGACGATATCCTCAACTACAGCGTCAAGAACGCCAAGGGGCAGCTGGTGCCGTTCTCGTCGTTCGCGACGATCCAATGGGCCAGGGGACCGAGCCAGATCGCCGGCTTCAACTACTATCCGGCGATCCGCATCTCCGGCGAGGCCAAGCCGGGCTACACCTCGGGCGATGCGCTCAAGGAGATGGAGCGGCTCGCCGGCAAGCTGCCGCGCGGCTTCGGCTATGAATGGACCGGACAGTCGCTGCAGGAGAAGCTGTCGGGCTCGCAGGCGCCGCTGCTGCTGGGCCTGTCGGCACTGGTGGTGTTCCTGTGCCTGGCCGCGCTCTACGAAAGCTGGACGATCCCGCTCGCGGTGCTCTTGACCGTGCCGCTCGGCATCCTCGGCGCCGTCGTCGCCGCCAATCTGCGCGGCCTGTCCAACGACGTGTACTTCACGGTGGCGCTGATCACCATCATCGGACTCGCCGCCAAGGACGCGATCCTGATCATCGAGTTCGCCAAGGACCTGCGCGCCCACGGCAAGCCGCTGGTCGCGGCGACGATCGAGGCCTGCTCCTTGCGCTTCCGCCCGATCATCATGACCGGCCTCGCCTTCGTCTGCGGCGTGCTGCCGATGTCGATGGCGACGGGCGCCGGCGGCGCCAGCCAGCAGGCGCTCGGCACGAACGTGATGGGCGGCATGATCGCGGTGGTGATCCTGGCGCTGCTGATGGTGCCGGTGTTCTTCGTCTCGGTGCAGCGCGTGCTCGCAGGCGATCGGGAGAAGACGGAGCCGGTGGCGGAGCGTGAGGCCTATGGGCCACCGGCGCCGGCGAAGTCGTAGGCGATCGTGAATGGTCTGTCCGGAGGATTGTGCCGACATCCTGCCGCGCGGCCGGTCTGCTCCCCTCCCCCTCGCGGGGAGGGGTTGGGGGTGGGGGGCGCCGAAGGTATGAACCGGGCTGAGTCCTGACAATTCAGACCGGGTTGATTCCTGACAGGCAAGCTTCGTCCGATTCGAAGGAG
>NZ_JAUEXY010000017.1:0-149975 GCF_032489375.1 Bradyrhizobium sp. SZCCHNR1098
CTTCCGTCTCTTCATCGCCCACCTCCGGCTTCATGAAACACCCAATCTCGGTGTCCATCAAACCGGCAGCAGCTCACCGTGCGCCGCCTCACCGCTTGTCCGAGCTGTTCTAATGGGTCTATGCAGGAGGCTATTCGGCGGTCCCCCTTCCGTTTTGGCTACATCTATCTCCACAGTCGGCTTCGCAAGCTGAAGGCGTGCCTCAGTTCACCGTTAATCTGCGCTGCAATCGATTGGGCCTGTTGAGCCCGCTCTGCTGACGCCACTCGCTTGGAGACTTTAAAGTCGCCGCCCGTGATCGCTTCAAAGAAGTCGATAAGTAGTATTTCGGTTCGTGTTAAGATGATGCGACGATCGAAGGCTGCAATCGCTAATATTAGCGACTGCAGCCTGACCTGCCTGCCGACGAGTTGGGTCTCGATCGTTTGGGCGTTAGCCTCGCTGTGGTCGCTTGGCTTGGAAAGGTCCAGCAGCCAATACATCGAGCTTAAGTCTGCGACGTCGTTGATCTCCTGGCAGAAGTGATCAACTGAGTTGCTCAACCTATCTAGCCTATAGCGCCACCGCTGGACGAGGTAGTTAGCAATCGCAACGAGCAACGCTCCCGACAGACCGGCGGCAGGAACAACCCAATCTGGCACTGCGGTCTCCGATCAGGCGGCCACCGTATCGGGCTTGGCAGCCTGAATATACTTTTCAGCCAACGCCTTATAGGGCTTATAAAGGGACGTCTCAGCCGTGATCTTGAGCATCTCTCGCACGGTCCGCGGCGGAAAGAGCCGCCTGCGGATTAGACCACCAAACGCTTCTTCGAGAAATGAGGAGCCATAGCCCGAGGTTCCATCTAGCACCACGACGAGCGCTTCCGATGCCTCGACAGCACTTTGGAGTGCCGGGGCGAGCACGGTATCACGAAACCACTCGCCACTATATTCTCCATCAACAATGAATCGTCCGCCTGGAGACGGTGCATAATCGGCGATACGAAGGGAGGCCATGATAAAACTCCAGCGGCTAGAGCAACGCTCGCCACTCGATGAGGGTTCCGCCGATTGAAACGCCATGGGTCTTAATTTCACGTTGGCCGTTCTGACGAAACACGACCTCGCCATGGCGGCTCATGATCCGCAGATACCCGTAGGTACATTGATTCACGAAATCTCGCATCTGCGCAAGTCCATGACCTCGATGCGGGTCCCCGGTCGACGAAACGGATTCTTCGACGGCGGCCGCAATAGCTTGCCCGTCTGATCTCGGATCATCAGGCGGCGGCACAAGCCCCAACGCGACCATCAGCCGCTGCCTTACCCCGGAATAATGCTGCCAATTTGGCAAGCTTCCCGGGATTGTGATCCCCTGATCATAGATTACTGCCGTGGTCCATCGATCTTTTCGATCAACCGCCCCGGTCATCCACCATCGGTTGACGGGTCGAAATTGATGCTTTGCCCCTACTGGATATGCATGCCTGACGACATTAACGATGCCTTCGACCATGGCCCCATATAGGTGCAGCATCTTCTCCTCCGCGGAACTTGATCCACCGGGATACAATGCCTTCAAATCAGTCAGGAGAGCCGACACTGCGGGACCGTCCGCGGTGTCGCCGCTTCGCATCGGTAGGACGGCAAAATCGGCTTTAAGGTCAGGTTTTTCGAGGTTTTGAGGCAGCCCGACGATATCGAAGAATCCGATATCCCAGAACGTATCTAGTACCTCAGGTTTCCACCTCTCTGCATCGATCACGCTGGCGGGCGTGCCGGTCAGTTTCAAAATCCTCTCGTACTCGGCGGCGAGAACCAGAGCGGCGGCGGGTGAAACCTCCTCAAGCGCTTCGAAGCTCCGGTAACGACCGGACCATCGCTGCCGCGCCCGTCGGTGCTTTGACGCTTTGGTGGTGGAGACAACGCCCGTGATGGGCGTGTTCATTCTGCGTCGAATATCAGCAAGAACTGAAACGGTCTCAGGTCCGTTTTGGTCGAAACACAGCACTTTTGGCATCGATCTTCTGCTCGGCGTCGCCTTCACCTGCAAAAGTCCATGGGACGTAACCATCTGCACGAGTCGCGGCCGGCGCTGACATCGACGGATTGTCCGCCTCTGCCGATGCCTTAACCAATTTGCATACCGAAGCGTCAGTTTCTTCATACACTCGCGTTTTCCTCAACCTTTACGCGAATGCAAGTGCAGAATTTGCCCATCGATGGGACAGAGCGGCTTAAGTGGTGGATTGCGTCACAGCGCGCCTCGTGCAGGCCGGAGTTGCGACGACAGTTCACAAAACTCGCGCGAGCTGCGCTTGGCTCGTGCACTTCAGCCTCAAGGTTCGAGCGGCGCTCCTCCATGAAGGTTTCGGGGCTTGCCCGGAATTCCGCCCTTCGTTCGAATGACCGGCCCCAAGACCAATGCACCATGACGAAGGCGGCCGGCGGTGTCTCGCCCCCGCAGCAGCGGCCGCCGCGCACCAAATCCGTCCATGGCGGAGCGCGACCGCGCACCAGCGGTCGCGGCCGACGCTCATGCCTTGAAGTAATCCGGCTGGCCGATGTCGGCGATCAAACCGATCCCGTCCGGTCTCCAGCCCAGGCGCTGCTGTGTCAGGGCGCTGGAGGCCGGCATGTCCAGGCCCGCGAACATCGCCAGTGGTCCATAGTAGTCGCCCGCCTCCTCCTGACCTATCGAAACCACCGGCACGTTCAGCGCGCGGCCGATCACCTCGATGACCTCGCGCATCGGGACGCCTTCCTCGCCGACGGCGTGGTAGATCGCGTCTGCAATGCCCTTCTCCAGGGCGAGCCGGTAGATGCGGGCGACATCCGATCGGTGCGCAGCGGCCCAGCGCTCGGTGCCTTCGCCGACATAGGCGGCGCGGCCCTTCTGCCGCGCGAGCTCCACCAGATAGGAGATCAGGCCGGCCTTGCCCGGCGCGCCGTGCACCTGCGGCAGGCGGATCGCCATCGCGCGCACGCCACGCGATGCATAGGCCAGACCGGACTGTTCGGACACGCGCGGAGCATGCGCCGACGACTCGCGCCGCATGTCTTCGGTGACCACCACGTTGGCCGCAACGAGCCCCGTTCCGGAGGTGACGATGAACGGCTTGTTCGTGCCCACCAGCACCTCGCCCATGGCTTCGATCGCCGCCTTGTCGATGGCGCCGTTCTCCGCGAATTTGGCGAAGTCGTGGATGAAGGCGAGATGGATCACGCCGTCGGCATCCCTCGCGCCGCGCTTCAGGCTGTCGAGGTCCTGCAGCGAGCCGCGATGAACCTGCGCGCCCAGTTGCTCGAGCGTGCGGACGTTCTCGGCGGAGCGCGCGAGGCCGATGACCTGATGCCCGGCGGCGATCAGCTCCCTGGTGGTTTCGGAGCCGATGAATCCGGCGGCGCCGGTGACGAATACGCGCATGAGACACACTCCCTGTTCAGACCGCCGGGATATTGCTAGGCTGCTCATGCGGGTAAAGTCGTGACTTTATACGGGTATAATCGCTAACAGGATGACGGACGCTAACCCTCTCGGGACCTATCTCAGGGACCGCCGCGCCAAGCTCGATCCGACCGCATTCGGCCTGCCGCTGCAGCGGCGGCGAACGCCGGGGCTTCGGCGCGAAGAGGTGGCGCAGCGCGCCAATGTGAGCGCCACCTGGTACACCTGGCTCGAGCAAGGGCGCGGCGGCGCCCCCTCCGCCGACGTGCTTGACCGCATCGCTCGCGCCATGATGCTGACCGACGCCGAGCGCGAGCATCTGTTCCTGCTCGGTCTCGGCCGGCCACCCGAAGCCCGCTATCACGCGATCGACGGCATCTCACCCCGTCTCCAACGCGTGCTCGACACGCTGGAATACAGTCCCGCCTTCGTTCGCACGGCGACATGGGACATCCTCGCCTGGAACAGGGCGGCTGCGGCTGTCCTCACCGACTACAGCACCCTGCCGGAGGACCAGCGCAATGTTCTGCGCATGATGTTCCACGACAGCCGTGTCCGCGCAGCACAGCCCAACTGGCAGGCCGTGGCGCGCTATGTGGTCGCGTCCTTCCGCGCCGACGTGGCGCGCGCCGGTGCGGCCCGCAATGTCCAGTCGCTGGTCGATGAGCTCTGCGCGACGAGCCCGGAATTTGCGGCGATGTGGCGCGACAACGACGTGCAGGGACGGCATGGCGATGGCGTGAAGGTCCTGCAGCATCCCATCGCCGGATCGCTCTCGCTGGAATTTTCGGGCTTCGCCGTCGATGGCCGGCCCGACCTCACCATGGTGATCTACAATCCCGCGACGCCGGCGGATGCGGACAAGATCCGCGCGCTCGTGACGTCACGACCGAAATAGCCACACAACCGCACTCGGCTCGCGCGCCTCGCTCGCCAGCGTCGGCCGGGGGATGCGCGGAAGCGCGACGTCCCCGCGGCTAGTCCTTCTTCGCGGCGTCGAGCACCTTCTTGCAGGCATCGACGAGCTGGGCATAGTTGCGCGTCAGGCAGGCGATGATGCGGCCGCCGCCGGGGAGCACATCGCTGCAGAACCTTGCGTAGTCGGCCTGACAGGCGGCGCGCTGCTCGTCGGTCGGCACAGCTGCGCGCGGGCCGCATCCGCAAGGCCCAGCAACAGCGTGAACAAAATGGCGATTGCGAGCTTGGACATCAGGCCTTCCCCTCAATGCAACGGGCATCATGAAGATCGCGACCTTCAACATCAACAATGTCCGGCGGCGTCTCCCCAACCTGCTGCGCTGGCTGGGCGCGGCCAGGCCCGACGTCGTCTGCCTGCAGGAGCTGAAATGCACCCAGGCCGAATTCCCCGTCGATGAGATCGCCAAGGCCGGCTACAGCGCGGTGTGGCAGGGGCAGAAGACCTGGAACGGGGTCGCGATTCTCGCGCGCAACGCAGAGCCGGTGCTGACGCGCACCGCCCTGCCCGGCGATATCAGGGATCGCGAGGCGCGCTACATCGAGGCCGCGGTGCGCGGCATCGTCATCGGCTGCCTGTATCTGCCGAACGGCAATCCGCAGCCGGGGCCGAAATTCGACCACAAGCTCGCCTGGTTCAAGCGGCTGCACAAGCACGCGGCTGATTTCATCAAGGACGACCTGCCGGTCGTGCTCGCCGGCGACTACAATGTCGCACCTGATACGCTCGACATCTACCCGACGAAGTCCTGGGACAAGGACGCGCTGGTCCAGCCGAAGAGCCGCGCCGCCTACAAGGCGCTGGTCGATCAAGGCTGGTGCGATGCGATCCGCATGCTGCATCCGGACGCGCCGATGTTCACCTTCTGGGACTACAAGCGCAACCGCTGGCCGCGCGACGCCGGCCTGCGGCTCGACCACCTGCTGCTGAGCCCGCAACTCGCGCCGCGCCTTAGCAAGGCCGGCGTCGACCGCGCCATCCGCGGCGAGGACGGCGCCAGCGATCACGCGCCGGCCTGGATCGTGCTGAAATAGTCCGAAGGTCGAGAAGGATGCCCCGCGAGCTGCGTTCATCGGAGATCACTCTGGCCGATCGCGCCTCCCGGTGAATGTGACGTCGACTGGGAGCGTTTCGCCGCGCACCGTCAGTCCCGTCCCGCATCCATGATCGCGTGCGCGAGCCGCGCCGGATCGGAGAAGCACAGCTCATGGGCTTCGGCGTCCGCCCGCGCGACTGGCGGGCGGAGACCGCGCGTCACTCCGGCTGTCGACCGCCTGCGGTCAGCGCGGACTCCGTTCGCGGGCCGCGCCCCACAACCAGATTGCCGCCAGCAGGACAAGCGAGCCGACGAACGCCGCGACGACATCGCGCAGCGAAATGACGATGCTGCCCATGCCTGGAAACAGCCCAAACAGGTTGAACAGGACACCACCGATGAGGGCGCCGACGCATCCCAATCCGATGTTGGTCAGGAGCCCGAAACCTGCTCGGCGGCGCTTCACCAGGATTCCGGCAAGGCCGCCGCCAATCAAGCCGACGACGAGCCAAGTCCCTGCATGTACCAGTGTGAACATTCTTCACTCCGTCGGTCTGCCGTCACCCCTCGGTTGGAGCATTACGGCCAGAATCGTGCACTTGCAGGTTACATCGATTTCGCTGCCATCAACTGAACTCTGCAGCTCGGATGAGTTCGTGACCCAATCGCAAACTGGTCGATGCTCAGGCCGGCGTCCACCGAAATGATAGTCATTCGAATCTAATCGTCTCGAACACGCGCAGTTCATGCGAACGCTTCGCACGCAAAGGGCTACGTAGTTCCCCCGAGTTCATACAATCCTCGGAATCGGGAAGAATGCGGTTCCCGCAGAGCGTGCAAAGGTGAATGCATGTGCATCGCATGCAACTGGGCAAGATTCCGTGGTTTGCTCGAGCTTGATTTTGACTCCGTCAACGAGGCCGAGCCGTCACGACGCAGGCTCCTGCAGACAGGCGCGGCGTTCGCCGCAGCCGGCGTTGCCTCGGTGTCCGCTCCGACGAACGCCGAGGCGCGAACCGGCGGCGGCAAGGCCGACATCGTGTTTCGCAACGGCCCGGTCTACACCGTGAACGGCGGCCGGGAATGGGCCCGCGCGGTCGCCGTCAAGCAAAAACACATCGTCTATGTCGGCGATGACGCGGGCGTCCGGTCCTTCATCGGCCCCAAGACGCGCGTCGTCGATCTCGCCGGCAGGATGCTGCTGCCCGGTTTCGTGGAAGGACACATCCATCCGATGGCGGGCGCTGTCACAACTCAGGGCGTCGATCTTCAATACGACACAAGGGAGGAGATGCTCGACGCCCTGAAGGCCTATCGCGCCAAGCTGGGCCAACCCGGCATCGTCCGCGGCTTCGGCTGGCGCTATAACGCCTTTCCGCCGACCGGCCCGCGCAAGGAGGATCTCGATCAGATCTGGCCGGACACGCCGGTCTTTCTCGTCGGGATCGACGGCCATTCCGCCTGGGTCAATTCCAAGACGCTGGCGATCGCCGAGGTGACCAAGGCGACCAGGGATCCGTTGCCCGGCTACAGCTACTTCGAGCGGGACCCGGCCTCGGAAGAGCCGACCGGCTATCTGGTCGAGCCACCGGCGATGTTTCCGGTCCTCAACGCGGTCTCGCCGTTCACGACCGGCTATATTGCGGACTCGCTCGCACAGTGGCTGCCGAAGGCGTCGGCGGCCGGCATCACCAGCGTGTTCGATGCCGGACTGCTCGTTCTGCCCGAGGAGACAGGCTACGAACTCTATCAGGATCTGGAGCGCAAAGGAAAACTGCCGTTCCGTGTGGTCGGATCGACCTACCACAACAATCCGGCGATCGACCCCGTGCCGATCGCGAAGGCCCTGCGTCGACGCTTCAATTCCGAACTGGTGCAGGCGCCCGTTCTCAAGCTCAACATCGACGGCGGCGAAGCCCAACGGACCGCCGCATTGCTGGCCCCCTATAGCGACGATCCGAGCACGAGCGGCGAGACGCTGGTCCCGCCGGACCAGTTCAAGGACATCATCCGCCGCGCCGACAGGGCGGGCCTCAACATTCACATCCATTCCTACGGTGATCGCGCCAACCGCCTGTCGCTGGACGCGTTCGAAGCCGCGATCAAGGTCAATCCGCCGCGCGATCGCCGGCACACGCTGGCGCATCTCATATTTGTTTCGCCTGACGATCTGCCGCGCTTCGCCAAGCTCGGCGTCACCGCGCAGTTCTCCGCCCAATGGTCGGTGGCGGATGCCTATTGGCAGGGCGTGATGCGGCCGCGCGTCGGCGCGCGCGCCGAGCAGGCGTTTCGCACCGGCTCGATCCTGCGTCATGGCGCCAACATCTCGCTCGGCACCGATTGGCCGGCCGCCGGCTATTACAGCACCTACAAGCCGCTGGATGCGATCGAGATCGCGACCACGCGGCGGGAGTTGAACAAGCCGGATCAGCCGGCCTTGGTGCCGCTCGACGAGCGGATCAGCCTCGAAGAGGCGATCCGCGCCGCCACCATGGGCCCGGCCTATCAGCTCGGGCTCGACCAGAAGGTCGGTTCGATCGAGGTCGGCAAGCTCGCCGATCTGATCGTGCTTGAAAGAAACCTGTTCGAAGTCGCCCCGCACGACATCCACAACACAAAGGTGCTGATGACCGTCATGAACGGTCAGGTCAGGCATGAACAGCGAAGCTGAATCCAGCGACGTCTCGGACCGTCACCTTCAGGGCCACATCGACAAACTCAGACCGATTCCCGGAAATACGGAGGCGAATATGATTGACAGAAGAACGCTCATCAAAGGCGCGGGAGCGGCGTTGGTCGCGTCCGGACTCGATTTGCCGGCCGCGCGCGCCGAGTCCGCCGATCCGCTCTGCTACGCGTCGGTCGCCGATCTCATCGCCATGTTCCGGGCCCGCAAGGCGTCGCCGGTCGATCTCTTGAAGGCGCAGATCAAGCGGATCGAAGCCTACAACACGAAGGTCAACTGCATCACCTACGAGCATTTCGATCAAGCGATGAAGGAGGCCAAGCAGTCCGAAGACCGGTATCGGCGCGGCAATCCGCGGCCGCTCGAAGGGATCACGGTGGCCATCAAGGACGAATTCTCCAGGACCGGCTGGCGGACGACACAGGGATCGCTCATCTACAAGGATTCGCCGCCGGCAACGGAAAACTCGGCCATCACCGACTTGCTCGAGGCCGCCGGCGCAGTCATGCCGTTCCAGACGACCGTGCCGGAATTCTACCTCTTCCTCGGCGCGTCCACCCGCGCCTGGGGCACGACACGCAATCCGTGGAATCTCGAATACTCTCCGGGCGGGTCGTCGGCGGGATCGGGCGCGGCGCTGGCCGCAGGCTTCACGACGCTCGCCATGGGCTCGGACATGGGCGGCTCGATCCGAATTCCCGCCTCACAATGTGGTCTCTATGGCTTCAGGCCGCCGTTCGGACGCGTGGCTGGTGGGGAAATCCCGTTCTCGACCTCGGGCCCGATGGCGCGGCGCTTCGACGACCTCGTCCGCCTCCAGAACGCGATCGTCGGTCCGTCCGAGCGGGTGATGGCCGCGATGCGCCCTCGCCTCGACTACCCCACCCGTTATCCGCGCCTTTCCGGGTGGCGCATCGCCGTGGATTGGGGCGCCGGCATTGCGGACGTCATACCGTCCGTGAAGGCTGCGATGCTGAGAGGAATCGAGGCGCTGCGCGCCGCGGGGTGCACTGTGGACGAGGTCGACTGCGGCTTCACGAAGGCCCACAAGATGGTCTTCATCCGTGGGCTGATGTCGACGTCCATCGGCACTGCGATCGAGATCTCGAATGCGCATCGCGATCAGCTCTCGCCCTACATGACCGAAATGCTCGACCAGGTCGGCGCGGTCGGACCGCGCCAGGCCGAAGAAGCCGAAGAGCTGCTGCAGCGGCTGCACCGCCAGGTGCAGCAGCGCGTGTTCGGCAAGGGCTACCGCATCCTGCTCATGCCGACCATGGCAACGCCTCTGGTCGGGGCCGACATGTTCAAGAGCAAGGAAAACAAGGTCGACCCGTGGGTGGGCACCGGTCTGGGCCTGGCGCTGACGTGGCACTGGAATCTGCTCAACCGCTATCCGGTCGTCGATGTCCCGCTCGGCGTGGTCGAGGACCGCATGCCCTCGGGCATGCAGGTGATCGGCCAGACCTACACCGATCTCGACACGTTCCAGTTCGCGTCGAACTGGTCTCGCCTGCGGCCGTCACTGTTCGCCGGCGGGCAATTTCCGACCTTCGCCTGACTCCATAGCGGCCGGAACGGTGCAGATGCGAGACAACGGATGCGAGAGCAGCGCTTCGACAGTGAGGTCGGCCATGACTCCGAGAATTTTTCGACGAGCGGTTCTCCTGTTCCTGATCTCAGCGCTGTACCCAGGCGCCGGCGCCTCGGCACAGCAGAGGACGCCATCGCTCGAAGATCTCGCCAAGGCGGCGCAAAACCCGATCGCGGATACGATCAGCGTCGGGCTGGAGAATATCGCCATGCCGAACACGGGTGCGTACCGGCAGACGGCTGACGTTCCGGTCGGCGCGGGAATAGGCAAGCTCTTCATGGTCGACAAGCAGCCGGTCAATGCCGAGATCGGTGTCTACTACAATGTGCTGAGGCCGGACCTGGCATCGCGGTGGCAGTTTCGCGCCAGCCTGGCTTTCCTGTTCCCGAAGTGACGGTGCTCGGGACCAGGCATCGGTGGGATCGATGACCTCCATCGGCATGAATGACACCCTCGCGCTCGGGCGACGCATAGACGATGAGCCGTTGCGGCGGTCCTCTTTTTCTCCGTCTGAAAGCATTCGATTTGAAATTTATCCATCAACAGGAAACCAGTATGCGTGCCGGCGCTCGATGCCGCCGAGATTGACTTGATCGTTGTCAATCTTGGCGGGTGCTGAGTGAAGTAGTTTCAGCGTCTGACTCGGCAATCGTGCAGCTCACCCGGAGCGCGGAACTTTCGGAGCAGGACTTCGGAGCAGGACAATGTGCATTGCATGCGGCTCCGCCATCGGTTCGCTGTTTGCGGCATCGAAGTCGGAGCGCGGCGGACTGACCCGTCGCCAGATGGTCGCGACCTCGGCTGCGGCCGCAGCATTCGTCGCTGCCTCGGCTCCGGCCTGGGCCGCCTCCAGCAGCACGACCATCTTTCGCGGCGGGCGCGTCTACACGGTGGACGACTCCCTGCCCTGGGCCCAGGCCGTCGTCGTCAAGGGAGACACGATCGTCTACGTCGGCGACGACGCAGGCGCGATGAAGTTTGCCGGACACGGGGCTGACGTCATCGACCTCAAGGGGCGCATGCTGATGCCGGGCTTCGTCGAGGCGCATTGGCATCTTTGCACGCTGGCCTTCGCCCGCGGCGCCTGGGTCAACGAGGAAGATCCCGAGCGCATCTACGCGATCCTGCGCGATTACGCGAAGACGCATTCCGACGAAAAGTTCATTCTGGGCTTCGGCTGGATCGCTAGCGCGTTTCCCGCCTCGGGTCCGCGCAAGGAGCCGCTGGACGAGATCTTCCCCGATCGGCCGGTCCTGCTCGTCAGTTGCGATCTGCACGGCTACTGGGTCAATTCCAAGCTGCTGGAGATGGCCGGCATTACGAAGGATACCCCGCGCGACGTCGTGCCCGGCTCCTCCTGGTACGAAAAGGATCCCAATGGCCTGCCGACCGGCTTCATTTCAGAAGTGCCTGCGCTGTTCGCGGTGCTCAAGGCGCTGGAAAAGCACGGCATCGAACCATTCGGCCTGAAGTCGACCGCCGCCGCGATCGAGGAATGGCAGCCCAGGCTGGCAGCCGCCGGCATCACCACCTTCTTCGATGCCGGCTTCAGCGCCTGGCCGACCGAGCAGCATCACGGTTTCGACATGCTGGTCGAGCTCGAGAAGCGCGGCAAGCTGTTGCAGCGCGTGATTGGCAGCCTCTATCACAATGATCCCAGCGTGGATCCGCTGCCGATCATTCGCGCGTATCGGAAGCGTTATCGCACACCGCTCGTCAAGGCGGACGTGCTGAAGCTCATCGTCGATGGCACCGAGTTGAGCCGCACGGCCTATCTGCTGGAGCCCTATGCCGGAAGTCCGGATTGGCGCGGCGAAACATTGTTCCCGTCGCCGGTATTGAACCGCATCCTGCGCCGGGCGCATGCCGAGGGAATCGATACGCACCTTCACGCCGTCGGCGATGCCGCGGTCCGTATGAGCCTGGATGGATACGAAGCCGCCTTTGGCAAGAACGGCCCCGGCAACCGCCGTCATACCATCTGCCACGCATTCCTCACCGCGCCATCGGACATTCCGCGCTTCAGAAAGCTCGGCGTGATCGCGAATACGCAGATCCAATGGGGCGTGCCGGATGTCGGCCAGCGTCGCGTCCGCGAGATCTACGGCGACGAGCGCTGGAACCGCATGTACACCTTCAAGACGTTCATCGACGAAGGCGTCACGGTGTCGTTCGGCATGGATGCGCTGGCGACCGGCTCGAAGGTCGTCGTCAAGCCGCTCGAGGCGTTGCAGGCCGGCCATACACGTCAGGAGCCGGGCAAGCCCGATGGCCTGGTCCATCCACCCGCGACCGAACGCCTGGGCCTGCCGGACCTCATCCGAGGCTACACCATCAACGGAGCCTACCAGCTTCGCATGGAGGACAAGATCGGCTCCATCAAGGTCGGCAAGCTGGCCGATCTGATCGTGCTCGAGAACAATCTGTTCGATGTCGGGCCGCACGACATCGGCAAGGTCAATATTCAGCTGACGATGATGAACGGCCGGATCACGCATCGTCATGGAATCTGAGCGGGAGCGGTGAACGTGCTCGAGACGACGAAGGCGCCGAATGAACAACGGCTTGCGCAAGCGAGCGCGCCAATGTCGAAACGCAATCGCTGGATGGTTCTCCTGACCGTCTCCAGCGCGCTGGCGCTCGTCGTGATCGACATGACGGTGCTCTATACGGCGCTGCCCAGCCTGACCCACGAGCTCGGAGCAACCGCCTCGGAGAAATTGTGGATCGTCATGGCCTACGGGCTTGTCGTTGCCGGTCTCCTTCCGGGCTTCGGCTCGCTCGGCGATCGCGTCGGGCACAAGAGGACATTCGTTGTCGGCCTCATCGTCTTCGGACTGGCCTCGGTCGTGGCCGCCTATTCGCCGACCGCCATGGCCCTGATCGGCGGACGCGTCCTGCTCGCAATCGGCGCCGCGCTGATGATGCCGGCGACGCTGTCGATCATTCGCATCACCTTCTCCGATGACCACGAACGGGCGCTCGCCATCGCGATCTGGGGAGCCGTTGCGTCCAGCGGGGCGGCCGTCGGCCCCTTGGTCGGCGGTGTCCTGCTGGAATATTTCTGGTGGGGCTCGGTCTTTCTGATCAACGTGCCGCTCGTCGTGCTGGCGCTGGTCGCCGGCCTGCTGCTGATTCCTGCACCGGCCGATCGTGCTGAGCGCGACTGGGACCTCCTCGGTTCAGTGCAGGTGATGGCCGGGCTGATCGGCTTCGCCTACGTCGTCGAGGAGCTCGGCAGTCGCCAGTCTTCCTATGTCGTCCTTGCCGGCACGGCTGTCGCGACGGTCATCATGTTGACGGTGTTCGTACGCCGTCAATTGCGTCTCGAGGATCCTTTGCTCGACTTCACCCTGTTCCGAAACGTCGAGTTCACGCTCAGCGTGATCACCGCGATCGTGGCTTCACTCGCCATTGCGGGGACGGAGCTCGCGATCAGCCAGCGCCTGCAACTCGTCCTCGGCTATTCGCCGCTGCAGGCGGCATTGTACATCCTTCCGGCCCCGCTCGGTGCCTTCATCGGCGGGCCGCTCGCGAGCCTGATGCTCCGTCGCGTCCGAGCCGCCACCACGATGTCCGGCGCGCTGTTGATCGCAGGCATCGGCGCGGCCGGCTACCTGCTCTGCTACAACGCCAGCCTGGCGCTGCAACTGATCTGCATCGCGGTCAATGGTCTAGGGCTGGGAGCATCCATCGCCGCCGCCTCCAACGCTGTGATGAATCACGCGCCTGAAGGCCGCGAAGGCATGGCCGCGTCGATCGAGGAGGTGTCGTTCGAGCTCGGCGGCACAATCGGCATCAGCATTTTCGGAAGCATTCTGTCCGGAGTCTATACGGCGTTCATGGTTCTGCCCGACGGCCTCGGCATTCCCGCCGCTGCGCGCGACAGCATCGACGAGGCGCTGATCGCCGCCGAGCGGCTGCCGACCGGGCTCGCTGCCCTCGTCACCTCGCACGCTCATCGCGCCTTCGATCAGGCGTTCCTGACTGTCGTCAGCGTTGCGATGGTCGTCCTGCTCGGCACCGCCTTCCTGGTCCGGCCCCGAGCGGAGGGAACGACCTCGAACGCGGCTCGTCAGCAAGTCCACTAGGCCGGCGACGAAGACCCCTCATGCGCGTCGGCGTTGGCGGCGATCACCACGCTCGCCAACGCGATGTCGCCGTCCGATACGTAGTGATTGACCCGCTCGGGCAGACTCCGGCCGGCCTTATAGAGCTCGACGGTCTCGATCGATCGTGTTCTGATCAATTCGGCCATGATGTAGTCCCGCTCCGCATTGGCATCCGGATCGGTGGCGTGCGTGATCTGAAAGGTCAGTCGGGTGAGCGACAGGCCCGTATCCTTCGTGCCGGCACCGACCCAGAGGACGGACTCATCGGCCGCAGGCGTGTCGGTCGTTAACCAGAAATCGCCAGCGTTCCAGCTCTTCTCGGCGTGGGCGAGGTCAACGGCCCAGAACCGGACGTGATGACGCTTTCGCGGACTATTGCCGATGGCTTTCTGAAAGCCGATATCCTGGCCGCGACCGAACAGATAGAGGATGCTGAAAGGAGCAGTGGGGTACGGCCTGGCGAGGACGAAGGCGCGGACCATGGCCCACGAGCTTGCCAGCCCCAATCGGTCCGCCTCGCACCAACCGATCGCAGCAAAGCTCGCGCGGAGCTGTCGAAGCGTGCCGATCAGGGCGAGATTGACGGGGTCGCCGGGCAATCCATCGCCGGTGATCGTGTAGCTGGGCACCCTCCGACTCTGAAGGATCCTGAGACTCAATCGGATCACGCGTGGCAGAACGACATAGGCCGCGATTGCGTAGCTGACGCCGACGGCGGCAATCCAGGGCAGCCTGCGGTCCGCCGTCTCGAACACCACGAACACGATCAGCCAGACCGTGAAGATCCCGAGCCCGGCGACCAGCACGCGTTGCATGAGGCGTAAGAGCAGTCGCACTGGATCGGTCCGGTGAAAACGAGGTGATCAGCAATCGCGTTTTCGGTAGGGTGTCCGATCTTCTCTTCGTTGGCAACACCGCACGTGAAGGCACGAGGCCGCCCGGTCGCCGGCGCTATGACGAGGTTGTCCGCCCTGGGTTGCTCGACATTCGTCTGCGGCGGCACGCAGCCCCGAGCCAGCCCAAAGACAGCCGGACTGCGCGTGCTTACGCCGACAGCCGCTCGGCGTTGGCCGCGACATAATCCCGATAGAGATCGACGACCGCGGCCGGGCTCGCGCCGGCCATCAGCTTCGCCGTCGCCTCCAGGGCTGCAGCGATCTTTTCGCTGACCATCAGCTCCGCCTCCTCGCCCGCATCGGCTTCGCCGCGCGCGAACTTTTCCAGCCGGAGCCGGATGACCTCGCCGGCTTCCATGGCCAGCATCGCGGCCGTGAACCAGGGGAACTCCGCATCGGCGGTTGCCGTCAGGGACGGCCGCATCTGCAAGGACATCGGGGTTTTGCTCATCGTCATCGTCCGAGAACATGAGCGGACGTGCGAGGAATACGCTTCAACTTTTAATAGTGCGGACGCACAATCATCGACGATTTCGAGTCGGCACGAACCGCCGATTAACCACACGGCGCAGCTTGTCCCCGTCATTTGCGAGCGGAGCGAAACAATCCAGAATCCCTCCGCGGAGACAGTCGGGATTGCTTCGCTCCGCCGCTCCGCTCGCAATGACGTGGGGATAGAGCTCGTCTGCTGGAGGCGACAATCTTGGGCTTCCTGTTCGTGCTCGCGATAGGCCTCGTTGCCGGCACCTTGTCCGGCATCGTCGGCACCGGCTCGTCGATCATGCTGATGCCGGTGCTGGCCTACGAGTACGGCCCGAAGGAGGCCGTGCCGATCATGGCGGTCGCTGCGGTCATGGCCAACCTCTCGCGCATCCTGGCATGGTGGCGCGAGGTCGACTGGCGCGCCTGCGCGGCCTATTCGGTCACCGGCATTCCGGCCGCCGCACTCGGCGCGCGCACCTTGCTGATCCTGCCGTCGCAGGCGGTCGATATCACGATCGGCCTGTTCCTGATGGCGATGGTGCCGGTACGGCATTGGCTGACGCGGCACGACCTCAAGGCCAACCTCTGGCACCTCGCGCTCGGCGGTGCGGTGATCGGATTTCTGACCGGCATCGTGGTCTCGACCGGGCCGCTCAGCGTGCCGCTGTTCCTGTTCTATGGCCTGTCGAAAGGCGCCTTCCTCGCCACCGAGGCTGCCAGCTCGCTCGGGCTCTATGTCTCGAAATCCATCACCTTCCAGCGCTTCGGCGCGCTGACGCCGGACATTCTGCTCAAGGGCCTGATCGCCGGCGGCTCGCTGATGGCTGGCGCCTTCGTCGCCAAACGCTTCGTGCTGCACATGAAGCCCGATGTGTTCCGCGTGGTGATGGATGGCATCATGCTGGCCGCGGGCCTAACTATGCTATGGAACGCCACCCACTCCTGAGCACATCGATTCTCCCTCCATGGCCAAGACCACGCTCTCCTTCGTCTGCCAGAACTGCGGCGCGGCCTATTCGCGCTGGCAGGGCAAATGCGAGGCCTGCGGCGAGTGGAACACGCTGGCGGAGGAAGACACCACGGGCGCGACTTCCGCGCCGGTGTCGCTGCGCTCCAAGCGCAAGGGCCGCACGTTCCAGCTGGAATCGCTGACCGGCAAGACCATCGACGCGCCGCGGCTGTCGTCGGGCATGACCGAGCTCGACCGCGTCACCGGCGGCGGCTTCGTGCGCGGCTCGGTGCTGCTGGTCGGCGGCGATCCCGGCATCGGCAAATCGACGCTTCTGACCCAGGCGACCTCGATGCTGGCGCGCGCCGGCCATCGCGCGGTCTACATTTCCGGCGAGGAAGCTGTCGCCCAGGTGCGGCTGCGCGCCGAGCGCCTCGGGCTTGCGGATGCGCCGGTACAACTGGCGGCTGAGACCTCGGTCGAGGACATCATCGCGACCCTGTCGGAAGGCGGCGTGCCGCGACTGATCGTGATCGATTCGATCCAGACGATGTGGACCGACACCGTCGAATCGGCGCCGGGCACGGTTACCCAGGTGCGCGCCTCGGCGCAGAAGCTCATTCGCTTCGCCAAGAAATCCGGCGCCGCCATCATCCTGGTCGGCCACGTCACCAAGGACGGCCAGATCGCCGGCCCCCGCGTCGTCGAGCACATGGTGGACGCGGTGCTGTCGTTCGAGGGCGAGGGCTCGCAGCAGTTCCGCATCCTGCGCGCCGTCAAGAACCGGTTCGGCCCGACCGACGAGATCGGCGTGTTCGAAATGACCGGATTGGGTCTGCGCGAGGTCACCAACCCCTCCGAGCTGTTTCTGTCCGAGCGCGATCTCGGCAGCCCCGGCACGGCGGTCTTTGCCGGGATCGAGGGCACCCGCCCCGTGCTGGTCGAAATCCAGGCCCTGGTGGCGCCGACCTCGCTCGGCACGCCGCGCCGCGCCGTCGTTGGCTGGGATCCGAGCCGGCTGTCAATGGTGCTGGCCGTGCTGGAGGCGCATTGCGGCGTCAAGCTGTCGGGCCACGACGTCTATCTCAACGTCGCCGGCGGCCTGCGCATCAACGAGCCGGCGGCGGATCTCGCCGCGGCCGCAGCTCTGGTCTCCTCGCTGGTCAACGCGCCGCTGCCGCCCGATGCGGTCTATTTCGGCGAGATTTCGCTGTCGGGCGCGGTCCGCCCGGTGGCGCAGACCTCGGCGCGGCTGAAGGAGGCCGCCAAGCTCGGCTTCGGCCGCGTCGTGCTGCCGGAGCGCGCCCGCGGCGAGGCCGGCGGCGATGCCGGGCTCAGCCTCAATACCGTCGGCGGATTGACCAGCCTGGTCGCCGACATCGCCGCGCGAGGCACGCCCCGCGCCCGCCACGATGGCAGCCGGGACGAGGGTGAGCAGGGCCGCCGTGGCCCCAGCCATGCCGAAAAAAATGCCACACCAGCGAGATTCCGCCGCCAGGACGGCTAGCCGGACCGTGACGTTCGCGTGACTCGCCGCTATACAACGCCGCAACCGGGCGCCCACGCGGGATGGTGCAGCGTCCGGACTTGCCGGGGAACCCTGCTCTCCTCCGCCTGGAGGGGCGGTCCTCCGTCAATTCGAAGCGAACCTTGGACCTGACAAGCGGACCTGAGCAGCCGATGCCGATAACGATCCTCGATCTCATCCTGCTCGGCGTGATGCTGGTGTCGGGGCTGCTCGCGATGGTCCGCGGCTTCATGCGCGAGATCCTGTCGATCGCCGCGTGGGGCGCGGCGGCCCTGGTCACGCTTTATTCATTCTCGAAGCTGCTGCCGACCGCCAAGACCTATTTCAACAACGATACCGTCGCCAGCGTCGTGGTCGTTGCCGGTACTTTCGTGGGCACCCTGCTCATCGTCTCGGTGATCACGGTCAAGATCTCCGACATGATCCTCGATTCGCGCATCGGCGCGCTCGACCGCACCCTGGGATTCCTGTTCGGACTGGGCCGTGGCCTCCTGATCGTGGTCGTCGCCTTCCTGTTCTTCAGCTGGCTGGTGCCGGACAAGCAGCGTCCGGACTGGGTCACCGGCGCCAAGTCCCGCGTGGTCCTGCAGGGAACCGGGGATTGGCTGATGTCGCTCTTGCCTGATGATCCCGAGAACACCATTTTAAAGAAATTCAAGAAGAACAAGCCGGACGACGACCAGACTGACACCGAGTCGCCCGGAGTGGGCGGCGATGGGTACAGCAAGCCTGCCCGCGACAGCTTGAAGAAGCTGATCGAGAAACCCGCGGCCAAGTGAGCCTAGCCCAGAAGAGAGGCGCGATGGACCAGCACCACGATTCTTCCGGCGAAGCCCAAATGGACTCCCACGCGGATCTGGACTTCGGACCTCAAGCCTACCTCAGAGACCCAGACCTTGACGGAGACACGCTGCGCGAAGAGTGCGGCGTGTTCGGCATTTATGGGCACAATGACGCCGCCGCGATCACCGCGCTCGGCCTGCATGCGCTCCAGCATCGCGGCCAGGAGGCAGCCGGCATCGTCTCCTACGATGGCGCGCGCTTCCACAGCGAGCGCCGCCTGGGTCTCGTCGGCGACACCTTCTCCCGCCGCGAGGTGATCGAGCGCCTGCCCGGCAATGCCGCGATCGGCCACGTCCGCTACGCCACGACCGGCGCGACCATCCTGCGCAACGTGCAGCCGCTGTTCGCCGAGCTCAATGCCGGCGGCTTCGCGGTCGGCCACAACGGCAATCTCACCAACGGCCTCACCCTGCGCCGCGAGCTGGTGCGCGCCGGCGCCATCATGCAGTCGACCACCGACACCGAGGTGATCCTGCATCTGGTCGCGCATTCCCGCCGCACCAATTTCATCGATCGCTTCATCGAGGCGCTGCGCGCGCTCGAAGGCGCCTACTCGCTGGTCTGCATGACCAACAAGAAGCTGATCGGCGCCCGTGATCCTCTCGGCATCCGGCCGCTGGTCTATGGCGAGCTCGAAGGCTGCCCGATCCTGGCGTCGGAGACTTGCGCGCTCGACATGATCGGCGCGCGCTACATCCGCGACATCGAGCCGGGCGAGGTCGTGATCTTCGACGAGACCGGCGCGCACAGCCACAAGCCGTTCCCGCCGAAGCCGGCGCGTCCGTGCGTGTTCGAATACATCTATTTCGCGCGGCCCGATTCCGTGGTCGGCGGCCGCTCGGTCTACGAGGTACGCAAGGCGTTCGGCGCGCAGCTCGCGCGCGAGAGCCATCCCGACGTCGACGTCGTCGTGCCGGTGCCGGACTCCGGCGTGCCGGCGGCGATCGGCTACAGCCAGCATTCCGGCGTGCCGTTCGAGCTCGGCATCATCCGCAATCACTATGTCGGCCGCACCTTCATCCAGCCGACCCAGGCGATCCGCGAATCCGGCGTGCGCATGAAGCACTCGGCCAACCGCGCCGCGATCGAGGGCAAGCGCATCATCCTGATCGACGACTCGCTGGTGCGCGGCACCACTTCGCGCAAGATCGTGCGCATGATGCGCGACGCCGGCGCCACGGAGGTGCATTTCCGCCTCGCCTCGCCGCCGATCCTCTACCCCGACTATTACGGCATCGACCTGCCGGACCGTGGCGGCCTCTTGGCGGCGACGCATTCGCTCGAGGAGATGCGCGAGCTGATCGGCGCGGATTCGCTGGCGTTCCTGTCGATCGACGGCATGTACCGCGCCATGGGCGAGCCGGCCCGTGATCCGGCCGCACCGAAATACTCCGACCACTGCTTCACCGGCAGCTATCCCACCCACCTCACGGACCAGGCGATGGTCGAGTCGACCCAGCATCAGCTGTCGCTGTTGGCCGAGGCGAGCTGAGGTTCTTTCCACACGCAGTCATTCCGGGGCGATGCGCAGCATCGAACCCGGAATCCCGAGCTTGCTGATCCCCGTATCATCTCCAGATTCCGGGTTCGAGGCCTGCGGCCTCGCCCCGGAATGACGATGCGTCGTGAGCTGTCGTCCCGGCCAAAACCGGGACCCATCATCGCCAGCCGTCCTTGGCGGGCAGGACTAGCCACAGACGGCCAACTCCCTCATAACCGCCGCGGAGTATGGGTCCCGGCTTTGGCCGGGACGACGACGTCAGAGATTTGCGACCATGACCCTTCCCCTCGCCAACCGTATTGCCCTCGTCACCGGCGCCTCGCGCGGCATCGGCCATGCGACCGCCCGCGCGCTCGCCCGCGCCGGCGCCCATGTCGTGGCCGTCGCCCGCACCCAGGGCGGGCTGGAGGAGCTCGACGACGAGATCCGGAAAGAGACCGGCAACGGCGCCACCTTGGTGCCGCTGAGCATGACCGACAGCGACGGCATCGCTCGGCTCGGCGCCGCGCTGCATGAGCGCCACGGCAAGCTCGACATTCTCGTCGGCAATGCCGCCGTGCCCGGCCCCTCCTCACCGCTCGGCCATATCGACCTGAAGCCCTGGAACGACGTCGTCGCCGTCAACCTCTCCGCCAACTTCCAGCTGATCCGCTGCATGGAGCCGCTGCTGAAGGCCTCCGACGCCGGCCGCGCCGTGTTTCTCACGTCAGGTGCCGCCCACAAGGCCCAGGCCTATCTCGGCCCCTACGCCGTCACCAAGGCCGCGCTGGAGACGCTGGCACGGGTGTGGGCGCATGAGACCGAGCGGACGCCGCTGCGCGTGAACCTGTTCAGCCCGGGCCCGATCCGGACCCGCATGCGCGCCACGGTGTTCCCCGGCGAAGATCCGATGACGCTCGAAACGCCGGAGCAGGTCGCCGAGTTCATCGTGCCGATGTGCCTGCCGTCGTGGACCGAGACCGGCAAGCTCTACGAGTACAAGACGCGCACCCTGAAGAGCTTCCAGCCGCCGGCGTAGCCCGCGCAACCACCGTCATTCCGGGGCAAGGCCGCAGGCCTTGAATCCGGAATCTCGTTGTTATCTTGCGGTCGGATTGGCGGCAGCAGAGTTCGCCGCGGAAGGCTTGGCCGCCGCAGCCTTGTCCGCAGACGCCTTCGCCGCAGCCGGCGCCTGACGATCGCGCACTGCCGTCAGCTCCTTGCGCAGCTTCTCCTGCTGCTCCGGCGTCAGCACCGGGCGCTGGTCGTCATGCGGCACGTCGTTCACCGGGAGATAGTTGTACGTATTGCCGTACTGCGCCGTGTCGGACGATGGCGTCGTGCCCGAGGTCGCGCAGCCGCCGAGCAGCACGGACGTCAACAGCGCCGCACTCCCGAGCGCCGAACGCAAGGTCACGCGTCGCGCAAATGGCAAGCAGGTCTGACGGACGTTCATCGCGCGGCCGCGGCCATGGTGCGCGTGGTCCCCTGCGCCGTGATGCCATGCTCGTTGGACTGCAGGCCCGGCAGGCTCTTCACCCAGGGATAGCCGCGCTGGCCCATGTCGTGGCCGCGATCGAACAGCGCGGTCATGTAGGTGCGATCGAACGGGCCGTCGGCCTTGACCTGGAAATCGGCCGGCACGCTGGCGAGGTTGAAGTCGATGCCGTTGAACTTCGCCACCGAGTAGATGCGGTAGATGTCGCCGATGCCCTGGTTCTTGATCAGGGTCGACAGCGAGCGCTGCGTCACCGAGAGCACGTCGGCGCCGACGCTGTCCCATTGCGGATCGATGCGGGCGTTACGGATGACGTAGAGATGTGCGCCGCTCACGCTCCTGCGCGGGCCGCGGCCGGAGACGAGGCGCAGCACCGAAGGTCCGATGAACACCTGCCGGGTGACACCGCCGTCGACATGCAGCTCGTCGTAGTCCTTGTCGCCGATCCGCACCTTGATGCGAACCGGGGCGAAGGCGCCCGGCACGGTCGCGGAGGCCAGCAGCACCTGACGGAACAGGGCGATCGCCTCTGGCGTATCGGCTGCTGCGATGCGGCCCATGTCCCACAGCACCGGACGCTGCGCATCGAGATTGGTGGTGCCGACCAGCAGCACCCGGCCCTTGCTGCTCTCGCGCGCGACGTCGCGGAGAAACTCGCGATCGACATATTTCTCGATCAGCCGCGACAGCGGCGTGTTGTCGGCCAGCGCCGAGCCCTGGAGCAGGCCGGGAATGTTGACCGTGAAAATGTCCTTGCGCTCATAGGCGGTGAAGATTTCGCGCAGCTTGTCGTCGTGCTCGCGCCCCAGGAAGACGAACGGCGCGATCAGCGCGCCGGAGCTGACGCCCGTCACCATGTCGAACGACGGCCGGTTCCCGGCCTCGCCCCAGCCGGCCAGAAGCCCGGCGCCGAACGCACCGTTCTCGGCGCCACCGGAGATCGCGAGGAAATTCAGCGGACGCGAGATCGGGATTTCGGCCGACGCGCGCGACATCGCGGCCTCGGCAAAGCGCGGCGCCGGCTCATCACCCCAGTAGCGGACGTTGCGGAAGCCGACCGGGTCGGCGCTGACGGCAGCCGCTTCCGGCAGCGCGTTGCGCGGCATGATGGCTGCGCAGGCCGCCAGCAACAGCGACGCGGCGAACGCGAGCAGGATACGCGGGACAAGCGCGCGGAACGAGGCGGCAGACTTCATCGCGACGCTTGCTGCTCCACGCTTGCGATCTCCGGCGACGGCTGTGGCGCGTCCGGCCTGGCCTCGTCGGCGCCCTTGTCAGTCCAGCCCGGCGGCAGGCCCAGACCGGCACCGACAAAGCCCTTCAGGCCGGGGAAGCGTCCGTACTGCTCACATGCGGCATATTTGGGAGCGCCACCCAGCTTGGCCGGCACACTCGACACCGAAGGCAGCGAGGCCAGCGACGGGACTCCTCCGAACGGCGACTCGCCGGTCGACACCAGCTTGGCGAAGTCGGCGCCGAACTCGGAAGCGAGGTCGTAGGCGTCGCCGTCATTGGCCATCCGCGCATTGGAGACCGAGTTGGCGCCGCGCGCCCACACCATCGCGGCCTTCTGGAAGCCGGCAAAGTCGCGCGCCTCGGCCTCGACGGACAGCGTGCCGAGCCCGACCGGCAGCCGGGGCACCGGCACGGGAACGCCCGGCAGCGCGACGCTCTTGGCGATGGACGCCGCCTGCGAGGCTGCCGATGCGGTCGCGTTAGTCGCCGTAGCATGGGTGACGGTCGCCTTGACCGTCAGATCCGCCTCCTCGCGGGGTCCGACGATCTGGAATCGCTCGCTGAGACGCAGGCACATTTCGCGGCTGATGACGTTGGCCACCAGCTTGCGCTCGTTCTCGTCGAGGGCGATGTCGGGACGCGGCGGAAACGCGGTCGGCTCGATCCGGATCGTCTTGGCCTCGAGCAGCTCCTTCTTGTTGGCCTTGATCTGCGCGCGCGTCACCAAGCCGTTGGCATCGACGAGGCGATCGTAATTCTTGAGCGAGCCGGCCCGCTCGAGCGGAGCAGTGGCGCAGCCGGCCGTTGCCAGCGCCAGGGAAATCAGGGCCGTCGACTTCAGCGGAGCGAGACGCATCGTAGCGGGGAGACCCATTGATAGATAGCTCACTCTAATTAAGTCTCACAAGCAGCAGCGCTTGTCCAACTAAACTAGATCAAATTCTCTAGATTAGAGCGGCGAGAAATATTATTTTATATTACAAGCAGTTGGCGGAAACGACGAATGTGGCGAGAGTTGGCCCGACGGGACGCGCGATGAGAAAGGTCGATCCGGTCAAGCACGAGCAGAAGCGCCAGGGGATTCTCCAGGCCGCCCTGTCGTGCTTCGTCAGGAACGGATTCCACGGCGCCAGCACCACCGACATCTGTGCTGCGGCGAAGATCAGCCCGGGCCACCTCTATCATTACTTTCCCAGCAAGGAGGCGATGATCCAGGCGCTGGTCGAGCAGAATCTGAGCCACGCTGCATCGCGCCTCCAGGCAATCCTGGCCTCGCCCGACGTGATCGACGCCCTGGTGCAAGAGCTCGAGAGCACCAGCATTCACCAGCCACAGGCCCAGGTCCTCAGCGCCGAGGCCTTGGCCGAGGCCTGCCGTAATGCCGACTTTGCCGCCATCGTCCACGCGCATGCGCGCGCGATGCGGGCGCTGCTGGTCGACTTCCTCACCAAGGCACAGGGCCGCGGCGAGGTCGATCCCGGCCTCGATCCGGAGGCGACCGCGAACATCCTGTTCGTGATCGTCGACGGCGCACGTGCGCTGCCGATCCGCAATCCGGCGGTCGATATCAAGCAGAGCAGTGAGCATCTGCGGCTCATGCTGACGCGCTTTCTGCGGCCGCCGACGTTGCGGACGCCGCCGAAAAAGGAAGCTGTGGCGCAGGCGCCCGTCTGAGCCTGCCGATCTGCGTCCCCCGCACGATTGACACCCCGCCATGCCCGCGATGGACTGCGCTCATAAGCGGATGACCGCAGCACACATCGGGAAAGACCGCCATGACGCGAGCACGACGCGGACGCGCGACAAGGCCTGCCAATTCCATTGGGTGCACGCGATGGCTGTCGACCGGCAGGGCAACGCTTATACCGCCGAGGTCGACGCCGGTAAGCGCATCCAGAAATTCCGGCTGACCTCGGACGCCCTGCGTTAACGCTCAAGCGAAACGCACAAACCTTGGGCGCGTCTCGCGCCTTTTGGCGCATTGCCGCAACTCACAAGACCGGCTATCCAGGGAGACCGACGGCAAAGGGCGCCCAAGAAGCCCCGCCGTGACACGACACCAGGGAGGACTTCGATGACGACGTCTCATACGTGGCGGATGGCCGCGTTGCTTGCTGCCACCACGCTCAGCTTTGCCGGCTCCGCCTTCGCCGACGACAAGGTCGTCAAGATCGGCGTGCTCAACGACATGTCCAGCCTCTATGCCGACATCGGCGGGCCCAACTCGGTCGCAGCCGTCAACATGGCGGTCGAGGATTCCGGCCTGAAGGCCAAGGGCTGGACCATCGAGGTCATCAGCGGCGACCACCAGAACAAGCCCGACGTCGGCGTCAACATCGGCCGGCAGTGGATCGACACCCAGAAGGTCGACGTGATCATGGACACGCCGAACTCCGGCGTGGCGCTGGCCGTCTCCAATCTGGTCAAGGAGAAGAACTCGATCCTCCTGAACTCCGGCGCGGCCACTGCCGACCTCACCGGCAAGGCCTGCAACGCCAACACGATCTCGTTCACCTACGACACCTACATGCTCGCCAATGGCACCGGCAAGGCGCTGACCAAGGCCGGCGGCGATACCTGGTTCTTCCTCACCGCGGACTACGCCTTCGGCCATGCGCTGGAGCGCGACACCTCCGCAGTCGTGACCAGCAGTGGCGGCAAGGTGCTCGGCTCGGTCAAGCATCCGCTCAACACCGCGGACTTCTCGTCCTTCCTGCTGCAGGCGCAATCGTCGAAGGCCAAGGTCATCGGCCTTGCCAACGCCGGCGGCGACACCACCAACTCGATCAAGCAGGCTTCCGAATTCGGCATCGTCCAGGGCGGCCAGAAGCTCGCCGCGCTGTTGTTGTTCGTCAACGACGTGCATGCGCTCGGGCTCAAGGTCGCGCAGGGCCTGACCTTCACCGAGTCGTTCTACTGGGACCTGAACGAGCAGACCCGCGCCTGGTCCAACCGCTTCCAGAAGCTGTCACCGAAGGGCACGATGCCGTCGATGACGGTGGCCGGCGTCTACGCCGGCGCGCTGCACTACCTGAAGACGCTCGAGGCACTCGGCGGCAATCCGCATGACGGCGCCAAGGTCGTGGCCAAGATGAAGGAGATTCCGACCGACGATCCGCTGTTCGGCAAGGGCCCGCTGCGCGCCGACGGCCGCCGCCTGATCCCGGCCTATCTGTTCGAGGTCAAGAAGCCCGAAGAGTCCAAATATCCGTGGGACTACTACAAGCTGATCGCCAAGATCGCGCCTGAGGATGCCGCCAAGCCGCTCGAGGCCAGCGAGTGCCCGCTGGTGAAGAAGTAAGCCGATAGCTCCGATGCGGGATGCGGTGGATTAGCATCGCGTCCCGCCAGTGCCGCTGCGCAGACGATACGACATTCGCTGCGCAGAATCACGTCATCGTCAGCGCAGCAGACTCGCGAGGCGGCCGATGCCTTCCTCGATCACGGCCTCCTCGGGCAGCGAATAGGACAGGCGGATCGTGTTGGTGCCGCTGCCGTCGTGGAAGAAGGCTGCCCCGGGAACGAACGCCACCTGGGCCTGATTCATGGCCCGGTCGAGCAAGGCGGCACCGGACACGCCGTCCGGCAAGGTGAGCCAGACGAAGAATCCGCCGTCGGGCCGCGTCCACCTCGCTTCTGACGGCATCTGTGCCTCGAGTGCCCTCAGCATCGCATCGCGCTTGAGCCGATAATGCGCGCGCGCCCGTGCAATCAGCCCGGCATGCCCTCCGTCTTTCACGAGCCTGTGCATCACGATCTGATTGATCGCTGACACGTTGAGGTCGCTCGCCTGCTTGATGAGGACGAGACGGCTGATGATGGCGCGCGATGCACAAACCCAGCCGATGCGCAGGCCCGGCGCGACCGTCTTCGAGAACGTTCCGAGATGGATGACGCGGGAAGCATCGAGCGAGCCGCGGCGACGGACGTCCAACGACTGCAGCGACGGCATCTCGTCGCCGTCGAAACGCAAGGCAGAATAGGCGCTGTCCTCCAACACCGGCACGTCCAGCTCGCCGGCGAGATCCAGGACATCGGCGCGCGCCGAACGCGACAGCGTCTCACCGGTCGGATTGGCAAAGTCCGGCACGACATAGACGAACTTCACGCGCGCCCCCGCAGCTTCTTTCGCGGCTTCGTCCGCGTAGGAGGCCGGGGTGCGGTTCGCAGCGCGTGGACCGATCGAATCGTAACGCGGCTCGTAGGCCGAAAAGGCCTGCAGCGCGCCAAGATAGGTGGGAACGGTGACGAGCGCCGTATCGCCGGGCGTGAGCAGCAGCTTGCCGAGAAAATCGAGCGCCTGTTGCGATCCCGCGGTGACGAGGATGTTGTCTGGCGAGGCCGCTATGCCCTGCGCGGTCATGTACTCGGCGATCCACTGGCGAAGCGGACCGTAGCCCTCGCTGACGGCATATTGCAGAGCAGCGGAAGCCGCGTTGGGCGATGCCAGCGCATCGGCATAGACCTGCGCCGCCGCTGCTACAGGAAACAGCGCGGGATCGGGGATGCCGCCGGCGAACGAAATCATGCCGGGCCGCTCCAGCACCTTGAGCAGCTCGCGGATCTCCGATGCCTTCATGCGATCCGCGCGGCGCGCGTAGACGGGCTTCCAGCTCACCAATATTCCTCCCCTGATCCGGCTATTTATGTCAGCATTATTGACCTATTTTGAAGCGTGTGCAATCCCCGTCCCGCGAGAGCGCGAGAGCTGCATCGGTGGGGTCAGGGGATGAGAACCTTCAGGCCGGCGCGCTACTCTAGCTGCTCTTTGCCGAGGACAGCGTCCGCACCGCAATCAGGAGAGCGACGATCAGCAACGCCGACGCCAGCAGGAACGGCGCGCCGGGTAGATGCGCCGGCGCGGCCGCTCCGATGAAATAGGCAAAGGTCAGCGTGAACAGGAAGGGACCTGCGAGCTGGGCCACGCTCTGCACGCTCGACGTCGCGCCCTGTAGCTGGCCCTGTCTGTCCGGTGGGACGAGGCGGGTCATCAAAGCCTGGATGGCCGCGCCCGAGACGCCCCACAGCGCCATCACGGGAATGCCGAGCCAGCTCAACGGCCCGGTCGGCGCAAGGCCGAAGATCAGGAAGCCCACCGTCCCCGCGGACAGGCCGAGCATCAGCGCGCCGCGCTCGCCGAGCAGGCGGACGATCAGCCCCACCGCCCCGCCCTGCACCACCATGGCGCAGATGCCGACCATCGCCAGCGTCAGCCCGACCGTGCGCGTATCCCAGCCATAGCGATAGGTCGCGTAGAGCACGAAGGTCGACGGCAGCACGACATGAGCGAGCTGGGTGATGAAGTTGACGACCGACAGTCCGCCGAGGATGCGATCCGAGCGCAGCAATTGCAGCGCGCCGAGCGGGCTCGCGGCTCGCCATCGGAACGGACTGCGCCGCTTTGACGGCAGCGATTCCGGCAGCACCAGCAGTCCGTACAGCGCGTTGGCGAAGCTGAGCGCGGCTGCAGCCCAGAACGGCAGCCGCGGGTCGATGTCGCCGAGCAGGCCGCCGGTGGCGGGGCCCAGCACGAAGCCCGCGCCGAACGCCGCGCCGATGCGCCCGAAGATCGCCGCACGCCGGTCGGGCGGCGTCAGGTCGGAGATGTAGGCGAAAGCCGTCGAGATGCTGGCCGAGGTGACTCCGGAGATCAGGCGCCCCACGAACAGCCACGCGAGCGACGGCGCCAGCGCCATCAGCACGTAGTCCGCGGCCAAGCCGAAGTTCGACAGCAGGATCACCGGCCGCCGGCCGAAGCGGTCGGACAGGCTGCCGAGCACCGGCGAGAACACGAACTGCATCAGCGCCCAGGCGGTGCCGAACAGGCCGAAGATGCGGGCCGCCTGCGCAGTGTCGTTGCCCACGAAGCTCTCGATCAGCTTCGGCAGGATCGGCATGATCAGCCCGAGCGCGAGCATGTCGAGCAGGATGGTGACGAAGATGAAGGCGACGGCGCCGCGGCGTGGGGCCGTCGCCTCTTCTGTCGCGACGCTCGGCGGGCTTGCTTCCATGGCCGGACCGCTTCCGCTGACGCAACTGATCAGTTCGGCCGCTTGCGCTTGTGCGCGAACGGGTTGGCCTTCTCGCGCAGGGTGATGCGCACCGGCGTGCCCGGCAGCTCGAAGGTCTCGCGCATCGAGTTGGTGAGATAGCGCAGGTACGATTGCGGGATCGCGTCGGCCCGCGAGCAGAACAGCACGAAACTCGGCGGCCGCGCCTTGGTCTGGGTGATGTAGTTCAGCTTGAGCCGGCGGCCCGACACCGCCGGCGGCGGGTTGTCGGCGATCGCCTGCTCGAACCAGCGGTTCAGCGCCGCGGTCGGCACGCGCCGGTTCCAGATCGCGTAGGCTTCGACGATCGCCTGCATCAGCCGGTCGATGCCCTCGCCCATCAGGCCCGACACCGCCACGATCGGCGCGCCCGCGACCTGCGGCAGCCAGTGGTCGGCATCGCGGCGCAGCATCGAGATCTGGCCGGGGTTGCCGTCCATCAGGTCCCATTTGTTGACGGCGATGACCAGCGCACGCCCCTCGCGCTCGATCAGATCGGCGATGCGCAGATCCTGCTCCTCGAAGCGGTTCTGCGCATCCATCATCAGCACGACCACCTCGGCGAAGCGCACCGCGCGCAGCGCATCGGCCACCGACAGCTTCTCCAGCTTCTCCTCGATGCGCGAGCGCCGGCGCAGACCTGCGGTGTCGAAGATGCGGAAGCCGCGGCCCTTCCACTCGATTTCGACCGCGATCGAATCGCGCGTCGTACCGGCCTCGGGACTCGTGAGCAGCCGCTCCTCGCCGAGCAGATGGTTGATCAGGGTCGACTTGCCGGCGTTGGGACGGCCGACGATCGCGACCCGGATCGGCCTGTTGGCGCGCTCCTCGTCGGTCTCCTCGTGCTCGTCCTCCTCATCGTCCGTGGGCGGCACGAGCTTGCTGACGGCGTCATAGAGCTCGCCCATGCCCTCGCCGTGCTCGGCCGAGATCTGGATGGGATCACCGAGGCCGAGCGCGTAAGATTCCATGGCGCCGAGCTCGCCATGCTTGCCCTCGCTCTTGTTGGCGAGCAACAGCACCGGCTTGTCGGCGCGGCGGGCGAAATCGGCGAAGGCGCGGTCGGCGGGCGTCAGGCCGATGCGGGCATCGATCACGAAGAACAGCGCGTCGGCGAGCGCGATCGCGGTCTCCGTCTGCTCCTGCATGCGCGCGGTCAGCGAGCCCTTCGGCCCCTCGTCGAGGCCAGCGGTGTCGATGATCGTGAAGTTGAGATCGAACAGCTTAGCTTCGCCCTCGCGGCGGTCGCGCGTGACGCCCGGCATGTCGTCGACGAGCGCCAGTTTCTGCCCGACCAGACGGTTGAACAGGGTCGACTTGCCGACATTGGGCCGGCCGATGATGGCGATGGTGAAGGGCATGATGATCCGTGCGCGTGAGCGCGCAGCTTTAGCGCATTCGGCCGCAAAACCGAACGGGCGATCCGCCGATTCGCAGGTGAGATTAACGGCTGAAGGAGCCGCTCGGCATCGGCGCCGGGAAGCCGCCGCTGGATCGCTGGGCCGCCGGCTGCTGCACCGGGGCAGCATCATCCGGCGGTGGTGCCGTGGTGCGGCGGCGCACGATCTTCTTGGGCTTCGGTGCCGGCGGAACGGCGGCAGCGCCCTCCTCGACCGCGGCAGCCTCGCCATCCTGCGGATCGGCCGTCGTCGGGTTGTTCACGGCCGCCTGCCGCCGGCCCTTTCTGCCCTTGGGCTCCTCCACCGGAGGCGCCGGCGGCGTCGCCGCCTGAGCGGCTGGGTCGGTCATCGGCTGCTGCTGCGCACCCTTGTAGAGTTCCTTCGGCACGCCCTGCTCGAGACCCGGCACGCCCTCCGGGAACACCGGCTTGCGGTCGCCCGGCAGCTTCTTCTTGGTGTCCAGGAAGTCGAGCATGTCCGAGGGGTCGAAACTTCCCCCACTCGCGCAGCCGCCCAGCACGCCGGAAAGCGCAATGAGGACCGTCAGGGCAATGGCACGTTGGGCGCGGCGCATGATCGTCGTTCCAATCAACTCGGTTTCGCCGTCGCGAGGTCCGCGATCAGCTTTTGGCGACTGCAGGCAACAGCGCCTGCAGCGCTTCGGCGCGCGAGCGCAGGCCCGGCGGGGTCTCACCATCCAGCGCAATCATGTCGAGCCATTGACGGGCCGCCCCGGCATCATTGGCCCTCCACGCCGACAGCGCCAGCAATTCGCGGGCGGCGTGGCGGAACGGCGCGCCGGGCGCAGTTTCGCCTTCGAGGCGCTGCTTGAGGTCGGCGTAAGGCGCCGTATCGGCCAGCAGGCCGGCCGCGCGCAGCCGCGCCATCGACTGCTGCTCGGCCCCGATGCTGCGGTCGGCGGCGAGTTCGTCATAGAGCTTCACGGCAGCCGCCTTGTCGCGCATCGCGGCCTCGGCGGCCTGGTGGAAGCGGGCCAGCATGCGGTATCCCGATGGGGCCGTGGCCGCGACATCCGCAAAGGCCTTCTCCGCCTCGGCATGCTTGTTCTGCTCGGAGAGTTCGAGGGCCTTGTTGAAGGCCGAGCCTGCTTCGGCCGCCTTCTGGCCCTCGAGATACTGGTAGCCGCGCCAGCCGCCGACGCCGGCGATGATCAGCACGGCAATGGCGATGATCAAGATCGAGTAGCGGTCCCACAGCTTCTTGAGCTGTTCCCGACGGACCTCATCGTCTACTTCATCAATGAATTCAGACACCTAAGGACATCCCGTCAGGTTCGCTGCGAGCGCGCGCGCATGGGTTTGAAGTGCCGCGCGAGCGGTCCGTTGCCCGCGCGCCGGCGCCGATACCGCATCGGCATGGCGGTGGCAAGGCGAGTCCAGCCGAATCAAGGCGTTACTCCCCGGTTCTGCCACAAGGTCCGAACGCGGCTATCACGCCGTCAAGGCCTCGCGCAACTGCCGTTTCATCACCTTGCCGTTGGCGTTGCGCGGCAAAGGGTCTGCGGTCACGGTCAGGGTTTCCGGGACCTTGTAATCCGAGACCCGCTCGGCGCACCAGCTGCGCAGGGCTTCGGCGCTCATCGGCTCGCGGGTCACGACCACCGCGTGCACCCGCTCGCCGAGCACCGGACACGGCCGGGCGATGATCGCGCTCTCGACCACCGCCGGGTGGCTCGCCAGCACCGATTCGACCTCGGCCGAGTAGATCTTCAGCCCGCCGCGGTTGATCATGTCCTTCTGCCGGTCGAACACCCGGACGAAATTGTCGGCATCGATGGAGCCGAGGTCGCCGGAATGCCAATAGCCGGCGGTGAAGCTCTCGCCGGTGGCCTTGGGATTGTTCCAGTAGCCCTTGATGACCTGGCCGCCGCCGATCCAGATCTCGCCGATCTCACCGCGCGGCAGCTCCCGCCCCTGCCCGTCCATCACCAGGATGCTGGCGCCCGGACACGGCAGCCCGACGCTGTCGATATGGCGCGCGGTCAGATCCGAGGGCATCAACGTCGCCGGCGAGGTGGTCTCGGTCGAGCCATAGGCGTTGACCAGCCGCAGACCGGGGATCTTGGCGGCCAGCCGCTCGATGGTGGCGACCGGCATCGGCGCGCCGCCGAAGCCGCCGATCCGCCAACACGAGAGATCATGACTGTCGAAGTCGCGCTGCAACAGGCAGAGATTGTACATCGCGGGGACCATGACCGTGTAGGTCACGCGCTCGCGCGCGGCGAGCTTCAGATATTCGCCGGCCTTGAACTCCGGCATGATGATCAAGGTGCCGGCGCAGCGCGCCATGCTGGTGATGTTGGCGACGACACCGGTGACATGGCCGAGCGGCACGGCGGCGATCGAGCGGTCGGCGGGCGTCAGCCCCAGGCACGCCTCGTAGATCATCGAGGAGTGCACGATGTTGCAATGGGCGAGCATCGCGCCTTTCGGCCGGCCAGTGGTGCCGGAGGTGTAGAGGATCATCGCAGTGTCCTCTTCAGTCACCTCGACGTGATTTTCGTGCGCGGCATGATCGGCCAGCGCTGCAAAATCCGACCGCGCCGGACGATCGTCGACGGCAATGCGCCCCGCCAGCTCCGGCGTTTCCGCAGCGGCCGGCAACCGGTCCGCCAACGCCGCCTCGTGCAGCAGCAGCCGGGCGCCGCAATCGTTCAGCACATAGGCGATTTCCGGGGTCTGCTGCCGGGTCGACAGCAGCACCGTGATCAGCCCGAGCTTGGCCGCGGCAAACAGCGTGAGCACGAATTCCATGCGATTGCCGAGCAGCACCGCGAGCCGGTCGCCCTTCTGCAATCCCCTCGCCTGCAGCCCGCCGGCGATCCGCGCGGCAGTCGCCATCACCTCGCGCCATGACAGCCGCTGAGCGCCGCAGACCAGCGCCTCGCCGTCGCCGTTGCGCTCCACCGCTTCTTCGACCATGGCCCAGACGTTCGCGGGCCGCTCCGTGAACAACGGAACCACGCGATCGCCGAAACGGGCTTCGCGCCGCATCGGCGGCGTTACATAGGTCGACCAGTCCATGGAGTTTCCCCGAGCTTGGCTTCTTGTCGTTGTTCGCCGCGATGCGGACCAGCCTGAAACATAACCAAGGGACGACGCGCTTGGCTATCTCCGCCAACGCCGGAGATTCATCCCGTGACGCCGCGCGCACCACGGCGCCAACGGGACGACCAAGCGAGAGGCGCCCGTCAGGTCTTTGACTTCATTCCGTAGACATGTTCCGCCGCCGGAAACGCACGGGTACGCACGTCCGCCGCGTAGCGTTCGATCGCCTCGTCGATCGCCGGACCGAGATTGCCGTAGCGGCGGACGAATTTCGGCGCCCGCGGCGACAGGCCGAGCATGTCCTCCAAAACCAGCACCTGACCGTCGCAGGCGGCGCTGGCGCCGATGCCGATGGTGGGGATCGCGATCTGCCGCGTGATCTTGCGCGCCAGCGGCTCGGCCACGGCCTCGATCACCACCGAGAACGCGCCGGCCTGTGCGATCGCCGCGGCATCGTTCTCGATCGCGGCCCAATCCGCTTCGTCGCGGCCCTGCGCCCGGAACGAGCCGAGCGTGTTGATCGATTGCGGCGTCAGGCCGACATGGCCCATCACCGGAATGCCGCGCTCGCTGAGGAAGGCCACCGTCTCGGCCATCCGCGCCCCGCCCTCGAGCTTGACCGCGCCGCATTGCGTCTCCTTCAGGATCCGCACCGCCGCATGAAACGCCTGCTCCTTCGACGCCTCGTAGGAGCCGAACGGCATGTCGACCACCACCAGCGCCTGGCGCGAGCCGCGCATCACGGCGCAGCCCTGCAGAATCATCATTTCCAGCGTCACCGGCACGGTGGTCTCGAAGCCGTGCATCACGTTCCCGAGGGAATCGCCGACCAGGATCACATCGCAATGGCGATCCACCAGCGCCGCGGTATGGGCGTGGTAGGACGTCAGCATCACGATCGGCTCGCCGCCCTTGCGGGCGCGGATCTCGGGAGCCGTCTTGCGGCGGACGGTCGACTGCACCGACATCGCTAACCCCCGATGACAGGAATGCCGAGCACGACAGGATGGAACGCGAAGGCCAGCGCGGCATAGACGACGATGCCGACCACCACCGCGATGACGTCGTTGCCGACGCCGCCGACCGGGATCGGCGGGCCGCCGGCGTCGGCGCGGCGCTTCAGCGAGATGCGGTCGAACACCGCCCATGCCAGGATCGAGCCGAACAGGATGATGCCGCCGAGATCGCCGTTGCTGAGCAGGTGGCCGAACGCCCACAGCTTCACGCCGGCCAGCATCGGATGTTTGAGAGTGGTGTAGATGCGGCCGCGAATATAGGCGGCAACCACCATGATGACGGCCGGCAGCATCAAGGCCAGGTTGATGTGCTTGAGCGCCTTCGGCGGCGTCCACACCTGGATCCAGCCGCCGCCATGGCGGTACTCCGCAAAGCCCCAGACAATCAGGGCGAGGCCGGCGAGCGCCACGACGGTGTAGACGAGCTTGTAGGTGCTCTCGCCCAGCCGCGCGATGACCTGCGCGCGCGCCCCGCGCCGGGTCGTGAACACATGGGCGCCGAGAAACAGCACCAGCCCCACCACCATCACCAGAAGTCCCACGGCGTCCCCCTTCGCTTGCACGCGACCTGTGCGTGGGCATCGGTATCATTTCCGGCGGCGGCCTCGCAACGTGGCGGAGACCGTCTGCAAGCCGCACGCTGCCGATTCGCCATCACACATCGTCATTCCGGGGCGACGCGTCAGCGTTGAACCCGGAATCCCGAGATTGGTTTGCGTTCTTCGCAACCATATCGAGATTCCCCGCTGCGCAATCGCCCAGCTGAGGTTCGCACGCGTTGCGTCCGTCCCGAATGATCGGTGGGTGGGGTTCGCGCCGTGCGAGACGGCGCGGCGGGGCGCTATTGCCGCTCCGACGTGTTCTTCAAATCCCGGTTGTCGACATAGCGGATCGCGATCGGCCGGCCGGCGAGCGCGCCGCCGAGCCCTTTTGTGAACCTCAGCGGCAGGCAGCCGTCGAGCGAGGCATTGATGGCCTTCAAATAGGTCGCACGCGTGTCGGCCGGGGCGCCTGAGGTCACGAAGGTCACGCGCGGCGGTGAGATCATCTCGCCGGTCCGCTTGAAGCTGAAGCGCACCGTCATCTGCATCCCCGCGCGGGCGCTGTCCTCCGGCGGCGGCGTCCAGCATGCGCGCAGCGCCGCGAACAGATCGCCGATCGTGTCGAGATCGTGATCCGGCTTCTGATATTTGGCTTCCTGATCCCTGGCGGGCCGGCTCTCGATCGTGAGCTGCAGGTTCTGGCCATAGGGATAGTTCATCTCGGGAATACACGGCCACGGCCCGAAGACGCTGCAGAACGACGGCGTGCACGGCTGCTCGTCGAGCACGCTGCACGGCGTGTGCGCGAACGGCACCGGATTGATCTGCTGGCGGCGCGCGTCGGCGGCGACCGGAGCGGCCACCATCAGCAGGAGGAGCACGACGACACGGAGCATGGGACTCTCGGGCTGGGATGGACTCCAAGCTGGATCCGATCGCAGAATTCGCAAGCTCAATCCCGTTCACGTCTGCGCGTTCCGCGCCGCGAACGGCTCTCGACCGTAACAGCGGAACTCGGCTAGAACACGGCAGGATGCGACAGCAGACGGACGCGACGATGAGCCGCCACAGCGAGACCGTGATCAACGTCATCAACCCGAACATGACGGCGACGATGACCGAATTGATCGCCAAGGCGGCCCAGGCCAGCGCAAGCCCGTCGACGCGGATCGTCGGCCGCACCGCGCGGTTCGGCGCCGCCTCGATCGAGGGCCATTACGACGAGGCGATTGCCGCGGTCGGCATGCTCAAGGAGGTCGAGGCCGGAGACGCGGAAGGTTGCCACGCCCATGTAATCGCCTGCTTCGGTGATCCCGGCCTGCTCGCCGCGCGCGAATTGTCGGCTGTGCCGGTGCTCGGCATCGCCGAAGCTGCGATGCATGCGGCGAGCTTCGTCGCCACCCATTTCAGCATCGTGACCACGCTGTCGCGCACCAAGGTGATCGCCGAGCACCTCGTGCGCAATTACGGCATGGAGCAGCATTGCCGCAGGGTGCGCGCCGTCGACGTTGCCGTGCTCGACCTCGACAAGCCCGAGGCCAATGTCCGCGGCACGCTGCTCGGCGAATGCCGGGCGGCGCTGCGCGAGGACGGTATCGGCGCCATCGTGCTCGGCTGCGCCGGCATGGCCGATCTCGCGCACGACCTCTCCACCGAGCTCGGAATTCCCGTGATCGACGGCGTCGCCGCAGCGGTGCGCTTCGCCGAGGCGCTGATCGGACTGGGGCTGAAGACGTCGAAGCACGGCGATCTCGCCTTCCCACTGCCGAAAGCGCGGACGACGCTCTGAAGCCGGTCGACTACCTGATCGGGTAGTTTCGAAACCGCTTCGGAGACGCCAAATTGGGACCAGACCCATTCTGGAGCGTCCCATGTCCGATCCGTCCGCCCTCGCCTCGCTATCGTCGGCATTGACGACCGCCGTCGCGCAAGCCGCGCCTGTGGTCCTCACCGTCTCCTCGCACCGCAGCCGCGCCACGGGCTTCGTCTGGAAGCCGGGCCTTGTCGTCACCGCCGACGAGGCGCTGGCGGACGAAGGCGAAATCGTGCTCGTCTTTGCCGATGGCACGCAAAGGCCGGCCACGGTGGCGGGCCGCGACCACACCACCGACATCGCCCTGCTCCGCTTCGATGGCGGCACTGCGGGACCGGCCCAACTCTCCGGCGAGATGCCCGCGCTCGGCTCGCTCGCGGTCATCGCCGCTGCCGAGCACGGCACGCCAACGGCCGCGCTCGCGATGGTGTCGAAATCCGCCGGTCCCTGGCGCAGCCTGCGCGGCGGCGACATCGATGCGCGCATCGAGCTCGACACCAGGCTGCGGCACAGCGCCGAAGGCGGCCTGGTGCTCAACGCCGACGGTCATGCGATCGGCATGGCGGTGCGCGGCCCGCGCCGCACGCTCGTCATTCCCGCGGCCACGATCGAACGGGTCGCCAGCAAGCTCGAGACGCATGGTCGCATCGCTCGCGGCTATCTCGGCGCCGGCCTGCAGCCGGTCCGGCTCGACGATGGACTCGGTGCGATGATCATGAGCCTCGACAAGAGCGGCCCGGCCGCGGCCGCCGGCCTGCGCCAGGGTGACGTCATCACCGCGCTCAACAAGGAGCCGTTCAGGGGCATGCGCGCGATGATGCGCGAACTCGGTCCGGACAGCGTCGGCGCCGTCGTCGAGGTCGCAGCGCTGCGTGCCGGCGAGCCGGTGCAGTTCGCCCTGACCATCGGCGAGAGGCCGGCGTGAGCGAGGAGGCGCGCGCGCCGATCAGGATCGCGATCGCGGTCGACGATGCCGAACTGGCCGACCGGCTGGCGGCGCTGCTCGGCGATGTCACGGGCCTGACGCTGGTCGCGCCCGGCGAGAGCGCCGACGTCGCCGTCGCGCCGTTGCATGGCAGTGATGAGGCTCGCAGCGGCGACGACAGGATCGACGGCGCCGCGACCGATGATTTTCAGCTCACCGCGCGCGAGCGCGACGTGCTGGCGCTGATGGCCGAGGGCTGCTCCAACAAGGAGATCGCGCGCAGCCTCGGCATCTCCGTGCACACCGCCAAATTCCACGTCGGCTCGCTGCTCGACAAGCTCGACGCCACCGGCCGCACCGATGCGGTCGCGCATGCGGCAAGGCGGGGGATCATCGAGCTGTGAGACCGCAGGCCGGCGCGGCGCGCTTCACGATCTCGCGGCGAGCTACTTCCGCAAGCCGCTCATCACGCGCGGCAGCAGCGATGCGGCCAGCATGCGATAGCCCTCCGGGGTCAGATGCACACCGTCGACCTGATGCGGCAGGCCACGGAACATGCCGTTCTCGACCATCACGACCTTGATGCGGCGCTGCGCGGCCTTGGCCATGATGGCGCTGATGCTGCCGGCGCGCTGGTCGCCGGCACCTTTGCGGGCGTCGTTGCCGCCGGGCTGCAGCACCAGCACGCGGGTTGATCCATCGACCGCGCTGTCGAAGCGGGACAGCATCCCGACGGTCGTATCACCGTTGATGCCGGCGTTGGCGACGCTGACCCGAACGCCCTTGCCGTGGAGCATGGCCTCGAGCTGGGCCGGAAAGTCCTCGCCGCGATTGACGCCCTTGCCGTAGGTGTTGCTGGCGCCGAGCGCGACGACCTCGGCCGCGTCAGCCGTTGCGATCGTCGCGAACGTAAGTCCACACACAGCCAACAGTGCCATCATCTGTCGCCGCACAAGACGGCCAATCGATCCCGCCGGCATGTCCATCTCCCTCGCCTGTTGATGAGAGGAAGACTAGCGCGCCGATCACCCGACGCAAAGTACGCGGCGCCACGGATATCATCCCACAGCGGGAGCGAGGCTCACGATGAGGCAGAGCATGTCTTTCCGCTCGTCATTCCGGGGCGCCCGCAGGGCAAGCCCGGAAGCCATCGGGCTTTAGAACGAGAGGGAAAATGGATTTCTGGGCTCATCGCTGCGCGATGGCCCGGAATGACGAGAGAGTGCCGGGCGGCTACGCCTTCTTCTTCACGTCCTTGACGTTGGAGAACACGATGCCTTCGGCGCGCTCCTTGGTGTAGCCGAGATAGAACTCGTTCTTGGCCAGGAACACCGGATCGCCATCGACGTCGTCGGCGACGCCGGAATTGTTGGACGCGATGAACGCCTCCAGCTTCTTCTTGTCGTCGCAGGAGATCCAGCGTGCCAGCGAGAACTCGGAGATCTCGAACTCCACCGGCAGCGAGTATTCGGCATCGAGCCGCGCCTTGAGCACGTCGAGCTGCAGCGGGCCGACGACGCCGACCAGCGCCGGGGCGCCATCGCGCGGCCGGAACACCTGCACGACGCCCTCCTCCGACATCTGCTGCAAGGCTTCCTTCAGCTTCTTGGCCTTCATCGCATCCGTCAGCCGGACGCGGCGGACGATTTCCGGCGCGAAGCTCGGCACGCCGACGAAGGTGAGGTCCTCGCCCTCGGTCAGCGTGTCGCCGATGCGAAGCGAGCCGTGGTTGGGAATGCCGACGACGTCGCCCGCAAAGGCCTCGTCCGCGACCGAGCGGTCCTGGGCGAAGAAGAATTGCGGGCTCGACAGCGGCATGGTCTTGCCGGTGCGCACCAGCTTCGCCTTCATGCCGCGGTTGAGCTTGCCCGAGCACAGCCGCGCAAACGCGATGCGGTCGCGGTGGTTGGGGTCCATGTTCGCCTGGATCTTGAACACGAAGGCGCTCATGCGCGGCTCAGCGGCGTCGACCTTGCGCAGGTTCGACTCCTGCGCGCGCGGCGACGGCGCGTAGCGGCCAAGGCCTTCGAGCAGATCGCCGACGCCGAAATTGCGCAGCGCGCTGCCGAAATAGACCGGCGTCAGGTGGCCCTCGCGGAACGCCTCCAGGTCGAACGGCTTGCACGCTTCCTTGACCAGCTCGAGCTCGTCGGTGATCTGGCTCATGTCGAGATTGGCGTTGAACTTGCCGAGTTCCGAAATCGCGATCTGCTGCGCCGCGCCGGTCTTGGCGCCGCCGCCTTCGAGCAGGCGCACGCCGCCGTCGCGGATGTCATAGGTGCCGATGAAATCGCGGCCGCGGCCCACGGGCCAGGTCATCGGCGTGGTGTCGAGCGCCAGCGTCTTCTCGATCTCGTCCAGAAGATCGAAGGTGTCGCGGCTCTCGCGGTCCATCTTGTTGATGAAGGTGATGATCGGGATGTCGCGCAGGCGGCAGACCTCGAACAGCTTGCGCGTGCGCGCCTCGATGCCCTTGGCGGCGTCGATCACCATCACCGCCGAGTCGACCGCGGTCAGGGTGCGATAGGTGTCCTCGCTGAAGTCCTCGTGGCCCGGCGTGTCCAAGAGATTGAAAACGAGGCCCCCGAACTCGAAGGTCATGACCGAGGTCACGACGGAGATGCCGCGCTCGCGCTCGATCTTCATCCAGTCCGAGCGGGTGTTGCGGCGCTCGCCCTTGGCCTTGACCTGGCCCGCGAGATTGATGGCGCCACCGAACAGCAGCAACTTTTCCGTCAGCGTCGTCTTGCCGGCGTCCGGATGCGAGATGATGGCAAAGGTGCGCCGGCGCGCCACCTCGTCGGACAAGGCGGTGCGGGCGGGCTGTTCGGTCGTGACGGCAGTATCGGACATGAGGCGGCAGGCGTCGTTTCAGGCCAGAGAGCGGGCGATTTACGGGAAAGGCGCGGGATCTCGGCCGCCGCGCGCCCTCCATATAGGCGTTTTGCACCGCAACTCCAACCGGCGAGTTGAGCCCGGCCGGGCCGATCCGGATCAGTGCCGGAGCACCGACACCAGCCAGAACGTCAGCGCCGCGACGATCGCCGAGGCCGGAATCGTGAAGACCCAGGCATAGACGATCGATCCGGCCACGTTCCAGCGCACCGCGGAGGCGCGGCGGGCGGCGCCGACGCCGACGATGGCTCCGGTGATGGTGTGGGTGGTCGAGACGGGCACGCCGAGGAAGGTCGCCAGGAACAGCGTGATCGCGCCGCCGGTCTCGGCGCAGAAACCCTGCATCGGGTTCAGCTTGGTGATGCGCAGGCCCATGGTGCGGACGATGCGCCAGCCGCCCATCAGGGTGCCCAGCGCCATCGCCGCCTGGCACGACAGCACGACCCAGAACGGCACCGTGAACTCGTTGCCGAGATGGCCCTGCGAATACAGCAGCACGGCGATGATGCCCATCGTCTTCTGCGCGTCGTTGCCGCCATGGCCGAGCGAATACAGCGAGGCCGAGGCGAATTGCAGGATGCGGAAGGCGCGGTCGACCGCGAACGGCGTCGAGCGCACCGAGGCCCAGGACACGATCGCGACCAGGACCATCGCCAGTATCAGGCCGACCAGCGGCGACAGCACGATCGCGAGCACGGTCTTCGACAGGCCGCTCCAGACGGCGGCCGAGATGCCGGCCTTGGCGACCCCTGCCCCGACCAGGCCGCCGATCAGCGCGTGTGAGCTCGACGAGGGAATGCCGGCCGCCCAGGTGACGAGGTTCCAGACGATGGCGCCGACCAGGGCCGCGAAGATCACCTGGGCGTCGACGATGGCGGGATCGATGATCCCTGTACCGATGGTCTGCGCGACGTGGAGGCCGAACACCGCGAACGCGACGAAATTAAAGAATGCGGCCCAGAACACCGCATATTGCGGCCGGAGCACGCGGGTCGAAACGATGGTCGCGATCGAGTTGGCGGCGTCGTGCAGGCCGTTCAGGAAATCGAAGGCGAGCGCAACGGCGATGAGGCCGACCAGGATCGGAAGGCCGAGTTGAGCGTCCACGGCGCGGCCCTACCCTAGACCTGTTCGATCATGATCGAATTGATCTCGTTGGCGACGTCGTCGAAGCGGTCGGCGACCTTCTCCAGATGGTCGTAGATCTCGGCGCCGACGATGAAGTCCATGGTATTGGCCTTGCGGTGCTTGAGGAACAGCTCCTTCAGCCCGATGTCGTGGAGGTCGTCGACCCGGCCCTCGAGCTTGGTCATCTCCTCGGTGATCGCGGTGATCATCGGCACGTTCTGGCCGATCGCCTGCAGCAACGGCAGCGCGCGGCCGATCAGATTGGCGCAATCGACCAGCAAGGTGCCCATCTCGCGCATGGTCGGCTCGAACTCTTTGACCTCGAACAGCACCACGGCCTTGGCGGTCTGCTGCATCTGGTCGATGGCATCGTCCATCGAGGTGATCAGGTTCTTGATGTCGCCGCGGTCGAACGGGGTGATGAAGGTGCGGCGGACCGCGGTCAGCACTTCGCGGGTGATGTTGTCGGCCTCGTTCTCGAACTGGCTGACGCGCTGGCAGTGGGCGAGGATGTCGTCACCGCCCTGCAGCATGTCCTGCAGCGCATGGGCGCCCTGAATCACCACCTTGTTGTGGCGGGCGAACAAATCGAAAAACCGCTCCTCCCGCGGGAGGACGGCGCGAAACCAGTGCAGCATGGGACGAGATCCATCCATTCCGAAACGGGCCAGGGCCGGCCCGTCACAGAACTGTCATACTCCGGATCGCGCACCAGCAGAAGCGGTGGCCGGTTCATCCACCGCTTTCTGCCCTTTCGACGATCTCTTTTCAGATCAACGGCTTAAAGGGATCGTTTGAACAGATGGGCGATTTCGCCGACCACGCCGCGGCGGAAGGTGAGCACGCAGGCGACGAAGATCACGCCCTGGATCACCGTCACCCACTGGCCGAAGCCGGACAGATATTGCTGCATGCCGACGATCACGAACGCGCCGACGACGGGGCCGAACACGGTGCCGAGCCCTCCGACCAGGGTCATGAGCACGATCTGCCCCGACATCGCCACCTCGACGTCGGTCAGCGAGGCGTTCTGGGCGACGAACACCTTCAACGCGCCAGCCAAGCCGGCCAGCGTCCCGGACAGAATGAAGGCGAGCAGCTTGTAATGGTCGGTCTTGTAACCCAGCGAGATCGCCCGCTGCTCGTTCTCACGGATCGATTTCAGCACTTCGCCGAACGGCGAGTTGATGGTGCGGAAGATCAGCAGGAAACCGGCGAGGAAGCCGACCAGCACGACGTAATAGAGCACCGTCGGCCTGGACAGGTCGAGGATGCCGAACATCCGCCCCTGGGGAATGCCCTGGATGCCGTCCTCGCCATGGGTGAACGGCGCCTGCAGATAGATGAAATACAGCAGCTGCGACAGCGCCAGCGTGATCATCGCGAAATAGATGCCCTGGCGGCGGATCGAGATGTAGCCGGTGATCACCGACAGGACGAACGATCCGGCGACGCCTGTGAGGATGCCGAGCTCGGGCGGCAGCCCCCACACCTTCAGCGCGTGGGCGCTGCAGTAGCCGGCCGTTCCCAGGAACATCGCGTGGCCGAACGACAGCAGGCCGCCATAGCCGATCAAGAGGTTGAAGGCGCAGGCGAGCAGCGCGAAGCACAGCGCCTGCATGACGAAGAACGGGTACAGCCCGGTCCACGGTACGATCGCCAGCAGCGCCGCCATGATGACGAACACGATCATCTCGTCGCGCATCGCGCGCGGGGTGATCGGCAGGGTCGTGTCGGTGATGGATGTCATGTCAGGCCGCCCGTCCGGTCAGACCCGTCGGCTTCACCAGCAGCACCAGGACCATCAGAACGAAGACCACGGTGTTGGAAGCCTCGGGATAGAAATATTTGGTCAGTCCCTCGATCACACCGAGCAGGAAGCCGGTGATGATCGAGCCCATGATCGAGCCCATGCCGCCGATCACGACCACCGCGAACACCACGATGATGATGTGCTCGCCCATCAGGGGCCGCACCTGGTTGATCGGCGCCGACAGCACGCCGGCGAGGGCCGCGAGCCCGACGCCGAGGCCGTAGGTCAGCGTGATCATGCGCGGCACGTTGATGCCGAACGCCCGCACCAATGTCGGATTCTCGGTGGCGGCGCGCAGGTAGGCGCCGAGCCGGGTCCGCTCGATCAGGAACCAGGTCGCCAGACAGACGACCAGGGAGAATATGACGACCCAGCCGCGATAGACCGGCAGATACATGAAGCCGAGATTCATGCCGCCACGGAGCTGATCCGGGATCGCATAAGGCAGGCCGGACGAGCCGAAGAAGTTCTGGAACACGCCCTGGATGATCAGCGCCAGTCCGAACGTCAGAAGCAGTCCGTAGAGATGGTCGAGCCCGGCGATCCATTGCAGCATGGTGCGCTCGAGGATCATGCCGAAGACGCCGACGATGATCGGCGCCAGCAGCAGCGCCCACCAGTAATTGATGCCGCCGAGGTTGAGCAGGAAATAGGCGCAGAACGCGCCCATCATGTAGAGCGCGCCATGGGCGAAATTGATGATGTTGAGCATGCCGAAGATGACGGCAAGCCCGAGACTGAGCAGCGCGTAGAACGAGCCGTTGATCAGTCCGACCAGGAGCTGTGCGTAGAGGGCCTGCATCGTCTTGTTCTGTTTTCTCTCGGCGTTTCCCAGAAGATGGCGGCCCCGGCGACGTCAGCCGCCGGAGCCACAGCGGTTCATTTCTTCAACAAGGCGCACGCGCTCTTGTCGAGCGGCGTGAAGGCCTGGTCGCCCGGTACCGAGCCGACCAGCTTGTAGAGATCCCACGGGCCCTTGGACTCCGAGGGCTTCTTGACCTCGAACAGATAGGCGGTGTGGATGGTGCGGCCGTTGGGCTGGATCTCGCCCTTGCCGAACAGCGTATCCTCGGTCGGGATCGACTTCATCTTGTCGACGATCTTGGTGCCGTCGTGCGGGTTCTCGCCCAGCGCGTCCAGCGCCTTGAAGTAATGCGCGAGACCAGCATAGACGCCGGCCTGGACCATGGTCGGCGGCGCGCCGTTCTTCATCCGCTTGGCGAACCGCTCGGAGAAGGCGCGGGTCTGGTCGTTCATGTCCCAGTAGAAAGTCTCGGTGAAGTTGAGGCCCTGCGCGATGTCGAGCCCGATCGACTTGACGTCGGTCAGGAACAGCAACAGCGCGGCAAGCTTCTGGCCGCCCTTATTGATGCCGAACTCGGCCGCCTGCTTGATCGTATTGGTGGTATCGCCGCCGGCATTGGCGAGGCCGATGACCTTGGCGTTCGACGACTGGGCCTGCAGCAGGAAGGACGAGAAGTCGGAGGTGTTGAGCGGATGCTTGACGCCGCCGATCACCTTGCCGCCATTGGCGGTGACGACCGCCGTGGTATCGCGCTCCAGCGCGGCGCCGAAGGCGTAGTCGGCCGTCAGGAAGAACCAGGTCGAGCCGCCCGCCTTGACCAGCGCCTGGCCGGTGGTGTGCGCCAGCATGTAGGTGTCGTAGGTCCAGTGCACCGTGTTCGGCGAGCACTGCGCATTGGTGAGATCCGAGGTCGCAGCGCCCGAGTTGATGTAGACGCCGTTCTTCTCCTTGACGACGTTGTTGACGGCCAGCGCGACGCCGGAATTCGGCACGTCGACGATGACATCGACCTTCTCGACATCGAACCACTGCCGCGCGATCGCGGTGCCGATATCCGGCTTGTTCTGGTGATCGCCGGAGATCACGTCGATCTTCCAACCCTTGGCGGCGAGGCCGGAATCCTCGATCGCCATCTGCGCGGCGAGCGTCGAGCCGGGGCCGCCGAGATCGGCATAAAGACCCGACTGATCGGACAGCGCGCCGATCTTGACGGTCTTGTCGCCGGCAGAAGCGACGCTGCCAGCGGCGAGAGTGAGCGCCGTTCCCAGCAGCAATGACGCGATGAATTTGCTCTTCATTTCCAACTTCCAGAACCTTCCAAGAAGACTGCCAAGAAAACCGTAGAGAAAACCGCGGGAGGAAACTGCCAAGTCAACGTCAACGTCGCCGATCAGACGCCGAGATAAGTATGCAGCTTATCCATGTTGGCCGACAGATCGGCATTGGCGAAACCGTCGATGACTTTGCCGTGCTCGACCACGTAATAGCGGTCGGCGACCGTCGAGGCGAAACGGAAGTTCTGCTCAACGAGAAGGATCGTGAAGCCTTCCTTCTTCAGCCGCGCGATGGTGTGGCCGATCTGCTGGATGATCACGGGCGCGAGACCCTCGGTCGGCTCGTCCAGCATCAGGAAGCTGGCGCCGGTGCGCAGAATGCGCGCGATCGCCAGCATCTGCTGCTCGCCGCCCGACAGCTTGGTGCCCTGGCTCTTCAGCCGCTCCCTCAGGTTCGGGAACAGCTCGAAGATCTGGTCGAGCGTGAGCCCGCCCGGCCGCACCACCGGCGGCAGCAGCAGGTTCTCGCGCACGTCGAGGCTGGCGAAGATGCCGCGCTCCTCCGGACACAGCGCGATGCCGAGCCGCGCGATCTTGTCGGAGGTCATGCGGATCAGCTCGCGCCCGTTGAACTGGACCGAGCCGGTGCGCTTGCCGATGATTCCCATGATCGACTTCAGGGTCGTGGTCTTGCCGGCACCGTTGCGCCCGAGCAGGGTGACGACCTCGCCGGCATTCACGTTGAAGTTCATGCCGTGGAGAATGTGGGATTCGCCGTACCAGCTCTCGAGATTCTTGACATCGAGAATGGTGCTGGTCACAGCGTCAGCGGTGGGCGTCTTGGCCGTCATCACCTCAGGCATGTCCGGCCCCCAGATAGGCTTCCTTGACGCGCTCGTCCTTGGCGAGCTCCGAATACGGCCCTTCCGTCAGCACCTGGCCGCGCGTCAGCACGGTGATGGTGTCGGAGAGGTTGGCGACGACGCTGAGATTATGCTCGACCATCAGGATCGTGTATTTGGCGGAGATGCGCTTGATCAGCGCGGCGATCTTGTCGATGTCCTCGTGGCCCATGCCGGCCATCGGCTCGTCCAGCAGCATCATCTCCGGATCGAGCGCCAGCGTGGTCGCGATCTCCAACGCACGCTTGCGCCCATACGGCATCTCGACCGCCGGAATGTTGGCGAATTCGCTCAAGCCCACGTCGTTGAGAAGCTCAAGCGCCCGATTGTTGAAGCGGTTCAGAACGCTCTTGGAGCGCCAGAAATCGAACGACGAGCCATGCTGGCGCTGCAGGGCGACGCGGACGTTCTCCAGCGCGGTCATATGCGGAAACACCGCCGAGATCTGGAACGAGCGGACCAGGCCAAGACGCGCCACGTCGGCCGGCGCCGTCGCCGTAATATCCTGACCCTTATAGAGAATCTTGCCGGCCGACGGCCGCAGGAACTTGGTCAGAAGGTTGAAGCACGTCGTCTTGCCGGCCCCGTTCGGGCCAATCAGCGCATGAATGGTGCCCCGGCGGATCTTGAGCGAAACATCGCGAACGGCAAAAAATCCCGCGAATTCCTTCGTCAATCCGTGGGTCTCGAGAATGAACTCGTCAGCCAAAGATTCCCCCCAAGCCGGCGCCTTCAGCGCCTGGCCCTCGCTTCTTCCTGTACGGCGGCTCTGCCGGACGACTGGACGATTCCTCGCCGCCACCCGCGACCGCTTCGCGCCGGAATATGCCGTCAATCGAGTGAGTTAGGCAAGGCGGAAAGCTGGGCAACGACGTCGCAAGGCGGCCGACGCACCTTGCGTTGAAATCAGCTGCGATTTCCCGCTGACATAGAAAATCATACCGCCGGCATTTTTCCTGCACGCGCGCGCTGCAAAGGCGGCGGGCGCGGCCCGCGAGACGGCGCAGCGATGATCGTCTCCAACTACTTCGCGGCCTTCACGTCCTTTGCATAGAGATCCGGCTTGAAGCCCACCACGCGGCGGCCGCCGAGATCGAGAACCGGGCGTTTGATCATCGAAGGCTGCGCCAGCATGAGCGCGATCGCCTTGCTCTCGGTGAGTCCGTCCTTGTCCGCGTCGGGCAATTTCTTGAACGTCGTGCCGGCGCGATTGAGCAGCACCTCCCAGCCGAGCTCGTCGCTCCATGCCTTGAGTTTAGCCTTGTCGATTCCGGCGGTCTTGTAGTCGTGGAATTGGTAAGCGACGCCGTGATCGTCGAGCCAGGCGCGCGCCTTCTTCATCGTGTCGCAGTTCTTGATTCCGTAGATCGTGATGCTCATGCCACGCGTCCTCAAACAATCGTGTCCGACCGCGGCGGATGTCCCACGTTGCGACAATCGGCCCTGCATTTTGCCGTGCGATTCACCCGCTTTTGATGCGGCGGACGCCACTCGTTCCGCGGTCGGAATTCACTCCGACCTTTGCCACGAAACTGTCGGCTGAGCATTACATTTTCTTCGCATCCCCGGCGTATCTGGCCCACGAACAGGAGACCGCGAATGGGCAAGATCATGGTACGTTGTCCGCAGACCGGCCGCAGCATCGAGACAGGGATGGAAATGGACGCCGCTCGCTTTCAGCGCATGCCCGTGTTCTTCTCGCGTGCCTACTGCCCGCACTGCCGCATCTACCATGAATGGTTCGCCGCCCATGCCTGGGTCGAGGAGTCGCGCGAGCGTATCGCGCTGGCTTGACCGCACTCAAGTTGACGGATGCTGGCCGCCACGCATCTCCACCCGACATCAAGACAGCAGAGCAGCGATATCCTCCTCCGTCAGCGCCTTGCCGATATTGCCCTCGCGATCGAACAGTGAATCAGCCAGCGCCTGCTTGCGCAGCTTGAGCTCACCGATCTTCTCCTCGATCGTCCCGGCCGTCACCAGGCGATAGACGAAGACCTTCTTGTCCTGGCCGATGCGATGCGCCCGGTCGATCGCCTGCGCCTCGACGGCAGGATTCCACCAGGGATCGTAGATGATGACGGTATCGGCTGCCGTCAGGTTGAGGCCGACTCCGCCGGCCTTCAGGCTGATCAGGAACACCGGGCTGTCTCCCCTCTGAAACGCCTCGATCGGCCGCTTGCGATCGCGGGTGTCGCCCGTGAGCAGCTCGTAGGCGATGTCAGCCGCCTCGAAACGCTCCTCGATCAGGGAGAGCATCGAGGTGAACTGCGAGAAGATGATGATCTTGCGCCCCTCGCTGAGCAGTTCCTCGACCATCTCAATCAGCCGGTCCAACTTGGCCGAGGGGCGCTCGACCTTGTCGTCGAGCTTCACCAGCCGCGGGTCGCAGCAGACCTGGCGCAGCCGCAGCAGCGCTTCGAGCACGACGATGTGGCTGCGCGCGAGACCACGTTCGTCAAGGGCTTTGCGCACCTTCTTCGCCATCGCCGCGCGGATCGAATCATAGAGATCGCGCTGCTTGCCGTCGATCGCGACGGTCTCCACGATGTCGACCTTGGCCGGCAGCTCGGACGCAACCTCCTCCTTGGTCCGCCGCAGCAGGAACGGCTTGACGCGGCGGGTCAGCGCCGCCGCCCGCATCGCATTGCCTTCTTTCTCGATGGGCGTGCGCCAGTTGCGCGTGAACGCGGTCTTGTCGCCGAGATAGCCGGGGTTGACGAAGCTCATGATCGACCAGAGCTCGCCGAGATGGTTCTCCATCGGAGTGCCCGTCAGGCAGAAGCGGTGGCTGGCCTTGATCGCATTGAGCCAGCGCGTCGTGGCGGCATTGGGATTCTTGATGGTCTGCGCCTCGTCGAGAATGGCCATGTGCCAGTCCCGTCCCAGGATGAGCTCATGGTCGCGCGCGATCAGCGGATAGGTGGTGAGCACGACGTCGTGCTCCGAAATCTGCGCGATCAGCTCCTTGCGAGCGGCGCCGTGGAACACCAGGACCTTCAGGTCAGGAACGAACTTGCTTGCCTCGTTGAACCAGTTCGTCATCAGGCTGGTCGGCGCGACGATGAGCACGGGCCTCGCCAGCGCGCCGCGCGCCTTCTCGAGCGCGAGCAGGGCCAGCACCTGGACGGTCTTGCCGAGGCCCATGTCATCGGCCAGCACGCCGCCGAGGTTGGCCTGCCGCAGGAGATCGAGCCAGGCGACGCCCTGCCGCTGATAGGGGCGCAACGTGGCGGTGAAGCCGGCCGGCAGCTTCAATTCATCCGGCCGATGCTGCCGCACCAGATCCGCGAGCCGGCGCAGATCATCGGGGCCCTTGAATGCGCCCGGATCGTGCGCCAGCAGCGGCACGAGCTGCGCACGAGACAGCTTGAGCTTGCCCGACGCATCCAAGCCGCCGCCGCTCAGCCGCATCGTCTGCAGCGCCAGCAGAACCGGCAGGAAGCGGCCGGCCGCCAGCGCCAGGTGCCGTCCGTCGGGCAGCGGCACATACATGTGCTTGGCTTCGGCATCGGCTTCGGACAGCGCATCGAGAATGCCGGGCTGCGCGAGCAGCCGCGCCAGCAGCTCGGCCAAGTCATGCGGCCGGCCATCGATGTCGATCTTGAAGCCAAACTCGAACCAGTCGATTCCGGAGCCCTCGATCTCCATGTCGACGAGACCGGAGGACTCCGCCAGCCGGTACGGAAAGTCGTCATCGATGCGGATCTCGAACCCCTGCTCGCGCAACGCATCGAGCTCGAGATGCACGAATTGCAGCCAGCGGCCTTCGTCCTCGAAGGTCAGATCGTCCGCGTGACCGCCGAAGCTGTAGGTCTGGACCTTTCTGAGTGGAACCAGGCCGAGCTCGCTCAGCCGTTTGGACGACTTTCGTTCGTCCGCCTTGGCGCGGGTGACGAGATGCACCCGGCCGTCTTGGAACGCCTCCACCTCGTTGCCACCGCTGTCGGGCTCGATCTCGATCGGACCGTAACGGAAGCCCGCGCGGACCACGCCGAGTGGAAGCCCGCTGGTGTGGACGCCGCGAAAGCCATAGCCCGGATAGGGTCCGCGGCGCAGATGCAGGATGGGCGTCGGCTTGGCCTCGATCTCGACGACCTCGGTCGGCCGCGACGGCAGAAGGGCGCTATCCAGCGAGGGCAGCCGCTGGCTGAGATGTCGGGAGACCTCGCCGATCAGCGCCTTCGGCAGCGTTGGCGCACTCAGCAATTGGTACGCCGTTCGCGGCTCGATCCCCGGATCGACCTCCCCGACGATGCCGCGTGTCTCCTCGGCATAGACAGGCGGCTCGGCATGCAGAGCAAGCACGCCGTCGACCACGAGCCTTGCGCCGATGCCTTTCAGGCCGACCGGCTGCCATTCGATGCGGCCATTGCGCTTGTCGCCCCAGCGCAGCAGCGGCCCGGCATGATCGCGCCAATACGCCCGCCCGGTCTCGACGATGCGCTTCAGCAGCGCGGCAGAGCCGATCCGGAAGGCCGACGCTCCGTCGAGAAAGACTTGATGTCCGAGCCGCGCTGTGATGTCGATATCGCTGTCGCGGTAGAATGCCGGCGCCCGCCCGGCGCCTCCCCGCACTTGATCGACTTTCGAGAACACGTCGGCGAAGCTGTCGTCCTTGCGCAGCCGGACCGACCACAGCCGGACGACCGGATAGGCAGCGCCTCCGGACTCGGAATGGGGCTGCACGCCATAGATCAACCTCTGCCTCACCTCGGGAGGATAGGTGTCGCCACGGCTGACCGTGCCGATCTTGTCCAGCCAGGCGGCGATCTCCGGCGGCAGCACCAGCGGGCTCGCCTTCCTCGCCGTCTTTGCCGGTGTCCTCAGGTCCACGTCGTCCTCGAGGGACGGCTCGATCGCTTCCAGCAGCACCGCCGCGACGTGCTTGCAGTTGTGCTGCATCGGGCAGGTACATCTCCCGGAGACATCCAAACGACCGTGCTTATCCCGGGCCAGCTCGATCTCGACCTCGTACGGCCAGGATTGCGATCCCTGCACCGAGGCCGCCAGCTCCCGGCCGTCCTCGCTGATCTCGAGATCGAGAACGCCTCCGCGAAGCTGCAGGTGCTCCGCCTTCTGAAAGGCAGCATGGCTGAAGAAGGAGCGGATGGCCTGGGGCTTTTTGAAAGGAAGCGGCATTGCATGGAGACCTGACGCACGCGATCGCGCGTCCCACGGATCGATGTACCATGATCCGGGCGGCAGCATCGCGCCGCCCCTTCTAGCCTGGGGATATCTCCGGCGAGGCGCTCAGTGGCTCACTCGTCCTTCGGGGCGCTCTGCAGCGGCTTGTTGGAATCGCCTAGCATCAGGCAGGGGTACAATTCCGTGAACTTGAAATCTGCCTCGCCGGCGGCGCGATCGAAGCGCAGCACGACGTCGAACCGCTTGCCCGACCAATGGGGCGGCAATTGCCCGGCGTTGCTCACCGGCAGACGCGGCAGGATATCGGAGATGATTGCCTTGTGCTCCCACGCCACCAGCGCGGTGCCGGACAGCGCCAGCAAGGCTTCGACCAGCCCAGCCTCCTCTCCCTTCGCGAACGACGTATCCGGCTTGGCGAGACCGACGCGCGCAGCCAATTCGAGTACCGTCTCATAGGGCCGGCGGCTCGGGTCGGAGCCGTCCTTGCTGCTGTCGGGATCGGCGGCGTAGATCGCCTGCGGCGTCGGATAGGACGCGCCGCCCAAGCGGCTGCCGAACAGCGCCGTCCAGGCCCCTGCCCGCTCCCAGCCGAAGATGACCAGCGACTTCGAATCCGGCTTGCCCTCGTGGGTCAGGCCCGGACCTGTCGCGTCGCCGTCAGGCTTCTCGGCATGACGGATGATCAGCAGCGTCAGCGCGTTCATCGGCAACCTCTCAGGTGGCATCATACGGCCGCCAAACGGAATTGCCACTTGAGATTGCAATCGTGGGACCGCATCATGAGATCTTTCCAACCAGGATTCATTTCAGATGAGCATTGGACCGGCTCTGGAATGCCTGGACGCGCAAGCAGCAGCGGCTCAAGCTTCCCTACCTGCCGCAGGGCGCCGACCTGAAGACGTTCTCCGACGAACCGTTCCTGTTCTACGCCGATGGCAAAGGCGGCTATGTCGGACCGAGCAAAGCGGGCGACTACATATCGACCGATCGCTTCGACTACGACTATGCGCCGGGCTTCGGTGAGGACATCGTCAATCCGCCCGCGGTCGCCTCGGCGCCGCAGGCCAAGCCGCAGCAGGGCTCGGTCAAGGCCAATGTGGGCACGGTGAGGATCCCCGGCGATGCGCTCGACGCGCATCTGGCGGCAGCGCGGCCGCAGCCGCTGATGGCGCAGATCACGCTGCCCCGCCCGAGCGGCTATTCGACTGTGCGCGAGTTCGACGTCCTGGTGAACGCGCCCGCCAACGTCACCAAGGTCACGGCTGACAGCCCATATTATGCAGGCACCATCGCCTTCTTCGGATCGATGATGCCGGGCATGGCCATGACCGTGGATGCGACCTTCGCGGTGCCGCTGCCGACCAAGCGGGAGGCCTTCTCCGCCCTGCGGGCCGCGCCCAACCAGCCCCTGAGCATCCGCGTCGTGCGCTCGGGCGGCGTCGGCACTGCGCCGACGCTGAAAGCGCTCTCGGTCGGACCGCTGCGCCCATGAACGGGAGGCGCGCCGCGCTGCGGGCCTGCGCCATGCTGCTATGTGCCGTGCTGCGGCCGGCCTCGTCCTTGGCGGCGGAGCCGTTCAGAGCCATCGATCTGGTCCTGCCGCGGCCATTGGATGCGAGCGACGCTCCAGTCGTCGAGATCAGCCTGGGCGCACTGGGGCGAGGCCAGGAGGTGACGGTGACGACGGCGTCCGGGATGCCGCTCGGGACCATCTCGCCATTCGGCCTTCGCACTGGTGCGGAGGCCGGCACCTACGCGCTTCCGGTGCCGAAGGAGGCGATCAAGAGTGGACGGCTGTCGATCCGTCTCAGCATCAGCCAACCCGGCGGCAGCCGCGCGCCGACGCTGCAGGAGGTTCGCGGCATCACGCTCAAGCTCGCTCCACGGCCATGATCCGTCGTCTGCGCCGCAAGCGCGCCGGGCTCAGACCGTCCCGCTCCGCGCACGTTCTGCACGCTGTTCGAACGGGCTGCCCATGCTGGGCTGTCCGATCCAGACACGGTTGAGCAGCCGCGTGAACGGCGGACACGTCGTCCCCTCGATGCGCGCCATCGCCTCCTGATAGGGCCCGACGGTACGCAATCTCTCCGGCAGCATCGCATAGGCGCGCGGCAACCAGACTCGAGCTCGCGCGGCGCTGCGGCGTTCGCGCTCGCCATAAGGCAGCGCGAAGGCGAGCCGCAGCCGCTCCGGCAACATCTCGGCCGTCAGCGCCGTGAACCAGCGCGGCGGTGCGATCCGGGTCGCCTCGCCCGAGAAGATGCGCTGCGCGATGTCGCGCGCGGCCGTGCTGACCGTCAGCGTCTCCGATTCCATCATGTCGGCCGCATAGGCCTTGAAAGCCCCCCAGTCCGGCGGCAGCACCTCATGCGGAATCCCGAACAGACCGGCGAAGCGCATCGCCTCACGCCAATATTGCTCGCGCTCGTCATCGCCGAGCGGCGGACACAACAGGCCGTAGGACATCATCGCAGTCTCGACCAGGGTGGCATGGACCCAGCGCAGCGCGTCGACGTCGTTGGCGCGGTAGTGCGAGCCGGCGGCGAAGGGTCCGACCGTCTCAGGCATGACGCCGTCGACCGCGGCGTGACGCCGATACAACCGCCGCGCCACGGCAACCGCCTGCGCGCGCGTGCCGAACACCATGGTGTAGACGATGCCGAAGGTGCGGTGGAAACGGCCGAGCGGATCGGCGAACACCTTCGACTGCTCGGCAACGCCCGCCGCCACCCAGGGATGGGCGAGCTGCAACAGCAGCGCGCGGCCTGCGCCGAGAAACAGCGCGGCCTCGCGATGCACGCGCCACATCACGCTGTCGGACGGCAGCACGGCATCGCCCGGCGTGGCCGGCGCGGACAGCAGCTCGGCCATGCAACGTTCGAAATCGGCCTCGCTGACGATCACGGCCGCTGCGGGATCTCCAGCCCGCGCTGTACCGCCGGCCGCGCCAGCCCGCGCTCGAGCCAGGCCGGAACATGCGCGAGCTCATCGAAGGCTGTGAGCTCGCGCGCGCCGTAGAAGCCGATCAGGTTGCGCACCCAGCCGAGCGTCGCGATGTCGGCGATGGTGTAGTCGGCGTCCATGATCCACTGCCGGCCATCGAGCCGCGCCTCGAGCACGCCGAGCAGCCGCCTGCTCTCCGCGACATAGCGCTGCAACGGCCGCTTGTCCTCGTACTCGCGGCCGGCGAATTTGTGGAAGAAGCCGAGCTGCCCGAACATCGGACCGATGCCGCCCATCTGGAAATGCACCCACTGGATCGTCTGCCAGCGCCGCGACGGATCGTTCGGCAGGAATTGTCCGGTCTTCTCGGCAAGGTACTGCAGGATCGCGCCGGATTCGAACAGGCCGAGCGGCTGGCCGCCGGGACCGTCGGGATCGATGATCGCGGGAATCTTGCCGTTCGGATTGAGCGAGAGGAATTCGGCCGTCTTCTGGTCGTCCTTGCCGAAATCGATCGTGTGCGGCTCGTAGGCCAGGCCCGTCTCCTCCAGCATGATCGAGACCTTGACGCCGTTCGGGGTCGGCAGTGAATAGAGCTGGATGCGGTCGGGATGCTGCGCCGGCCAGCGCGTGGTGATCGGAAAGCTGGATAGATCGGACATCGTGGCTCTTGCTCGCTTTGTCGCTGAGGCCTCAATCTAAGCCCGTGAGCCGCCGCTGCAAGGTTCGATGCGGAACCGCATGCGGCCGACGGTCTTATGTTGCTGCATCGTGCAGAAAGCCAGCATGCCGAGCCCGACCTACCAGTTGATCATGCAGGCGATGATCACACGCCAGCAGGTGCTGTGCATGTATGGCGGCTTCGCCCGCGCGATCTGCCCGATCATCCTCGGCCACACCGCCGGCCGCGAGCGCGTGCTCGCGTTCCAGTTCGCGGGCGGCGCGAGCAGCGGCCTGCCGCCGGGCGGCCAATGGAAGTGCTTCGATGTCGCTGACATCAGCGAGGTCGAGCTGCGCCAGGGGCGCTGGCATTCGGGGCGCAGCCACCGCCAGCCGCAATACTGCGTCGCCGACGTCGAGCTCGACGTCAATCCGAACAGCCCCTACGATCCGAAACGACCGATCGCAACGCCGCAGAGCGGTAAGCTTCGGCGGAAGCGCTGACGCTACTGCGGCTCGCGCAGACGCACGCGCAGCAGCGCCGGAAGCTTCGACGTGGCGTCATGCTGCGCGAGCTTCGCCGCGACCCGGCGCATCAGCGACGACGCGCCCTGCTTGGCAAACACCTTCATGCCGCGATAGCTGAAATCGACCACCACCTCATGATGGCGCATGCCCTTGCCGCCCTTGACCAGGCCAAGGTCGCGCACCAGGCAATAATGCCCGTCGCTCATGCGTGCAAATCGGGTGTTCTCGAACATGCAGCGAAGCAATGCACCGAGTCGCAAATCCGTCAAGATTGACAGGAACGACTCATGAACTCAGCACATCGGCAACGCGTCGCCGCGGCGAGAAGGGCAGCGCCGGCCCGTAGCCGAAGCGCAGCACGAGATCCGGCCGCCGTGTCGTTCCGACCACGCGCGCCAGCTCTGGCCGCAACGCGGCCACTTCGACCGGCTGGTTGATGAAGGCAAGCTTCAGGCCCAGCCGCGTCGCTTCGAGCGCGAAGCGCTGGCACGCCTGCCCGGCCCTGATCCAATGCGAGGCATCGGCCTGCTCGGCGGTGAATAGGGCGACACCGGCCGATGAGCGAATCTGCCGCGCGTATTTGTCGTTCTCCGACGCGGCATTGAAGAGCCGATCGAAGGCGAGGCCACCGAGCGCGGTCGGCAATGACGGGTTGCCGCTGGCAGCCGCGAACAGCCCGTCGCCGGTCTCGATCGCGCTGCGCGGATTGAACCGCAGCCAGCTCTTCAGTTCGCGCATGAACGCCGCATCGCGCATCTGCGCATCATTGCCGGCGACGACGAGATCGCGGATGGCGGCGATCGCGGCGGGAGCCGTGATGATCGCGAGATCGACCCCGGGCATGGCTGATACGGCCTGCAGCGCGGCGAGATCGCCTGGCGGCACCGGTCGTCCGTCATACTCCGCGCGCGTCGACTGTCTGCGGACGATTGCCGCAAGCCGCGCATCGTCATGCGCTGTGCCGTTCGTGAAGCTGTACCGCACCGTCCGGCCGTCGCTGCTGAGCTCGCCCGGACGGCCGCTCGCATCCGCGGCGATCGCGAGATTGGCGGCCGCGCAGCCCAGGCTGACGAACAGATGATGGTCGTCCGGATCGACCACCGGCGTGCGGCGTGACGGATCGGGCATGATCTCGATCGCATCCTGCGCTACGCGAAAGCGCCAGGGCTGCGTGTTGTGGCTGTTGGCTGCAAGCGTCGCGTAGCGGATCACCGAAGTGATATCGGGCGACAGCGGCGCGCGCAGTCGGGCGCTGTACGTCTCATAGTCGTGCATCGTCCCCGTGATCGCGCGCCAGGATACCGCGCCGAGCGAGGCGGCAGCAATCGCGCTCCCCGTTCCTAACAATACCGTCCGCCGGTTCATAGCAAACACGCCTGCATTTTCCGCTGCAATCGAGCCAAGGATGACAATACGCCGGCATCGCATCGGCGCGTTGTTGCAGATCAAGGCCGCCGCAGCCGGCAAAAAAGTTCGAAGACACGCTGTTGACAGCCCCAACAAAGCGGCGTATGTCCCGCGGCCTCGCGAGCGACTGCGCCCGCGACAAACATGAGCGAGACGATGTCCTTCGGCTACGAACACTTCATCCGCACGTCCAACGGCGTCATGCCGGTGGATGGCGCGCGCCATGCTCGGGGGAGCGGTCTTGCTTGAGGCAAGATCAACAGTCCGCATCACACGGACCCTCCCGAGCCAGCCGCTCCGGAGGGTTTTTTGTTGCCCTCACGCGAGCGGCCTGCACGGCGAAACCAACGGAAGTCCCGGCTGTCAGCCGGAACGGGAGACCCGGATCCCGGGGCTCGCGCAGGTGATGCGCGTGCCCGAGCGCGCGGGGCCTGTCGGAGGGAACGAGGCGGCAACGCCGGACACCGATGACAGAGCGAGCTTCCTTGGAGCTCGCAACATGCGGCGCCAACGCGCGCCGCAGACAAGCTATTTGAATTCCCGGTCGTTCGCGGCCGGGAGCTGCTGGTGGTGAAGATCGCGGGTCCTTCGCGCCAATGCGGCCACGCGCCGCCTTCGATCGATCGTACCGTGGAATCCGTCTAGCGAGATGGGTGAGTCGCGGGTTGCGGTGAAGCTGATGCCAAGCCTGCGTTTCGATCGTCGTATCTCCGTGATCGGCCGTTCCCCAGCATGCCATCCATCGTCGCCCGGCAACCGCCGGGCGGCCAAGGCGGTGGTGAAGATGTCTGTTACTTCGTTGAAACCGAGCGCCCCATTGGGGCAGCAACAGCATCGCCTATTCCCCGCCGAACGTATCCACGAGCCGTGGTGAAGACGACTGTTACTTCGCCTTGCACGCCAGAGGTCGCGGGTTCGACTCCCGCCCGGTGTCCTGCCGGTAGCTCAGAGGTCAGAGCGCTGTCCGGTCCATCAGCGACCGGGTCTCAGCCGTCGCCTGTTCCCGGCTCGTGATCCATCTCAACTGATCGTCTTCGAACAGGCGGTCAGATCGTCGCGGCGCAGACGTCTGCTGCGCCACCTTCTTCCACGCGCCGTGGTGAAGAGTGCTGATACTTCGATTGCTAATCGAGAGGTCGTGGGTTCGAATCCCATCCGGCGTTCCATGCGCCGGTAGCTCAGCGGCAGAGCACTATCCGCTCCACGCGAGTGGAGCGGAGCTCAGCATTCGCCCGTTCCCGGCGCGTGGTCATCTGTGACGCGTGGTCTCCGCACGAGATCACGCGTGACGTCCCTTCCACCCGTCATCAACCAAGATCAACCCAGAGAGGAGGCCATCATGGTCAGGCTCAACAAGTTCCTGCGCGCCTTCACCCATGAGGGTGCGCCGTCCTGGCAGCTCGCGCCCGAGCAGGCACTGCAGCGTACGCTGCTGAGCTGCCTGCTGTGGGAGGACCAGTTCTACGAGGACGGTGTGTCGGTCGCCGAGCGCATCAAGGCGCTGGTGCCGCAGGTCGCGCCGCGCGAGGCGGCGCAGCTCGCGGTCCGCGCGCGCGAGGAGATGAAGCTGCGGCACGCGCCGCTGCTCGTCGCCCGCGAGATGGCGCGGCTGCCGGAGCACCGTGCGCTGGTCGCCGAGACGCTGGCGCGCATCATCCAGCGGCCGGACGAGATGACCGAGCTGCTCGCGATCTACTGGGCGGACTCGCTGGGTCCGCAGCAGCAGCGCAGGCGGCAGCCGGTGTCGGCGCAGGTCAAGAAGGGGCTGGCGAAGGCGTTCACGAAGTTCGACGCCTATCAGCTCGCGAAGTATGACCGCGAGGGACCGGTGCGGCTCCGCGACGTCCTGTTCCTGGTGCACGCCAAGCCCAGAGATGCCGCCCAGGAGGCGGTGTGGAAGCAGCTCGCCGCAAGCGAGCTGCCCTCGCCCGACACCTGGGAGGTCGCGCTGTCGAAGGGCGCGGACAAGCGCGCGAGCTTCGAGCGGCTGCTCGCCGAGAAGCGGCTCGGAGCGCTGGCGCTGTTGCGCAACCTGCGCCTGATGCGAGAGGTCGGGGTGCCGCGGGCAACCATCGCGGCCGCGATCGAGACGATGCGGACGGACAGGATCCTGCCGTATCGGTTCATCACGGCGGCGCGGCATGCGCCGGACTTCGAGCCCGAGCTCGAGCAGGCGATGCTGGGCGCGATCAAGGGCTACGCGCGGCTGCCAGGTCGCACGCGGCTCCTGATCGACGTCTCGGGATCGATGTTCGCGAAGCTGTCCGCGCAGTCAGAGATGACGCGCGCGGAGGCTGCGTGCGGGCTCGCGATCCTCGCCCGCGAGGTCTGCGACGGGGTGGAGATCTTCACGTTCAGCGACAAGGTCGTGAAGGTGCCGCCGCGCCGTGGCTTTGCGCTGCGCGATGCGATCCTCGGGTCGCAGCCGCATTCCGGGACCTATCTCGGCCGTGCGGTCGGCGAGATCGACCGCAAGGGAGACCGCCTGATCGTCTTCACCGACGAGCAGAGCCACGATGCGGTGCCGTCGCCCAAGGCGCGCGGGACCATGGTCAACGTGGCGTCGTACCAGCACGGGGTCGGTTACGGACCCTGGACGCGGGTCGACGGCTTCTCCGAGGCCGTGATCGCCTGGATCGCGGCGCAGGAGGAGACGCTGCGAGGCGCCACCCTGCACTGACGACAACAGACCCGGACGCGTCACAGACGCGCCCGGGTCTCCTTCCCATGCTGCGCGGTTACGGCCGGCTCGATTGATCTCCTTGCGGAGCGCGCTTCAGGAGCGGCGCCACCGTTTCGATCTCGTCCGTCATCACGCCCCCAGCGAAGTTCTTGGGCAACCGGGCGATGTCGTCCGGCGAATCCAGTCCGGTGGAGAATGTCTCGCCATGATAGGCACCGACCACGAAGACGCTGCTTCCTCCTTGTGCCATGCGCTCGAGGAAACGGTCTGGCCAGCCCCAGAGCCACGGCGCGACATTGACCGGGACCAGCACCATCATGTTCCGGCATGCGGACGGCACCAGCCCCGTCCAGCCATATCCGATATATCGCAGCAGGCAGCTCTTCAGCATGCCGCGCGACATCACCTTCAGCTCCGGCTGCGCCGCCCTGAGCGCCGCGATCGGCGCATCGCCACCATACACCATCAGCCGCCCGCGTTGCGCAGCGTCGATCGGTGCAAGTGCCGCGGCAAGCAGCCGGCCTTCCGCCTGATCATTGCTCTTGACGTTGATCAGGAACGACTTGTCCGGAAAGGTCGCGAGCACCTCGTCCAGCGACGGCATCAGGCCGACGCCCTTGCCGCGAAACGGATAGGTGCGGCCGCCATCGGCGGTGTAGCCATAGCCGATGTCGAGCTGCCGCAACGCCGCCATCGCATGCTCGCGCGTGACTCCCTTGCCATCGGTGCGGCAATCGAGCGTCCAGTCATGGAACACCGCGAACTGGCCATCGGTGGTCGGATGCACGTCGAATTCCACGATATCGGCGCCGGCCAGGAAGCTCGCGCGCATGGAGGCGATGGTGTTCTCGAGATAGTCGTGCGTCGGCGGCAGCGTGCGCACCGCAGTGCAGGTGTCAGAAGCCAGGCCGGTGCGATCGAATTGCTGCGACAAACCGCGATGAGCCAGAACGATCGCCTGTCCAGCAGTCTTCGACACCAGCAAGCTGGTGTTGTTGACGAACATGAAGCCGACGCACAGCAATGCCGTCACGCTGGCGCATTTCCAAAATCTGCTCATACCCCGCCAATTCCGTGACGATTCGAGCCGAATTGCGTCCATCCCTCGTGGGTGCAAAAGCTCTCCCGCGGGGATCACGCATTCTTGCATCCGGCACGCCGATCGCGAGCCTGCATCAGAACGGTCGTCGCCGAACTTCGGCTGGCTGCTGCAGGCGTCGTTGCGTCGTCCGCCACCAAGCCATTCATGTTCGCCGAAGACTGATTGTCGGAGCTTGCCGGACTCCTCGGCATTCCCCACGCAAATGCCCTCGACAGCTATCAATATCTCGCCAATGGCGAGGGCGCTTCCGGTGTTCTGACGCTCATCGGGCCCAATGGCAAAACCGAGATCCGCCTGCCCTGACGAGCTGGACCGGCGCGATCCGGCGAACTCATTTCGAGCTGACCCTGCGCGCACGGGCCGTTCCGTGGCGTTCGAAGGACGGACGCAACTGTCGTGTCGCCATGCCCGGAACGATCTCCCGAGCAACGGAACTTGCCCGTCGGGCGACTCAAAGGGCGTGGATTCGCGCGGCGAGTCGCAGCCGCGACATCGGATCAGCCTCTCGCGGACTCACGCCGGAGATTTTTTCCGGCAACGCTCTCAATGCGTTCGCCGGTGTCAGTCAAACGCAGGCCAGATTTCCCTTTCGCTTTTTCGGAATCCATGAAACACTGCGCCCATCCCGCCTCGCCATGAGGGGCGCTTCGCGATCGTCACGAACGTGGAGGCGGGATGCGATGGGCGCAGCTCTGCCGCAGCATGGTGTTGCCGTGCGGACGAACGGCAGGACGCGCCGGCGAAATCGTGTGGTCCTGGCCTCCCGATGCTGAGGTCAAGCCGGCTGAGATGATCAGCAGGCGACGGGGGCAACAAAGCCCGGTCCCCGAGGAGAGCACGTATAAGCCGGAAAACCGTTGCGCAGGGAAGGCCGGGATCGTCCGGCTGAGCCTGTGGTTCCTGCCCCGTGCACTTCTTCACGCACGGGGGCCGCGGGTATCAGCGGATACCCGGCCTTCCCTGCGCCCTCTGTTCAAAGAGGGACACCGTACGATCATCACCCGGGCGCGCAACGCGCTGCGGGATCGCGATGACATGCTGTTTGACATTCATATCAGAACGCCACGCGCATGACCCCTGCGCGTGAGCGTCACTTGCCGTCGTCGAGATGGACCAGCACCGCCGCGTTGGCGATGATGATGGCGTCGCTGCCGGCCTCGGCCGGAATCTCCAGCCCACCTTTGACGGCGGTCACGGTCACGGTGCCATAGGGCAGCTCCTTGGCGACCGCGGCGGTGTCGACAGCCTCCGGATTGGGAACGCCGATGGTGACGTCGACGAGCATGTCCTGCGGCGTCTTGCCGACCATGCGGAAGAAGCCGAGGCTGGAATGGCGGATCGCGTCCGACACCGCGCGCCTGGCGGCCTTGGTGGCGTCGCGGCCATGGACGTCGACGCCCATGCCCATCTCGGTGATGCAGCGAATCCGCGTCATGTCAGGTTCCTCTCGGGTTGCGTTGTCGCTTGGCGCGCGACCTTAGCCGACGCCGCCGCCGACGCAACCCGCACGAAATCGACGGTGACGCGCGGCAAAATGGTCATCGGATGCGGGCATATATCGTGCATGATGCCGCTCTGCGCGGTGCCGAGAAAGGTCCTCGATATGACGTCCTCTTCCGCTCTCCCCATCCCGACGAACCCCGTGATCGACCGGGCCGCCGAGACTGATCGCGGCAGCCGCTGAGGAGAGCACCAATGGGTTTTTCACACACGCTGGGCGGCACGCGCTATCGGTTCGACGACCTCAGAACCTTGCTTGCGAAGGCAACGCCGTTGCGCTCGGGCGACGTCCTGGCAGGCCTCGCCGCGCAGGATGCCGCCGAACGCGTCGCGGCACGGATGGCGCTCGCCGAGCTGCCGCTGCGCCATTTCCTCAACGAAGCCGTCATTCCCTACGAGAGCGACGAGGTCACGCGGCTGATCGTCGACCAGCATGATGGCAAGGCGTTCGCTCCCGTCGCGAGCCTGACGGTCGGCGCTTTCCGCGAATGGCTGCTGTCGGATGCGGCCGACGCAGATGCGCTCAGCGGCGTATCGCCGGGGCTGACGCCGGAGATGGTTGCTGCGGTCTGCAAGATCATGCGGCTGCAGGACCTGGTGACGGTCGCGGCGAAATGCGAGGTCGTGACGCGCTTCCGCTGCACCATCGGCCTGCCGGGCCGGATGTCGACGCGGCTGCAGCCCAACCACCCGCTCGACGATCTCAAGGGCGTCGCGGCCTCGATCCTCGACGGGCTAATGTACGGGGTCGGCGATGCAACGATCGGCATCAACCCGGCAAGCGACGACGTCGACACGATGGTACGGCTGCTCGACTTGATCGAGACCTTGCGGCTTGCCTCGCATGCACCGATCCAGTCCTGCGTGCTGGCCCATGTTACGACCGCGCTGAAGGCGATCGAGCGCCGCGCGCCGGTCGATCTCGTGTTCCAGTCGCTGGCCGGCAGCGAGGAGGCCAATCGCGGCTTCGGCATCACGCTGTCGCTGCTCGACGAGGCGCTCGCCGCGGCCGAAGGCCTGCAGCGCTGTCCCGTCGGTGGCAACGTGATGTATTTCGAGACCGGACAGGGCAGCGAGCTCTCCTCCGGCGGCCATTGCGGCGTCGACCAGCAGACCTTGGAAGCTCGCTGCTACGCGGTCGCGCGGCGCTATCGGCCGCTGCTCGTGAACACCGTGGTCGGCTTCATCGGTCCGGAATATCTCTACGACGGGAAGCAGATCATGCGCGCGGGCCTGGAGGATCATTTCTGCGGCAAGCTGCTGGGGCTGCCGATGGGCTGCGACGTCTGCTACACCAACCACGCAGAAGCCGACCAGGACGACATGGATGCGCTGCTGACCCTGCTGGGCGTCGCCGGCTGCACCTACATCATGGGTGTGCCGGGCGCTGACGACATCATGCTGAACTATCAAAGCACCTCGTTCCATGACGCGCTCTATGTGCGCAAGGTGCTTGGCAAGCGCGCGGCGCCGGAGTTCGAGGCCTGGCTCGCGGCCACCGGCCTCAGCGATGCCAAAGGCGAGCTGCGCTTCGAGCCGGCGCGGCTGATGCCGGCGCTGCCGCTGCTGGAGGCCAAGTGATGAGCGGCTCCGACGAGAGCAACTCGCCGGCAACTTCGTCATCGGACGATTGGCGCTGGCTGTCACGCTACACCGAGGCACGGATCGCGTTGGGACGCTGCGGTCCTGGCCTGCCGACGTCGGCACATCTCGGCTTCCAGGCAGCCCATGCCGAAGCGCGCGATGCCGTGCTGAAGCCATTCGATGCCGAGCGCTTTGCGGCCGAGGTCACCGCGCATGGCTGGCCGGCGCTTGCCGTGCACAGCCGCGCCGCCGATCGCGCGACCTATCTGCAGCGCCCCGACGCAGGCCGCCTGCTCTCGCCCACGTCGGAAGCGCTGCTGTCGGAGCCGCGCGCGCCGGCCGACATCGTGCTGGTGGTCGCCGATGGCCTGAGCAGCCGCGCGGTGCAGGTCAACGCCCTCCCCGTGCTCGATGCGCTGATGCCGCGCCTGGCCGCAACCGGCCGACGGCTGTCGCCGGTGATCGTTGCTTCACAGGGCCGCGTCGCGCTCGCCGATCATGTTGGCGAGCTGTTCGACGCGTCAGCCTCGATCATCCTGATCGGCGAGCGCCCGGGTCTGAGCGCCGCCGACTCGCTCGGCCTCTATCTGACCTGGATGCCACGCCGCGGCCGCGTCGATTCCGAGCGCAACTGCATCTCCAATGTCCGCCAAAGCGGGCTCGCGCCGGCGGATGCGGCGCGACAAGCCGCCGAGCTGCTCGAACGCATGTTCCGTCACCAGGCCGCCGGCGTCAGCCTCGCCCGGCTGCCGCAGCTGCCGGCGCCGGATGGAGATGGCGCGTCATGATGCCGGCGCAGTCCGAAGCATCACACCGCGCAATAGCGGTCCTGGATATCCTTGTCGGCCAGCAGCGCCGCGGCGCTGCTCTCATGCACGACCTCGCCCTGATCGATGATGACGGCGCGATCGGCGAGCCGCAGCGCCCATTCGACATTTTGCTCGACCAGGAGCAGAGTCTTGCCCTGATCGCGCAGCCGCCGGAATAGCACGCCCATCTCCTCGACCAGCACCGGCATGATGCCTTCGGAGGGCTCGTCGAGCAGCACCATCCGCGGCTGCGCGATCAAGGCCCGCGCGATCGCCAGCATCTGCTGCTCGCCGCCCGACAGCGTGACGCCCTCCTGATCCAGCCGCTCGTTCAATCGCGGAAAGGTCTCCGCGATCTCGGCGAACGCCGCGCGCTCCTCGATGTCGGCCTTGGCGGCGACGAGCCCGAGCCGCAGGTTCTCGCGCACCGAAAGCCCCGGCACGATGCGGCGCTCCTCCGGAACATAAGCGAGCCCGAGATGAAAGCGCTTGTGGGCCGCAAGCGGCAGCAGATCATGGCCGGCAAAGCGCACGCGCCCCGCGGCCCGGGGCATCAGCCCCATGACGGTGCGCAATGTCGTGGTCTTGCCGGCGCCGTTGCGGCCGACCAGCGCGACCACCTCGCCCTCGTTCACGCGCAGCGAGATGCCGTGCAGGACGTGGCTGGCGCCATACCAGGCCTGAACGCCGTCGAGCTCGAGCAACGCGGTCTCAGCCATAGCCTTCACTCTGTCCCAGATAGACCCGGCGCACGTCGGGGTTGGATCGGATGTCCTCAGGCTTGCCATCGGCGAGCAGCCGGCCGTGATGCAACACCAGCACTCGCTGGCTCAGGCCGAGCACCATCTTCATCTTGTGCTCGACCAGCAGCACCGTGCGCTTCTCCGCCAGCCGCTCCAACAGCGCGACCATCTCCTTGGTCTCTTCCGGCCCCATGCCCGCGGTCGGCTCGTCCAGCAGCAGCAGCTCCGGCTCGGAGACCAGCGCGATCGCGATTTCCAGCGCGCGCTGTTGGCCGTGGGCCAGATACTTCGCAAGCTCGCCGCGCCTGCCGATCAGGCCGACGGCAGAGAGCGCCGCATCAGCGCGTTCGCCGAGCTCGGCAAGTTCCGCGCGCTTGCGCCAGATATCGTAGCTCACCCGCATCGCCTGGGCGGCGACCCGGACATTCTCGTGGACCGACAGGTCGGGAAAGATGTTGGTGATCTGGTACGACCGCGAGATGCCCTGATGTACGAAGCGATGCTGTGGCAGGCCGTTCAGCTCGCGGCCCTTGAAGCGCAAGGTGCCGCTGCTCGGCGACAGCGAGCCCGAGAGAATGTTGAAGAAGGTGCTCTTGCCGGCCCCGTTCGGGCCGATGATCGAGGTCAGCTCGCCGGCCGCGAACGCGACGGAGATGCCTTCGAGCGCGACGAAGCCGCCGAAGCGACGGCCGATCCCGTCCGCGCGCAACAGCTCGGTGCTCATCGCCGCTCCCTCGCGATCGGCAGCGCGTCCAGGAACGTGCCCCAGATGCCCTTGGGCAGGAACAGCACGAACACGACAAAGATGGCACCGACCACGATCTGCCAGTGCGGCGTCCACAACGACACGACGTCCTCCAGGATCAGGAAGACGGCAGCGCCGACGAACGGCCCGAAGAAGCTGCGGGCGCCACCGAGCAGCACCATCATCACGATCGTGCCGGAGGTCTGGTAGTGCAGGATGTCGAGCGGCACGATCGACAGATGCAGCGCCGACATGCAGCCGCCGACGGCGGAGATCGCGCCCGACAGCATGAACACGATCAGTTTGCAGCGCTCGACGTCGTAGCCGCAGGCCCGCGCGCGCTGCTCATTCTCCCTGATCGCCTCGATGACCGCGCCGAATGGCGAGTTGAGGATGCGCGACTGAACCCAGATCGCGATCGCCGCGAGCACCATCAGCACGTAATACTTGTTCACGGGATCGAGGAAGTTGATCTGTGCACCGAACAGACCGATGTGGTCGACCGTGAAGCCGCGCAGTCCGTTCTCGCCGCCCGTGAAGGAGGAGGCCTGCAATGCCACGTAGTAGACAAGTTGCGCCAGCGCGAGCGTGACCATGGAGAAATAGATGCCGCGGGTTCGCGTCGAGATGGTTCCGATCAATGCGGCAAGCGCCGTGCTCGCCGCGATCGCCACCGGCACCGCGGCAAACCACGGCAGGCCCCAGCGACCGATGGCGATGCCGGTCAGATACGCGCCGGTGCCGAAGAATGCGGCGTGACCGAACGACAGCAGACCGGTGTAGCCGAACAGGAGATTGTAGCCCATCACCACGACGCCATAGATCAGGACGTTCACGGCGAGCGCCTTCGACGGCAGCAGCCAGGGCAGCAGCGCCAGCGCGACCAGCGATACCACCACGCGGTGATCCGCGAGGAAAGCGAAGAGGCGCTGCGCCTGATGGAGCGGCGGTGCTTCGTCGGTCGACTGCACCGTCATCACGCTCTCCCCCTGAGGCCGAACAGGCCCTGCGGCCGGATCAGCAGGACCGCGGCCATGAGCGCGAACATCACGATCGTCGCCATCTCGGGCGCGAACAGCGCGACCATGCTGATGCAGATCCCCACCATCAGTCCCGCGACCACGGCACCGACGATCGAGCCGAGGCCGCCGATCACGGTGACGACGAAGGCTTCCGCCAGCACCAGCGTTCCCATCTCGGGATTGACGCTGCGCATGGGTCCCGCCAGCACCCCGCCGAGCGCGGCGAGGCCGACGCCGAGGCCGAAGATCGCGAGCCACACCTTGCCGATGTCGACCCCGAGCACACGCATGATCAGGGGATCACGGGCACCGGCCCGAACAATCAGGCCGACGCGGGTCTTCTCCAGCATCAACCAGAGCACCAGCAGCACGACGGCCACGAGCGCGATCACGAACAGACGATATTTGGGAAAGAAGCCGACGCCGAGATCGACGACGCCGATCAATTGGGACGGCGTTGGAAACGGAATGCCGTCGCTGCCGAACACGATGCGCACGCCCTCGACCAGGATGTAGCTGAGGCCGAAGGTGAGCAGCAATGGATCATCGATCGAGCGGCCATACAGACGTCGGACCATGACGAATTCGATCAGCATGCCGAACGCGCCGACCAGAATTGGCGCGAGTAGCAAGCCCCACCAGAAGCTACCGGTCAGCGATGCCAGATACAGACCGGCATAGGCCCCGATCATGAACAGCGCCCCATGGGCGAAATTGACCACGCCGAGCATGCCGAACACGATGGTGAGGCCGAGCGCAGTGATCACCAGCACCGCCCCAAGGGCGATGCCGGAAAACAGCTGCATGATGATCAGCGAGAGGTCCATGCGATCAGGATCAAGTCGGGTGGCCGAGTTCGCTGCAGCTTCGCAGCATCTCGTCCGCCCCTGGATCGCTGGCCACGATCGCGAACAGGTCGTTCTCGTTCGCCATCGCCGACTTCTTCTTGGATTCCAGCACCAGCACCGACTGCACCGACTGGTGGTCGCATTTGCGGTAATGCTGCGGGCCCTTGGTCAGATCGTATTGCAGTCCCTCCAGCGCCGCGACGACCTTATCGGTCTCGGTGCCGCCGGCGGCCTGCATCGCCTGCAACAGCGAGCCGACGCCGGAGTAGCCATAGGCGCCGTAGTCGGTCGGGATCGCACCGCCATTGGCGGCCCGGAACGCCTTGTTGAACTCGGCCGCGGTCTTGTTCTGTGTCTCGAGACCCCAATAATAGTTGGCGCCGCCGACGACGCCCTCGAACACGTCGGGACCGACGGCGAGGCGCTGGTTGTGCAGGATCACCGGCACCACGATCTTCATCTGCTGCTTGATGCCGAAATCGACCGCCTGCTTGATCGCATTGGCCTGGTCGCGACCGAAATTGCTGATGCACAGCACGTCCGGCCGCAGCGACATCAGGCGCGGCATGAAGGTCGAATAGTCGGCCGCACCGAACGGATGCAGGATCTCGCCGACGCTCTCGGCACCAATCGCGGTCTGCGCCCGCTTGAAGCCGCGCAGCATCTCATGGCCATAGGCATAGTCGGCCACGAGATGGGCGACCTTCATGCCCTTCTTGATGGTCTGGCGGGTCACGGCCGCTGTGGTCATGTGCGGGTTCAGCGCCTCGTGGAAGGTGTATTTGCTGAAATCCTTGGCTTCGTTGATGGTGTCGGACTGGCTGATCGAGACGTAGATCACGCCGCGCGCCCGCGTCACCTCGTTGACGGCGAGCTGGACGGCGCTGGAGAGCGCCCCGACGATGGCGTGGACCTTGTCCTTCTCGATCAGCTCGAGCGTCCGCGTCGCCGCTTCGCCGGCATTGAGCTTGTCGTCACGCACCAGGAGCTCGACCTTGCGGCCGGCGATCCCGCCCTTGTCGTTGACCAGCTTGACCGCAAGCTCGGCGCATTTGACCTGGTCGCGGGCCTCGGCTGCGAACGGGCCGGTCAGCGGCGTCGGAAAGCCGATGCGGATGGTGTCATCGGCGGCGCGTCCCAGGCGCGGCATCGCGAGCGTGGCGACACCTGCCGACATCCCCATCAGCGCCGTACGGCGGGATATTCCTGTGCGTCGCAGCCTCGTCTCGTAGTTTGGCATGATCTCCTCCCTCATTCGTATTTCTTAGAACCGGTTGAGCGCCTTGAGCACGCGCGCAGGCGTGATGGGAATGGTGTTGATGGAGGCGCCGAAGGGCATCAGCGCATCGTTGACCGCATTTAGCACACAGGCCGACGCGGCCGCGGTGCCGGCCTCGCCGCAGCCCTTTGCGCCGAGAATGGTGTCCGCCGTCGGCGTCTCGACGTGATCGATGGTAATGTCTGGCATCTCCAACGCCATCGGCACCAGATAGTCGGCCATCGACCCGTTGAGCAACTGGCCGGTCTCACCGTAACGGCACTCCTCGAACAGCGCAGCGCCAAGACCCTGCACGACACCACCGCGCAACTGCTCGTCGACCAGCATCGGGTTGATGATCCGGCCGCAATCCTCGACGACGTAGTGCTTCAGCAGCCTGATGAAGCCGGTCTCGACGTCGACTTCGAGGTAGCAGCCTTGAATGCCATTGGTGAAGGCAAAGGGATAGCCCTGGGGCGCGAAATGATGACTGACGGTCAGTTGCGCCTGAGTGCCCGGTGGCAAGGTGTCGGACCGGAAATAGGCGATGCGCGCGATCTCGGCGACCGGCAGACGCGTCTGCCCCGTCGCGACACTGACGATCTGGCCGTCGACGACGTCGAGCGCGGCGGGCTGCTCCTGCAGCACCAGCGCGGCAATCTCCAGAATGTTCGCCTTGAGCTTTCGCGCGGCCTGCAGTGCCGTCTCGCCACCGATGCCCGCGCCGCGGCAGGCCCAGGTCGCACCACCATGCGGCGTGACCTCGGTATCGCCGGTGATGATCTTGACGTGCTCCTGGGCGAGGCCGAGCTGGTCGGCGACGATCTGGCTGATGATCGCCTCGGTGCCCTGTCCCTGCTCGGTCACGGAGATCGCACAGCGCACCTCGCCCGACGGCGTCAGGCTGACGGTCGCGCCATCCTGCGAGGAGATGCGCGCGCCGCCGACGCCGTAGAACGCAGGGCTCGGGTTGGTGATCTCGACGAAGGTCGCAATGCCGATGCCGCGATAGATGCCGCGCCGATGCAGCTCGGTCTGCTCGGCGCGCAGCGCGTCGTAGTCCATGATCTCGCGCAGCCGCCGCAGGCAGACCTCGTGCGACAGCGCCTCGAACCTGTAGCCGCTCGGCGAGGCCGTCGGATAGGCATTGTCGGCGATCACATTCCTGGCGCGCATGGAAAACGGGTCGATCCCGACGCGGCTTGCGGCGAGATCCACCATGCGCTCGGTGACCGCGCAGGCGATGGGATGTCCGACCGCGCGATACTGGCTGGTCTGCACCTTGTTCTGGAACACGACCTCGAGCGCGGCACGATAGGACTTGAAGTCATACGGCGCACCGATCAGGCGGATGACCTGATTGCCTTCGACGACGCTGGTGCGCGGATAGGTCGAGAACGCGCCGATCGCCGTGGCATCGTGGACGTCCATGGCAAGGATCTTGCCCTCGGCGTCGACGGCCATGCGCGCGCGGACATGGTGATCGCGGGCATGAATATCCGACACGAAGGACTCGATGCGGTCGGCGACGTATTTGACCGGGCGCCCGAGCAGGATCGACAACCCGACAACCGCCATGTCCTCGTGGTAGACGTGCAGCTTCATGCCGAACGAGCCGCCGATATCGGGCGCGATCACGCGCACGCCGGCTTCCGGGATGCCGTAGTGGCGAGCGTACAGATCCTGGAACTGGTAGGGCGTCTGCGTGGCGTGGTGCACCGTCAGCGCGCCGCTCTCGGGATCATAATCCGCGACGATGGCCCGCGGCTCCAGCGTGACCGGGGTATGACGGCCGAAGCTGAATTCTTCCTCGATCACATGCGCGGCCGACGCGAAGGCCTCATCGACGCCGCCGCTGTCGAGCTGCGTGCGGAAACAGATGTTGGACGCCGCAACCGGATTGACCAGCGGCATCCCCGGCCGGCGCGCGGCGTCGAGATCGACCACCGCCGGCAGCTCCTCGTAGTCGACCGAGATCAGCTCCAGCGCATCCTCGGCGATCGCCCTGCTCTCGGCGACCACGGCAATCACGGCCTGCCCGGCCCAGACGACGCGATCCGCCGGCAACGGCAGCTGCGGCTCGGACGTCATGCCCTTGAAATGATCGAGCGTCCCGGTCCAAGGTGTGCAGATCTTCGCAAGATCAGCGCCGGTCGCGACCAGATGCACGCCCGAAAGCGCCCGCGCTGCATCGACCTCGATGCGGGTGATCCGTGCATGAGCATACGGGCTGCGCAGGAAGCCTGCGTACAGCATGCGAGGCAGGCGAATGTCGGTCACGTAGCGCCCGCGTCCGGCGAGCAGCCGCTTCGCATTCGGTCGCGGCACGGAGCGGCCGATATAGGAATTCGGACGGTCCAGCGAGGTCAGCGGCGCGCTCATTGTGACGAGCCCTCCGCGTCCTGCGATGCCGTTGCCGACCGCGCCGCAGCCACCGCGGCGATGGCGTCGACGATCGCTTCATATCCGGTGCAGCGGCAAAAATTCCCCGAAAGCGCGTCGCGGATGGTCTCGCGACTCGGCCGTGCAGCACGGGTCAGCAGCTCATGAGCGGTGATCAGCATGCCCGGCGTGCAGAACCCGCATTGCAGCGCATTGCGCCGATGAAACTCGGCCTGCAGGTCGGCGATCACGCCGCTCTCCGAGAGCCCCTCGATCGTATCGATCCGCGCGCCATCGGCCTGCACGGCAAACATCAGGCAGCCATGCACAGCTGCGCCGTCGAGCTGAACCAGACAGGCGCCGCAGGCGCCCATTTCGCAACCGGCATGCGTGCCGGTCAATTCGAGCTGCTGGCGAAGACAATCCACCAGCGTGTCGCGAGGCGCGACGTCACAAGCCACCTTGCGGCCGTTGACGATGAGGCGAATGCGGACCTGCTCGTCGGCCTCGATGTCGACCGGCGCGCTCATGCGGCATCTCCGATCCGTCCCAGCAGCCGGCCGAGCAGAACGCGTGCGAGATGCAGGCGCATCGCCGCCGGAACATCGTCGCTGTCAGCAGGCGCGAGATCGTCATCAAGCGCAGCCTGGGCAGCCGCAATCCGTCCGGCATCGATCCGGCCGCCCGTCAGCGCTTCCTCCGCATGTCTAGCACGGGTCGGGACATTGCCGACCGAGAAGAACGCAATGCGGATGCGCTCGATCAGATCGCTCTGACAGGTCGCGAGCAGGCCGCAACCGACCAATGCATAGTCGCCGCGCCGGCGGGCCAGCTCATCGAACGCAATGCGCTGGCCGGCTTTGAAGAGAGGAACATGAACTGCGACGAGGAGCTCGCCTGACGCGATCGCCGTCTCAAAAAGGTCGGTGAAGAAGTCATCGGCTTTGACGCGGCGCCGGCCGGACGCACCGGCAATCTCGATCTCGGCGTCGAGCGCCAACACCATCGCCGGAAATTCGGAGGCCGGGTCGGCCAGCGCGACACTGCCGCCCAAGGTCCCGCGATTGCGGATGGCAGGGTGCGCAACGAACGGCGCTGCGGCGCGCAACAGCGGCGCAAACTCAGCGATCAGCGGATCGGTCAGCATCTCGCAGTGCCGGGTCAAGGCGCCGATCCGCAACCACTCGCCGTCCCGCGTGACGCCGCGCAGCTCTGCAATGTGATTGATATCGATCAGAATACGCGGCGCCTGAAGACGCAACGCCAGCGCCGGAACCAGACTCTGGCCACCGGCAATGAAGCGTGCATCGTCGCCGGCGCCCGCATGAGCTTCGAGCGCCTCGCCGATCGTGTGTGCACGAAAATAGCTGAAAGCCCTCGCTTTCATCCGTTCCTCGCCGCCAGGGCTCGCCAGCCCGGAGTCCCAGATTTGTGACCATCTGGTCTTAAAAGAGTTGCACGCGGCGGCAGCGCGGTCAACCAGAAACGAACGATTGGTCACAAATCTGCTTTCGGGTATCAAGCAGGCTGTCGCCGCAATCGATGAGACCATGGCTAAGACCTCGAAGACAGCGAACGCTGAGACAAACGGCCGCGTTGGTGGAGGCCAGCGGAGAACCGACGGCCGCCCTCGCGCGAGGCGCCGCAACATGCGCGCCGCCGACCGCGAGCGCGTGATCGTGGATGAAGCCATCCGCTTTTTCGCCGAGCGCGGCTTCGAAGGCCAGACGCGGGAACTCGCGAAGCGCATGGGTATCGCGCATTCGGTGATCTACCGGCACTTCCCCAGCAAGGAAGCCCTCATCGAGCGCGTCTATCAGGAGGTCTATCTGAGCCGCTGGTCGCAGGATTGGGGCCCGCTGATCCGCGATCGCAGCCATCCGCTGAAGGCACGGCTAACCGGCTTCTATCTCGACTATGTGGCGCGCGTGTTCGAATATAATTGGGTGCGGATCTTCGTGTTCTCGGGCATGAAGTCGTTCGGCATCACCGGTCGCTATCTCGACCTCGTCCGACGCGAGATCATCGAGCCTGCCGCGATCGAGCTGCGGCATGAATTGCAGCTCCCAGACGCCGCCACCTGCCCTCTCGGCAGCCGCGAGACGGAGATGTTCTGGGGACTGCACGGACGCATCTTCTATCTCGCGATCCGAAAGTTCATCTACGAGACACCCGTTCCATCCGACCTCGAGCAAACCGTGCGTGATGCGATCGACCTCTTCATGGACGGCGCCAGACTGGCGCTCCCGCGGCTCGTGCACGACGATCAGGCCGGAACAGCACGATGATCCGGCCCGTCGTCGGCGGCGATCTTGAGCAGGCTCTCCGAGGATACTGCACATGCCTGCCGGCTGCGGCCCTCACGCCGTTCGGCTACGCCCACCATTGCGGCTGATCTTCGCGGCGACGAGATAGGATAGCGGCATGGCGACGACGAATCCGACCAACGCCGCCAACGGGAGGTCCTTCATCGGGCTCGCAACCAGCCCCTGCACCGTCAACAATACCGTAACCGCACTGCCTGCAAGCACGGTGCCCAGCATGACCCAGATGAGAATTGCGACCTTGAACATCTGTCTTTCTCCGCCAGTAGGAAAGCTTTCGATCCCTTGACGCGAGAATGCTCTGCCTGCGACTTCGAGCCGGCATTGATTTGGAACAACCGGACTCAGCAATCGAGGGAGGAGCGACTGCTCCTCCCTCGATCAGTCCCGATAAGCCCACGGAATGCCGCGGACGCCTCATGATCGGCGATCGAACGACACGGCTCTATCGTGTCGCTGGAACGAAGTGATCTCGCTTGCTGACCGAAGTACCAGTCGCCGGATCCGTGATCTTGATCTCGATGTCCACCGGCGCGGAGGGAAGGTCGGCTCCCTTGGCCTCGATCGACATGCGGATCTCGCGGGTCTGGTCCTGGCCGACATCGATCACCATGCGACCGTCCTGCTCGCGCGTCTCGCCGGCCACCGTCACCTTGGCGTTCGGAAGCCCCACGACGTCCAGCACGAAGTCGCGCGCGCCGCGCTTGTTGAGCAGACGGACTGTGTAGTCGTTACGGACGCCGCCATCCGACAACTGCACGAACAGCGGGTTACGTTCATGCAGCACGTTGATGCCCATCGTGCCGCGCGTCGCCAGCGAGTACAGCATGATCCCGCCGACGATCGCGATGAAGCTCGCATAGATGACCGTGCGCGGCCGGATGATCCGGTAGATCTCGGGCTTACCTTCCTTGCGGCGCTGCACGTTGATGTCGGTGTCGTACCCGATCAGGCCGGTCGGACGGCCGATCTGGGTCATCACGCTGTCGCAGGCGTCGATGCATAGGCTGCACTGGATGCAGCCGAGCTGGATGCCGTGGCGGATGTCGACGCCGGTCGGGCAGACGTTGACGCATTGGTGGCAGTCGATGCAGTCGCCGGCGGGAGCGCCCTGCAGCCGTGCGGCTTCCGCCTTCTTGACCGACATGCGCGGCTCGCCGCGGTCGCCCTTGTAGGTGACGTTGAGCGCCCATTCGTCGGTCAGCGCGGCCTGAATGCGCGGCCACGGGCACATGTAGATGCAGACCTGCTCGCGGGCGTGGCCAGCGAACACGTAGGTCGTCGCCGTCAGGATGCCGATCCAGAGATAGGCGATGAACGGCGCCTGGAAGGTGGCCAGATCCTTCACCAGCGTAGGCGCATCGTCGAAATACAGCACCCAGGCGCCGCCGGTCCACCAGCCGATCATGATCCAGAGGAAGTGCTTGAGCGCGGCCTGGCGAATATGGGTGAAGGTCCAGCCGCGCTTGTCGCTGAGCATGCGCTCACGGCGGTCGCCCTCGGCCCAGCGCTCGACGGCGTAGAACAGGTCGGTCCACACCGTCTGCGGACAGAGGTAGCCGCACCACAGACGGCCGGCCACTGCATTCATCAGGAACAGGGCGACCGCCGCGATGATCAACAGCCCCGTGAAGTAGTAGACCTCCTGCGGCCACAACTCGATGAAGAAGAAGTAGAACCGGCGATGCGGGAAGTCGACCAGCACCGCCTGGTTCGGCATGCCGGGACCGCGATCCCAGCGGACGAAGGGCAGCAGGTAGTAGATGCCGAGCGTGATGCACAGGATCGTCCACTTGATGCGCCGGAAGCGGCCGTGCACGGCCGCCGGATAGACCTTTTCGCGCGCCTTGTAGAGCGGCCCGACGATATAGGTTTCGTCCGAGTCAGCCATGATATCCTCGCTTCATCTTGCCGTCCTTCCGACCGATTCAGGAGAACGCGTTGCCGCTCTTGAGCCCCAGCTTCTTGAAGACGATCGCTGCCGGACAGAAGCCCGTGAACGAGGCCTGGATCATGTTCACGCCAGCAAAGGCCGCCAGCAAGAACCAGTAGGGACTGACGTACCAGCCCAGGGCCAGACTGAGCAGGACGACGATCCCTGCGAAGGTGAGAACTGCTTTGTCGACGTTCATGACATACTCCCTCATGGTTGCATTTGAGCGTAATCAAGCAAGTGCCGGTCCGGCCGTACGGCTATTGCCGCAGGCCGGACAGTGTCCAGGCGACGATTCGTTGCGAGTCCATCGCACCCGAAATCCGCGCCAGCTCCCGACCCTGCTGCAGCAGCAGCATGGTCGGAATTCCGGAGATGCCGAGCCGTGCCGAAACTTCCGGCGCCTCGTCCGAGTTCAGCTTAAGGAGTTGCACACGCGGCTCCAGCTCCTGGGCCGCACGTGCGAACATTGGCGCCATCGCACGGCATGGGCCGCACCACGGCGCCCAGACGTCGACGAGCAGCGGCAAACTGCTATGCGCGACATGACGCTCGAACGCGGGCTGGTCGACCTCGATCGGATGGCCGCTGAACAGCGGCGTATGACACTTGCCGCATTTCCCCTGCGCCGGCGCCCGGTCCGCGGGCAGACGGTTGATCTGCCCGCAATGGCCGCACACGATCTGCAAGCCGTTGCTCATGTCCCGGTCCTGACTTCCTTGATCTTGGCGATGTTGAGCCGGTCGAGCAGGAACTTCTCGTAGAACGGCTCGGGCGTCCCGCGCCTCATCTTGCGCAGGAAGTACTTCTCGAAGGCGACCTTGGCGTAGTGCACCCACTCCCCCTTCGACGACCAGTTGACGTTGCGCGGCGGGATCTGCGGCTGAGCCAGGAAGGCGACGCCGGAATCGCCGAAATCGGCAAGACAGATCGCGTTCCAGGTCGGCTCGGCTTTTGGCTCCTCGCCGCGCAGCAGCGCCCCGATGTTCAAGGCCGTCGCCGTCACCATCGATTCGATCATGAAACCCGTCTTGGGCACCCCGACCGGCACCGGCGTCGGCCCGATCGGCGGGATCGCAACGCAGACGCCGATGGCAAACACGTTGGGGAAGGTCGGATTGCGCTGATGCTTGTCGACGACGACGAAGCCGCGCGGATTGGTCAGCTTGTCGATGCCTCTGACGGCGCCGACGCCGCGGAATGCCGGCAGCATCATCGAATAGGCGAACGGCAGCTCATGCGTCTTGCGGACGGAGCCGTCGTCGGCGATCTCCTCCACGAACATGCGGCCGTCCTCGACCTTGGTGACGCGCGCGCTGGTGATCCACTTGATGTGCTTCTCGCGCATCTCGCTCTCCAGCAAGCCTTTGGTGTCACCGACACCGTCGAGGCCGAGATGACCGATATAGGGTTCGGATGTCACGAAGGTCATCGGCACCTGGTCGCGCAGCTTGCGGCGGCGCAGCTCGGTCTCCAGGATGAACAGGAATTCGTAGGCCGGTCCGAAGCAGGACGCGCCCTGCACCGCGCCGACGATCACCGGGCCAGGCTTCTCGGCCAGCCTGTCGAATGCCGCCTTGGCATGGGCGGCGTGGTCGACATGGCACACGGACTGCGTATGTCCATCCGGTCCGAGCCCTGGAATCTCATCGAAGGCGAGTTCGGGACCGGTCGCGACGACGAGATAGTCGTAAGCCACCATGGCGCCGTCCGTGAGCTCGACCTGGTTCTCGGCGGCGTGCACCCTCTTGGCGCCCTGCGTCAACAGCCGGATGCCCTTGCGCTGCATGACGTCGACCAGATCGATCTCGATCTCGTCGCGCTTGCGCCAACCGACGGCGACCCACGGGTTGGACGGCACGAAATGATAGGAGGACCCCTGCGAGATGACGGTCACGCGATCCTCCTTTCTCAGCTGGGGCAACAATTCATAAGCCATCAGGGAGCCGCTCAGCCCCGCTCCGATCACGACAACATCCGCCATTGGGTCCTCCATCGCCTTGCTTCGTTATTGTTTCGCCCAGCCGCGACCTTACGAGCTGGCCTTGACTATATATTCGAATATCTGTATATACGCAACTGTGAAATTTAATGCTGACATCATGGAAGCGGCGGCCGACCAGGCCAGTGACCTCTTGAAGGCGCTGTCGAACCGGCACCGGCTCCTGATCATCTGCCAGCTGGTCGACAACGAACGGTCTGTCGGCGAGCTTGCTGCATTCCTCGGCCTGCGTGACTCGACCGTCTCGCAGCACCTCGCACTGCTGCGCAAGGACGGCCTGGTCACCGCGCGGCGCGAGGGGCAGACGATCTACTATTCGATCACCAGCGAGCCGGCTCGCGAGGTCCTGAAGACCCTCTATCAGGTCTATTGCGCAACGCGGCCGCCGAAACCTGCGCCGAGACTATGACGGCGCGATCCCGCCGACTTGACTAGCATCAAGTGGGAACCCGCATCCCGGTGGGATGTCTGTACCGCCCACGGATGTTTCGCTTTACCCGATTTAGGTCAATAGAAGAGACAGGAATAGGCTGATGCGCAGATTATCGGTCCTGAGCTTGGTCGCCGCGATGGCGTGGCAGGCGGCGCCGGCCCTTGCGGAGACGCTGACGGTGGCGCCACGGCAGGTCGCCGACGAGAAGGCGGTGTTCGCGACGGTGGAGAGCATCAGCGTGGTCCCTGCCCGCGGCCGCATCGGCGGCACCATCGTGCAGCTTTCGGTGCGCGAAGGCGACCCGGTCAAGCGCGGCCAGCCCATCGCCTTGATCGGCGATGAAAAGCTGGCCCTGCAGATCAAATCGCTCGACGCCCAGATCGAAGCGCTGCAGGCGCAAGCGAACCAGGCGCAGATCGACTTCACGCGTACCGAGGGCCTCGTCGAGCGCGGCACCCTGCCCCGCATCAAGCTCGACGAGACGCGCACGGCGCTCAACGTCGCCGAGAACGGGCTGCGGGCCAAGACCGCCGAGCGTGCCGTGGTCAACCAGCAGATGAGCGAAGGCCAAGTGCTGGCGCCCGACGACGGCCGCGTGCTGAAAAAGCTCGTTGCCGTCGGATCGGTCGTTCTGCCGGGCGATCCCGTGGTGACCGTGGCGCAGCAGAACTTCAAGCTGCGACTGCGCGTGCCCGAGCGGCACGCTCTCTTTCTCAAGGCGGGCGACAGGGTGCGGGTCGACGGCGCCGAGTTCGGTGACAGCGCCAACAAATGGGGGGTGATCGACCTGGTCTATCCGCAGATCGAGGAAGGCCGTGTCGTGGCCGACGCGATCGTCTCCGGTCTCGGCCAGTATTTCGTCGGCGACCGGCTCCGGGTCTGGATCTCCGGCGGCCAACGCGATGCCTACGTGATCCCGCAGCGCTACGTCACAACACGGTTCGGCATCGATTATGTCCAGTTGCAGCAAGGGGCGCAGAAGGTGAGCGTTCCGGTGCAGCGCGGCCGCGCTCTGCCGAGCGCCGATCTCCCCGATGGACTCGAAATCCTGTCCGGCCTGCGCGCCGGCGACCAGTTGGTGCAGCCGTGAAACTCGGACTCTCAGGCAAGCTTACCCAGGCGACCATCGCCTCACCGCTGACGCCGCTGTTTCTGCTCGCGGCGCTCGTGGTCGGCCTCATCGCCGTCGTCGTGATCCCGCGCGAGGAAGAGCCGCAGATCAGCGTGCCGATGGTCGACATCCGCGTCAACGCCGACGGCCTGCGTGCACCTGACGGCGTCGAGCTCGTGACGAAGCCGCTGGAGACCATTGTCAAAGCGATCGATGGCGTCGAGCACGTCTACAGCCAGACCGAGGACGACCGTGTCATGGTCACCGCGCGGTTCCTGGTGGGAACCAAGTTCGAGGACGCAATCCTGCGCGTCCACGAGAAGCTACGCGCCAACCTCGACCGCATCCCCGTCGGCATTCCCGAGCCGCTGATCGTCGGCCGCGGCATCAACGACGTCGCCGTCACTGTGCTGACGCTGTCGCCGAAGCCTGAAGCCGCCGGGCGCTGGTCAGACAAGGACCTCTACGAGCTCGCCGACAAGCTGCGTGCGGAGCTGACCAAGGTCGACAATATCGGCCTGACCTATATCTCCGGCGGCGGCGCCCAGCAGATCCGGGTCGAGCCCGATCCGGAAAAGCTGTCGCTGTTCGGCGTGACTCTGCAGCAGCTCGTCGCCAAGGTGAAGGACGCGAACCGCTCGTTCCTGGCCGGAGACGTCCGCGACGGCGGCATCGTGCGCAATGTCGCCGCGGGCCAGACGCTTACGGGCATCCCGGACATCGGCCTGCTGCTGATCTCGACGCGCGACGGCCGTCCCGTCTATGTGCGCGACGTCGCCACCGTCGTCATCGGCCCCAACCTCGCAGAGCATCGCGTCTGGGATGACGCCCGCAACGACAAGGGCGACTGGCACCGGGTGCCGGCGGTGGGTCTTGCGCTCGCCAAGCGCGCCGGCGCCAATGCCGTGGTGGTGTCTCACGACATCGCGCAGCGCCTCGAGGGGCTGAAGGCCAGTCTCATTCCGAGCGACGTCGCAGTCACGGTGACGCGCGACTACGGCGAGACCGCCAACGAGAAGGCCAACGAGCTGCTGTTCCATCTCGGCCTCGCCACGATCTCGATCGTCGTGCTGATTGCGGTCGCCATTGGCTGGCGCGAAGCCCTCGTCACCTTCGTGGTGATTCCGACCACGATCCTGCTGACGATGTTCGCCGCCAATCTGATGGGCTACACGATCAACCGTGTCAGCCTGTTTGCCCTGATCTTCTCGATCGGCATCCTGGTCGATGACGCCATCGTCGTGGTCGAGAATATCGCGCGCCATTGGGGCATGCATGACGGCCGGCCGCGCCTGCAGGCCACCATCGAGGCGGTCGCCGAAGTCGGCAACCCCACCGTTGTCGCGACCTTGACCGTGGTCGCCGCCCTGCTGCCGATGCTGTTCGTGTCGGGACTGATGGGCCCCTACATGGCGCCGATCCCGGCCAACGCCTCGGCGGCGATGCTGTTCTCGTTCTTCGTCGCCATGGTGGTGGCGCCGTGGCTGATGCTGCGGCTGGCGCCGAGGTCGACCAGCGCCTCGGCAGGCTCTCATGACGCGCATGGCGAAGGCCGTCTCGGACGCATCTACCGAAGCGTCGCGCGCCCGATCGTCGCCAGCAAGCGCTCCGCCTGGATCTTCCTGCTCGGCGTCGGTATCGCCACCTTGCTGTCGATGACGCTGTTCGCCACCAAGTCCGTCACCGTCAAGCTGCTGCCGTTCGACAACAAGTCGGAGATCGCCGTGATGGTCGATCTGCCCGAAGGCGCGAGCCTTGAGGATACCGAGCGCACGCTGTTCGCGGCCGCCGACATCGCGCATGGGCTGCCGGAGATCACGACCGTGCAGAGCTATGCCGGCACGGCGGCGCCGTTCAACTTCAACGGTCTCGTGAGGCACTACTATCTGCGGGAGCGGCCCGAGCTCGGCGAGCTCCAGGTCAATCTCGCCGCGCGCGGCGACCGCAAGCGCGCGAGCCACGACATCGCGCTCGAGCTGCGCCAGCGGCTGAAGAGCATCCCTGTGCCGGCCGGCACCAGCATCAAGGTGGTCGAAGTGCCGCCCGGGCCTCCGGTGCTCGCCACCCTGCTGGCGGAAATCTACGGTCCGGACGCGGCGACTCGGCGCGCCGTCACCACCGAACTCAAGAAGGTCTTCGCCGACGTTCCCTTCATCGTCGATATCGACGATTCCATCGGTCAGCGACGGCCGCGGCTGCGACTGTCGATCGATCAGGACAGTCTCGAATTCTTCGGTGTCGAGCAGCGCGACGTCTACGACACGATCCAGACGCTGTTCGGCGGCGTCTCGGTCGGCTACTCGCATCGCGGCGAAGACCGCAATCCGATCGAGATCGCCGTGCGTCTGCCGAAGCACGACAAGAGCTGGAGCCAGGCCCTGGCATCGACGCCGGTGCCCGCCAACACGGTGCCTGGCAGCAAGACCGTCGTCGAACTCGGCCAGGTCGTGAAGGCCACCATGGAAGAGGGGTCGCCGACGATCTTCCGCCGTGACGGCCGCTTTGCCGACATGGTGATGGCCGAACTCGCCGGCCGCTTCGAGGCCCCGCTCTACGGCATGCTCTCGGTCGCCGACCGGATCGACGCCCATGACTGGGGCAAGCTGCCGAAGCCCGTGATCGGCTTCCACGGCCAGCCCAAGGACGAGTCCCGCCCGACGCTGCTGTGGGATGGCGAATGGGAGATCACCTACGTGACCTTCCGCGACATGGGCGCGGCGTTCGGCGCGGCCATCCTCGGCATCTACGTTCTGGTCGTGGCACAGTTCAAGAGCTTCCGGCTGCCGCTGGTGATCCTGACGCCGATCCCGCTGACCCTGATCGGCATCCTGCTCGGCCACTGGTTGCTGGGCGCGCCGTTCACGGCGACGTCGATGATCGGCTTCATCGCGCTGGCCGGCATCATCGTCCGCAACTCGATCCTGCTGGTCGACTTCATCCGGCACAGCGGCGGCGAGGGCAAGACGTTGCGCGACGTCGTGCTGGAGGCCGGCGCCGTGCGCTTCAAGCCGATCCTCCTGACGGCGCTCGCGGCGATGATCGGTGCGGCGACGATCCTGCTCGACCCGATCTTCCAGGGGCTGGCGATCTCGCTGCTGTTCGGCCTGGCCTCATCCACCCTGCTCACCGTGCTCGTGATCCCCGCGATCTACATCGCGCTGCGCGAGCCCGGCAAACCCACCACGAAGATGTCCTAGGAGATGATGATGGACAAGAACTACCCCGAGCTCTGCAAGGACATTTCCGGCAATCTGCGAACGCTGCGCAAGGACATCCCTGAGGTCATGCAGGGCTTCTCTGCACTGGCTCAGGCCGCGAGTCGCGACGGCGCCCTCGACAAGAAGACCAAGGAGCTGATCGCGCTGGCGATCGGCGTTGCCGTCCGCTGCGACGGCTGCATCGGCTTCCATGCCGACGCGCTTGTGCGTCTCGGCGCGACCCGCCAGGAGGTCGAGGAAACGCTCGGCATGGCCATCTACATGGGCGGCGGACCGTCGCTCATGTATGCCGCCGATGCGATCGCGGCCTTCGAACAGTTCCAGGAACAAGCGACAGCCGCCGCCTGACGCGGCATCAGCCGCAGATGTCGAGAATCGCCAGCATGTAGATGCGGATCATGTCGAGATAGTCGGGAATGTCGACGCGCTCGTCAGGCATCGTGTTGTAGCGGCCGCCCGGCCCGCAGACGATGCCCTCCATGCCGCCATAGGTATAAAGATGGCCAGCATCGGTGCCATAGAAGCAGCTGGGCGCCACCGGGCCCGTCGGCTGGGCGGCGCCGCGCACGACGCGATACGCATTGTTGACGGCACGGACGATCGCGCTCTCGGGCGCGACCTCGAACGGCGGCATGGTCGGTACGCCGGCGCGATCCTCCGACATCAGATGAGCCTTCAGGCCGGGAAAACGCGCCTCCAGCGCATCGAGCTCGCGCCGCATGTCCGCCAGCGCGCCTTGCTCGGTCTGCCCTGGTGCATAACGGCCGGAACCCTTGATGCGGACGAAATCCGCGACCTGCGGCGTCCGCCACTCGTGCAGCTCGCGACCGAGCGCGCCGTGCACGACGCCGACATGAACGCGGTTGATAGCCTCATGTGCCGGCGAACGCGCGCCGGAGAATCGCATCGCATTGAGACGCGGAATGAGATCGCAGGCGGCAGTGATGGCGTCAACCGCCTCCTCCCGCTTCGACAGATGCCGCGTGTTGCCGACGAGCTCGATGATGAACATGAATGCCGCGGCATGCATCGTCATCGCCTTGAGGTCGGTTGGCTCAGAATTGATGAAATAGTCCGCGCGCAGCCCCTGCTTCAGCAACGAGTAGGTGCCGACCCCACCCTGCAGCTCGCCGACCACATAGGTCAGGATGACGTCGCCCCTCAGCTTGACGCCGGCCTCGATCAGCGTCTTGACCGCACAGAAATAGGCGGCGTCGCCGGCCTTCATGTTTGACACGCCGATTCCGTAGACGAAGTCGTCGTCCACCTTCCCTGCCCAGGGGTCGACGGTCCAGCCTTCCGTCACCGGATTGGTATCGACATGGCCGTTGAACAGCAGACTCTTGCCGCCGCCGGTGCCGTTCCAGCGGCCGACGGCGTTGACGCGGCCTTCGGCACCGAACGGCGCGACGGCCGCATCCAGGCCGATCTCGCTCATCTGCTCGGCCATGAGCGTCGCGAGCTGCCTCTCGCCTTCGGTCTTCGAATAGCTCTTATGCTGTACCATGCGCGACAGCAGCGCGAGCGACTCCGGGACGGAGATACGGGCGAGCAGGTCGTTGCGATCCATGGGGGCAATCCTTGCGGTCAGCCAACGGGCGCTGGCGAGGCCGCCATCAGCTCGCGGGTGTAAGGGTGAACGTCGTCTGCGCCGAAGGCATCGACGGCACGGCTGTCGACCAGCCGGCCGTGGCGCATCACGACGATGCGGTGCGCGATCTGCCTGATGAGGTTGAGATCGTGGGTGATGAAGAGATAGGCCGCGCCGGTCTCGGCGCGCAAAGCCAGCAGCAGCTCGATGATCTGGGCCTGGACGGAGACATCGAGAGGCGCCGTGATCTCGTCGCAGATCACCAGGCGCGGTCGCGCCGCAAAAGCACGCGCGATCGCGACGCGCTGCTTCTCGCCGCCGGATAGCTGGTGCGGCCAGCGCATCGCATAGGACGCTGGCAGCCGGACCTGATCGAGAAGGCGCGGCACTGAGGCGACATCACCGCCGTAGAGCCTCAAGGGACGCGACAGGATCTCGCCGATGCGGTGACGCGGATTGAGCGAGGAATCCGGGTGCTGGAACACGATCTGAACATCGCGACGATAGGCGGAATTCATGTCGCGGGCCCCGCGCAGCATCCGGCCGTCGAAACTGATGGTACCGTCGAAGCGGGCGAGCCCGGTCAGGGCGCGCGCCATGGACGATTTCCCCGAGCCGGATTCGCCGACGAGGCCGACGATTTCGCCTGCGCGGATGTCGACATCGACGGCCTTGGTTGCCGGTGGTGGCGACGCGCGGAACAGGCTGGCCCGGCCGTAATGCACCTCGATGCCACGCGCCTCAAGCACCACGGCAGCGCCCGGCTGATCATTCACGAGCCGCCGCTCCGGACGCGGCACCGCGGCGATGAGCGCCTTGGTATAGTCGTGCTGCGGCGTCCGAAATATATCAGACGCCACCGCCTGCTCGACGACGCGGCCGTGCCGGATCACCGCGACGCGATCGGCGACGCGGGACATCATCGCGAGATCGTGCGAGATGTAGAGCGCAGCGACGCCCGTTTCCGCGCGCAGGCGCGCGAACAGCTCGATGATACGGGCACCGGTGATGACATCGAGCGCTGTCGTGGGCTCATCGAACAGGATGACATCGGGCCGGCAGCCGAAGGCCGTCGCGATGATCACCCGCTGCTTCTCGCCGCCGGAGATCTCGTGCGGATAGCGCCGCAGCACCGCCGCGGGGTCACGCAGCTCGACATGGCCGAGCAGCTCGATCGCGAGATCCCTGGCGGCCCGCGCGTTCAGACCGCGATGACGCATCAGCGTCTCGGTGATCTGATGGCCGATGGTCAGTGTCGGATTCAACGCGGTCGACGGGTCCTGGAACACCATGCCGATCCGGCGGCCCCGCACCTCGGTGAGTTGCTTCGGGCTCAGAGACCGCAGGTCGATATCGCCGAGGCGCAGCGATCCCGAGATCTCGCGGGCATTGGCCGGCAGATGCCGCATCAGCGCCCAGGCCAGCGAACTCTTGCCGGAGCCGGATTCGCCGACGAGGCCGAGCACCTCGCCCGGCGCGATCTCGAGTGACACGTCGCGCAGCACCTCGACGGCGCCCGCCGATGTGACGTAGTCCAGCCCGTAATTGGTGATGGCGAGCGCCGGCTTCATCGATCGTCCCGCGGATGCAGCGCGTCGCGCAGGGCATCGCCGACGAGATTGAAGGCGATCGCCGACAGCGCGATCGCCGCCGAGGGCGCGATCAGGATCCACGGCGCCTGGTGCATGTATTGCCGCGCATCGGCCACCATCAGCCCCCATTCGGATGCCGGCGGCTGCGCTCCCAGGCCAAGGAAGCTCAGCGTAGCGAACAGCATCACCGCAAACGACACCCGGATCGTGGCCTCGATGATGATCGGGCCCATCACGTTGGGAAGCATTTCGCGAAAGATGATCTGCGATGCCGCCTCGCCGCGCGCGATGGCGGCCTTGACGTAGTCCTGATTGCGCACCGCAAGGGCTACGGAGCGCGTGACCCGCGCCATGCCAGGCGCAAACGCAAAGCCAATCGCGATCACCGCGTTGACAGCCCCATTGCCGAGCGTGCTGACCAGCAGCAGCGCCATGAGGAGACCGGGAATGGCCATCACGGCATCGTTGGTGCGCATGATGAATTCGTCGGCCTTGCCGCCGAGATAGGCCGATGCGACGCCTATCACGGCGCCCATCGCGCTGCCGGCGAGCGTCGCCGCGAGCGCCATCGGAACGGTGGCGCGCGCGCCGGACAGCAGGCGGCTCAGCACGTCGCGGCCGAACTGGTCGGCGCCCAGCCAGTTCTGCCATCCCGGCGGGCGGAAACGGCCGAGAAAATCCATCTTCTCCGGCCCATAGGGCGCGAGCCACGGGCCGAGGATGCAGACGATGGCGAGGGCAACGAGCAGCATCACGCTGATCGCCCCCTGCGGCTTGCGGATCATCCTGCCGAACAGCTCAGTCATAGCTGATCCGTTTGTCGAGCAGCGCGTAGACGACATCCGCCAGCGTGTTGGTGATCGCGTAGGTGACCGCCATGATCATCGCGCCGGCCTGGATCGACGGCAGATCGCGGGTGGTGATGGCGATCATCAATGCGCGGCCGATGCCGGGGATGGCGAAAATCTCCTCGATGACGATGATGCCGCCCAAGAGATAGCCGACGTCGAGCGCGACGATGGTGATAACCGGCAGCAGCGCGTTGCGCATCACGTGCCGCACCAGCACCGTCCGCTCAGGCAGGCCCTTCAGCCGCGCCGCGCGAACGTAGTCGGACTGCAGCACGTCCAGCGTCTCCGAGCGCATCATGCGCATGACATGCGCGACGAGAATCACCGAGACCGTCAGGACCGGAAGGATCAGATGGCGTAGCGCCAGCCCGGCATCCTCCAGCGGCGACACGTAGCCGGTCGCCGGCAGCCATGGCAGGATGTCGGTCAGCAGCAGCGCCAGCACGGTTGCGGTGACGAATTCCGGCAGCGAGACCCCGAGATAGGCGATCACGCTGGTCGTCGTATCCGTCGGCCGGCCCTTGCGGAGCGCCGCGAAGATTCCGAGCGGGACTGCGATCAGAAGAGTGACGACGAGCGCGCCAGCTGCCAGCAGCAGAGAGCGCGACAGCGCCGTCAGCATCTCCGGCGCGACCGACAGGCCGGTGCGCATGGAGACGCCGAAATTGCCCGTGGCCGCGTGCGCGACCCAATGCGCGAATTGCTGCCAGACCGGATCGTCGAGCCCGAGCCGGCTGCGAACGGCTGCCAGCGCCTCTGGCGAGGCGTTCTCGCCAAGCAGCGTCTGCGCGGCATCAGCCGGCAGCGCCTGCGTGATGGCGAACACCAGCACGCTGACGATGACGACCGTGTAGACCATCAGGAGCAGCCGCCGTAGCAGCCAAGCGAATGACACCGCTCGGATCCTGCCTCAGCTGCGCTTGGGCGCGCCGGCGCCGAGCGAGACGAGATCGAGCCGGAACACCGACCCACGCGGATGCAGCTGGTAGCCTTCCACATAGGCGCGCTGCGCCGCCAGGATGTCGAAGAAGACCGGAATGACCGACGGCACCTCCTCGCTCATCATCGTCTGGGCCCGCGCATAGAGCGCGGCACGATTGGCATCGTCGGTCTCGCTACGCGCCGCATTGACGATCTCGTCGAAGCGCGCATTGTTCCAGCGCGTCTCGTTCCAGGCCGCATCCGAGGTATAGAGCAGCTTGAAGATCGCGTCGGCGGTCGACTGCATGTTGTAGAAGCCGACGTAGAAATTGCCTTTCTTCCAGACCTGATCGAGATAGGTTGCGTGCGGCATCGTCTGAACGTTGATGCGGAAGCCGGCGGGCGCCGCCATCTCACGGATCGCAACGCCGAGCTGCGTGCGCGTGTCCGGCTTGTCGGATGCCACCATCGTCAGGTCGATGCCGGAGGGATAGCCGGCATCGGCGAGCAATTGCCCGGCTCTGGCGATGTCGGGCTTCTTCAGTTTGCTGTCCTGATAGAACCGGTAGGCGGGGCTCAGCGGCGTGTCGTTGCCGGGCGTGCCATAGCCGCCGGCCACGAAGCCGGCCATGGCCTCGCGATCGATGGTCAGCGCCAGCGCCTGGCGCACGCGAACGTCGTTGAACGGCTTCTGGTCGCAGCCCATGTTGACGTTCAGAAACTGCCCCGAGGGGATCCGCACCGCCTTGACGCCGCTGGCCTTGCCGAGCCGCTCATATTCGCCGGGCGTGGTCGACAACATGAGATCGATGTCGCCCGAAATCAGAGCCGATGCCTCGGCGGTGCGGTCGGGATAGACGAGGATCTCGACGCGATCGAGTGAAGGCCGCGCGGGATCGTAATAGACCGGGTTGCGCTCGACGACGATCTTGCGGTCCGGCTCATAGGACACGAGCTTGAACGGCCCTGAACCATTCGCCTTTGTGGCGAGGCTGGCGAGATCGGCGGCAACGACTTTCGCAGGCACGATGCGCGCATTGTTGTAGGCGAGCGCGACCGGAAAATCGGCGAAGGCAACCGATAACGTGAACCGCACGGTCGACGCATCTACGGCGGCGACATCCTTGATCGGGCCGACATTGGTACGCGCCGGTGACGCGGTCTTCGGATCGAGGATCGCCTTGAAGGTCGCGACGACATCCTCCGCCGTCAGCGGCGAGCCGTCGTGGAAGCTGAGATTGGGCCGCAGCTTGAACGTCCACTCGGTGAGCCCCGCGCCGGCCTGCCACGACAACGCGAGGTCCGGCTCGACCGACATGTCCGGCTTCAACCGGGTCAAGTTGGAATAGAGCAGCTCGGTAATAAGGTATTCCGGATTGACGCGCGCGAGCAGCGGGTGAATGACGGCCGCACCCTGATCGACCGAGATCCGCAACACGCCGCCGCGCTTGGGCGCCTCGGCGGAGAGAGAGACTTGCGGCAGGGCACCAAGCGCGAGCGCGGAGCCGGCAAGGAAATGACGACGAGTCACGGACGGCATCGGGCGAAGTCCTTTTCGGGCGTGATGGCTTCGGGAGAGAGCTCGGGACAGAACTCGGCTGCAAGATAGGCGAGCACCGACTTCGCCAATGCGACGATGTCGGTGAGCGTCGTCGATTCGCCCGGCGCATGGATGCGGCTATCGGGCCTGCCGAGACCCGTGAGCAGCACCTCCTGCAGGCCCGTGGCCTGCTGCACCCAGCCGAAATCGGAGCAGCCGGACGCCCCCCATCGGGCGAAGTCCTCGGCCGCGTAGCCGAAACCGGCCGACAGCGCCTGCTGCCAGCGCGGCCAATGCGGCCCGCCGGGATCGGATGTCGGCATCAGATGACCGGTGAGGATGATCTCGACGTCGAGCATGCCGGCCGCCTGCCGGATCGCCGTTTCGATCTCGCGGCGCGCGGCGGCGAAGTCCTCCTCGGGCGCATAGCGGCGGCACAGGAGAATCTCGACCAGCGAGGGGATCTGTCCGCCGCATTGGCCGCCATGAATAGCCGAGATGTCGAGGCTCGCGGTGAGCGGTCCAGCCGTCTGCGGAGGTGGCGGCAACGTCGATGTCCGCTGCGCGACGAGCGGCTTCAAAGCGGCGAGCGCATTGAGGATCGGCAGGGCCGCCTCGATCGCGTTGGCGCCGGCACGGCGCTGCTCGCCGGCATGGGCCGCCGTGCCGTGAACGCGCACCGTGAGCGTGAACAGGCCGAAGCAGCCGGCCCAGATCCGCGGCATGGCGCTGCCGTTGAAATTCAGAATATGCCCTTCGAGGCGCCCCTGTTCGGCAAGGTAGCGCACTCCGGGATAAAGCCCCGCCTCCTCGTCCGTGCACAGCAGCAGCAGCGGATCATAGGCCAGCGACAATCCAGTCTGCTGCGCGGCGCGGAGCGCGAGCAGCGCTGCCGCGACGGATCCCTTCATGTCGGCTGCGCCGAGTCCGGTCAGACGATCACCGTCGCGGCTCAGTTGCAGCGGATCGGTCGCCCAGCCGGGCGCCGCCGGTACTGTGTCCACGTGGAAATAGAGCCCGAGCACCGGTCTGCCGGAGCGGCGCCGTGCGATCAGATTCGTACGCGGTCCGCGCGCGCCCGGTGCGCGCCATAGATCCTCCGGGACAATCACGCGCTCGCAATCCAGCGCCAGCGGCCTAGCGAGCTGCTCCATCACGTCGGCAAAGGCATCGTAGCCGGCGCCCGGCGGAAAGCTGGTATCGACCGCCACCAGCTTCCGCAGGTCCACGACGGCAGTCTCGGCCATGCCGTCGATCGCAGCGAAGGCGCCGGCCAGGCCGGGCTGGCTCCGATCTACTGGAATGCCCTGAGAAATCATTTGCCGTCTGCTCAATCCTATATTCTATATAGAAATAGAATTCACGACGCGGCATTTGTCAATTCCATGAAAAAGGCAGCTGTGGCCAGCAAAGCGGCAGACGGAGTGGGTGCGGGTCCGGGCGCGCTGCCGGTGCCGCTCTACGAGCATGTCAAGCGGCAGATCGCCGAGGCGATCCTGATCGGCGACATGCCGCCGGGCACGGTGCTGCCCGGCGAGGTCGCGCTCGCCAACCAATATGGCGTCGCCGTCGGCACCATCCGCCGGGCGCTGGCCGACCTCACAGCTGGCGGCATGCTGATGCGGCGGCGCAAGACCGGCACGGTGGTGACGGGCCGCGCGTCGCAGCATGGGCTCAGCTTCTTCTTCCAGTACTTCCGCCTGCTCGGCGCGGACGGCAGCCTGCTGCAGTCGCAAGCCGAGGTGCTGTCGGTGACGACCTGCACCGCCGAGCCGGCCGAAGCAGCGCTGTTCGGCGTGGCCGACGGCGAGCCGCTGCTGCATCTTCATCGCATCCGCCGCGTCGCCGGCGCGCCGGTGCTGCATTCGCGGATCTCGATGGTCGCGAGCCGCGTGGCGGGATTTCCGCGCGAGCCGAAGAAGGTCCCTGCCCTGATCTACCGCCATCTGCTCGAGGCCTATGGCCTCCGGATCGCCGCGGTGCGCGAGAAGGTGACGGCCGAGGTCGCCACCAAGGAGGACCGCAAGCTGCTCGGCCTCTCCGCGCCGGCCGCCGTGCTCGTCATCGACGAGGAAGCCTATGACCAGACCGGCGCGCTGGCGATCCTCAGCCAGCACCGCGCCACGACGGCGCAGCACTACTACTCCAACGAGATCCGCTGAGCGGACCTCGGTTCAGCAGCCCCAGCGCAGGGCGGCCGTGTGCACCGGCGCGTCCCACAGCGCCATCGTCGACTCATCGAGCGCGGTGACCGTGAGCGAGCAGCCGGCCATGTCGAGCGAGGTGACGTAGGAGCCGACCAGCCCGCGCGCGATGGCGAGCCCGCGCCCTTCCAGGATGCGCCGCGCCGCATTGGCCATCACGTACAACTCCATCGCTGGCGTGGCCCCGAAGCCGTTGACCAGCAGCAGGCATGGAGTTCCGGGCTTCGCTGCAAGATCGGCCAGGATCGCGCCCATCATCTCCTCGGCGATGGCGTCCGCGGAGGCCAGCTTGACCCGGCGGCGGCCGGGCTCGCCATGGATGCCGACGCCCATCTCCATCTCGTCCTCGCCGAGCGTGAAGGTCGGCTTGCCGGCGGCCGGCACGGTGCAAGAGGTCAGCGCCACGCCCATCGACCGCGTGCGCTTGTTGACGTTGTCGCCGAGCGCCTTGAGCGCATCGAGATCGCGCCCCTGCTCCGCCGCGGCGCCAAGCATCTTCTCCACGACCAGCGTGCCGGCAACGCCGCGGCGGCCGGTCGAATAGGTCGAGGTCTCGACCGCGACGTCGTCGTCGGTAATGACGGTCGCGACCTTGCCCTCCATCATCTCCGCGGCCATCGCGAAATTCATCACGTCGCCTTCGTAGTTCTTGACGATGAACAGCGCGCCCGCGCCGGTGTCCACGGCCTGCGCGGCCGCGAGCATCTGGTCAGGCGTCGGGGAGGTGAACACTTGGCCCGGACAGGCGGCATCGAGCATGCCCGGCCCGACGAAGCCGGCATGGAGCGGCTCATGGCCTGAGCCGCCGCCGGAGATCAGCGCGATCTTCCCCGGTTTGAGGCTCGTGCGGCGAACGAACTTGTTGTCCTCGCCCAGCGTGACGATGTCGCCATGCACGGCGGCAAAACCCTGCAGGCTCTCGGTCAGCACGTCGGAAACGGCGTTGATCAGCTTCTTCATGGCTTCCCTCCCGGTTCGGCGTCGTCGTTGTTTTCATTGGCTGAGATCAGCGCGGTGATGCCGCGCGCGACGCCAGTGATGATGCGGTCGGCATGGGCGTTGAGCGCGGAGTCGCCGAAGTCCGGCAACTCGACCACGAGTCGCCGCATCGGCCGCTGCGCCTCGGCCTCGTCCAGCCGGCCCGGATGCGCGGCGCGGTAGGCGGTCAAGAAAGCCTGCTGCTCATGCGGCGAGAAGTGACAGATGTGGAAGATGGTCTCGAGATGCTGCAGCGGGATCGGCGTCGCATAGGCCGGATTGACGATCTGCGAGATGAAGCTGCGATTCTTGCCGATCGCCTCCGCCAACCGCTGCCGTGTGCCGGAGGGACGGCTGTCGATCACCGCGCGCAGGATCGCCTTGTATTCGGCGAGCGGGCTTGCGCCCCCCGATGCATCCTGGTCACTCATGCGCCCTCTCCCGCGGCCTTTTCCGCGCCCTTGGCGAGGTCAAGCTCGCGGATCACCGACTTCACCAGCGGCAGCAGGCCCGGCGCGACCGACAGCGCGCGCACGCCGACCCCAAGCAGCGCCGGAATGGCTCTGACATCCCCGGCGGCGTCGCCGCAGATCGAGACTTCCACGCCCCGCGCACGACCAGCGCGCACCACATGGGCAATCATCGCCAACACCCCGGGATGCAGCACGTCGGCATAGTCGGCGACCTCGGCGCCGTCACGCGAAGCAGCGGTCGCGTATTGGGTCAGGTCATTGGTGCCGATCGAGAAGAAGTCCGCAGCGAAGTCATGCGCTGCCAACGCAGCAGCCGGCACCTCGACCATCATTCCGAAGGCCGGCGCGGCGAACGCGACGTTGCCGGCGGCCAATTCGGCGAGCACGGCGCGGAGATGGCGACGCGCGATGTCCAGCTCCGCTGCATTGGTCACCATCGGCAGCATCACCTTGAGCGGTCCGAGCGCAGCCGCGCGAGCCAGCGCGCGCAGTTGAACACGGAAGATCTCGGGATGACGCAACGACAGACGGAGGCCACGCAGGCCAAGAAACGGGTTGCTCTCACCATCGATCGTGTAGCCCGGAATCGGCTTGTCGCCGCCCGCATCGAGCGTGCGGATCGTGACCGGCCGGCCTTCGGCCCAGCGCACGAGCTCGGCATAGGCGTGATATTGCGCCTCCTCATCGTGAAGCAGGTTGCCGGTGAGAAACTCCGTGCGCGCCAGACCGACGCCATCGCACGCTGCGGCTGGCAGCGCCGTCATATCACCAGGACCGGAGATGTTGACGAGCACGGAAACGAAGGTGCCGTCGCGCGTCAGTGCCGGTTCGTGCTGCCGCGCCCTTGCCTCCGCCCTGCGGCGCGAGACCGTCTCGTCCTCCGCCCGCGCGGCGGCGATAGAGTGCGCGCCGGGATCGACGATGACGACACCGCGACCGCCATCGACCAGCAAATCCCCTGTCAGCTTGTCCCAATCGTGACCGAGCCCGACCACCATCGGCACGCCGCGGCTGCGCGCCAACATCGCGACGTGGCTGGTCGGGCTGCCCTCGCCGAGCGCGATGCCCCCTCCATTCGTCCACTCGATGGCGAGGAAAGCCGATGGCGCCAGATCACGCGCAACGACGATCGCCCCCTTCGGCAACTTGCCGTTCTGCTGCAAGCCGAACAAGTGTCGCAGCACGCGATCCCGGATGTCGGCGAGGTCGCCGGCGCGGGCGCGGAAATATTCGTCCTCGGCGGACTCATACCCCGCCATCTCCTCCGCCATCGCCGCGCGCCAGGCCGCATCCGCAGCGACGCCGCCCTCGATCTGGACGTAAGCCGCCTCCGTCAGCGCATCGTCTTCGAGCAGCGCGAGCTGAAAGCCGATCAGTTCGGCGGCGTCTCCCTCGAGCCTGCCGATCAGCTCGGCCACGGCCTCGCGCGCATGCGCGACCGCTACGGCGAGCGCTTCATGCTCCTCGGCGATCGCCCCTTTCCTCCGGCTGGCGCCCTCCAGCGCATGCAGGATCGCCGCGGGCCCGATGGCCAGCCCGTCCGACGCCGCCCGCCCGAAGATACGCCGCTCCATCGTCACTCCTCGTCGAACTTGCGGTTCACCAGATCGACCAGCGCGGCGATGGCGGCCTCGGCATCGGTTCCATTGGCGCGCAGAAACAGCGTCTCGCCCTTGGCGGCCTTGACGCGCATGATCTTCACCGGGCTCTTGGCATCGGTCCAGGGCCCGTCGGCCGCGATCGCGACTTCGATGGTCGACGCAAAGCGCTTGGCGAGCTGGGTCAGCTTGACCGAGGGCCGCGCATGCAGCCCGACCTCGTTGGTCAGCAGCGCATGCGCCTTCGCTTCCTGCATGCCGATCTCTCCACCGTCAGCCATTCTCGTTCCTGCTCATCCGCCCATCAGCTCTTCGGCGGTTGCGCGCACCGCATCGAGCGGCGAGCCGCCGGAGGCTTCCGTCGCCGCCATCACCGCGCCTTCGACCAGCGGCGCGTTACAGATCACGATGCGCTCGCGCCGCTCCTCCGGCATCATCTCCACCGCCATCTCGCTGTTGGTCTCAGCGCCGCCGAGATCGACCAGGATCGCAACACCTGACTCCGACCATGCCTTGTCGATCGCGCCCATGATGGCGCCAACGTCGGTGCCGAGTCCGCCATCGGCATTGCCGCCGACCGCCGCGAGCGGCACGCTGTCGCCGACCATCTGCCTGACCATGTCGGCCGCGCCTTCCGCCACCTTGGCGGAATGCGACACGATGACGATGCCGACATTCTTCTGCTCACTCATGATCAGGCCTCATTGAATACGCTGCAGATCGCCTGCACGAGCAGGCTGGAGGAGCGCGCGCCGGGATCCATGTGTCCGATCGAACGCTCGCCGAGAAACGAAGCACGGCCGCGGATCGCCAGCATCGGCACGGTCGCGTCGGCAGCTTCGCCAGCGATCGCGGGCAGCCGGGCGGCGAGATCGTCGCCACCGGCCGCAAAAGCTGCCTGCACCGGGATCAAGACGTCGAGCATGGTCTTCTGGCCTGCTTCCGACTTGCCGCGGGCTTTCACGTCCGCAATGGCACGCCCCAGCGCCGCCGCCGCTTCAGCGGCAGATGGCGCTGATGGCAGCACCTTGCCAAGTCCCATCGCCAGCGTGCCGTAGAGCGGACCGGACGCACCGCCGACCTTCATCACCAGCGCCATGCCGACCGCCTTCAGCGCCTCGGGAAGAGGCTTGGCTGAAATGTTCTCGACATCGGCGAGAACGGCCTCGAAGCCGCGCTTCATGTTGAGTCCGTGATCGCCGTCGCCGATCGCCGAATCGAGCGCGGTCAGTTCCTCGGCATGCGCGATGATGGCATCGGCCATCGCCATGATCAGCCTGCGCTTGAACGCCTGGTCCATTGTCTATCTCACCCGCTGGCCCGCCCGGTCGAACAGCAGCGGCCGGGTGAACTCGATAGCGACGGCGTCGCCGACTTTCAATTCCGTATCCGGCTCGACCAGGCTGACGATGGTCTGGTCCTGCAGCGTGATATGCAGATGATTCTGATCGCCGAGATGCTCTATCCATTTCACCCGTGCGTCCGCACGGGTCTCGGCGCGCCGGACCGTCATGTGCTCGGTGCGCGCGCCGATCGTCGCGACGTCGCCCGGCACTGCGAGATCCGGGAACAGCCCACGCGGCAGCAGATTGATGCCGGGACTGCCGAGCCGGGTCGCCACATAGGTATTGGCCGGATCCTCATAGACCTCCCGCGGGCTGCCGACCTGCACCAGCCGGCCCTGCTCGATCACGCCGATGCGGTTGGCAAGCGTCATCGCCTCGATCTGGTCGTGGGTGACGTAGAGCATGGTGGCGCCGAGATCCTGCTGGATGCGCTTGAGCTCGATGCGCAGCTCGGAACGCAGCTTGGCGTCGAGCGAGGATAGCGGCTCGTCGAGCAATGCGATCGCAGGTCTGCGCACCAGCGCACGGCCGATCGCCACGCGCTGCATCTGACCGCCCGAGAGCTGAGTAGCGCGGTTGCCGAGCTTGTCCTCGATCCGCAGCATCCCCGCGACCTCACCGACGATGCGCTTGATCTCAGCCTCCGGAATCTTGCGCACCGGCGAGCGCAGCGGAAAGGCGAGATTGTCGTACACCGAAAGATGCGGATAGAGCGAATATTGCTGAAACACGAACGTGACGTCACGCGCGGCCGGCGTCGCTTTCGTCTGATCGACGCCGCCGATGGTGATGCTTCCGCTATCCGGCATCTCGAGGCCTGCCACCAGGCGCAAGGTCGTGGTCTTGCCGGCGCCTGTCGGCCCGAGCAGCACCACGAGCTCGCCATCGCGGATGATCAGCGACAAATCCCGAACCGCCGGCTTGGAGCCGAACGACTTGCTGACGGCGTTGAGACGCGTCTCAGCCATGATGGCGCCCTCCTCTCACCGGCTGCTCATACAGCGCCGTGCGGACCGCACGGCCCGTGGCGGCGTCGAACAGCGACAGCCGGTCGGCGCGGAAGCTGAGCCCGACCGGCTCCGCACGTTGCACCCGGACCGCCGCGGGCACGCGCGCCTTGACGATGCCATGAGACGTCGTGACGGTGATGATCTGGGTGGTGCCGAGATATTCGGCGCCGAACACCTCGCCGCGCAGCCCGCCTTCGGCGCTGAGCGCCACCTGCTCCGGCCGCACGCCGAGGATCAGCTCATCGCTCTCGGCATCCTCGCGCAGCTCGGGCACGCCGATCTCGGTGCCGTCGATGCGCACGCAGTTCGTGCCGGCACCGAGCCTGCCCGCGAAGCGGATGAAGTTCATCGCTGGCGAGCCGATGAAGTCCGCGACGAACATGGTGGCGGGACGGTCGTAGATCTCCTGGGGCGTTCCGAGCTGCTCCACGACGCCGCGATTCATCACCGCGATCGTGTCGGCCATCGACATCGCCTCGAGCTGGTCGTGAGTAACGAACACAGTGGTCGCCTTGAGCCGGTCGTGTAGCGCGCGCAGCTCGCCGCACATGATGTGACGGAACTCGGCATCGAGCGCGCCCAGCGGCTCGTCCATCAAGAACGCTTTGGGCTCGCGGACAATGGCGCGGCCGAGTGCGACGCGCTGGCGATCGCCGCTCGACAACCCGCTCACCGGACGGTCCACCAGATGGTCGATGCGCAGGATGCGCGCCGCTTCCTCGACCCGCCGCCTGATCTCCGCCTTGGGCACCCCCATCGAGACCAGGGGAAAGGCGATGTTCCTGCGTACGTTCATGTGCGGGTAGAGCGCGAACAGCTGGAACACCATGGCGATGTCGCGCTCACGCGCGCGCCGGAAGGTGACGTCCTCGCCGCCGAGGTTGATGGTCCCCGACGTCGGCAGCTCCAGGCCTGCAATCATGCGCAACGTGGTGGTCTTGCCGCAGCCGGACGGACCGAGCAGGCAGAAGAACTCGCCGTCGGCGATCGTGAAGCTGGTGCCGCGCACGGCGGCAAAGCCGCCGAACTCCTTGAACAGGTTCTCGATCCGGATCTCGGCCATGGCGTCAGTCCGGGAACTTGGAGACGATGGTGAACATCACGACACCAGCGAGCGTGGTGATGAAGGAATAGGTGTAGAGCACCAGCGCGAACGGCTGCAGCAGCATCAGCACGCCCGCCGCAATGAGGATCGTCGCCAGCGTCTCCATCGGGCCGCGCCGCAGCGCCCGTGGCCAGCGCGTGGTGGCCACATCGGCAGGCATGTTCCGGATCGACTCGCTCATTTGCGCACCGCTCCGAAGGTGATGCCGCGCAACAGGTGTTTCCTCAGCAGCACCGTGAACACGACGATCGGGATCAGGAACAGCGTGGTGCCCGCCGCAACCGCCGGCCAGTCCTGGCCGCCCTCGCCGATGATAATCGGAATGAAGGGCGGCGCGGTCTGCGCCGTGCCCGAGGTCAGAAGCACCGCAAAGGCATATTCGTTCCAGGCGAAAATCAGGCAGAAGATCGCGGTGGCGACGATGCCGGTGGTGGCCTGCGGCAACACGACCTTGAAGAAGGCTTGCAGGCGGGTGTAGCCGTCGACCATCGCCGCCTCCTCGTATTCGCGTGGGATTTCGTCCATGAAGCCCTTGAGCAGCCAGACCGCGAGCGAGATGTTGACGGACGTATAGAGCAGGATCATGCCGAGCCGCGTGTCGGACAGGCCGAGCTCGCGATACATCAGGTAGATCGGGATCGCGACCGCAATCGGCGGCATCATCCGCGTCGACAGGATGAAGAACAAGAGGTCATCCTTCAGCGGCACCTTGAAGCGCGAGAAGGCGTAGGCCGCAAGCGTGCCGAGCACGACCGACAGCGCGGTCGAGCCGAACGCGATCACCAGCGAATTCACGTAGCGTGGGATGTAGTTCGATGGACCCGCGACCACCATGTTGCGGCCGCGCGAGATGCGGTCGCACAGACTGGCAGCCGGCGGCAGTTTGGCCATGTACTCCGGCGCCTGCCGGGTCCGGGTCGTGAACAGGTTGCAATAGCCCTCCAGGCTCGGCTCGGCGACGAGCTTCGGCGGATAGGCGATCGCGTCCGATGGCGACTTGAATCCGGTCATGAAGATCCACAGCAGCGGCACCAAAGTGATCAGGGCATAGGCGATCACCACGGTTGCCGCGATCCGCTTGGTCAGCGGCGACGGATCGACGACGGAATGAGCGGTTGCGAGACCGGTCATCGGCTTTTCACCCGGTTGAGCGCCTTGACGTAGATGTTGGCGAGACCGAACACGGTGACGAACAGGATGATGGCGAACGCCGAGGAATAGCCGGTCCGCCACTTTTCGAACGCCTCGCGCTTCAAGGTGATCGAGGCGACCTCGGTCGTCGAGCCTGGACCGCCGCCGGTCAGCAGGTTGACCATGTCGAACATCTTGAAGTTCTCGATGCCGCGGAACAACACCGCGAGCATGATGAAGGGCAGCGCCATCGGCAGCGTGATCGACCAGAACTGCCGCCACGGCGAGGCGCGGTCGACCTCGGCCGCCTCATAGATGTAGTCGGGAATCGAGCGCAGGCCTGCGAGGCAGATCAGCGTCACATAGGGCGTCCACATCCAGGTGTCGACGACGACGATGGCCCAAGGCGCCAGCGGCACCTGCGCCAGCATCTGGAACGACGACGCCGGCATGCCGGTCACGGCGGCGATGACGTAATTGAACAGGCCGATCTGCGGCTGGTACAGGAAGGTCCAGAAATTGCCGACCACGGCTGGCGACAGCATCATCGGCAGCAGGATCAACGTGGTCCAAAGGCCGTGGCCACGGAATTTCTTGTCGATCAGCCAGGCCAGGGTGAAGCCCAGCACGGTCTGGATCAGGATGGTCCAGAACACGAAGCGCGCGGTCACCGTCATCGCCGCCCAGACGTCCGGATCGGTCAGGATCGACTGGTAGTTGGCGAGCCCGACATCGAGCACGGTGGCGTTCGGACGGTTCGCGCGATAATTGGTGAAGGACAGCCGGATGGTCCAGATCAACGGGAAGATGTTGATCGCGAGCAGCAGCAGCATGGTCGGCGTGATGAACAGCCAGGCGATGGCGCGCTCGGACAGGCCGCGCACGCGCCCCGCCACGACCGGCGGCGTCACCAGGGCGGCGCGGTCGACGAGGCTGCTCAGTCCGGTTTGGTCGGTCATGCGAGGGACTGCTTCACTGGCTGCTTCTGGCTGGCGGTGAGACTGGTTGGTCCGCCCGGCAAGCCGAAGCTCGCCGGAGGGATTGTCGTGGCGCAGTCCGCGTGTGCGCGAGGTGCCGCGGCCGTCAGAGCTTGCCGTCCTCCTTGAAGACCTTGGTCCAGTCGGCGATCAGCCCGTCGAGCGCGCCCTTGGCGGTGCCCTGGTCGGCGACGACATAGTCGTGGACGCGCTTCTGCATGGCGAGCAGGAGCTGCGCGTAGGACGGCTCGGCCCAGAAATCGACCACCTGGTCCATCGCCACCAGAAAGTCGGCGGCGAACGGCGCGGTGTTCTTGAAGTTGGGGTCGTTGAGCACGCCCTTGTGGCAGCTATAGCCGCCGAGCGCCCACCATTTCTTCTGGGTGTCGAGCGAGGCAAACCATTTGATGTAGGCCAGCGCCTCGGCACGGTTCGGCGAATAGGCCACCACCGAGATGCCCTGCCCGCCGAGCTGCGAGCCCTTCTCCTTCTGCGCCGGGTTGACGAAGAAGCCGATCTTGTCGCCGCCGACATTGGGGTCCTTGTAGAGGCCTGGGAAAAAGGCGAACCAGTTCATCTGCAGCGCGACCTGGCCGGACTTGAAGGCGTCGAGCCCTTCCTGCATGTAGCCATTCGAATAGCCGGGCGGCGTGCAGCACTTGTACAGCGCCTTGTAGAATTCGAGGCCCTTCACGGCGTCGTCGGAATTGACAAAGCCCTGCATGTCATACGGCTTCTTCGGGTTCTGATACTTGAAGCCGAACGGATAGAGCGCGTTGGTGACGCCCATGGTGATGCCTTCCGAGCCGCGCTCGGTGAAGATCGCCGCGCCGTAGACGGTCTTGCCGTCGATCACCCGCTTCTGGAAGAACTCGGCGATGTCCTTCAGCTCGGCTTGCGTCTTGGGCACGTCGAGCTCGCGGCCGAACTTCTTCTTGAACTCCTCGCGGATTTCAGGCCGTGAGAACCAGTCCTTGCGATAGGTCCAGCCGTTGGCGTCGCCCATCGCTGGCAGCGCCCAGTAGTTCGGCGTGCCCTTCGGCCATTCGGCGTAGCCGGCCACGGTGGCGGGCATGAAGTCGGAGATCTTGATGCCTTCCTTATCGAAGAACTCGTTGAGCTTGACATATTGACCGTTCTCGGCGGCGCCGCCGATCCACTGGGAGTCGCCGATCATCAGGTCGCACAGCTTGCCCTTGGAGTTCAGCTCGTTGAGCATGCGGTCGGCGAAGTTCGGCCACGGCACGAACTCGAACTTCATGCTGACGCCGGTCTTGGCGGTGAAGTCCTTGGACAGCTCGACCAGCGCATTGGCCGGGTCCCAGGCGGCCCAGCACAAGGTGATGGTCTTTCCTTCGGCGTGTGCCGGCGCGGATGCGCCGAGCACGGTCGCAGCGGCGACCGTCGCCGTCAGTGCAAATGTCTGCAGCAACTTCATCTGGCACTCCCTCCCTGTTGGCGCCGTCCCCGCTTCGCGTGGGTGACGGCGATGCATGGCCTGCGGCGAGCGGCGCCGTCACAACGACAGCGCGAGCCGCAAGCGTTTCCCCATGGCCCCGGATCATCCGTCCGAGTTAAGTATTTTGTTTAGTAGATTGTGAATGACTAAACATGTCAAGCGCGTTTTCGCGACGTTTGCAGCGCATCATGTTTAGCGACTGCGGTAAGCTGCTCGTCGTCCGGAGGTTTGCCGGGATGGCGATGGCGCGGCTCTCCGGCGCAGCCGCCAGGACGCTGGCTCGGCCCAACTCCAGGCTGCATCCGCGCGATCAGCCCTTCGCCAACGTCACGCCGCAACTGACCCGGCCGTCAGCGATGAGGAAGCGTCCGGCGAGGCGAGCAATGGCAGCCGGCCATCCCTCTCTCACGACGCGCGCCTCGAACGTGCCTGCCGCCCATGCGATCGTGAGCTCGACGTCCTGGAAATCCAGGAAGCCGTGCGTGATCGGATATTGGCATTTGTAGTAGGCTTCCTTCGCGCTGAAGATCACGATCGGCAGCATCGGCTGCAAGGCGTCCGGCTGCGCGCGAAGCCATCGCCGCTCGGCCGGCGTAAGCACCAGGTCGCGCATCGACGGATCGAGCTCGCGCAGGTCCTCGACATCCAGTCCGAGCGACGAGACATCCCTGCTTCGGGCTACGGCCACGGCGCAATGATCGGCACAATGTGAGATGCTTCCCACATAGCCCGGCGGCCACACCGGCGCGCGATCCGGCGCCGGGACGAGCGCCACCGGCGGAGCTCCGAGCGCGGCCAGCGCCCTGCGCGCCAGGACCCGCGCGGTCGCGAACTCGGCCCGCCGCTTGGCGACCGTGGCTTGAATATGAGCGCGCTCCTCGGCAAACAGCTCGTCGTCCGCCAGCGAGAGGCTGGAGGCCACGACCACGACCGGGCCTTCAAACAGATCTGCAAGCACCCTCGTCACCAACTCTGCGCGCGCGTCTCTTTGCGGACCGGCCTCGACCGACCGCCACCGTATACGACACGGCGACGTCGAAGCGAATTCCAACGGTTCAACATGTTTCGCGATCTCGCGGCGCCACGCGCCCGAGCTTTGCATGGCGAGCGCACGCTGCCGCTCGGCGAGCCGCACCACCGACCACTGCGGATCGGCATCGACCAGCACCACCTTGCGCCCGGCGAGGTGCCAAGGCACCCAGCTCGCCCCGGCAGCCCATGCTCGTATCAGGATCGGAACATAATGCGATGCAAGTCGATTCTGCCATAACTCGTCGGCTTGTCCAACGCGCCCCTGCCACTGTCCCCGCCATGCTTCTCCGCGCCGCTGAAATGCGCGTCACCGGGCAGCTTTCGCTTGACGGCGGCGTCCCGCAACGGGACTTATCCAGTCCCTCCGTCTGCCGAAGAAGTGCGTTCCCATGACCGCCGATCCGCTCTCGATCCTCAAGGCCGTGTTCGGCTATGACAGCTTTCGCGGGCGGCAGCGCGACATCGTCGAGCACGTGATCGCCGGACACAATGCCTTCGTGCTGATGCCGACCGGCGGCGGCAAATCGCTGTGCTACCAGATCCCGGCGCTGGCGCGTCCCGGCCTCGGGCTGATCATCTCGCCGCTGATCGCGCTGATGGAGGACCAGGTCACCGCGCTCCGGCAGGCCGGCGTGAAGGCCGCGGCGCTGAACTCGCGGCTCTGGGGCGCCGAGAAGGACCTGCTGTGGCAGGACATCGAACGCGGCGAGCTCGACCTGCTCTACATGGCGCCCGAGACGCTGCTCAGGCCGGAGAACCTGGAGCGTCTCAAGGCCGCGCAACTGTCGCTGATCGCCATCGACGAGGCGCACTGCGTCTCGCAATGGGGCCATGATTTCCGGCCCGAATACCGCGCCCTCGACTGTCTCGCCGGGCTGTTCCCGACGATCCCGCGCATCGCGCTCACCGCCACCGCCGATGCGCCGACGCGGGCCGAGATCGTCGAGCATCTCTCGATCGGCGACGGCAACAGCTTCATCGCCGGCTTCGACCGGCCGAACATCCGCTACGGCGCGGCGGAGAAGACCAGCACGATGCAGCAGATGCTCGCCTTCCTGAAATCCCGCGAGGGCGAGAGCGGCATCGTCTATTGCCTGTCCAAGCGCAAGACCGAGGAGGTCGCCGCCTCGCTCAGCGACCACGGCTTTCCGGCGCTGCCCTATCATGCCGGCATGGAGATGAAGGCGCGGGAGAAGAACCAGCGTCGCTTCCAGCTCGAGCAGGGGCTGATCATGGTCGCCACCATCGCTTTCGGCATGGGCATCGACAAGCCCGACGTGCGCTTCGTGCTGCATGCCGATCTGCCGTCCAGCATCGAGGCCTACTATCAGGAGACCGGCCGCGCCGGCCGCGACGGCCTGCCATCGGAAACCCTGATGCTGTACGGCGCCGAGGACATCGCGCTGCGCCGCCGCTTCATCGATGAGTCGGACGCGCCCGATGCGCGCAAGCGCACCGAGCGCCGCAAGCTCGATGCGCTGCTCGGCTTCGCCGAGACCTGCCAATGCCGGCGCCAGGTGCTGCTGCGCTATTTCGGCGACGATTGCGCGCCGTGCGGCAATTGCGACATCTGTCTCGACCCGCCCGAGACCTTCGACGGCACCATCGCCGCGCAGAAGCTGCTGTCCTGCATCCACCGCACCGGCGAGCGCTTCGGCCAGGCCCACGTCGTCGCGGTGCTGCTCGGCGAGACCGACGAGCGCATCGAACGGCTCGGCCACGACAAGCTCTCCACCTTCGGCATCGGCAAGGAGCACGACCGCAACGCCTGGCGCTCCATCGTCCGCCAGCTCGTCGCGCATGGGCTGATCAGCGTCGACGTCGCCGGCCATGGCGGCCTGTCGATCTCGCCCGAGGGCCGCCAGTTCCTACGCGACAAGCCGCAACTCAGCCTGCGCGTGCTGAAGAAGACCAGGCGCGACCGCAAGGCTCGGGAGCGGCAGACCACGACGACATTTCCTGACCTCGACCGTGACCTGTTCGAGAAGCTGCGCGTCCGGCGGATGGAGCTCGCCAAGGCCCAGAACGTGCCGCCCTACGTCATCTTCCACGACAAGACGCTGGCCGAAATGGCGGCCCGCCATCCGCGCTCCGTCGCGGAGCTTGCGAGCATCCCCGGCGCCGGCACGGTCAAGCTCGCGCGCTACGGCGAGGCATTCGTGGCGGTCATCAAAGCGCATGATGCGGGCGCCTGAGCCCGCCATCGTCCCGCAGCACCGCGACTCCTTCGCTCGACTATCAGACGGCACACATGGCCTCACACATGGGCTCGCGATCCCGGCCGGACGCTCGTGACGATCGCGAAACGTCCCTCTTCGGCGAGCCGGATGCGCGGAAATGTGACGGTGATTTGCCGAGTGCAATTGATTAGTTTACGACAAATCGGCTCCACGGGCAGTTCGCGCATGAGCGGCATGCACGGATTGCCGTCGTGCAGCGAACATGCGCGCACACCCGTAGCATGCGTTCGCACCCGTTGTATTTTGTCGGATTCCCGACACCGACTTTTCTTGACCCTCGCGCGGCACGCTCTTAGTTTCCGTCCCCGCTTGAAACGGCAATCAACAAACTCATATGGGCGGACGCGATGGTTCGGGAATTCGAGTACAAGGGGGAAGTGTTTCGGGTGACGGCGCATGGCATCCATGGCCATGAGGAGATCTTCATCGTCCACATCGACGACGGCGTCGAGGGCGGCGAGATCTCGATCGACCGGATGACCGAGGAGAACGACACCAGCGCACCGCTGGAGGACATCATCGTCATGCTCTGCGACAAGCTGATTCCGGAAGCCGGCATCGTCTGCCGCGAGCCCGGCGGCGCGTTCGCCTGGCGCGAGGGCAAGGTCGTCTACCAGGTTCACGACGGCGTGCAGGAGCTCAGCCGCGGCTGATCGCAGGCGCCGTCGCGTGGGGATGCCGTGGTCAGATGCGCCGCTGCACCGACGCGGGTTGGAGATCCTGCTCGCAGCGGCAGGTCCTCTGCGCCCTCTTCTGCAGGATCTGCGAGACCATCCGCTCCGTCCCGGTCAGGCCGGTCAGGATCGTCGCGCCGACAGCCATGCCGGATCGCAATCCGGCGGGCATGGCCGCCTTCAGCAGGCTGATCTTCAGCGCAATCCGGCTTTCGCCGTCTGGCGAGCCGGACGCCGCGCCGATCCACTCAGCATCCGCGACATGTCCATAGAGCCGGACGGGCAGGCCCGGCACGTCGATCGTGACCGCCTGTCCGATCGCGACATAGGTGATCTCGGAAACCGCGAGGGCTGCGATGACGTGGGGCTCGCCCGGCGTGACCACCGCCATCAACGACCGATCTGCCGTCACGGCGTCCCCGACATGGAGACCGCTTGCGGCCACGACGCCGGCGACGGGAGCAATGACGTCGTTCAGCGCGACCGTCGCGGCGCGCTCGTCCCGGTGCTCGATCCGCGCCAGAACCTGTCCCGCAACAATCTCCTGATTGTCGGTCACGAGCAGGTCCCTGACCAGGCCGGACACCGCCGACCTGACCGGGACTTCGTTCATCCTGACATAGGCATCATCGGTGTGGACGAGATATTGGCCGACGGTCACATACTCGACCATCCACGGCAGCGCGACCAGCATTCCGAACATCAGGCTGAGCGCGACGAGCAACCACAGCGCACGTCCTGCGGACGCCCTGGCGCGCGGCTCCGCCGGGGGACGCTCCTGATGCAGAATGACCGGCCGGGATCCGCCCGGCGCTTGCTGTCCGTCCACCGCTCGCTCCTCACGACCACGGCATCGGGCGCGTTGCCGCCTCGGCGGCGTCCTCGTGACGTGAGGGTCGCGCCCATCGAATGCTCGTGACGCCGATGTGGCGGCTCGCGGGCCGGTTGATAATGGCGCCTGGACCGAATTGGGTCTTCAATTTCTCGAAACAATGCCGGCGTCGACGACACCGCGACACCGCCGCAACCTCGACACGAGACGGCGGTAACGCCGTTGATCGTCACGCAAGCTTTGCCCGCGCTTCAAACGACGGCCCCAAACAACTTTCCGATGCCTGCGGTGAGACCCAGGGCGAAGGCCCCCCAGAACGTCACGCGAAAGGTGGCGCGCGGAATGTTGGCCCCGCCTGCCTTTGCGCCGATCGCTCCCAGCACCGCGAGAAAGGCGAGAGAAGCCGCGGAGACGATCGGGACCAGCAAATTGGCGGGCGACACGACGACCATCAGCAAGGGCATGGCGGCTCCCACCGAAAACATCATGGCCGAGGTCACGGCGGCCTGGATGGGCCGCGCTGCGGTGATCTCCGAGATTCCCAATTCGTCGCGCGCATGAGCCGTCAACGCGTCTTTCGCCATCAACTGCTCGGCCACCTGCCGCGCAAGGGATTGATCCACACCTCGCTTGACGTAGATATCGGCAAGCTCGTCGCGTTCAAATGCGGGGTTGTCGCTCAGCTCCTTGCGCTCCCGTGCAAGGTCGGCCTGCTCCGTATCCGACTGCGAACTGACGGAGACATATTCACCGGCGGCCATCGACATCGCTCCCGCGACCAATCCCGCGACACCCGCGATCAGGACGTCGTTTCGTGTCGCTGCTGCCGCAGCAACACCGACGATCAGGCTTGCAGTCGAAATGATGCCGTCATTGGCTCCCAGAACGGCCGCCCTGAGCCATCCGATCCGCGCCACCAGGTGGCTTTCAGGGTGGACGTGAAGACGGCTCATGTCTTTCTCCTGATCACGCCTTGCAGCTTCGTCGCGGCGGCCACGGTGTTGGAAATCGTTCCATACTTCCTGACATTCTGATGAAGCAGCTCGAGCCGGCGGTCATCTTCATCGGTGTCGACGATCAGCTCGTAATCGATCGACGCCATCATCGGCGGGCTATCCTGACGGACGCCGATCAGCCGTACCTCGACGCCCCGAACATGGAACTTGAGCATCGGCGTCACGCGTTCGATTCCCTTGATCATGCAGGCGGCAACCGCGGCGAGAAGAAGCTCGGCCGGGTTGAATGCATCCCGCCGTCCCTTGACGTCGGTATCGAGCACCACGGTCGCATCCTTGCAGTCTGCGACGCTTTCATGCGCATCGATCCATCGGGCGTTGACGCGATACTCCAGCATTGGCGAGTCTCCCGGCCGTGTTTCCTGGGGGATTGGCAATCCGAACCATGAGCGGAGTGATCGATCGGATCGCGACCGTTCGGTCACGGCGCCTGAAGCGACGACGCAATCCGTCATTCCCGACAGGCCTGTCGCCTCCCCTAGTCGTCCGAATGAGGCAGCATGCGCAGGAGCGTCCGATCCCGGAAGATCCAGTGATGGATCAGCGCGGCGGCCGCATGCATTGCGGCCACGATGACGAGGGCGTGGGCGAGAATTTCGTGCACTTCCTTGACGTTGTGAGCAAACGCGCGGTCCTTGGGCCAGGGCGACGCGATCTCGGCGATGCCAAACAGCGGCAAGGCATCACCGCGTGCAAACTGCAACACGATTCCAACGACAGGGACGGCAAGGAGCAGCGCATAGAGGGCGTAGTGCGCGAAACGCGCGGCCGGATCCTGCCACTTTCCCATCCATGTGGCGAATTCGGTCGTCTCGGGCGGCGGAGATGGATCGGCCAGCCGCCAAGCCAGGCGCACGGCCAGAAGCGCGAGGATCGCGATCCCAGCCGTCACGTGGATGAACAGGCCGGATTCGCGCGGTGCGCCCTTGGGCAGCACGTCACCGAAGACACCAAGCGCCCAGGCGACGGCCACGAGCACGACCGTCAGCCAATGCAACGTCTGCGGAATTGCGCCGTAGCTTCGCGTCGAGTTGAAGAGCTGCATCTCGGACCTCTCTCGTCAGAATATGGTCCTGACGCGACCGTCCCTCGTTGACGTGGATCAAGCCCTTGCCGGCCTGGGTGCTCAGACTAGCAGGACGAGTGCCAGCTCTGCATCGGCGATGACATAGCGGACGTAGCGGTAGTCGCGGATGAAGCTGATCTTGCCGTCGCGCCAGCTCAGCCACATGAAGTAGCTGGGCTGCGGATCGCCGTGGCGTTCGAACACGGCGATCACTTCCCGGCCCTCGAGCCAGGCGGGCACCAGCCAGACGCCGTCCATCCCGGCGTAGATGCTGAAGAACATCCCGACATCGGCCGGGCCGACACGGACGGGATGAGTGGACTGGTGCAGTTTGACGTCGTGCGCCAGCAGCGCGCGCAGGCCGTCCCAATCACGCCGGTTGAACAGGCTCACATAGCGCGCCACCGCATCGGAGGCGGGTCTCGCCGCCGTCCGCGCCTCGGCCACAGCGTTGATCTCGGAGAGCCGCGCCCGGGCGCGGGCGAGATGCGCCTTCACCGAGTCCAACGTCAGGCCGAGCAGAGCCGCGATGTCGGCGAGCGGCTCATCGAGCACGTCCTTGAGAACGAGGACGCTGCGCTGAGGGATCGGAAGCTCCGTGAAGCGCGACACCGCCGTCCTGATCGCCTCGTCGCGCATCATCACCTCCACGGCATCCGGTGCGGCGTCATCGGCGACGTCGTCAGCGGCCTCGATCGGTTCGACCGCCCGGATCGCACGGCTGCGCAGCAGGTCCAGCGCCCGGTTATGCGCGACCCGGAACAGCCAGGCGCGCAGCATCGCGAGGTCCCGCATCTCGCCCACGGCGACGAGCGCCTTCGTCAGGGTGTCCTGCACGACGTCCTCGCCGTCGATCACCGACCCCATCAGCCGCGCGCAATAGCGATGCAGCTCGGGCCGCAACTGCTCTGCCAGGGCCATGAGCTCGGCCCTGCGCGCGTCTTGCTGATCCTGTGGTCCGTCACTCAAGCTGCCGCTCCTTCCATCACCGTCACACCGTCGTCGCCATTCAGACCGAACACGACACCATCGGCGAATCGCGGGTCCTCCAGCACGGAGACGACGCGATCGCCGAACGCGCGCGGCGGCATCGGCGCGCCGAAACGGGCGACGAACGCTTCCGGCGTGATGCCCATGGACCCGGCATAAGCGCCCGCGGCCGTATCCCCCACTCCCGTGCCGAGGATCATCATGCGCGGCACGATCGCCTGGAAGCGGATGCCGAGTCTGTCGTCCTGCGACACGCAGTTGGCATATTTCGCCATGAACCAGAGCATGCGCTTGGCGCCGCCGTAGCCGCCTGACATCTGTGAACCACCCACCGCCGCGCCGCTCGATCCGACCAGCACGCGGCTTCCTGGCTTGAGCGGGAGCTTGAGCGCCGCCTGGATCCAGTACAAGCCCGCCTTGACGTCCGTTTCCCAGGCAGCCGAGAAATCCCTCCAGGTCAGCCGATCCAGCCGGCCCATGAGCGGCGTTGTGCCGGCGTTCAAGATCAGGATGTCGGGGCTGATATCGCCGACGATGCGATGCGCAGCGGCCTCGTCGGTGACGTCGGCCGCGATCGTGGCCACACCCAGGCGCGCAGCAATCGCGTTCAGCGCCTCGGTTCCGCGCGCGACGACGGTCACCTTGGCGCCGCGATCGACGAGGGCCTCCACGACTCCCAGGCCAAGGCCGCGGCTTCCGCCGGTCACGACGATCGTCTTGTCTTTCAGGCTCATCTTGATGCTCCAATGTCCAGATGACATGAAGACGATCGAGGCATCGGAAAAGAGTCAGGCGGCGAAACCAATGCGAGCCCCCTTGCGCAACCGGCCGCCCGGCTGGATGCTCCGCGCACATCGTTCATCATGGGAATCGCTTCATGTCCGTCGACACCGCCGCCGCCACCGATCGCCTGATGCGTTTTCTGGCCGTCCAGGGCGTGACCGGACAGGAGAAGGCGATCGGGCGCGAGATCATGGCGGCTTTGAAGCAGGCCGGCGTGCCTGCCAAGGCGATGCGGCTCGACGATGCCAATACGCGCATTCCGCTGCCGACCGAGACCGGCAATCTGATCGTCGAGCTGCCCGGCCGCGGCAGCCAGCACAATCAGCCGCGGATCATGTTCATGACCCATATGGACACGGTGCCGCTGTGCGCCGGCGCGCAGCCGAAGATCTCCGGTCGCAAGATCGTCAACCAGGCCAGGACGGCGCTCGGCGGCGACAATCGCTGCGGGTGCGGCATTCTCGTCACGCTCGCGGCCGAGCTGATCCGGCAGAAGCTCGATCATCCGCCGATCACCCTGCTGTTCTGCGTGCGCGAGGAGAGCGGGCTCCATGGCGCGCGCCACGTCAACACGGATGACCTCGGCGCGCCCGAGATGGCCTTCAATTTCGACGGCAGCTCGGCCTCCAGCGTCACCATCGGTGCCGTCGGCGCCGACCGCTGGGAGGTCGAGATCTTCGGCCGTGCCTCGCATGCCGGCGTCGCGCCTGAGCGCGGCATCAGCGCCACCATGATCCTGGCGCTCGCGCTCGCCGAGGTGAAAGCCGGCGGCTGGTTCGGCAAGGTGGTGAAGGGCAAGGGCAAGGACGCCAAGCAAGGCACCAGCAATGTCGGCCCGGTCACCGGCGGCGAAGGCCGCCCCGCGGGCGACGCCACCAACGTCGTCACCGACTACGTCCACGTCCGCGGCGAATGTCGCAGCCACGATGCCAAATTCATCCGCGAGATCACCAAGGCCTACAAGGCCGCTTTCGAGAAGGCGGCCAAGCAGGTCACCAACAGCGAGGGCAAGTCCGGCCGCGTCAAGTTCAAGGCCGAGACCGACTATCATCCGTTCCGGATGAAGGAGACCCTTCCCGTCGTCAAGCGCGCCATGGCTGCCGTTTCCGACATCGGCGCCGCGCCGACCCTGCGCGCCGGCAATGGCGGCCTCGACGCCAACTGGATGGTCCGCCACGGCATCCCCACCGTGACCTTCGGCACCGGCCAGAACGAGCCGCACACGATCGACGAATGGATCAACCTGGACGAATACGACCGGGCGTGTGCGCTGGCGGTGCGGCTGGCCACGACGGGGTGAGACGACGCCGTCCGAACACCCAAGCGGAATGGCTGCAACCTCCCTGCTCCCGCGCAGCGTCGTGATGACGGGCTTGCCGGCAAACGCGCATGTTCCGAACAGGTCGAACAGCGAGGCCATGACGTCGCGCTCCCGCGGCGGATGGCACCCGGGCTTTGCGTCCTTTGGTCCTCTTCTCCTCGAAGAAGAGGCGCAGGGAAGACCGGGTATCGGCTGATACCCGCGGTCCGCGTGCAGCAGAAAGCACGCGGCAGAACCACAGGTTCAGCCCAATATCCGGCCTTCCCTGCGCGACGGTTTGAACGGGTTATAGGCGCTCTCCCCGGGGATCGGCTGTCTTGCCCCCGTCGCCGGCGGATCATCATCACCGCCGGCTTGGCATCAGCACCGCGATGCCAGGACCACACCACTTCGCCGTCGCCTCGCTCTGTTCGTCGGCGCGGGCTGTGACACCCGGCTGCAGAGCAACGCGCCCATCGCCTCCCCGACTCGACGCTCGTGACGATCGCGAAACGTCCCTCTTCAGCGAGCCGGGATGCGCGGAAATGTGGAGGTGATTTGCCCGACGTGGCAAGTGATGAGTCCGCGACAAACTGGCTCGACGGGCAGTTGGCGCGTGCGCGCCATGCAGAGATTGCCCGTCGTGCAACTCGGGATGGCGTGAGCTCATCGGGTCATAGCGGCCAGCATCATCGACGCCCTTCAAACGTCTTCAGTTGTTGGAATGCACCGTCACGGTGATGAGTTGGCTCCGGGCTGCCGGGTCGGCAAAGCACGAGCCATTCCCCTCCTCCGCGTGCCCAGCGGCACCGGTCCGATCGCATGGAAGTTCGGGCGGGGCCGGAACTCCAAAGCGCAGCAGCGGTTCTAGTGTGATGGACCTGACATTCGCTTTGGACTGTCGCCAGTTCCTCGAGCGAGGTCGGATCAAGAACCGCAATCGATCATCCGTTTGCCGGCCTTGTTCGGCTCTGACATTCGTCAACCGTTCTTGGCAGAGCCGGACACCGGAGACATCCGCCGATCACGGCGCACTTCACTGGAGGCCTGATATGTCGACCAAAACAGCTCTGCTCGGCCGCACGGCCGCAATTGCTTCATTGACTGCACTCGCGATCGGCGCCCTGGCCCCGACCAGTGCCGACGCGCGAAATGGGCGCTGGCACGGTGGCGGCGGCGCTGCGGTCGGCGCGGCGCTTGCGGCGGGTGCCATCGGCACCGGTCTTGCGATCGCCGCAAGCCGCGACGCCTATGATTACTATGATGGTCCGGTCTACGGCGGCCCGGCGTATTACGAGGCGCCCGCCTACTACGGAGTGAACCCCCACGCCTATGGCTATTATCGCAAAGGCGAATACCCCTATCAGATCTATGGTGGTGACAGCCCGAACGCGGTTTGCGCGCAAGGAACGACCTGGAATTGCCGCTGAGCCGCTTCTGATTGAAACCGCGGCGTGGCACCGGGCGAGGTCTCGCGGCGCTCGCCCGGCGCTGGACTCCCTTCTCTGCCCCCGTGACCAGTCCCGTAGCCCGCCATGAGCGCAGCGACATGCGGGACAGATCTCTCCCCGGCGTCGCTTCCCCGAAGCCCGTTGAGCCTCGTCGCGCTGAGCCGGCGAAGTCAGTTTCGCGCGCTGTCACCCCCCGCAAACGGATCGCTCGAAGGGCGACACCCAGCGGCGCGAGCGACCGAAGCTGCCATCCGCTTCAGCGCGCGTCACCCACCAGATGAAGATCGATCCTGCCGATCAGGTCGGCGCGAAACGTCTCGGCGGCGGCCATTGCCGCCATGGTCTGTCGCAATGTGCTGACGTTCGATCCGAGCGACACGACGCCGCCCAGCACCGCAGCAATCCCCCCGAGGGCGACGACCGCATTGGATCCCAGCAGGCCCAGCACCGCGCCGAGCAGCATTCCTGCACCGACATAGATCACGACCCTCGAGGCCAGGATGATCTTGCGACACCGCTCGGCCATCTCGGCAAGCTCCTCGATCTGCGCCTCGATCCGGGAGATTTGATCGTTCGGGTCGTCTTCATCCATCAGACCAGCTGTTCCCCATGGTGTTTGCTTTGGGCATTATTCCGTCACCGCCCACCAACGTACGGCCAATGACTGGACAATCCAAGAGATGGTTTGCAGCCGTGAGGCATCGACCTTGGTCAGCGAGATAGTCAAGTGCACTGTCAGCGCAATCCCGCAATCGCTGGCGCGAACGCACCGAGAGCGAGCTGGTCATCCTTCATCGAACAGACGACGAATATCGGCCATCGAACGAAACAACTTCATCGGATGGCCCAGCACGATTTAGTGCACTGTCACCCGCAATCTCGCCGCGCCGCATTCTGCTACGATCGACCCTGAGTCGAGCGGAGGACAGGCACATCGTGGCTTTGACCATCATTTGCGTAAGCGGACCTGCTAACAGTCCGGCGATGTTCTCGGCATTTTTGAGATGCCTTACCGCGGATATTTGGCGACAGCGTACCGCTTCATATTCACCACAACGAGAACCGTTCGCTGCTGATGGCAACGCAGGCTGGCGAGCCAACCCATAGAGGTCAGAAAGAGCCAAATCGCAGCGAAGGCCCCGAGTTCGCGCCGGATTGACTCAGATCAACACAAACGATTGACGTCGAGAGCATGCTGTACATTGTGACCCAGCATAGAACCGCGCTCTGCTCGATAGAGACCCCTGCTCGCTGGAACGCCTACGGATTCAGCCGACGCGCCGCGGATCAATCCCCGATTAGGAATGAAGATGAAGCACCTTTTCACGGCACTTTTTGCGGCTGCAATCGTCACCTTAGCTTCGGGCGTCTCGCAAGCCGATTCCGGAAAAACTTGGTACGTGAATCAGGCAAGCAAGAGTGCGGGGGACGGGCACGCCTGGAATGCCCCGTTCCAATCCCTGCAGGATGCACTATCAGCGGCCTCTAAGAACGACGAAATCTGGGTGGCGCGTGGCACGTATTATCCCGATGCGACCGATCAGACCAAGTCATTTGTCCTCAAGGAGGACATCGCCGTCTATGGGGGCTTCTCAGGCAACGAAACGGCGCGGCAGCAAAGGGATTTTCGAAGGAATGTAACCATACTCAGCGGCAATATCGGCAAGGGCGACAAGACGAAAAACACAAAGACCATTATTATGGGCGCTAACCGAGCCATTCTGGATGGCTTCACGGTCTCGGATTCTTACGGGACGGACAAGCCCCGCATGCATCTCGTGCCGGCCGACATTCTCAAGAACGACATGGTCGTTGGCGGCGGCATGAGAAACTTCATGACCAGCCCCATTGTGCGCAACGTCGTCTTCAAGAACAACTACTCGCCCAAGGGCGGCGCCGTTTACAATGTGCACAAGGCGGGCGCGGACCAGGCGGCCTTCATCAATGTCGATTTCATCGACAATGTCGCCGAGCTGCGCGGCGGCGGCGTAAGCAACGATCTCGGCGCTATGCCGCGCTTCATCAACTGCCGCTTCATCGGCAACCGCAGCAACGACAAAGGCGGTGGCCTTTACAACGACTTTGCCGCGTCGCCGCTTGTCTTCAACACGCTGTTCACAGGCAACTCGGCCGTGAGCGCCGGCGGCGTCGGCAACGACGGCGGCTCGGCACCACTGCTCGTCAACGTGACAATCGTGGGCAACAAGGCCAGCAGCGCGTTGGGCCCGGACCTTTATCAGGGGACAGGTGCGAACAGCAATCCGATCCTCATCCGCAGCGTTGTCGGTAAGGTCTATAATTGGCATGAGGACATTGTGTCGGAGGTCGGCTCGCTCGCTCATGCGGGAAGCACGCTGCCGCTGGCCGACTTCATCCCCATCAGCAACCTCAAGGGGGAGTTGGAACCCGTTGCCCTTAAATCCGCGCCCGCTTATGCGCGCGGTTATCAGCCCGGCTTGGACGGCGCGCTCCTGCTGAAGAACGGCTTGGTCGAGAAACTCGTCCAGATTTACGTGAAGAACAGCGGCGCGGTCGAATATCAGGGCGAGTACATCCGGCCAGCGGTCAGCGCCAAGGCCGTATCCGCGCCGGTCATCTATGTCGTTCCGGACAACCCGGCCAAGGCACAGGACGGACTTTCCTGGGCAACCGGGTTCTCCGACTTGCAGGCGGCCATCGACCTCGCCTCGGCCTCGAAGGCAGCGGTTTGGATCAAGGCCGGCACGTACAGGCCTGCCAAGAAGGACGGCCGTATCGCGGCCTTCATTCTCTACGACGGCGTGAAGCTGTACGGCGGGTTTGCCGGCACTGAAACTGCCTTAGAGCAGCGTCGCGCCGCCGGCGCGCGGACAATTCTGAGCGCGAGGGCCGCCAAAGGCGGCTATCGATATGCGCACGTCCTCTATGGCGCCGATGACGCGCTGCTCGACGGATTGACGCTGCGTGACGGTCGCGCGGTCGGCCGGACTTACAACGGCAAGGGCGGCGGGTTGCTTGCCTATCATGCCGGCAAGAAATTTCTGCCGCGCGAGGCCGCGATCGGATTCAAGATGACGCTGCACAATTGCCGCTTCGAGCGCAACGAAGCACTCGAAGGCGGAGCGATTTATGCCTACGGCAAGGCCAATCTCACGATCTCCGATACCGTCTTTGAAGGCAATCGGGCCGTCTATGGCGGCGCCAACGTCAACCGCGAGGGCGTCGTCGTCACATGTCAGAAGTGCTCGTTCACCGGCAATCGGGCATCGCAGGATGGCGGCGCAACCTACGAGGATTACGGCTCGCATGTGAGCTATGAGCAAGCCCGGTTTACGGCCAATAGCGCGCGCCATCAGGGCGGCGCCATCTATGAGATCAGCCGGGCCTCGCAATTGGAAGCGACAGTCGTCGGCGTCAGCAAGTCGGCATTCGTCAAGAACAAGGCGCGCGACGGCGCCAGCATCTATAATCTCGATGGTAGTACGCTGACGATCACGAACTCGACCTATCCGGCCAAGACGGTCTACAGCCGGACGCCATCCGAGAGCAAATAGAGGCGGCAACGCCGCGCCACTGAAGCCACTCACCCTGAGATGAAGCAAGACGACGACGGCGACTGCGATGGCGCGCAGACCGTCAATATCTGCTCGATACTCGCCAGTGCCCTTCTACGGCCATATCAACATCGATCGAAAAGCCGACACCACATCGCTGGCTGAGCCTTCAGGCGGCGGCTATGTTTGGCCCATCGCCCAGACGTCATGGGGCCGGCCGCGGCCGGATGATGGGTGATGCAGGACTCGAACCCGCAAAGCCATGAGGGCGGATTTGCCGTCGGTCGGACGTCGTCGCCGTCGATGACGCGGATGATTTCAACGGAGTCAACCGGACCTTCGTCCGTGTCGGGGACGGTTCGGTAAAGCAGCAGGTAAGGCGCCTCGACCAGCATACGCATGGACGGGCGGATCGGAACGGCGGGCGCCCATCCGCGGTTGCGATCTCAGCAGTTCGAATTTCGCTTCGATTCGGTCGAGATGACGCTCAGCGGCGGCTGGCTGATCGACCCCGATCAGCAGGTAGATGTCGAGCAGATCGGACCAGGCCTGGTTGGACCAGACCAGCTCAATCGGCATTGTGGGAGGCTTGCTTCGCTCCCTTCAGCCGTCGCGGGCGTCCGTGCGCAGCTGCTTCATATCGACCTTGGCAGCAGATCCGCTGGCGATGCCTTCGTCCCAGGCCTGCCGCGGGCGCCTGACGTCCTCCCGGCACAGCTCACGCTTCAGCTGCCAGTCGCGCACCGCCTCGCGGACGATCTCGCTGGTGGTGGCATATTCGCCCGACTCAACCGCTGTCTTGAGGGCTGAGACCTGCTCGCTCGTCAGCGCAACGCTGAGTTTTTCGACAGATGCCATCGGATGCTCCAAGACCGGGGAGCATAAATTGCCACCATTTGCTACCGCAAGCCAACAGCTCCCGCCTCCGTGACCGGTCCGTAGCCCGCCACGAGCGTAGCGACATGCGGGGCCGGTCTCTCCCCGGGGCCGCTCCCGCCGACGACCGTTGGGCATCGGCGGGCGCTCGCCCTGGCTACGCGACGAGAACACGACGCGCATCACCCATGTGAGCGCGGCCAGGAGTATGCTCACTGCGCGTCCGGCGCGATCACGCCCTTGCTGAACAGAAAGCAACCGTAGAACCGGCGCTCGCCGGTCGCGATCACGCAATAGGCGGTCTTGGCTTTTTCATAGAACGCGTGCCGCTCGACGCCGACCAGCGGCCAGGACCTGCCTTCGGCGCGGTCGATCACAGCCTGAACCTCCTGCTGCACCGGCGGCACCACCTCGGGCTCGCCGACGACCTCCATCCTGACCGCGGCATCGTCGACGAAGGTGTCAAGCGGCAGCACCGACAGCACCGCCTGGACGGCCCGGGCCGCGCTGACATTGTCGATGCGCAAGAGCTCGCCGAACACGGTCCGCCGCGCGATCGCATCGGCCGGAAAATTGCTGTCGCAGATCACGAGGCGGTCGCCATGCCCCATCGCCCTGACAGCATAGAGCACGTCGGCATTGAGCAGCGGATCGATCCCCTTGAGCATGGTTTACTCCCTGCATCTTCTTTTTCATTGCTATCGTAGGATAGGTCGGGCGCCGGCGAAACCATCCTCTCACGTCAATTGAGCTGATTGGCTGAGCTGATTGGCATCGCGCGAGGTCGAATCCGCGCCACTTGCCGATCAGAACCCGGACCGCGCCGTTCACGGCAAGTCCGCAAATGGATCCAGCACGGGGACATCCAGCGGCTCGAAATGTCTGAGGTTGCGCGACGGGATCGTCAATTGATGCCGGCGCGCGGTCGCTGCGATGATGATGTCGGCGAAGCCCGGCGCCTGTCCAGGCCCCCTCGTCCGATCCGACAACCGGCCCGCGATCCGCGCTGCCCGCATGTCGAACGACAGAATGCGCTCACCGTACAGATGCATGACCGTCTCGAGCCACTCGGCGAGATCAGCACTCTTGCGCGTTGCTTATATATAGCAGCCCGGGCTGCGCACGGCAAGGCGATACAGCCTACCTGAACCCGCTTTGCTCGACAGGTCGCGTTGATCCGGTGTAGTCAGTTCGCGCACCGTCACCGCCCCCCGCAAACGGATCGCTCGGAGTGCAACACCCGGCGGCGCGAGTCACCGAGGCTGCAATCCGCTTCGGCGCGCGTCATCAACCAGACGAAGATCGATCCTGCCGATCAGGTCGGCGCGAAACGTCTCGGCGGCGGCCATTGCCGCCATGGTCTGTCGCAATGTGCTGACGTTCGATCCGAGCGACACGATGCCGCCCAGCACCGCAGCAATCGCCCCGAGGGCGACGACCGCATTGGATCCCAGCAGGCCCAGCACCGCGCCGAGCAGCAATCCTGCACCGGCATAGATCACGACCCTCGAGGCCAGGATGATCTTGCGACACCGCTCGGCCATCTCGGCAAGCTCTTCAATCCGCGCCTCGATCCGGGAGATTTGATCGCTCGGGTCGTCTTCATCCATCAGACCAACTGTTCTCCACGGTGTTTGCTTTGGGCATTGTTCCGTCACCGCCCACCAACGTACGGCCAATGACTGGACAATCCAAGAGATGGTTTGCAGCCGTGAGGCATCGACCTTGGTCAGCGGGACAGATCAAATAGCTCGCTCGAGCGCATCGCCGATGAAGCCGCGATTTCCCCTCGACGGAAGGCCCGATTGCCATGAATAGAAGACCGCGGGCGGCTGGATGTTCGGCGTCGTCATCCGTCCGGTGCTGGAGCGCCTCGTCGTCACACACTGAAGCCATGAAGCCCAATCAGAGAGGTCAACGACGCCCAATTCACAACCCACCTACTAGAAGGTATTAATACCTCAGATCGCGATGCGACCTTATATATTAGGTTCGCTCACAGGAACCTGCGGTACTCATAGGCACTCGCGCGTCATCGCCGGCGAATGCGGTGATCCGGTACGCTGCGGCTTCTCGCTCAATCACAGCAACCTCTGGGACACTTGAACGCCCAGACAAGCCGGGCGCGCCGAGCGCCCTTCATCATCCATCGCCTGCTATCGCCAGGACGGCGATGGAAAATCGCCAGACGATGGTCAGCTTCATGTCCTGATCGGTTGGCAGCGCAACTGAGATTCGCGCCGCAACTACGTCTCGGCGATCCTGAAGCACACTTGCAAGCAAGACGCCCGCCAGTCAAACGCAGCGAAGAGGCTGAGAGGGGAGGCACATTCGAGGATCGGAGCGGGCTCCTTTTCCCCCGGGTTCGCGGAGGCGCCGCGATCGTGCCGCGTGACGTGGTGTAGCTGGTGTGGCACCAAGTTCACCGGCGCGGGCCGGGACGGTTACGGGAAGGTCAGCCTGATAGCGTGGAGGCTGACGGTGGGATCACCGCTGAAGGGTGCTATGGTTTTCAGCGGCCGACGCCGCCGAGAGTCACGTGTGTTCGGTGAGATCACGTGACGCGCTGACAGCTCAAAGCCCCGCCCCCTTCGCGATCGCCGCAGTGAACGAACGGTCGAGGATTGCCGCCGCGTCGAGCCGCTCCTTGATCAGGCCGGTGCGCGTGTAGAGGTCGATCGTCTTCTGCTCGTCGGCGACGACGGCATCGTCGACCGGCACGATGCGCACCTTCGCACGCTTGAGCCAGTTCAGTGGTACGGAGGACGGAATGTTCATCAGCCGGCCCCAGGTCTCGGCATAGCTCTCGACATTGCCGAGCGACCACGCACGCGCCGCCGCAAGCCGTTGGACGAAGTCCTCGAGCGCCGCGCGCTTGTCCCTGATGGCGGTGGGGGTCGCGACCTGGAAGCTCAGGCCGGGCGTCAGTCCTTCGCCGGTGATGATGCGGCGCGACTTGAACAGCACCTCCTCCTGGCTCACATACGGCTCCCAGGTCGACCACGCATCGACCGAGCCCTGCGTATAGGCGACCTTGGCATCAGAGGGCGGCAGGAACACGAGCTGGATGTCGCTGGTGGTCCAGCCGCGTGACTCCAGTGCCGCCAGCACCAGTTGATGTCCGATCGAGCCGCGGCCGGTTGCGATCTTCTTGCCCTTGAGGTCGTCGAAGCTCTTGATGGCCGAGCTTTCGGGCACAAGCATCGCAAGACCCTCCTGGGTCTGGCGAATGGCGGCGATCGCCTTGACCGGCACGCCCGAGGCGGCAGCGAAGGTAAAGGGCGCGTCGCCGACGAGCCCGGTCTCGATGGCGCCCGCGCTCAGCGCCTCCAGCAAGGGCGCAGCGGCGACGAACTCCTTCCACTCGATGCTGTAGGGCACGTCCTTGAGCACGCCCGCCGCCTCCATCACGGCGCGCGCATTGCCCTTCTGGTCGCCGACGCGCAGGGTCGCCTGCGCAAAGGCCGAGGCCGTGAACGCGAGCAGAACACCCGCGGCAAGCAGAACGCGCTTCATTCCGCGGCCACTCCCTTCGCGCCCTGCCGCCGCGCGATCAGCTCGCGCGTCGCGGGGATCAGCTCGCGGCCGTACTCGATGGCATCGATCAACGGATCGAAGCCACGAATCAGGAAATGGCTGATGCCGAGATCGTAGTAGTCGCCGAACACGTCGGCGACCTGCTCCGGCGTGCCGACCAGCGCGGTGGTGTTGCTGTTGGCGCCGGTAAGCTTGGCAATCTCGGTCCACAGCCGCTTGTCGACCCGCTTGCCCTGCTCGGCGATCGCCAGCAGCCGCTTGGCGCCATCAGTGGCATGACCGTCGGCCGGCTTGCGGTAGCCGGTCTGATCCTGCAGCGCGGTGGCGCGCTCCAAAATCTCCTGCGCCTTGGCCCAGGCCTTCTCCTCGGTATCGGCAAGGATCGGCCGCACCGACAGCGAGAAGCGCGGTGCCGGCCGGCTGTGCTTGGCGGCGGCCGCGCTGACGCGGGCGACCTGCTCACGCACCTGCGCATAGGACTCGCCCCACAGCGCATAGGTGTCGGCATGACGGCCCGCAACATTGATCGCGGCATCGGAGGCGCCGCCGAAATAGATCCGGATGCCCTCTTTCCGATACGGCTTCACCTGCGCGAATGCATTCTCGACCTGATAGTGCTTGCCGGCATAGCTGAACGGCTTCTCGCTGGTCCACTCGGCGCGGACGATGTCGAGGAACTCAGCTGTCCGCGCATAGCGCGCCTCCTTGTCGTCGAGCGTGTTGCCGTCCTGTCGCAACTCGGTTGAATTGCCGCCGGTGATCACATGCAGCGCAACGCGGCCCCTGGAGAACTGGTCGAGCACCGCGAACTGCCGCGCCAGCAGGGTCGGTGACGTGAACCCCGGTCGCTGCGCGATCAGCACGTTGAGCCTCGAGGTGACGCCGAGCACATGCTGGGCGACCTGCAGGCTGTCCGGCGAGGTCGAGTGGAACGCGAGCAGCGCGCGGTCGAAGCCGGCATTCTCATGCGCCTTCGCCACCGTCTCGATGTGGACGGGGTCGAGCACCGGTCCCTTGCGGACGATGGTCTCGGACGAGTTGTTGTTGGAAATGAAGCCGATGAATTCGATCTCGGACATGTGTCCTCTCTCCTCAGGTTCTCAGAGTCCAAGCGCCAGACGGCCGGCGGCGATCCGCGTGGCATCGTCCTGCGGGGTATGCACGCGGCCGCACAGCACGTCGCGATAGTGCCGCTCGAGCGGGTTGGCGCGGCTGAGGCCGTGATTGCTCGACAGCGACAGCGCGTCCTCGACGGCCGCCACCGCATTGTTGGTGACGGTCAGCTTGATGACGTTGCCTTCGACCGGGCTGACGACCCTGCCCTCGTCGAAATCGCGCGCCACGCTATCGATCAGCCGCGCATTGACCTGTAGCCGCGCCTCGATCGCGCCGAGCACCTCCTGCGCCCGGGGCAAGGTCGCGAGCGGTGCACCGAGGCTCGACGGCGTCCGCGTCCTCAGGAAGTCGACGATCCAGTTGCGTGCGGCGCGCGCGACGCCGTCATAGATCGCGCCGACGAAAGCGGCGTGAACCAGCGCCTGCGTCGGGTTCTGCACCCGCCAGCCCTCCGGCTTGCGCAGCTCGATCTCATGGTCCAGCGGGATCACGACGTCATCGAACACGACGTCGTGGCTGCCGCTCGCGCGCAGGCCGAGATGATCCCAGGTCTCCAAAATGCTGATGCCGGGCAGTCCGGCCTGGACCAGGAAGAGTCCAAGCCGGGGCTCGGCCTCGTCGGTCTTGGCCCACACCGAGTACCAGCTCAGGATCGGCGCACCCGTCGAGTAGATCTTGCGGCCGCTCAGCCGCCAGCCGGTGTCGGTGCGCCGCGCAATCGTTTCCGGCAGGCCGCCGCGCGACGGCGAGCCCAGCGCGGGTTCGACGCGGAACGTGTTGATCAGCGCGCCGCGCTCGACCGACTCCCGCGCGAGCTTGCGCGCAAGCCGCGGCGGATACTCCTGGTGCCGCGCCATCACCAAGTGCTGGATGTAGTGCATCGCCAGCACCAGCGCCGTCGACGGATCGGCTTCGGCAATGATCCCGAGCACGCGCGCGGTGAGACGTGCGCCGGCGCCATGCCCGCCAAGCGCGGTCGGCACGGTCAGCGACAGCAGGCCCGCGTCGAACAGGTCTTGAAAATTCTGAAACGGGAAGCTGCGGTCACGGTCATGCGCCGGCGCACGCTCGGCGAAGACGGGCACGAGCCGCACGGCTCGTGCAATCAGCTCTTCGTCGTCCACTGCACCGGCCGGGCGCGGCGCGATGCTTTCGATGACGGCTACCATGTTGCCTCCAAGCCGAGGAGCCCGAGGATCTGCCGGCGCAGATCGGCAAGATGCGGATCACCGCGATGCCGCGGATAGGGTCTGTCCACGACGATGTCGGCCTTGATGCGCGCGGGGCGGTCGCTGAGCACGATGACGCGATTGGCGAGCACCAGCGCCTCTTCGACATCGTGGGTGACCAGCAGCGTCGTAAAACCCTTGCGCTGCCACAGCGCCACGAGCTCCGCCTGCATCGCGATGCGGGTTAGCGAATCGAGCTTGCCGAGCGGCTCGTCCAGCACCAGCACCTTGGGATCGTTGACCAGCGCCCGCGCCAGCGCGACGCGCTGCGCCATGCCGCCGGAGAGCTGATGCGGAAAGGCGTTGCGGAAGTCGGACAGCCCGACCAGGTCGAGCGCCGCATCGACACGATGGCGCTGCTTCTTGAGGATGCCCTGCGCCTCCAGTCCCAGCGCAACGTTGTCCCGCACCGTGCGCCATGGAAACAGCGTCGGGTCCTGGAACACGACGACGCGCGAGGGATGCGGTCCCCTGATGCTGATCTCGTCCTCGCGCAGCACGCCGCTGCGCGGCTTGTCGAGGCCGGCGATGAGACGCAACAAGGTCGACTTGCCGCAGCCCGAGGGCCCGAGCAACGCGACGAACTCGCCGGGCTCGACGATCAGGCTGACATCGTCGAGCACCTTCAGCTCGGCGCCGTCGATGTCGAAGGCATGGTCGACATGGGCGATGTCGATCGCGGCACCCGGGAACGCCGCCCGTCGAGCTTCCGAAACGGCTACCATTTCACGACACCCTTCTGCCAGACCAGCACGCGGTCACGGGTCTTGAACAGCAGCGTGATCGCGCCAGAGCAGAGCAGCGACATCACCAGCAGCGCTGCATACATGTTGGCGTACGCCGCCCAGCCCTGCGCCCATTGCAGGTACCAGCCGAGACCGGCCTTGACGCCGATCATCTCCGCGACGACCAGCACCGCAAAGGAGGCCCCGAGGCCCATGAACAGGCCGACGAACACATGCGGCAGCGCCGCAGGGATTGCGACCTTCAGCACCAGGAACGACGGCTTGGCGCCGAGCGTCCGCGCGACGTCGTAGTACGCGGTTGGCACGCTGGCGACGCCGGACCATGTCAGCACTGTTACGGGGAAGCCGGTGGCGAGTGCGATCAGGAACGTCGACGCGCTCCAGCTGGTCGGGAAGCTGAAGAAGGCGATCGGCAGCCATGCCGTGGCCGGCAGCGGTCCGATGAAGCGCAGCACCGGATGCACCCAGTAGCCGATCCGCGTCGACCAGCCGATCGAGACACCCGTGACGAAGCCGATGGTGGCACCGATGAGGTAGCCGCCGAGCTGCAGCTTGATCGACGCGAAGACGCTGTCGAGCAGCTTCGGCAGATCGTCGGTGTAGACCTCGATGATGGCCTGCGGCGGCGGAAAGAACGGCAGCGGCAGCCAGGCGTATTTCGCGGTGCCAAGCTCCCACAGCGTCAGGAACACGCCGAGCGCGATGAACCAGGGACTTCGCTTGCGCACGCCGACACCCGCACGTCCGAGCAGGTGCGCGGCAAGACTGGCCAACAATAGGATTGCCGCGATGACAAATCCGGCGCCCGCGAGATCGGTCGTGCGCGACCAGTCACCGATGTCCTCGCGGACGAGGCAGGATGCGCCGAAGGCGGCCCAAGCGAGCGCCGCGGCAATGCCGGGCGCCACCTCGCGGAGCTTGTCGGAAAGCAAGCTGCTCCGCGCGAGCTCGCCGGCGGCGACGTCAGACAGAGAAAATGTCGACATAGATGCGCTCGGCGAATTTGCTGGTGTCGGTGCTGGGCTTGAAGACGGAGACGACCTTCAGGTCGTCGGCATAGGCCTTCAGCTCCTGCTTCAGCGGAGCACCATGCGGATGATGATGATGGGTGTGATAGCGCACCATGCCTTCGAGATCGGCGAGCGTCGCCTGCTTCGGCGCGTAAGGCTGGAACGACTTCGCCGCCTCGACCGGGTTCTGCGCCGTGAACATCGCGGCATCGAGCAGCGCTTGCGTGATAGCGCGGCCAACCTGCGGCTCCTCGCGCACGAGGCTGCCACGCAGGCCGAGGATGCAGCAGACGCGGTTCTGATACTCGCCGTCGAGATTGGAGGCGACCTCCTTGTAGGCCGGGTCCTTCAGCCAGAGATAAGCGAGCGGATCGGACGCCAGGAACGCCTGCGTCTCGCCCTTGTCGGCGGCGACGTTGACGACGGCGCCTGGATAGACGCGCCAATCGACATCCTTCACCGGATCGATGCCGAGCCGCGCGAGCTGGATCGAGAAGAAGTTCTTGTCGGGACCACCGAGATCGCCGACGGCGACCGCCTTGCCCTTGAGGTCCGCCAGCTTGGTGATGCCGGAATCGCTGCGCGCCAGCACCCGCATGCAGCCGCCATGGGTGCCGGCGGCGATCTTCACGTCGAACCCCTGCTCCAGCGGCTTCAGCCAACGCAGCGCCATGCCGAGGCCCGCATCGCTCTTGCCGGTCGCGATGGCTTCCAGCAGCTGATCGGTCGAGCCCGAGTAGTTGATCAGCTCGACATCGAGATTGTACTTCTTGAAGAGGCCCTGGTCGATCGCCACCGGAACCGGCGTCAGGCACACTGCGCCGGCATTCCACGACAGTTTCAGCTTGCGCGGCGCGCCGGTGAGAGCTGGCACTTCAGCCGCCGTCCGGCAGATCGGAAACTGCTGAAAGTCGATCTCCGGCGCTGCTCGCAAGGACAGAGCCTGCGCGGCAAGGCCGCCGAACGGCGCCACCAACGCGGCTCCGGCGCCTGCCTGCAGCAGCCGACGCCGGCTCAAAGCGCTTGTCGTCTCCGTGTTATCCATCACCCTCTCCTGCCGACAACGCTCCGCCTATGCGCAGGCGCATGGCGCCCGCACTCCATCCGCGGAATGCCTCGATGTCTCGTTGACCGTGCGCTGTCGTCAGCGCCCCAATGATGAATGGATGATGCGTTCGCCCGTCCACATCGTCAATGAAATGGATTTTCGAATGTGGCGCGACGGTGAGCGAATATCTCCCCGCGCAACGAACTTCACAAAGCAATCAGTTCTTCCGCGCGCTTCGCAGGCGAGATCACCCCACACGTCGGCCGGAATCGGCCGTCGCGAGACCAAGATCGCGCTGTCGCTGCCGCACGCGCGGAATGATCTCGTCCGCGAAGTGCTTCATCTCGGACTCGAACGGCTGGAACTGCAGCATGAACAGCTCGATGCCGGCGGCGTGGAAGTCGATGGCGCGGTCGGCGACCTCCTCATAGCTGCCGACCAGCCCGGCGGCCGTACCGCCATTGCTGCCGACGCGCGCGCTCTTTTGCATGGTCTGCATCATCACCACCTTGGGGTCGGTGTTCTGCTTCTGGATCGCCTTCATCGGCGCGTCCTTCTCGGCGAGAAGCAGCAGCCGCTGATGCGCAGCTTCCGCCTCCGCCGCGGTCGGACGTGCGATCACAAAGGCCGATAGGCCAAAGCGAAGCGGCGGCGCCGCACCTCTCGGCCGCGCCGCAACGTCGCGGATCAGGCCGGAGACGTCGGCGAGCGGCTGGCCGTTGATGAACCAGACGTCACCGTGATCGGCGACCAACGACCGCGCCGGCTCGGATTCGCCGCCGACATAGATCCGCGGCCGGACCTGGTAGAGATCCTTCGGCCGCAGCGCGTAGTCCTGCACGTCGAAATAGCGGCCCTTGTGCGTGAGGCGCTCGCCCTGCAGCAGCCGCGACACCACCGAGATCCATTCTCGTCCATAGGCGTAGCGCTCGTCATGCTCGGCGAAGCCGATGCCGGCGCGCTCCAATTCGGGCTTGTTCCAGGCATTCACGAGATTGATGGCGAAACGCCCGCGGCTGATGTTCTCGATGCCGAGCGCCATCTTGGCGAGCACCACGGGATGATACAGATACGGCTTGATCGCGGTGATGATCTCGATCCGGCTGGTGAGCGCTGCGAGCGCCGCTGCTGCGCTCCAGGCCTCGAGCTGATCGAGATCCTCCTGGTGCGGATTGATCGTGTGCTGGGCCACCAGCGTCGAATCATACCCCAGCGCCTCGGCCTTCAGCACGAGATCGCGATTGCGCTCCCAGGAGGCATCATAAGGCTCTTCCGGATCCTGATGCGCCGCGCGCGGGCCATGTACCGAGGCCCAAATGCCGAAACGAAGCGGACTTGTCATGGTCGACCCTCACGATCTGCACGTCTCTCGCATCGTCATCTCGACGAAGCGCGATCCTCTTCACCGGTACTAACAAATTCGGAAAAGAAGTTCTTGCCGCTTTTGGCCCGCGCGGGAAATCGAAAACCTCCAGGCCTGACGACAATTGGAAAACGGCTCTATTTCGATCAGCCAAGTTTCGTGGGACAGTTTGCCGGCGCGCAACGAGGCGGCACGACACGGCTGCCTGCGCGCATCCGATCTACAGATCTGTCGAGTGATCTCTATCGGCAGAGGCATGACATCGCGAGGACGACGCACTCTTGAGCAATCTCGAACAAGCTGCCGGGACGATCGAGCTGCCGCAGACCAATCGTGACGCCGCGCGCCCCAGCGCGGACAGGCGTCGCGCGCTGAGCCCGGCGACGCTGCAGGCCCTGTCTTGGCTCGCGCCCGCCCTCCTCATCGTGATCTGGGAAGCGGCGGCGCAGGGCGGCTATCTGTCGCCGCAAGTCTTGCCGGCGCCAAGCAAGATCATGCGCACGGCCTTCAAGCTGACGACGCAGGGCACCCTGCTGAACGATCTCGGCGTCAGCCTGCTGCGCGCTGCTGCCGGCTTTGCGATCGGCGGTGCCATCGGCTTTGTGCTCGGCATTCTCGTCGGCTTCTCGCGGATCGCCGAAGCGCTGATCGACCGCAGCGTCCAGATGATCCGCGCGATCCCTTTCCTCGCCATGCTGCCGCTCGTGATCGTCTGGCTCGGCGTCGGCGAGGCCGAGAAGGTGTTTCTGGTCGCACTCGGCGTGACCTTCCCGATCTACATCAACACCACGCTCGGCATCCGCCAGGTGGATCCGAAACTGCTCGAGCTCGGCCGGGTCCAGGCGCTGTCGACGCTGCAGCTGATCCGCCGCATCATCCTGCCCGGCGCCCTGCCCTCCATTCTCACCGGCGTCCGCTATGCGTTGGCGACCGCGTGGCTCGCGCTGGTCGTCGCTGAGACGATCGGCGCGCAGTCCGGCCTCGGCTTCCTCGCGATGGACGCCCGCGAATTCCTGCGCACCGATGTCATCGTGCTGACCATCGTGATCTACGCCCTGATCGGCGTCGGCGCCGACCTGATCGCGCGCTGGCTGGAACGGCGGCTGCTCGCATGGCACCCGAACTACGGAGCGGCGCGATGACGGTCCAGTTCGCGCCGCCGCTGCAGGGCGCCACCGCGCCTGCGGTGATCGTCAATGGTCTGCGCCGCGCCTATGGCGAGCGTACCGTCATCGAAGGCCTCGATCTTCGCATCGAACGCGGTGAGTTCGTGGCGCTGCTCGGCGAGAGCGGCTGCGGCAAGACGACCTTGCTGCGCGCGCTGGCCGGGCTCGATCCGATCCAGGCTGGCCGCATCATCGGGCCGCGCCGGCCCGCCGTCGTGTTCCAGGAACATCGCCTGTTGCCCTGGGACAGCCTGTGGCGCAACGTCGCGCTCGGTCTCGATGTGCCCGACGCGCGCGCCCGCGCCGCCGCGGCGCTGGCAGAGGTTGGCTTGGGCGACCGCCTCGACGACTGGCCGCGCAATCTCTCGGGCGGCCAGGCGCAGCGCGTCGCGCTCGCTCGTGCGCTGGTGCAGCAGCCGGAGCTGCTGCTGCTCGACGAACCGTTCGCCGCGCTCGACGCGCTGACCCGCATCCGCATGCACGCGCTGGTACGCGAGCTCGTCGCCAACCATCGTCCCGGCGTGCTGCTCGTCACGCACGACGTCGACGAAGCGATCGCGCTCGCCGATCGCATCCTGGTGATGCGCGACGGCCGGATCGCCTTCGAGCACCGCGCGGATCGCAGCGGCACGGTCGCCCGCGGCGACCTGCTGGCTGAACTCGGTGTGCTCGGTTCACACGCTCACGATTGATTTTCGGAAGGATCGACATGTCTTCGGATGACTTCTCCCGCCGCCAGTTCCTCGGCACCGCCGCCTTCGGCATCGGCGCGCTCGCCGGCTTCACCCTGACGGATGACGCATGGTCCGCGCCCGGCCGCGTCACGGACACGGTGCGTCTCACCTGGGGTCTCTCGGGCCTCAACCTGATCGCCAAGGAGCGCGGCGAGTTCGAGAAGCTGCTCGCCAAGGACGGCATCAAGGTCGAATGGCTCGGCCCGTTCCCGAACCACGCCCCGACCTTGCAGGCCGTCACCGGCGGCACCGCGGATTTCAGCTTCGGCGGCTCGACCACGCCGGCGCTGGCCGCGATCATTGCCGGCTCGCCACTGGTGTTTACGCAATTCGTCGTCTACGAGCCCCGCACGACAGCGATCATCGCCCGCGACGATTCCGGCATCAACAAGGTCGAGGATCTCGTCGGCAAGTCGGTCGCCGTCAACCGCTCCGGCCTCGGCGAATTCCTACTGGTCGCCGCGCTGGAGAAGCACAAGGTCGACCGCTCCAAGGTCAAGTTCGTCTACCTCAATCCGCCGGACGCGGCGCCGGCGCTGGCTTCGGGCAAGGTCGACGCCTGGTCGATGTGGAGCCCGGGCGTCGATATCGCCCGGCTCGACTACAAGGCGCACGACATCTTCCTGGAAGGCCGCGATCTCGAGTTCCAGATCGACTACACGTCCTATCTGACCACCCGCAAGTTCGCGACCGAGAATCCGGCCCTGGTACGCGCCGTCAACGAGGCGTTTCGCGCCGAGGGCAAATGGATCTCGGAGAACAGCAAGGACGCCGAATACATCGCGCAGAAGGCCGGCAAATACAGCGATCAGATCCGCGACCAGTTCATCGCGCTGAACCGCAAATACCGCTATTTCTCCGTCAACGACAAGCAGTTCGTCACTGACCTGCAGAAGGCCGCCGATTGGCTGGTCGAGCGCAAGGTGCTGCCGGAGCCCGTCAATGTCGCCGACCACCTCGCCCAGATCGACGAGCCGACGCCGCAACGCTGAGCAGCTCGCTTCCTCTTGTCTCGCTATCGTCCGGATCCGTCATGAACAAGCCGCTGCCCACCAAATCCTTCACCACCGAGCCGCCCCTTCCGCTCGCTCCTGGCGCACTCGAGACCCTGCTGGCCGCAATCGCCGAAGGCGAGTCGGACCGCGAGCGCGAGCGCATCCTGCCGCACCAGCAGATTGCGCTGATCAAGCAGGCGCGGCTTGGCGCGCTGCGGCTGCCTGTCGCCGCAGGCGGCGCCGGCGGCTCGATCCGCGATCTGTTCCAGATCGTGATCCGGCTCGCCGAGGCCGATGCCAATGTGGCGCACATCCTGCGCAATCATTTCAGCGTCGTCGAGCGGCTGGTCCGCAATCCCCGCGACGACCAGGCGCGCGAATGGCAGAAGTCGGTGGCCGGCGGCGCGATCATCGGGCTTGCCACCACCGAGCTCGACAGTCCCCAGGTCGGCAACATCACGCCGAACACGACCTTCACGCCCGACCGCGACGACTATCTGCTGAACGGCACCAAATATTACAGCACCGGCACCCTGTATTCCGACCTCGTACTGGTGCGTGCGGCCGATCCGAGCGGGCGTCCCGGCGCCACGATCATCCCGGTCAACCGCGACGGCATCGAGCTGATCGACGACTGGGACGGCATGGGGCAACGGCTGACGGCGACCGGCACCACCCATTTCCGCAACGTCAGGGTCAAGCAGCAGGAGATCGTGTTCGACGCTCCGGACATCGGCTACGGCGTGCCCTATTCGAACACGTTCGCGCAGCTGTTCCTGACCGCCGCCGTCGCCGGCATCAGCCGCGCCGCCCTGCGCGACGCAATCGCGCTGGTCCGCTCGCGCAAGCGCACGTTCTATTATGCGCCGCATGAAAAGCCGACCGAGGACCCGCTGCTGCAGGAGACCATCGGCAAGATCGCGAGCGCGGCGCATGCCGCGGAGACGGTCGTCCTTGTCGCGGCCGAAGCGCTCGACGCGGCCACGGAGGCGTTCGATGCCGGACGCGCCGATGCCGAGGAGCTGGCCCACCGGGCTGCACTGCTGTCGGCGCAGGCCAAGATCATCGCGGATGATGCGGCCATCAAAAATGGCGGACACATCTTCGACGTCGGCGGCGCCTCGTCGACCAAGAAGGCCACCAATTTCGACCGGCACTGGCGCAACGCCCGCACCCTGTCGTCGCACAACCCGGTCACCTACAAGGAGCGGGCGATCGGGCAGTATCTGATCAACGGCACGCCGCTTCCGGCCAAGGGCTTCTTCTGACCGACGGCGCTGCCGCGACGAGGGACACGGCCAATACGGCGCGTGCCCGAGGGAGGCGACGGATGAGCAAGCGTGACCTTCATCTCGTATCTGAGACCGCGTTCGATCCCCAGCACTTCCACTCGGCCCTGCGCCGTGTCGCGGCCGGCGTCAGCGTCGTGACCGCGGGCCGCGGCGAGGAGATCACCGGGGTGACGATCGCCTCGCTGATCTCGCTGTCATCAGAGCCGCCGCGGCTCATGATCAGTCTCGGCAGCCGGTCGTCAGCGTTCCCGCTGATCGCTCGCGACGGCTGGTTCGGCATCAACATCCTCAGCTCGGACCAGCTCGCGCTCGCTGATCGCTTCAGCACGCCGCATCTGTCGGGACAGCAGAAGTTCGAGGGCATCGACTGGTCGCGCGGCCCGGCCGGCGTCCCGCTGCTGCAGCACGCCCAGGCCGCGATCGCGTGCGAGGTCGACGAGATCATCGAGCGCTACGCGCATGCGATCATCGTCGGTCGCCCCGACAGCGTCGAGCTTGCGCCCAAATTGTCGAGCCTGCTGTATTGGAACGACCAGTATGTCGAGGTCGACCGCAATGCGGATCTCGACCTGCTCGCCGAGGTCAGCGTGCCCTTGACCCATGTCCGGTGATGACGCGCATGCGCACGGAGGAAACGGCATGAGCTCTCGCCCCACCACGGGATCGGGTCCGGACAACGCCACCTCTGCAGGCGAACGCTGGGGTCTCGACCGGCTCGTTGCGGAGCTGCGCGTGTCACGCGAGGAGACGCACAGCATCCGCAAGGACGGCGTCATCCACCGGCCGCCATCGCGCGACAAGCTGGCGCAGATCGTCTCCGCGCTCACCGAAGCGATGTTCCCGCGCCACTATGGCCAATACGATCTCGACGGCGAGAACATCGACTATTTCGTCGGCCACCGGCTCAGCATCGGGCTCGATCTGCTGTCGGATCAGATCCACCGCTCCGCTTTGTTCGTCGGCGATGAGCTGATCCCCGGCTTCCGCCAGCCCGAGGCTGTGGAGCTGACCCGCCGCTTCGCGGCTGGGCTGCCAACCCTGCGCGGTGTCCTGATCAGCGATCTGCGCGCCGCCTTCGTCGGTGACCCCGCCGCCAAGAGCTTCCCGGAGATCCTGATCGGCTATCCCGGGATGACGGCGATCATCCATCACCGGCTCGCCCATCTGCTCTATGGCCTCGACGCTCGCCTCGTGTCGCGGCTGATCGCCGAGATCGCCCATAACAGCACCGGCATCGACATTCATCCGGGCGCCCAGATCGGCTCCGGTTTCTTCATCGATCACGGCACCGGAGTGGTGATCGGCGAGACCGCCGTGATCGGCGACCACGTCCGGATCTACCAGGCCGTGACGCTCGGCGCGCGCCACTTCCCGACCGAGGAGGACGGCACGCTGATCAAGGGTGACGCCCGCCATCCGATCGTCGAGGACGACGTCGTCATCTATGCCGGCGCCACGATCCTCGGCCGCATCACGATCGGACGGGGCTCGACGATCGGCGGCAACGTCTGGCTGACCCACGACGTGCCCGCGAACAGCGTCGTGACCCAGGCCTCCCTGCGCAACAAGGTCGGTGGACCTGCGCTGCAGAAGTCATGATCGACTCATTTTGCGGTGACGGCGACAGTCGCCGCGACCGAGCACACGGTCGATCGACGATCCGCTGTGCAGGAAGGCAGCCGCTCGAAATGTCGCTCCCCCGTTCCTGATGAGGACGACGCATTCATGCTCGTGCCCCGATCAACAATGCAAATCCATTTCATCGACAGCATCGGGACAGGGCCACTAGATTTTGACCTCCCGCAGCCGGCGCCAGTCGCTCCGATGGCTGCAGCGTTTCAACGGAAGCTGCGATGTTCGACCCTCTCGCCGTGATCAGTCTTCAGCAGAATACGCCCGGGCTTGCCGGTACCGGTGAGCCGCCCGGCGGCATCCAGGACCATTCCGGCAAGCGCTGCCTGGAGGGCCACAAAGCAGGTCTCGACCTCCGCGCCGGCATCAACTGGCTGGCCGATCAAATCGCCCGGCGCCTGCGATCGGCTCACGACTTGAGCTACGCATCCGCCCGCGATCCGCACTAGCCGATATCGGTCGGTTGCCGATACACGCACATCAGCACGCCACAACACGAGCGCCCCATGAGCCAGCGTCGCCAACTGAACCTCAACCTCTTCATCTATCCCGGCGGCCATCACGAGGCGGCCTGGCGCTACAAGGGCTCGGCGACCAGCCGCGCGCTCGACATCACCTACTATCAGCAGCTGGCAAGGACGGCGGAGCACTCCAAGTTCGATGCGATCTTCTTCGCTGACGGTCCGGCGCTCGCCGACAACGTCCGCTACGCGCAACGCTTCCGCTTCGAGCCGATCACCTGGCTGTCGGCGATCGCCGCCGCGACCAGCCGCATCGGCCTGATCGGCACGGCTTCGACCACCTATCACGAGCCGTATAATCTGGCGCGCCTGTACGCCTCGCTCGATCATCTCAGCGGCGGCCGCGCCGGCTGGAACATCGTCACCACAAGCGCGCCACAGGCGGCGCAGAACTTCGGCCTGCCGGAGCATCCGCCGCATCATGAACGCTACGAGCGCGCCAAGGAATTCCTCGATGTCGTGACCGCGCTGTGGGACAGCTGGGAGGACGACGCGGTCGTCAACGATCCCGCCTCCGGCATCTTCGCCGACACCGACAAGGTCCATGCGCTGAACCATGTCGGCAAGTATTTTCGCGTGCGCGGTCCGCTCAACGTGCCGCGCTCGCCGCAGGGGCGGCCGGTCTACGTCCAGGCCGGCTCGTCCGAGGATGGCCGCGCCTTCGCCGCGCGCTTCGCGGAAGCCATCTTCACCGCGCACCAGACGCTGGCGAGCGCGCAGGAGTTCTATGCCGACATCAAGCGCCAGGCGCGCTCGCTCGATCGCAATCCGGATCACGTCAAGATCCTGCCCGGCATCAGCCCGTTCGTCGGCTCGACGCAGGCCGAAGCCGACCGCCTGCAGGAGGAATTCAACGACCTGATCCAGCCGGACTATTCGCTGGTGCAGCTGCGCCAGATGCTCGGTCTCGACCTCCAGGGCTTCGATCTCGACGGCCCGTTCCCGCGTCATCTGATCGAGACCGACGGCGCGCGCGGCGTCGCCAGCCGCTTCAAGCTCGTGGTCGACATCGTCGACCGCGAGAAGCCGACGATCCGGCAGCTGATCCAGCGCCTCGCCGGCGCACGCGGCCATTGGGTGATCGCCGGCACGCCGGAAAAGATCGCCGACAACATCCAGACCTGGTTCGAGAACGGCGCCGCCGACGGCTTCAACGTGATGCCGCCCTGGCTGCCCGGCGGCTTCGACCTGTTCGCCGAGCACGTCGTTCCGATCCTGCGCAAGCGCGGCCTGTTCCGCGAGGACTACACCGGCAAGACCCTGCGCGAGCATTACGGGCTCGACCGTCCGGACAGCGCCTTCAGTCACCAGGTCCAGGCGATTGCCTGAGATCCGTTCCCGAGCGGCGCGGACGCCTTGCAAGGCATCCGCGCCGCTCTTCGTTTGTCGAAGCTTTGGAAGTCCCATGCCTGCATTGACACGATCGCAAGTCCTCCGCCTGCTCGCCGCCTCGACGCTCTCCCTGTTCACCGTCACCAGCGCGTCGGCGCAGTCGGCCGAGAAGAAGGAGCTCAAGGTCGGCTTCGTGCCCGGCCCCTATATCGACGAGTTCAAGATCGGCGTTGCGCCCGAGCTTGCAAAGAAGGGCTATCAGATCCGCTATGTCGAGTTCTCGACCGGGCTTGAGGCCAACAATGCCGTGTTCAAGAGCGAGATCGACGCCAATGTCATGCAGCACACGGTGTTCCTGAACTCCTACAATGAGCGGCAGAAGACCGATCTCACCGGCATCGTGCACGTGCCGACGCCGCCGATGGGGATCTACTCCAAGAAGCACCCGCTCGGCACCAAGATCGGCGCCGGCGCCAAGATCGCGGTGCCGAACGATCCGGTCAACCTGCAGCGCGCGCTGTGGATCCTGCGCGATCTCGGCCTGATCGAGATCCGCGACTCCAAGCCGGTCGACGTCACCGAGCTCGACGTCATCAAGAATCCCGGCGGCATCAAGATCGTCCCGCTGGAGGCCGCGCAGGCGCCGCGCGCGCTCGACGACGTCGACTTCGCCGCCGTCCAGGGCAATTTCGCGATCTTCAGCGGCCTGAAGCTGACCAACGCCTTCGCGCTGGAAAAGATGACGACGCCCTACATCAACGTGGTCGCGGTCAAGCGCGACAACGCCGACACCGCCTGGGCGAAGGACATCGTAGCGGGCTACAAGTCGCCAGGCTTCAAGGCCGCGATCCTCGCCGATCGCTTCTATGACGGCTTCACGCTGCCCGATTACATGAAGTGACCAACGGCGGCGGCCCGCGCTCGTCACGGGCCGCCGCTGATCTCGGTCGACGCCAGCTCTACTTCAATCCGAAGCCGAGCGCGCGCAGCGCCTCGGTCAGCTTGTCGCGGCCGTTGAGCGCCTTCGCCGAGCCCAGTCGGTTCAGCACGGCTTCTCGCCAGCCGACTGCAGCGATGCCCTGGCTGGTCTGGAAGTCGCGCAGCGTCTCGTCATAGGCGGCGATGCCGTGGATCTCGTCCGTCGGCGCATAGCGCTCGCGATGCAGGATCACGCTCTGGCGCAGCCGCGGCTTGACGTCCTCGCCGGCGGCCCGATCGGCATAGCCGACGCAGAGGCCGAACACGGCAAGCACGTTCGGCGGCAGGCCGAGCTCCTCGGCCACCGCCTGCGGGCGGTTGCGGATCGCGCCGATATAGACCGAGCCGAGCCCGAGCGCCTCCAGCGCCACCACGGCGTTCTGGGCTGCGAGCGCGGCATCGATGACCGCAACGAACAGCGTTTCCAGGAAATGGATGCCGTCGTCGGAGCGCCCTTCGCGCCGTGCCAGCCGTTCGGCCCGCGACAGGTCGGCAAGCCAGACCAGGAACAACGGCGCCTCGCGGATATGCTTCTGGTTGCCGGCGAACTCCGACAGCCGCTGCTTGCGCGCGGGATCCTCGACCGCGACGACGCTCCAGGTCTGCAGGTTAGAGGACGACGCGGCCGACTGCGCGGCGGCTACCAACGTCTCCACGGTGTGCGGCGGCACCGGATCAGGCCGATAGCTGCGGATCGAGCGATGCGCCAGCAACTGGCCGAGGATGTCCTCGGCGCCGGCGGCGACCGCAGGGATATGCGCGCCATAACGCTTGCGCAGCGCCGCCGTGACATCGTCTTCCGCCGCGCGCGATGTCCTCGTTTCAACAATCGTCATTCCAGTCCCTCACGTCATGCCGTGCGCTTTTCGCGCCGGCAGTCATCTCGTCCAGCTCGCACTTCGATCCGCAGCAAAGCCGACCTCGCGGACGACGGCAATCCCCATATCGCCCGCGTCGGTCGGCGCTCACGGCTACTCGGCGGCCTCCGCAGCAGCAGGATGAGCCACTGTCTCAATCACGGGTTTACGCAAGCCCGCCTGCTCCATCAGCGGCAGCACGCGGCGGCCGAAGAAGTCGAGGTCGGGCTTGAAATCGTACAACGACAGCTGCAGGCCATCGACGCCGGCCTTCTTGAGCTGGACGAACTGCTCGACCACCTGCTCGGGGGTGCCGATCACCTCGATGTTGCCGCCGATCGCCCGGCGCTTGGGCGCATCGACGCCGACACGGCCGCGCCAGGCATGAGCGTCGCTGTCGAGCCGGTTGAAGTCGCCGACCGGATCGGCATGGGCGACGATGGCATCGTGATAGGTCCAGGTCTCGCGCTCGGTCTCGCGGCAGATCACCATCGGATTGAGCAGCGTCCGCACCTCGCGGCCGAGATCGCGCGCCGCCTGCTTGACCCTCGCCGTATGCGCCGGCAGCGCAGGAATGGCGCTCTCGAAGCTCGAGCCTGTCGGGCTGGTGATGAAGACGATGTCGGAATAGCGCGCGGCAAAGGCGATGCCGGCGTCCGAGCCGGTGGCGTTGACCAGCACCGGCCGGCCGTAGCGCGGCTTCGGCGTCACGAAGGCGCCGTTGAGCTTCCAGGACGACTGGCCGGAGAATGAGTAGTTCTCAGTGTCGCCCCACAGCCGCTGCAGCACTTCAAGAAACTCGGCGGCGAGTTCGTAGCGGCGGTCGTGATCGATCCGGCTCCAGCCGAACGCCTCGTGCTCGGCGGCGCGATGGCCGGTCACGACATTGATGCCCCAGCGCCCGTTGGAGATGTGATCGAGCGTGGCGCCATATTTGGCGAGATGCAGCGGATGCAAGGGACCGTAGAGCACGTGGATGGTCGAGACCAGGATGATGCGCCGGGTCACGCTGGTCAGCGCCGCCGTGGTCATAAACGAGTCGAGCGCCTCGCCGGTGAAGACGCCGCCATAGCCGCCCTTGGGCAGCCATTGCGACAGCGCGAACACCAGATCGAAGCCGAGATTCTCCGCAGCCAGCACCAGGTCGCGGTTGTAGTCGAAATGCCAGGACGTCGTCCGCGGCAAGGTCGACGCGCTCCAGCCGCCGGCCTGGATCGGCAGGAACAGGCCGAGCAGCAGCGGCTGCTGCAGCGCCTGCGACAACGGGCTGTCCGGCCGGTCGGCCGGTCCCGGAAAGCCGTCGAGGCCGACAAGGGCTCCTGGCCGGTGGGTGATGATGGTCATGCCGTCCTCCTGTCGTCTGCGGCGGTTGCACGCACGGTTTCGCCGGCGCGGCGAAACACCGTTTCCATCAGCCATTGCTCGTTAGGAAACTGCCGGGCCCATTCGTCCCAGCCGGAATGCTTGCGATATTGACCGAGGCGTCCCGAGGCCACCGCCTCGCCCGGCGTGATCGTGACGCGGCGGTCGCAATCGGGCGCGACGTAGATCGCATCCGCGCGGCAATACAGCTCGCACATGAAGCAGGTCTGGCAATCCTCGACCCGCGCCAGCAGCGGCGGCCCCGACGACGCGCGGTCGAGCACGTTGGTCGGGCACGCCTCGACGCAGGCGCCACAGTCCGTGCAGCGATCGGCAACGATGAGCTCGATCATGACGCGGCTTCCAGGGCGATTGGAGCTGCCGGCACACGGCGCGTGTCGGCTGCGATGTCGACGCGATCGAGGCCGCGGCTCACCAGGCGCACTGCGAGGTCCGGATCGACGCCGGGATGATCGAGCCTGCGATGCATCCCCCTGCTTTCGGTCCGCTGTCGCGCGGTCGCGACCGACCAGCGCGCCGTTGCGACCAGCGCCGCCGTCTCGCGCGACCGCAGCGGATCGCCGCCCGCATGGTCGGCGATCTCGCGCCAGAGCCCGTCGAGCGACCGGAGCGACGCAGCCTGCGTCGATTCCTTGCGGAACAGGTTCTTGTCGAATGGATGCATCTCGGCGCGGACGCCGGCCCTGATCGCGTCGAGATCGCCCGCTCTGCTCCGCACCCTCGGCCGCAAGCCGGCCTGTCCGAGCGGAATCAAGGACGAGGCTTTCGACCCGATGCTGCGCGCCAGTCGCGCGGCGGCCTGCCCGGCACGGACGCCCGACGACAGCGCCCAGGCCGAATTGATGCTGCCGCCGCCGGAGATCGCACCGGCAACCTTCTCGCGCGAGGCGTTGTCGCCGGCGACGAACAGCCCCGGCACGGCAGTACGCCCGTCGAGATCGTCGACCCTGACGCCGCCGAGACCACGGATGGTACCGTCATTGTGCAGCGTGACCTCGAAGCGATCGCGCCAGGGATCGACGCCCCAGCGATCGAACACCAGCGGCACGTTCGGCGAGATCGTATGCAGGCGGGCCTTGATGTCGTCGGGCAGAAGATGGAGCGAGCAAAACACCGGTCCAGCAAGCATAGCCTTGGCCAACCCGACCGTCTGCTGCGGCCCGAACGGCAGATCGAGTTCGCGCCCGTCGGCGTCGTAATAAGTCGCGAACGCATAGGCCATGCTGCGCGTCATCGTCGAATGCGCCGGCGCGATCGTGTAGGCCGCGGTGAATTCCATCCCTGAGAGATCGGCGCCGGCTTCCGCCGCCAGCAGATAGCCATCGCCGGTATTGGTGCGCGATCCCAAGAGATGCGACAGGAAGCTGGTGCCGCCGGCAGCGAGCACAGTCGCACCTGCGGCGATCTGGTAAGGCCGCGCCCCATCCTGACGGCGAAGGCCTCGTGCACCGCCGATCGTGCCGTCACTGCGCGCCAGCAGTTCCAGCGCTGGCGAATGGTCAAGGATCGTGACGCCATGATCACGCGCAAAGGCACGCAGCGCCCGCATGTATTCGGGACCGCGAACCGCGCGATAGTTGGTCTGCCCGTCATCGTCGATGCCGAACGCGTAGTGGCTCGCGAGCGTTGGCAATGTCCGCCAAGTCTCCGCGATGATCCCATGCATCCATGCGGCTTCGCCGAGACCGAGACCCGCGATGACACGCTGGCTGACGGCCTGCTCGCGCGCCTGCGGCGGCACCCACCAGTGACCGGGGCCGGCCGCGGCCGTGACGCCGCTGGTGCCGCAATAGCCCTTGTCGACGAGGATCACCCGCGCACCGGCGCGCGCGGCCGAGACCGCAGCCCAGGCACCGGCCATGCCGCCGCCGATGACGAGCACGTCGGCGGTGAGCGATAGTGGATCTGGCCCTGAAGCAGTCACGGCGACACCGGATGTGTCATCCGCAAGGCGCGCGCTCCCGTTCGTTCTGCCGGCGTGGCCTGCGCAACCATGTTCCGAACTCCGCAGCCGTGCGCAAACGACGCACGCGCGCCGTCATGGTCATCCAGTGCGGCGTCGCTGGCAATTTCAGAGTTGCGCGATTTTCAAACGCTCTGTTCTCGCCGCGATCCATGATCGGAGAAGATTTCGGTCGAGTGTTCCAGGCTTCCATCGCCGCCCGGCGCGCCAGCCGGCTGCAAATAATATTTCTATCGCAGCGTCGCTAATGACGACACACCTGCGACAACAATCTGTATGTTCTTGGAACACCATCGATCGGAACGCGCCAACAAGTAGAATATTCGTCTTTCCGAATCCGGCCGATGTTTTACGTGCTAGACTACAAACGTAGCACATCGTCCGCGCGCGAGAGAAAAGGCATCTTTGCATGGGCCGTTTTCCAGAACGACACGTGATCATCGTCGGCGGCGGCGCATCCGGCGTTCTTCTGGCCTATCAGCTGCTGCAACGTCCGAAGTCCGATATCCGGGTCACCTTGATCGAGAAGCGTTCGGAAGTCGGTCGCGGGCTGGCCTATCACACCGGCAATGCTGATCACCTGCTCAACGTGCGCGCTGCCAACATGAGTGCGCTGCCCGATGATCCCGACCATTTCTGGCGCTGGCTGTCGACGCACGAGCATGGCCTGCGGCTTTGTCCCGATCCGTTCTGCTTCGTGCCTCGCCGCCTTTATGGCGACTACATCGCTAGCCTGATCGCGCCGTTCCTGGAGACCGAGGACGGCGCCCGGCGTCTCAGCATTATCCGTGGCGAATGCATCGCGGTGAGCGAGGGCGCTCACACCGTGACCGTGAGTTTGGCGGATGGGACGCGGCAGGTTGGCGACGTCGCGGTGTTCGCGACCGGGCATGACGCGGCCATCCCGCGCTCGGCCTGGCATGCCGATCCCTGGATCTCGCCGTCCATTCCCGGCTTCAGCCGCGATTCGGCGGTGCTCATTCTCGGCGCCGGCCTGACTATGGCGGACTACGTGCTGTCGCTGCTGCGCGAGGGCCATCGCGGCCCGATCCTCGCGATCTCGCGCCGCGGCCTGATGGTCAAGGGACATCGGCGTATCACTCCCTGCAAGATCAGCGAGGATGAGGTTCCGTTCGGTGCGCGCGGCAGCGTTCTACTGCGCTGGTTCCGGCAGCGGATCGCCGCCCACATCGCCGAGGGTGGCGACTGGCGCGGCGTCATCGACGCCGTCAGGCCGTTCAGCCATCGGCTGTGGCAGGACTTGCCGCTGGCGTCCAAGCGCAGCTTCCTGGAGCATGCGCGGGCATGGTGGGATGTGCATCGGCACCGCATGGCGCCCGAGGTGAAGAAGCGCATCGCGCAGGCGATCGCGGACGGCCAGCTTCGGGTCGCCGCCGCCAAGCTCGTCAAGATCGACGGTGGGACGCAAGGCGCCCGCGCGCATTATCGCCGGCGTGGCCGCAGCGAGATCGAGACGCTCGAGGTCGGTGCCGTGATCGACTGCACGGGGATCGTCAGGGACCCCCGCGCCACCGCCAATCCTGCGGTCCGCAGCCTGTTCGATCAGGGGCTGGCGCGTTGCGATCCGCTGCGGATCGGCATCGAGGTCACGGCGGACTGCGCCATCGTCGGTGCCGATGGCACGCCGTCACAGCGCCTGTTCGCAATCGGCCCGCTGACCCGCGCCGCCTTCTGGGAGATCATCGCGATCCCGGACATCCGAAGCCAGTGCGCCGATCTGGCGGACCGGCTATTGCAGGCCCGCCCGATCGTCGGGTCGCCGCGCGATGCGCCGGCGTTGGCGGCGGTTGCCGATCACCAGGTCGCGATGTAGGTGCCCTTGAAGCGCGTCTCCAGGAACGCCTTGACCGGCTCGGAGTGGTAGGCCTCGATCAGCTGCTTGACCCAGGGCTTGTCCTTGTCCTCCTCGCGCACCGCGAGGATGTTGACCCAGGGCCCCTCGGCATTCTCGCGCGCGATCGCATCTTTGGCGGGATTGAGCCCGGCCTGGACGGCGTAGTTGTTGTTGATCGAGACGAGATCGACATCGGCCAGCGCGCGCGGCAGCTGCGCCGCGTCGAGCTCGACGAATTTCAGCTTCTTCGGATTGTCGGTGATGTCGACCACTGTCGAGGCGACATTGCTCGGATCCTTCAGCTTGATGACACCGTGCAGCGCAAGGATCATCAACCCGCGCGCGCCGTTCGACGGATCATTGGCGATCGCGACCTTGGCGCCTTCCGGAAGCTCGGCCAGCGTCTTGTATTTCTGCGAATACACGCCCTGCGGCGAGGCGATGGTGGTCGCGACCTTGACGATCTTCCATCCGGTCTTGGAGATCTGGTTCTTCAGATAGGGCTCGTGCTGGAACGAGTTCGCCTCGAGATCCTTCAACGCCAGCGCCTGGTTTGGAATCACGTAGTCGGTGAACTCGACGACCTTGATGTCGAGCCCGCGCTCGGCAGCGACCTTCTTCACGACGTCGATGATTTCGGCATGCGGCCCGGCGGTCACGCCGACGCGGATGGCTTCCGCTTGTGCGGGAAGGATCAACGACACAAGGGCGGCAATGGCAACAATGGGAAGGCGCATTCAAGTCTCCAACGAAACAACCAAGTTTCGTTGCTCACTAGCGCCGCAACAGCCGGGCCGCAATCGCAGGTGCGAACAAAGCAATGGACGCGCTCTCGAAAGTGATCATCGCGCACAAATGTTCTTTCATCTCAGCCCTTCTGATCGATTCATTCTCTCAATCTGTAGCCCGGATGAGCGAAGCGACATCCGGGGTCACACGAGGCCGTGGAGGAGAACCCGCATGTCGCTGACGCTCATGCGGGCTACGGGCGCTCGCTCAGTTGAACAGGTCCGGCTCCTGCGCCGTGATCCAGTCCCACAGCGGCTGGAAGCTGAAATAGCCGCCCTTGTGGGTGCCGACCTGCCCTGCCGTCAGCTTGGCGATCTCGTGCGGAATCGGCTTGGTCGGGCCGGCCGCCTCGGCCAGCAATTGCGTACGCGCGGCATTGTCCATCGCGATGTACCACCACGCGGTCGCCTCGATGGTCGGGCCGACGGTCAGCAGCCCGTGATTCTGCAGGATGGCGGCCTTCTTCGTTCCCAGCACCTGCGCGATCTTCTTGCCCTCCTCGGCATCGAGCACGACGCCGGCGAACGGGTCGAACAGCACGTGGTCGTCGTAGAACGCGCAGGAATCCTGCGTCAGCGGATCGAGCAGCCGGCCGAGCGCGGACCACGCCTTGCCATAGGTCGAATGCGTATGCGCGGCGGCGATCACATGCGGATGCGCCGCATGGATCGCGGAGTGAATGACGAAGCCGGCCGGGTTGATCGGCCTGTCGCCGATCAGGATGTTGCCATCGTGATCGACGAGTTGCAGGTCGGACACCTTGATCTGGCTGAAATGCGCCGACAGCGGATTGATCCAGAACCGGTCGGGGAATTCCGGATCGCGCACGGTGACGTGGCCCGCCAGGCCCTGATCGAAACCGTAGCGGGCAAACAGGCGGAAGGTCGCCGCGAGGCGCTGCTTGCGATGCAGCCGCTCCTCCGCGAACGTGGCGGCGGGCTGGCGCTCGACGAGCGCAAACTTCCTGGGTTTCTCGACGAGCGTATTCATGGCCGTTCACCTCTTGCCTCGAGCGCGCGCGTCCATCGCGCGGTCAGCTCGTTGGGCTGATGGTAGAACGAACCGCGCGAGACGATCTTTTCAAAGATCGAGGCTCACCGGAAATGCCGGCGAGCCCTCGTTTCCCACGTCAACCGAGAACATCTCCGGCGCGCCGTCGCAGCGCAATCTCTGCTCAGCGCTGCCGCAGCCGCCGATTGAGCCGGCGCGCGAGATGATCACCGACGGTCTGCACCGTCTGCACCAGCGCGATCAGGACGACCACTACCGCCAGCATCATCTCCGGCATGAAGCGCTGGTAGCCGTAGCGGATGCCGAGATCGCCGAGGCCGCCGCCGCCGACGGCGCCGACCATCGCGGAGTAGCCGAGCAGGCTGACCACGGCGAGCGTCAACGCCAGCACGAGGCCCGGCAAGGCTTCCGGGATCAGCACCTTGAACACGATCTGCAGCGGAGTCGCGCCGAACGAGGACGCGGTCTCGATCAGGCCGCCATCGACCTCGCGGATCGCCGCCTCGACCAGCCGCGCGATGAACGGCGTCGCCGCCACCGTCAGCGGCACGATCGCAGCCCCCGAGCCGATCGACGTGCCGGCGACGAGGCGCGTGAACGGGATGATGGCGACGACCAGGATGATGAAGGGCGTCGAGCGCGTGGCGTTGACGACGACGCCAAGGATCGCGTTGGCCGCGGGCGCTGCGAACAACTCCCCCGCGCGGCTCGTCGCCAGGAAGACGCCGAGCGGCAACCCGAGCGAGGTCGCGACCAACGCCGCGGTCGAGACCATGAACAGGCTCTCGCCGGTGGCCTGGATGATCAGGGTGATGAGCTCAGGAGACATAGCCGAGACGCTCCGCTGCGAAGTGATGCAGTGAGAGATAGGCCAGCGTCTGCCGCGCCGCCGCCTCGCCGCCGGGAATGCCCAGGATCAGCGAGCCGACATGCTGGCCGCCGATCTCGTCGATCCGCGCCGACAGCAGCGCGACATCGATCGACAGCTCGCGTGCCAGCCGCGCCACCAGCGTGTCGCCGGCATCCGAGCCGCGCACCTGGACGCGGAGCACCGTCTGTCCGATCGGCACAGGCTCCTGCACGAGGCGGCTCGCCAGCGACACCGGCACGGCGTCGCCGAGCACCTCGGCCAGGAAGGTCTGCGTTGTCGGATGCTTCGGATGGGTGAAGATGTCGGCGACATGGCCGCGCTCGACGACGCGGCCGCCATCAATCACGACGACTTCCTTGGCGAGCTGGCGGACCACGGACATCTCGTGGGTGATCAGGATGATGGTGACGCCGAGTTCGCGATTGATGTTGGCGAGCAGGTCAAGAATCGCGCGCGTGGTCTGCGGATCGAGCGCCGACGTCGCCTCATCCGACAGCAGCACGTTCGGCCGCGTCGCCAGCGCGCGCGCAATGCCGATGCGCTGCTTCTGACCGCCGGACAACTCCGCCGGGTAGCGATCATGCTTGTCGGCGATGTCGACCAGCTCCAGCAGCTCGGCGACCCGCGTCCTGATGTCGGCCTTCGACCAGCCGGCGATCTCGAGCGGGAGTGCGATGTTGTCGGAGGCCGTGCGCGACGACAGCAGGTTGAAGTGCTGGAAGATCATGCCGATCGAACGCTGCGCCAGCCGGAGCGCCTGGCCGCGCAGAGCCGAGATGTGGCGTCCATCGACGACCACCCGTCCCGCCGTCGGCTTCTCCAGCCCATTGATCAGCCTGACGAGGCTCGACTTGCCGGCGCCGGACCGTCCGATCACGCCGGTGATGGAGCCCCGCGCGATCGCGAAGTCAATATCCTTGAGCGCCTCGACATCCGGCTTGTCGCGATAGGCGGGATAGATCTTCGACAGTCCCTCGAAGCGAACCATCGGCTCGGCGACGAGAGACGAAGGGACGAGACCGGCCGGCACGACCGGCTCGGCGATCCCCAGGGTTGGGTGGGCATTCATGGACTGACCTTGGACTGACCTTGGCTTCAGATGCTGCAGCGCACTCGAATTGCGCTCACCATCGCCTGCGATCAGTCCAGAGGCAATTTCAGAAAATGCCCCCAAGTTGGACGAAGCTTCTCACGGCGTCACCGTCCGTGAAACGTCATCCTCCTGCTCACGTTCAATCGAAGTGGAACACCAGCATCCGCAATTCGATGCTCTCGCGCGGTGGCGCATCGGCCGGCGTCGTCGGGTCGACGAACGCGGTATGCGGTCCGAACCGCGTGCGCCCGTCGGTCGCCGAATCGTAGCACTTCAGCAGCAGCGCCTCGTCGGGTGTCATGTCCGGGAAATAGAACCAGCGATGAACGGGATTGTACGTGACGGAGTAGATCTCGCCGTTGCGGTTGGGATAGATCAGGTCGGACGCGACCAGATCATCCGGCGCGACCGTGGTCCCGTCGCACATCGCCAGCGGCGTGTCGCGCAACGGCCCGATGATTGGCCGCCACAGGTTGATCACCTGAACCCGCCCGCGCAGCAGGTCCTCCGCCTCGGCGCCGAGATGCTCACGCACCCGGTTGGCACCCGACGTCGCGGTCTGGTCCACATGCACGCGCGTCGCCGGCTGGCGCGGCCCGCCGTCACGGACGACGGGAGCACCGGCCACACGCTTGCGCAGGGTGTGGTCGAAGATCACGACGCGATCGGCGCGCAAGGTCGCACGAATGAAGGCCTCCGCCGCCGGATAATAGATGCTACGGATTTCCTTCTCGTTGGTGAAGTCACGCACGAATGTGGGGTGTCGCACCAGCGCAAAGCCCTCGCGGTCGAGCGAGAATGATTGCGCGATCGGGCGGCCGTTGAACACCGGCACCTGACGGGGCTCCGGCAGCGCGGTCGATTTCGGCTCGCCCGGCGGCGGGTCGAACGCATAGGTGCGCGGCTTGCCCGCGGTGGGCGCCAGATAGTTCAGCTCGGCGAGAACGAAGGGCAACGCTTCGATCTTTCTCTCGACCAGGCTCATGGATGTCTCCGGGCAGTTTCATGCGATTGCATGTAGCTTGATCGGCGCCGGCGGTCAGAACAAGCCGGCGCCCGAAATAGCAACGCTCCTGCTTTCGCTACGGCCCGGCGTAGCAAGGAATTGCTCGTCGAACACAGTGCTAGACCGAAGTTTTCTTCTGGGTGTCGCGTCCTGCGCCAGGACATGGCTGGCATGACATCACCGCAGCCAGACTCGGCGCCATCGGGTCCCTTGCATTCGGGTCACGCCGCCCGCGCAGAAAAATTCTTGCTCGATCAGCCTGAAAATCGCGCGACCCATTTTATTGACGGCATGCGGCGTCCTTCTACACTCAGCATCAGAGCACCAACGCGCCCCGCGCCGAACAGACACGATCCGACGCCACCGCATGTCAGCCGCACCTCCGCAGGTCTTCGCCATCGATCTTGGCCGGCGCCCGGCCTTCGTGTTCGCCGCGAATGATCACGACATGGCGCAGAGCCTGGTGCGGTCACCGCGATTGCTCCGCGCGATCGACGCTTTCTGCCGGCTGAGGCGTCCCGCCCAGGCCGAACGGCTTGCGCTCCGCGGAGCAACCGACGACGAGGCCGCCGTCTATCGCGACCGCGCCGACGAGCTTGCCGACGGGGCGATCTCCCGCCTTCTCTTGGTACATATCAGCCCGGACTGACACCGCAGGGAAGCGCAGGCCCGTTCGGGCCCGCGCCTGTGCAGCGCGACCGCCCTACTCCGCGGCCTCGCTGAGTCCAAGCCGCGCCCGCGGCACCTCGCCGGTCACCACCGACACACGCTCGCCCCAGCGCTCTTCGGGATAGTAGTCCCACACCGCATGATGCTGGCTCGCCCAATTGTCCCAAACCAGCAGCGAGTTCGGCCGCCACTGCACCCGCGTCTGCAGTGCAAGCTGGCCTTCGATGTGACGGAACAGGAGCTGCAGCAGCGCATCGCTCTCGCGCCGGGTCAGCTGCACGATGTGCGAGGTAAAGGACGCATTGACGTACAGGAACTTGCGGCCGGTACGCGGATGAGTCACGACCACCGGATGCTCGGATAGCGGATAGGTCTTGCCGGGATCGGGCTTGGCGCCATAACCGGCGGTCCAGGCCAATGATCCATCATGGATGGCCGTGAGGCCATCCAGCAGCTGCTTGATCGGATCCGACAGGAATTCATGGGCCAGATACATGTTGGCGAAGGCCGTGTCGCCGCCGAGCGGCGGCGTCTTGGTCACACGAAGCAGCGAGACCGCAATCGGGCTGGGATCGCAGGACACGTCCGGATGCCAGCCGTCACCGGCGGTGAAGCGCGAATTCGCATCGGTCTTCCACGACAGGAATTCCGGATCGAACGGCCCGTCGTGCCGGAAGCGGGTCGCGGCCAGCTCGTGCCGGTGCAGCGACTTGCCGAAGCGGCGCGCAAAGCGCTTGTGGTCGTCTTTCGACGATCTCCTGATCGCGGAACACGATCGCAAGATTCTCATCGAGCGCGCGGTGGATTTCCGCGAACTGCTCGTCCGGCAGATCCTTGGTGAGATCGACGCCGCCGATCTCGGCGCCGACCGTCGGACTGAGCTGCCGCACCTTAATCGTGCGATACGGCTCGCGCCGGGCGCTGTTCCATCCCTGGATGGCCAGCTTGTCGTTGAAGTCCCTGTAGAAGCTCATGACTTGTCCTTCTCGAAAGTTGCGATGTGGGAGATCAGATGACCGCGCGGCGCAGGCGTCCTCCGCCGGTCGCGACGAGCGCACGGGCCGCGCGTTCGGCCTCGCGCGCGGAGGCAAAGTGCTGTCCCTCCAGGCTGTCGAATGCGCGTTCGGATGAGAAAAAGCTGAAGCCGCGCTCGTCGGCCGTGACGATGCCGGCGGTGCGGTTGAGAACCTCGATGACATAGGCTTTGGACATGACTGGTCGTTCGCCGCGTGCGTGCGGCGCTCCTGTCTGATCTGCAGATGGTTGAAGGCGTTGAATTCGGCTGCAGCGATCAGCAACAGGCCCCGGTCGCCGCAGAGAAACAGCGGCCGGCAAGGCGCTTGCGCACCAGGCGATCGGCTGCGGTTCGGGTTCTCATCTGGCGTTCCGTGGTTGAGCGATGACGACAGGGAATATCGGCGCGAGGCGCTATGCGGTCAATGAAATGGAACTTCAAAGATTGCAAACCAGCGCATCGTTTATTTCAGAACGACACATCTCGACGCAAATAGTCGCTCGCTTATCCGGAAGCTGGGATTGAGACGGACTTGCAGATGACGCGGCGTGGGACATCGTACGACAAAAGCTTTCTCCACGTTTCAAACAGCAGGCATGGCTCGGGGATCTCGCGGCCGCATGCGCCCGAGCTTTGCATTCGTTCGACCTCTCCTTTGAAGAAGAGGCGCAGGGAAGACCGGGTATCGGCTGATACCCGCGGTCCGCGTGCAACAAAAAGCACGCGGCAGAACCACAGGTTCAGCCCAATATCCGGCCTTCCCTGCGCGACGGTTTGAACGGGTTATAGGCGCTCTCCCCGGGGATCGGCTGTCTTGCCCCCGTCGCCAGCGGATCATCATCACCGCCGGCTTGGCATCAGCACCGCGATGCCAGGACCACACCACTTCGCCGTCGCATCGCTCCGTTCGTCGGCGCGGGCTTTGACACCCGGCTGCAGAGCAACGCGCCCATCGCCTCCCCAGCTCGACGCTCGTGACGATCGCGAAACGTCCCTCTTCAGCGAGCCGGGATGCGCGAGAATGTGGAGGTGATTTGCCCGACAACGCAAGTGAGGAGTCCGCGACAAACTGGCACGACGGGCAGTTGGCGCATGTAGGGAATGCGTGGATTGCTCGTCGGGCAGATGATCCATCCCACGACGACCGGGCGTCCGTGAGTCGCCTCGCCCTCCCCCATCGTCATGGCCATGCTCGGTCACAGCCATCCACGTCGTGGTCATCACGAAGAAAGACGTGGATGCCCGGGCCTTCGTCGCGGTCCCCGCGCTGAACGGGGCAGCGAGGGCGTTCGAGATAGCGAGCGAAGCTCACGAGTTTTATGCATTGGACTGCACCCCTTAAGTGAGACACGATAATCTCTGTGACAGGCATTTCGAGGATGACCTGTGGCAGCAAGAGGGAAGAACCGTCAGTTTCCGACGGCTTACAAACTGA
>NZ_JAUEXY010000018.1:0-148825 GCF_032489375.1 Bradyrhizobium sp. SZCCHNR1098
CGAAGCTCGCCGGCGGCGTGCACCGCCTCGACGGTCAGCTGATGGTCATCCTCGATGTCGATCGCGTGCTCGAGCTCCTGCCGAAGGCAGCAATCGCCGCCTAGTCCGTCAACCGTCCCATAGGGGAGACAACAATGAAGAGCTGTCTGGTCGTGGATGACTCCAGCGTCGTGCGCAAGATCGCACGCCGTATCCTGGAGGAGCTGGGCTTCTCCGTCGTCGAGGCGGAGGATGGCGAGCGGGCGCTCGAGATCTGCACCAAGAGCCTGCCGGACGCCATTCTGCTCGACTGGAACATGCCCGTCATGGACGGCTATGATTTCCTCGGGCGCCTGCGCCGGCTGCCGGGCGGCGAAGGCCCGAAGGTGGTGTTCTGCACCACGGAGAACGACATCGATCATATTTCGCGCGCGCTGAACGCTGGCGCCAACGAATACATCATGAAGCCGTTCGACAAAGAGATTGTCGCCGCCAAATTCCAGGAAGTCGGTCTCATCCAGGCGCTGTCAGCCGAATCCGCCTGATCCCTTCGTCTGCCCAGAAGAGGCCGTCCGTGAACCAGCCTGATTATGAGTTCCTGCGCAAGCTGCTTCGAGACAAATCGGGTCTCGATCTGTCTGCCGACAAGCAATATCTGATCGAGAGCCGCCTGCTTCCGCTCGCGCGCAAGGCCGGTCTCGCCAGCATCAGCGATCTCGTCCAGAAGCTGAAGGACGGGTCGAGCGCCCTGATCAGCCAGGTCGTCGAAGCGATGACGACCAACGAGACGTTCTTCTTCCGCGACAAGGTCCCGTTCGATCACTTCCGTGACGTGATCATGCCGGAGCTCCTCAAGGCCCGCGCCAATCGCAAGTCGATCCGGATCTGGTGCGCCGCGTGCTCGACCGGCCAGGAGCCGTATTCGCTGGCGATGTCGCTCAAGGAGATGGGATCTGCGCTCAGTGGATGGCGCATCGAGATCATCGCCACCGATCTCTCCCAGGAAGTGCTCGAGAAGTCGAAAGCGGGTCTCTACAGCCAGTTCGAGGTGCAGCGCGGGCTGCCGATCCAGCTTCTGGTCAAATATTTCAAGCAGGCAGGCGAGCTCTGGCAGATCAATTCCGACGTGCGCGGCATGGTCCAGCATCGGCAGCTCAATCTGCTGCACGACTTCTCCCAGCTCGGCACGTTCGACGTCGTGTTCTGCCGCAACGTGCTGATCTATTTCGATCAGGACACCAAGATCAACATTTTCGGCCGGCTCGCCAAGCAGATGGAGCCGGACGGCTTCCTCGTACTCGGTGCTGCGGAGACCGTCGTCGGCCTCACCGACGTGTTCAAGCCGCTCACGGACCGGCGTGGCCTGTATCGCCCGAGCGGGATCGCTTCCGCGGCGAAGGCGCCCGCTCCGGGAATGCCCAGGATCGCGGCCGCGGGCAACTAGATGTTCCCGCAGCCCAACAGAGCAGGACGCGAAGATGTCTGACGAGAACAAAGGTACGGAGCGCGTCACCTTCAGCCGCGGCTACGATGTCTGCATCATGGGCATCGACGGGACCTGGCGCAGGGACTGCCAGCTCAACGCCATCTCGGACAACGACGCGGTGCTGACGGTCGAAGGATCGATCCAGGGATTGAACCTGAAGGAGTTCTTTCTGCTGCTGTCCTCGACGGGGCTCGCCTACCGCCGCTGCGAGTTGGTTCGGGTCAACGGCTCCGAGATGGACATCCAGTTCATCAAGGGAAAGAACAAGAAGAAGCGTGGCAACGCTTCCGGCGGCCAGGAAACGACCGTCAACTAATTCGCCTTCCGGCAGCGCGGCGCATTGCTCGACCACCGCTCGGGAAGCTTCCGCGCGCGAAGCGACGAGGAGACGCGCCGCCCCGGATCCCGCGCAAGTCCTAAGGCCGGGAGCCGTTTTTCGGAGAACCGCTTTACGCCGCCGCAGGGTCGGACGTGTATGACAATGACCTCGGTCAAATTTTCCAGGAACGACCAATGACGGTCATGAGTTCGGAAGTTGCACCCAGCCGGCCGGAGCGCGCGGACGATGGCGAACGGCGCGCGTTGCAGCTCTTGGTCGTCGACGACGACGCCGCGCAGCGGACGCTGATCGCGCTGGCGGCCAAGCAGGCCGGCCATGCCGTGACGGTCGCGGCCACCTGCAGCGACGCGATCCGCGAGGTGCGCAACAAGCGCTTCGACTGCGTGACGCTCGATCTCATGCTCGAGGATGGCGACGGGACCGAGGTCCTCAAGGTCATCGCAGATACCCGCTTCGCCGGTTCCGTGATCGTGATCAGCGGCATGGATGCGGCGAAGCGAATTGAGGCCCGGCTGTTCGCGCGCTCGCTCGGGATCGACCTGCAGAGTCTGCCGAAGCCGGTCGATCTGGCGGCGCTGCGCATCTGCCTTGCCAATCTCGGCAAGACTGCGCTCGGCCTGCCCGTGGTTCACACCTGGGGCGGCGTCGCAGCCGAAAGTGTTGCCGCGAAGCATCGGTCCTGAGAGACCTACATCGGCACAAGCCGCGGTCCAGAGTGCACATCCTGTGCAACGTCCAAATACCGCCGATTTCTGATCAAGACGAGGGCAAGGGCCGACTGACGGCTGCACGTCTTGTGTCAAATGCCGTGCAGATTTTCGTGGCAAGAGCCGTGCACTGGTCTGGCACCGAGCATGCCCGTTCGGCGTGGTGCAAGCGGGCAACGCCGATGCGATCAGAGCTTGATGTCGATCATGACGCTGTCGACGTTGATGTGTTTTGCAAAGCAGCATGCCGCTCACGACGGCTGCCTTGAGATCGTGTCCAGATCGTGGTCTCGTGAAGGCGGTCACCGATCTGCAGCTACTACTTGTGGGTTAGGATCATAAACCGTACAAATACGGGTGCCCAAAGCACCCGACGAGTATGGTATCATAAGACGCGCTTTCATTGTTTCTTCTCCTTTGCAAGAGCAATCGCCCATGGCCGAACAAACAACTTCCCGCGGTGAGATCTTTGTCGTCGATGACGATCCAGCCGTGCGTGACACCCTCTCGATGGTCTTGTCGGCGGGTGGGTATGAAGTGATCTGTTTTGCGGACGGCGCCGCGCTCCTGGCGGTGGCGCGGAGCAGGACACCGGCCTGTATCCTGCTCGACGTGCACATCCCCGGAAAGTCGGGTCTCGACATTCTCAGGGAACTGCACGGCGAGGACTATCCGGCTCCGATCTTCATGATCTCGGGCCAGGGCGACATCCCGATGGCCGTGAACGCGATCAAGAACGGGGCGCTCGACTTCATCGAGAAGCCGTTCCGCGGCAGTGAGATCGTGGCCCGTCTGAACGAGGCGATCGGCGCGTTCGCGCGGCGGCAGAAGGAGAACGCCTCGCCGAAGATCGGCTCGCTGCATTTCCCCGGCCGCGAGCCGCTGACGCGGCGCGAGCGCGAGGTCCTGGAACAGTTCACGGCGGGGGCCTCGAACAAGGAGGCGGGGCGCACGCTGGGCATCAGCCCGCGCACGATCGAGGATCACCGCGCCAACATCATGAAGAAGCTCGGCGCGCGCAACGCGGCCGATCTGATCCGTATCGTGATGACGGCGTCGCGCGCCAATTGAGCCGATGGCCGGGCCGCCGCAGGTGGCCTCGCTCTGGAGCAGCGGCAATGGCAAGCGCCAGGCCACGTTGGTCAGGCCGCATGGTCAAGCCGCATTGCTCAAGCCGCATTGCTCAAGCCTCGGTGGCGGCGAGCGCCTTGCGGATCATCTTGGCGAGCTCGGATTTGCGGTACGGTTTCGGCAGCAGAAGAATTCCCTCGTCGAGCCGGCCGTGATGCACCACGGCATTTTCGGTGTAGCCGGAGGTGAATAGGACCCGCTGCGCCGGGCGAATCCGCTGGATCTCGGATGCGAGCTGACGGCCGTTCATCGTCCCCGGCATGATGATGTCGGTGAAGAGCAGATCGAACGGCTCTCCAGCATTGGTGATCGCCAGCGCTTCGGCGGCATTGGCCGCCTCCAGCGTCGCATAGCCCAGCGCATGGAGCTGGGCGAGAACGTAGCCGCGCACCAGCCGATCGTCCTCCACCACCAGGATCGTCTCCTGGCCGCCCTGGATCGCCGGCGCGGCGCCCGATGGCTCCGTGACCGCCTCTTCGCTGCCCGGCGGCAGGTACATCCGGATCGTGGTGCCGTGGCCTTCTTCGCTGTAGATCCTGATGTGTCCGGCCGATTGCTTCACGAAGCCGTACACCATCGACAATCCGAGGCCCGTCCCCTTGCCCGGCCCCTTCGAGGTGAAGAACGGATTGAACACCTTGTCGATGATGGCGGCCGGAATGCCGCTGCCACTATCGCTCACCGCGATCATCGCGTAGCGACCGGGCCGCACGTCGTCGTAGAGACTTGCGTAGTTCTCGTCGAGGTCGGCCCAGCCGGTCTCCAGGATGAGCTTGCCGCCATTCAGCATCGCGTCGCGGGCATTGAGCGCGAGGTTGATGACCGCCGTGGCGAGCTGGTTCGGATCGACATGCGCCACGCAGGTCTCGTCCTGGAAGACGGACTCGATCTCGATCTGCTCTCCGAGCGTCGGCCGCAGCAGCTTGGCCGTGTCGATCATGAGCGTGTTGACGTCGACCTCGCGCGGCTGCAGCGGCTGCCGGCGCGCAAAGGCGAGCAGATGCTGGGTGAGATCGGCACCGCGCGCGGCGGCCTCGTCGATCATCCTGGTGATCGCGGCGAGCTGCGGCTCCTTGGCCACGGCCGCGGCGAGAATCTCGATTGTGCCGGTGATCACGGTGAGGATGTTGTTGAAGTCGTGCGCGATGCCGCCGGTGAGCTGGCCGATCGCCTCCATCTTCTCGGACTGGCGGATCCGCTCCTCGGTCGCGATCTTGTCGGTGAGGTCGCGGAAGAAGCCGTTCAGCACGAAGCCGTTGCGGGTCTTCAGCGCGGTCACGCTGAGCTCGGCCTTGAACTCGCGGCCGTCGCGCCGCTTCACCATGACCTCGCGCCGACGGCCGACCCCGAGCGCGCTCGCTTGTCCGGTCATCAGGATGCGGCCGAGCGCCTCGCGCAGCTCCTCGCCGACGTCCCCGACCGTGATCACGTCGAACACGTCCTTGCCGATGATCTCGGCGCGCGACCAGCCGAAGATCTTCTCGGCCTGGGAGTTCCAGTTGAGAATGGCGCCGTTGTCGTCGACCTGGACGAAGGCATCGAGCGCGGTCTCGATGATGTTGCGGGCGAGCTGCTCGCTCTCCCGCAGCGTCTCCTGCGCCAGCCGGCTCTCGGTCATGTCGCGCCCGATGAAGAAGTGGCGCTGCACCGGCTCCGACCAGTTCGAGGTCCAAGACAGCGTCACCACGCGGCCGTCCTTGTGGACGTAACGGCAGTCGGAGGTGCGTGCGCGCAGGCCGAGGCGCGAGGCGCGAAGCTCCTCGCGTGCTTTGAGCAGATCGCCGGAGTGGATGAAATCCGCGCCGCTGCGGCCGATCATCTCGGCCGGCGTATAGCCGAGAATCGTCTCCACGCTCGGTGAGACCTGGACCAGGATGCCATTGCGGTCGGTGATGAGGATCAGGTCCCGCGACGTCTCGAAGATGCGCCGCCGCTCCTCGGTCTGCTGGCGCAGCGCCAGCTCGGTCCGGCGGCTCTCGGTGACGTCGCGTGCGATCTTGGAGGCGCCGATGATCTGGCCCGTCGGTGATTTGATCGGCGAGACGCTGAGCGAGACCTGGACCAGCTCACCGTCCTTGCGGATCCGCACCGTCTCGAAGTGCTGGATCCGCTCGCCGCGGGCCATGCGCGCCAGAATGTCCTGGGCCTCGGCCATGCGCTCTGGCGGCACGAGGAAATCCGCACGGTGGCCCACGGCCTCCTCGGCGGAGTAGCCCAGCATGGCCTCGGCTGCCGGATTCCACGCAGTGATGGTGCCGTCCAGCGACAGCGTCACGATCGCGTCGTTCGACGATTCCACCGCTGCACTGTAGAGCCGTTCGCGGGCGGCGAAATGGTCGCGCGCCGCTTCGGTCAGGTAATGCTCCTGGACTTCGCGCTCGAGCTCGGCGGTCTTGGTGCGAACCTCGTCCAGCACGCGGGCAAAGGCGCGCGCCAGCACGCCGGTCTCGCCGACCGCCTCGAGCGGAATGTTCACCGCCTCGCCGCGGCCCACGCCCTCGACGGCCTGGGTCAGCTGGTTGATCGGCCGCGTCAGCGAGCGCGCGACCACGAAGGCGAGCGCGGCTGCGCACAGCATCGCGATCAGGCCGACCTCGATCGCCGTCTTGCGGATGGCGAGGGCGGGCGCCATGAAGGCGGTGTTCGGGATCGTCTCGATCACCGCCACCCATTCCTGTCCCGCGAGCAGCGCCGGAGCGAAGGCGACGCCGCCGGGACGATCGGCCTCGTCGTGCAGGATCTGCGCGAAACCTTCGGCGCTGCCCGTCGCGCCGGCGAGCGTCGGAAAATCGTCCTGCCATCGCGTCGATCGGCCGCGCTTGGAGGCGAATTCCCGGTCGGATTCGGGATGGAAGAGATAGTCGCCGCGGGCGTTCACCAGGTAGAGCTGGGCGCCCGGCCGGGCCGCGGCGCGCAGATGCGCGAAGATCGGGCGCATGTCGAGATCGATCATCAGGATCGCGTACGGCTTGCCGTCCGGCGCGAACACCGGCGTGCCGACGCACAGCATCGGCACGCCTGTCTTGGGATCCGTCGTGTTGCCGTCGAGAATGATCGGCGAGAGTCGGATGCCGCCGGGCGGCAGGCTCAGCGTCTCCTTGATGTAGTTGCGTTCGCCGCGCGTGATCAGCTCGTTCTCCGGAACGATCCGCACCGTGTTGCCCGGCCCGAGCCGGTCGACCCGGAGCAGCTCGCGATAATTGTTCTCGATCCCGACAAGGCGGATCATCGCGTAGGTCTGCTTGGCCTGCAGCTCGGCGAAGTAGCGCATTGCGACCCGCTCGCGCCACGACTGCGCCGGCAGCCCTTCGCGGGGATCGGGAGCCCCCGTCTTCAGCGTGCGTATCAACGTTGCCAGATTTGGCGAGGCGCGATAGCCGTTGATGTCGTTGCGGGCGCCGCCGACATAGTTTTCGAGCTCGGTCGCCATCAAGCGCGAATGCGACTCGATTCGATCGAGCGCGCGCGGCAGCAGCGCCCGCTCGAGGCTGCGGTAGCCGAGCCAGCCGACGGCGAACACCGCGATCGCGACCAGCAGGATCATCGCGACAGCCAGTCGCGTCGTCAGCGTGATGCGGCCGCCGAGCCGCGGACCCTCGCTCGCGGGCTGCGCGCCGCTCAGCAGGGGCTCTTCGCTTCGGCTGTCAGGAGTTCGGAACAGCATCGTGGCCTGGCCTGGGTCGAGTAGCCTGATCGCCTGCCGATGCCAGGCAATCGGAAACCATCGTCAGGAGGGCTGCCGGCTTGAACGGCTTGGGCAATGCGGAAACCGCTCCCAGCTTGGTGGCCATGGCAAGATAGTCGGGCTCTGACATCGAGGTCGGGGTGTGGGGACGTCCCGAGGTCATGATGATCGGAACACCCGGCGTTTGCTTGAGGATCATGCGCATCGCCTCCAGCCCGTCCATGCCCGGCATGAAGATGTCCAGGATCACCAGGTCGAAGCTCTCGCTTTTGAAGCGGACGAGCGCCTTCTGGCCGTCACCGGCGATGCCGACGACGTGACCGGCCCGTTCGAGCACGCGCTGAATTGTCAGCTGCATGAGCGGATCGTCGTCCACGACCAGAATCTTCGCCACGCTCCGCATCTCCCGATTGGCTGGCAGCAAGACCAACGGTCAGTTGTAAAGGTTTTGCCCAATTCGCGGCGCGCCGCAAGCGCTTCGCCGCGCAAGTCACATGCAGGATGGGACGCGGTGATCGATGTCCCGTGCGGGCGAAGGGTAGACCATCCGGGCGCCGTGCCTGCATTCGAGGCGCTCGCGCCGTAGTTGCATAGCGCGGAGCGCTTCACAATCGCCTCGTCCCGGCGAGGGCAGTCGCACTGAGTGCACAATATTTGAGCACATGTCTAAGGTCTACGATCCTGGGCGGCGCGACGGGTGGGAGACGATGCGGACCTGCACGGGACGGAGTGGCCACAGGAGCGACATGCCGGGGTGCGGCGTGACACCGCTTACGTCCTCCGATTGGGCGGGCCGCTAGCCGCTGAGATAGTCCGGCCAGCGGCCGCGAATGGTCGCGAGGTCGCTCAGCGTGCCGGTCAGGTGCTCGCGCAGATGCGTCTGCGCCTCGTCCGGCCGGCCCGCGGCGATCGCGTCGACGATCTGCTTGTGGTGGCGCAGGATGGTCTGCGCCTTGCCGGGCGAAGGCAGATGCAGCCGGCGCAGCCGGTCGATGTGACCGCTGCGGCTGCGGACCAGACTCCACAGCTCGTGCTTGTCCGCGGCGGTGTAGAGCCGCTCGTGGAATGCGTTGTCGACGATCGTGAACGAGGTGAAGTTGCCGTCCTTGGCGAACCGTCTCTGCTGGGCGATCAGGGCATGCAGCTCGTCGATCGGGGCCGCCGCCGGTGTCAGCGCGAGCAGCCGCACGATCTCGAGCTCCAGCGCCTGGCGCAGGAACTGCGCCTGCTGCGCGCGAGCCACGTCGATGCGGCTGACCAGGGTCGCATGCTGCGGGAAGACGTCGACCAGGCCCTCTTCGGCCAGCCGCATCAGCGCGTCCCGGATCGGTGTCGAGCTGAGGCCGAACTCGGCTTGCAGCGCCGGCCGCGACAATGGCGCTCCCGGCGGCAGCGCCAGCGCGATGATCTGGTCGCGCAACCGCTCGAAGACCTGCGGTGCCGCGCGCCGGCTCGGATCGAGCCGTTCGGGCGGGAGAACCGCAGCAGGCGTCGCGGGCAATGCCATTTGGTCGGACGTCCGGCTCGAATGTCGCAGGGCAGAACAGCCCTTGTCAGAGATGCACTAATGCATTAGTGCATCTCTCCGTCGGCCGTCAAGAAGGAGCCGGCACGCAAGGAGGGATGTCCCATGTTCGAGAAGTTCGGGCGCTCGGCCGCACGAGCCGCCGGCCTGCTGGTCGCGCTGCTGGTCGCGGCGGCCTGGAATGACGCCGCACAGGCCCAGCAGAAGACCGAGGTCTCGCTGTCGCGCCAGCCCGGCATCTTCTACATGCCGAGCCACATCATCGAGAAGAACAAGCTGATCGAGAAGCATGCTGCCGCGCTTGGCGCGCCCGGCGTCACCACCAAATGGCTGACCTTCTCCGGCGGCGGCGCGCAGACCGATGCGCTGCTATCGGGCAGCGTCGACATTCTCAACACCGGCACCGGCAATCTGCTGTTGTTGTGGGACCGTACCCGCGGCGGCGTGAAGGGTATCGTCGCGACCTCGGCACAGCCGATGACCCTGATCAGCCGCGATCCCAACATCAAGTCGATCAAGGACTTCGGTCCCACCGACAAGATCGCGGTGCCGACCGTCAAGGTCTCGACCCAGGCCATCGTGCTGCAGATCGCGGCCGCCGAGGCGTTCGGCGCCGATCAGTGGAACAAGCTCGACGCCAACACCGTGCAGCTCGGTCACCCCGACGCCTATACGGCGCTGTCGAACCCGCAGCACGAGGTGCACAACCATTTCTCGATCCCGCCCTATACGTTCCTCGAATTGAAGAACGTCCCCGGCGCGCACGTCGTGATGAATTCGCCCGACGTGATGGGTGGACCGCTCAGCCAGGCGCAGTTCTTCACCACGACGAAGTTCGCGGACGCTAACCCCAAGATCATCCAGGCGGTCCGCGACGCCACCAAGGAGGCGCAAGACCTGATCCGCAGCGATACCCGGACGGCGGTGGAGATCTACAAGGAGATCACCGGCGACAAGACCTCGGTCGAGGATCTGCTCGCTTGGCTCAAGGAGCCCGGCATGATGGAGTGGAATCTGGAGCCGCAGGGCACGATGAAGTTCGCCGCGCATCTCGCCAAGATCGGCACCATCAAGACCCAGCCCAAGGCCTGGACCGACTACTATCTGCCGGTCGCGCATGATCTGAAGGGCAACTGATGTCTGCGCTGCTCGATGTCGATGGCGTCACTTTGCGCTACAAGACCTCCAGCGCCGTGATCACGGCGACCGAACGCGTCGGCTTCTCCGTCGACCGCTCCGATCGCTTCGTGCTGCTCGGACCGTCCGGCTGCGGCAAGTCGACCCTGCTGAAGGCGGTCGGTGGCTACATCAAGCCGAGCGAGGGTCGGATGCGCATCAACGGCCGCGAGATCACCGGTCCCGGCGCCGACCGCATGATGATCTTCCAGGAGTTCGACCAGCTGCTGCCGTGGAAGACCGTGCTCGCCAACGTGATGTTCCCGCTGCTGACGGCGCGGCGCATGCCGCGCAAGGAGGCCGAGAGCCGAGCCCGCGCCTATATCGAGAAGGTCGGGCTGACGCGCGTCGTCGATGCCTATCCGCATACGCTGTCGGGCGGTATGAAGCAGCGCGTCGCGATCGCCAGGGGCATGGCGATGGAGCCGGACATTCTCTTGATGGACGAGCCGTTCGCGGCGCTCGACGCGCTGACGCGGCGGACCTGCCAGGACGAGCTGTTGCAGCTCTGGAACGAGACCAAGTTCACGGTGCTGTTCGTCACGCATTCGATCGCGGAAGCCATCAAGATCGGCAACCGCATCCTGTTGCTGTCGCCGCATCCGGGGCGGGTCAAGGCCGAGGTCATCGACGTTGACAAGGTCTCGGCCGAGGATGGCAGTGCCGCACGCCTGGAGAAGCAGATCCATGATCTCCTGTTTTCTGAACCCGCAACGGCACATTGAGGGCCGCTCCCATGGCTGACGCAAAGATCATCCTGCGCGACACGGCTGCGGCGAGCGCGTCCCCGGCCGAGGTCGAGCGCAAGCTCAGCATGCTCGAGCTGCTCTGGAACGACGGCTTCGTGCGCAAGACCCTGATCATCGTCGTGCTGGCCGCGATCTGGCAGGCCTACGGCAGCTATCTCGACAATCCGCTGCTGTTCCCGACCTTCTCCGACACCATCGTCGCGCTCTGGGAGAAGGTCCGCGACGGCACCATTCCGATGCGCGCCTGGACCTCGCTGAAGGTGCTGTTCATGGGCTATGCCGCCGGCATTACGCTGGCGGCCATCCTGACCGTGCTCGCGATATCGACCCGCATCGGCACCGATTTCCTCGAGACCGTCACGGCGATGTTCAACCCGCTGCCGGCGATCGCGCTGCTGCCGCTGGCGCTGATCTGGTTCGGGCTCGGCAGCGGCAGCCTCGTCTTCGTGCTGATCCATTCGGTGCTGTGGCCGGTCGCGCTCAACACCCATTCCGGCTTCAAGAGCGTGTCCAACACGCTGCGCATGGTCGGCCGGAACTACGAGCTGAGCGGCCTTTCCTACGTCATTCGCATCCTGATTCCCGCGGCCTTCGGTGCCATCCTCACCGGCCTCAAGATCGGCTGGGCGTTTGCGTGGCGCACCCTGATCGCGGCCGAGCTGGTGTTCGGCGTCTCCTCGGGGCAGGGCGGCCTTGGCTGGTTCATCTTCGAGAACCGCAATTTGCTGGAGATTCCGGCCGTTTTCGCCGGCCTCTTGACCGTGATCGTGATCGGCCTCGTGGTCGAGAACCTGATCTTCCGCACCATCGAGCGCACGACCGTGCTGACCTGGGGGACGCAATCATGAGCGAGCGCAGGCAACCCGATCAATTGCGCAGCGCGCGCTGGTTCGCCCCCGACGATCTCCGCTCCTTCGGCCATCGCTCGCGCGTGATGCAGATGGGCTACGCCCAGGAGGAGTGGAAGGGCCGGCCGGTCATCGCCATCATCAACACCTGGTCCGACGCGCAGCCCTGCCACATGCACTTCAAGCAGCGGGTCGACGACGTCAAGCGCGGCGTGCTGATGGCCGGCGGCTTCCCGATCGAGCTGCCGGCGCTGTCGCTGTCGGAGTCGCTGTTGAAGCCGACCACGATGCTCTATCGCAACATGCTGGCGATGGACGTCGAGGAACTGTTGCGCAGCCATCCCGTCGATGGCGTCGTGCTGATGGGCGGCTGCGACAAGACCACGCCGGCGCTGCTGCTCGGCGCCACCAGCATGAACCTGCCGGCGATCTATCTCCCCGCAGGACCGATGCTGCGCGGCAATTGGAAGGGCAAGACGCTCGGCTCCGGCTCCGATGCCTGGAAGTACTGGGACGAGCGCCGCGCCGGAAAACTGTCGGACGCCGACTGGAATGCGATGGAGGCCGGCATCGCGCGCAGCCATGGCACCTGCATGACCATGGGCACGGCCTCGACCATGACCGCGATCGCCGAAGCCATCGGCATGACCTTGCCCGGCGCCTCGTCGATTCCCGCCGCCGATGCCGAGCACATCCGCATGAGCTCGGAATGCGGCCGCCGCGTCGTCGAGATGGTGTGGGAGGACCTGACGCCGTCGAAGATTCAGACGCGGCCAGCGTTCGAGAATGCGATCGCGGTCGCGATGGCGATGGGCTGCTCCACCAACGCGATCATCCACGTGATCGCGCAGGCACGCCGCGCCGGCGCCGATATCGGCCTCGACGATTTCGAGGCCGCGAGCCGCAAGGTGCCGGTGCTCGCCAATGTCCGGCCGAGCGGCGACACCTATCTGATGGAGGACTTCTATTACGCTGGCGGGCTGCCCGGCCTGATGAGCCGGATGAAAGAGCATCTCCATCTCGACTGCCTCACCGTCAACGGCCGCACGCTGGGCGACAACATCACAGGCGCCGGCGTCTACAATGACGACGTCATCCGCCCGCAATCCAACCCGATCTACCGCGAGGGCGCGCTCGCCGTGCTGAAGGGCAACCTTGCGCCGGACGGCTGCGTCATCAAGCCCTCCGCCTGCGAGCCGCGCTTCCTCAGGCACACCGGCCCGGCGCTGGTGTTCGACGACTATCCCTCGATGAAGAAGGCGATCGACGATCCCGAGCTCGACGTCACTGCCGACCACGTGCTGATCCTGCGCAATGCCGGCCCGCAGGGCGGGCCGGGCATGCCGGAATGGGGCATGCTGCCGATCCCGACCAAGCTCGTGCGCGAGGGCGTGCGCGACATGGTCCGGCTGTCCGACGCGCGCATGAGCGGCACCAGCTATGGCGCCTGCATCCTGCACGTCGCGCCGGAGGCCTATGTCGGCGGTCCCCTGGCGCTGGTGAAGAACGGCGACCGCATCACGCTCGACGTCGCCGCGCGCACAGTCAATCTTGATGTGCCTGAGGACGAATTGGCGCGCCGTCGCGCCGCCTGGACACCGCCAACGCCGCGCTTCGAGCGTGGCTATGGCTGGATGTTCGCCCGCCACATCAAGCAGGCCAATGACGGCTGCGATTTCGACTTCCTCGAGACCGGCTTCGGCGCCGCGGTCGGGGAGCCCGCGATTTATTAGTTCATAGCGCCGCGTTAGCCCGCGCTGTTCCGCGCACCCGGTGCGCTCCCTCCCCCCTTGCGGGGGAGGGTCGGGGAGGGGGGTACCCCAAGCGACACCGTTGATGTGGACCCCCACCCCCAACCCCTCCCCGCAAGGGGGAGGGGAGAACTGCGAGCACCGACCGCATGACCAGACTCAGCACCGCCACCCGCAACAAGCTCAAGACCGTTTCGACCGCGACCGTCGCCACCGCGCTGTTCAAGCGCGGCCTGCGCATCCAGTGCATCCAGAACGTCCACCCGCTCAATCCGGGGCAGCCGACCATGGTCGGCGAGGCCTTCACCCTGCGCTATATCCCGGCGCGCGAGGACCTCAACACCATCGAGGTGTTTCGCGACCGTGCCCATCCGCAGCGCAAGGCCGTGGAGGAATGCCCGCCCGGCGCCGTGCTGGTGATGGACAGCCGCAAGGATCCGCGCGCCGCCTCGGCCGGCGCGATCCTGGTGAGCCGCCTGCAGCAGCGCGGCGTCGCCGGTGTCGTCACCGATGGCGGGTTTCGCGATGCGGCCGAGATCGCCAAGCTCGGCATCCCCGCGTTTCATCAGCGCCCGAGCGCGCCGACCAATCTCACCCTGCATCATGCGATCGAGATCAACGGCCCGATCGCCTGCGGCGACGCGCCGGTGTTTCCCGGTGACGTCATCCTCGGCGATTCCGACGGCGTCATCGTCATCCCCGCCCATCTCGCCGACGAGATCGCCGAGGAGACGTTCGAGATGACCGCGTTCGAGGATTTCGTCGCCGAGCAGGTCGCCCAGGGACGCTCGATCCTCGGCCTCTATCCGGCCACTGATCCGCAGACCCCCGCCGATTTCGCGGCGTGGCGCGCGAAGAACGGCAGGTAGCCGGCCACACACTCCGCTGTCGTCCCGGCCTCGAGCCGGGACCCATAAACACAGGCGGATGTGACTACGAAGAAAGCAGCTCCAGCCTGCCGAACAACCGGGGACGGTGGCTATGGGTCCCTGCGTTCGCAGGGACGACACTGTTGGTCGGGCGAGATCCCGCTACACATCTCGCTGTTGCTGTCAGTCGCCGCGCTCACGCGCTTCTATCCGCCAAGCCCACCGCCCACAGCGCGAACGCATAGACGATCGCGACCTCGTCGAGCCGGTTGAAGCGGCCCGACGCACCGCCGTGGCCGGCGCCCATGTTGGTGCGCAGCACGACAGGGCCGCCACCGGTCATCGTCGCGCGCAGCCGGGCGATCCACTTCGCCGGCTCCCAATAGGTGACGCGCGGGTCGGTGAGACCGGCCATCGCGAGGATCGCGGGATACTCCTTGGCGGCGACGTTGTCGTAGGGCGAGTAGGACAGGATGGTGCGGAAGTCCGTCTCGCTCTCGATCGGGTTGCCCCATTCGGGCCATTCCGGCGGCGTCAGCGGCAGGCTGTCGTCGAGCATGGTATTGAGCACGTCGACGAACGGCACCTCGGCGACGATGCCGGCGAACAGCTCGCCCGCGCGGTTGGCGACCGCGCCCATCAGCATGCCGCCGGCGCTGCCGCCATGGCCGACGATGCGTTTCGCGCTGGTGTAGTTGGCCGCGATCAGCGCCCGCGCACAGGCTGAGAAATCGTCAAAGCTGTTGGTCTTCTTCTCGCGCTTGCCGTCGAGGTACCAGCCCCAGCCCTTGTCGGTGCCGCCGCGGATATGGGCGATGGCATAGACGAAGCCGCGGTCGACCAGCGACAGCCGGTTGGCCGAGAACGACGCCGGCATCGCATGGCCGTAGGAGCCGTAGCCGTAGAGCAGCAGCGGCGCTGACCCGTCGGCCTTGAAGTCGCGCCGGTGCAGCAGCGACACCGGCACCTCGGCGCCATCCTGGGCCTTGGCCATGATGCGCGTGGTGACGTAGTCGGCCGGATTGTGCCCTGACGGAATCTCCTGGCGCTTGCGCAAGGTTTTCGCGCGCGTCACCATGTCGTAGTCCCACACTTCCGACGGCGTCGTCATCGACGAATAGGCAAAGCGCAGGTTGGTGGTGTCGAACTCGTAGGAGCCCATCGCATCGAGCGAATAGGCGCCCTCGTCGAAGGCGATCGCGTGTTCCTCGCCGGATTTCAGGTCTCTGATCACGATCGACGGCAGCGCATTGGCGCGCTCCAGCCGCACCAGATGGCCGGCATAGAGATCGTGGTCGAGCACATAGATGCCGGCGCGATGCGGAATGAGGTCGCGCCAGTTGGTGCGCTCGGGCGCGGCCAGCGGCGCGGTCGCGATCTTGAAGTCGATCGCGCCGTCGGCATTGGTGAGAATGAACAGCTCGTCGCCGCGATCGGCGATCGAATATTGCACGCCGTTCTCGCGCGCGGCGACCAGACGCGGCGGCGCATCGGGATCATCGAGATCGATCAGCCGCTGCTCCGAGGTCTCATGGTCGCCCCCGGCAATCACGCAGAACCGGCCGGAGGTCGACTCGTGCACATGGGTGAACCAGCCGGTGTCCTTCTCCTCATAGACCAGCAAATCGTCTGATTGGTTGGTGCCGAGCTTGTGCCGCCACACCTGCATCGGGCGGTGATTGTCGTCGAGCTTGACGTAGAAGAAGCTCTTGCAGTCACGCGACCACACCACGCCGCCGTCGGTCTCCTCGACGAGATCGACGAGATCGTTTCCACCGTCCCAGTCGCGGACGCGGATCGTGAAATATTCCGAGCCCTTGGTGTCGGCGCTCCAGGCGGCCAGCTTGTGGTCGTGCGAATGCCGGCTGCCGCCGAACTTGAAATACTCATGCCCGCGCGCCAGAGCATCGCCGTCGAGCCCGATGGTCTCCGCCCCGCCGTTGCGCGGCGTGCGGCAGAACAGCTCGTGCTGGCCGCCCTCGCGGTACTTTCGGAAGTAGGCGTAGGGCCCGTCCGGCGATGGCACCGAGGAATCGTCCTCCTTGATGCGGCCGCGCATCTCCGCGACGAGCTTCTTCTGCAGCGGTGCGGTATGGCCGAGCACGGATTCCGCATAGGCGTTCTCGGCCTCGAGATAGGCGCGGATGTCGGCGTCGAGCAGCGACGGATCGTGCAGCACCTCCTGCCATCGCGCATCCTTCAGCCAGGCATAATCGTCGCTCACGGTGATGCCGTGGCGGGTGAAGGAATAAGGGCGGCGCGGCGCCACCGGCGCACTTGTGCTGCTGTCGGTCATGTCGTCCTTTACGGGGTCACGCTCTCGCCGAGCCATTGGATCGCGGCGTCGAGGCCGCCGCGGCCATGCGGAATCTTCAACGCCACCAGCGCCATTTCGATCACACCGAGCGTGCCCAGCACCATCGGCGCGTTGACATGGCCCATATGGGCGATGCGGAACGCCTGGCCCTGGAGGTCGCCGATCCCGGTGCCGAGCACGACGCCGCACTGCTCCTTGCAGTAGGTCTGCAGTACGGCCGGATCATAGCCGCCGCCGACCAGCACCGTGGTCACGGTGTTGGAACGCTCCGCGGCGTCTGCGATATTGAAGCCGATCACCTGGCCCTCGCTCCACTTCGCCACCGCGCGGCGCACGGCCTCGCCGAGCAGGGCATGGCGGCGGAACGCATGCGGCAGCCCTTCCGCGAACAGCATGTCCATGGCCTGGCGCAGCGCGAACAGCAGATGCACCGGCGCGGTGCCGCCATATTTGCGATAGTGCTCGGCGCCCTCGCGCTCACTCCAGTCCCAATAGGGCGTGCGCATGTTGGCGCGCTTATGCGCCTCGAGCGCGCGGTCGTTGGCCGCGACGAAGCCGAGGCCGGGCGGCGTCATCAGGCCCTTCTGCGAGCCGGACATCGCGACGTCGATGCCCCAGACATCCATCTCGAACGGCATGCAGCCGAGCGAGGCGACGGTGTCGACCATATAGAGCGCCGGATGGCCCGCGGCCTTGATGGCGCGGCCGATCGCCTCGACATCGTTGACGACGCCCGAGGCGGTGTCGATCTGCGCCACCACGATGGCCTTGATGGTGTGCTCCTTGTCGGCGCGCAGCCGCGCCTCGACCTCGGCCGGGCGCACCGCGCGGCGCCAGTCGCCCCTGAGAACCTCGACCTCGGCGCCCATCGCGCGCGCCGCATGGCCCCAGCCGATCGCGAAGCGGCCGCTCTCCAGCACCAGCAGCTTGTCGCCGCGCGACAGCACGTTGGAGAGCACGGCCTCCCAGGCGCCATGGCCGTTGGCGATGTAGATGTAGGTCTTGCCCTTGGTCGCGAACAGGCGGCCGAGATCGGACATGATGCCGTCGGTCAGCTCGACCATCTGCTTGGAGTAGATGTCGAGCGCCGGGCGGTGCATCGCCTGCAGCACCTCGTCGGGCATCGTGGTGGGTCCCGGGATGGCCAGAAACTCCCGGCCCGCGCGAACGGTCATTGTCAGTGTCCTCGGCGATGTGGTTTGGCGGTTGAGGGTGGTGGCGGGCTCTCGCACACGGCTGGCCCATGGTCGTTTTACGTGGCGCGGCGCATTAAGAAAAGCCGGAGAAGCCGGGGGGCTGGCATGCCCCGGCAGGCCGGCGCGTCAGGTCGTCAGCGCCTCGTCTCGCGGCAGCCGGCGGCCTCGGCCTCCTCGACCGAGCAGAACCAGCGCGTGCCCTTGGCGACGTGCATCTTGATCTGAGCGTACCAACGGCTTTTCGGCGTATGATAGATGCACTCGCCGGCGCCGTTGACGTTGCCCTTGATGGTGCAGTCCGGCGACGGCGCCACCGGGCCCGAAGCCGAGGCGAGCAGGATGTTGCGGGCGCTCTCCGGCGGCTTGGTGGCGCCGAGGATCGTGGTCTTCTTGTTGCGCACGCGCCAGTCCCACGGCGCGATGAATGCGCCCTGCCACATGCCGGCCTTGGCGGCCCGCGCCTCCGCCTCGTCGGGCTCGTAGTCGTGCGAGATGGCGCGATAGGCCAGCGCCCAGCCGCTGCGCACCAGCCATTTCTGGATGTCCTCGCCGTCGACGTCGCAGCGCGCCACCTGGCGACCGCGGCGATCGATCGAACGCGGATGACAGGTCCAGCTCTTGCCGTCGGCGTGCTTGATCAGTTCGTCACGCGCGGCCACGCCGCAGGTCCAGCGCTCGCCGTTCTTGTTCAGGCAGAGCTGATCGACGGCGGGCGCGTCGATGCCGCCGAGCCGGATGCGGGTGGTCCCGATCGTGATCCCATCGGCCTCACGGATCTTGGGAATCCCGGCGATGTCGGCCGCGGACGCGACGGACGGCAGCAGCAGGAGCGCGAGCAGGGCTGGTTTCATCGACATGAACGGGCGCGGATCGTCCTTGGGGAGGGCTGGGGCAATTGTGCGGCGGATCGCCCGGTTGTTCCAGCGCCGTGATTGCCTGACCTGCTCAACTTCACGCGATGGTGGGGACGTTTCGACTCGAGCTATCACAACAACGGTGGTGCGCTCCCCTCCCCCTTGCGGGGAGGGGTCGGGAGTGGGGGTCCGCGGGCGCTGAACTCAGCTGTTGTGCGAGATCGTGCCAAGGCTTTCGGCTACGGTCCTTGCGAAGGGGAGTGAAACACACAGATCCTCAGCGGCACACGCTGTCATCACTCAGAGCGCGACTCGTGGACCCCCACCCCCGACCCCTCCCCGCAAGGGGGAGGGGAGTGGACCGACATCGGCGACACAGCTTCGTCCTCACCGCACCACGACCCGCCGCGCCAGCGCCAGGCCCATCAGCACGAAGGCGGATGTCACCTCGGGGCCGCCGACCAGGATGCGGGTCGGGGTCTTCATCTTGTTCCATTCATAGGCGCGGTACGGATGCCGCCGGCCACCTTCGCCGAACGACGTCACGATGCAATGCACCGCGGGCGCGAAGCTCGCCGCAGCGCCGCCGAGATGTCCGAGCGCAATCAGCGCCAGCGCGGCGTCGAACGGGTTCATCTCGCGGCCGATCAGCTCGTCCTCGACATAGCCGAGCACGCGCAGACGAATGAGCTCGAACGCGCCGTCGGGATCGATCGCCCGCCGCGCGGCGGGCGGCAGCGCCATGAAGGCGTGGTAGCAGCGGCCGAAATAGGCGCAATACAGCTCCGGCAGATAATAGATGTGCGCGCGCGGGTCGGCGAACGCGCCGCTCAGAACCAGCCGCTGCTGGAAGCCGACGATTCGCCTGACGACGTCGAGCCGGGCTTGCGTCTCCAGGACCTGCCAGCGCCCGAGATTGCGGAACGACACTTCGAGCACGTCGAGATTCAGCGTCGGATCGAGATCATTGCCGTAGGGCCGCTCGCCGGCCAGACTGTCGATCCAGGTCGCGACGCCGCCCTCATAGTCGATGTTGTCGTTGATCGGCACCGTCACGCGCGGCTCGTTGCCGCCGGCGCGCACCTGGTAGCCGGCATAGAAATCCAGCAGCGGCTGGCTCAGCATCGGGTCGTCCGAGCCGGCCTGCGTCGCCGCCGAGAACGAGCACGCCGTGGTGTCGCAATCCGGCACGTAGACGCCGAAGCCGAGGTCCTGCTTGATCTGGGTGAAGAAGCGCGAGAAGCGCGGATGCGGCGGCGGCGCCAGCGCGGTGACGACGTCGTAGCTCTTGCCGTTGGCGCCGCGCACCTCCTCGCGGCTGACGGTCAGGCAGAACTCGACCATGGCCGAAATCGCCGTGCGCGCCGCGGTCGTCTGCTCCGACGAGGCGAGGCCGGTCTCCAGATAGCTCAGCAGCGCCTCGGTGAAGAACGCGTCGTAATAGGCCGAGCGGTGGCGGATCTGCACCGGCTCCCACATCGGCTCGGCGATGCCGCGCCACGGCGGATTGATGACGGCCGCCGCCGGCGATCGCGCGATGAAGACGCGGGCGAGGTTGAACAGCAATGTCGAGTTCTTGTAGCCGCGCGCGTCCAGCCCCTGCAGCGCCATCAGCACCTCGCGGCCCTTCATGTCGGGATCGCCGATCAGGTTGAAGGCGGCATAGGTCGGGATGAAGCCATTGCGGCTGAACGAGCCGAGTAGGTCGGCGCCACAGGCCCGGATCACGCGGTCGATCTCGCCTTCCGGCGGCATGGCCGCCGCCGCGGTCCGGCGCGGCGGGGCAGGGTGATGCAAGGCGACGCTGTCGACCAGATCGGCGATCGGGCGGCCGACCTGCTCCCAGTCCGGCGTCGGATTGTCGCGGGCGAGAACCAGCGCGTCGCGCAGCGCATTGAGAACAGCGGGATCGTTCAACTCGGGCAGGCCGGCACGGCGCAGCAATGCGCGCAGCGCGGGGTTCCCCAGCGCGGTCCGGTAGAATTTCGACAGATGCGGGTCGCCGCTGCCGGGCCGGCGCAGGATGGGATCGCAGACCTCGTACAGCGAGGGCCCATCCTTCCGGGCCGTCAGTGCGCGGCAGGCCGCGCCGGCGAAATACTGGAAACTCAAGCGAGGACTCGCGGGTTGTCGGAGGCGGGACGAACGGCATGCGCTGCTCGAAACGCCCGGCAAACGGCGCGTCACGCGCATGCATGGGGCAAACTGACACGCTGGACGGCCAAAGACAACGTGACGGCGGTCACGGCGCGAGGCGGATTGGGCGGCAATATGGCCTCCCGGCGGTCCGCCCAGGGCCCTTTGGAGATCGGCGCCATGGTTAAATTTGCGTTTCTCTTCAAGTGCTTGAAAAGTCAAGGCTGTTCCGATGTTGCTTGGGATGCGGGTTCGGGTTAAGCCTTTCCTCGTTGCGGTGCCGCAAATTGCGCGCAATTCGACGACACATCGTCTCGCAACCCCTCAAACCTCAGAGGCGCCAGCGCGACCAAAGGGTGCGCCCCTTTGGTCACGCTTGGGCAGGCTCGGACCAGGATTGACGTGATGACCGCAAGGCAGCCTTCTCTCTCCCGCCGATCGGCCGTGATCGCCGCCGCGCTTCTCTGCACGGTGTCGCTCGCGATCGGTGCGCATGCTGCCCTCAACAAGCGTTCGCTCGAGGCGCCCAAAGCGGCAGCCTCCGAGCAGAGCAGCGTGGCGACCGGCAACGGCGCGCGCCTCGCGCTGGTCATCGGCAATGGTCATTACCCCGATGCGAATGCGCCGCTCGTCCAGCCGATCAACGATGCCCGGGCGCTGACCGGCGCGCTGCGCCGCGACGGCTTCGACGTCGATGTCGTCGAGGATGCCAACAAGGACGACATGATCCGCGCGGTCGAGCGCCTCAAGGCCAGGATCAAGCCCGACTCGGTCGTGATGCTGTTCTTCGGCGGCTACGCCATCCAGGCGGGACGCGAGAGCTACATGATCCCGGTCGATGCCAAGATCTGGAAGGAGGCCGACGTGCGCCGCGACGGCACCAGCATCGAGGGCCTGCTCGATACGGTCCGCGAGCAGGGGGCGCGCGCCAAACTGGTCGTGATCGACGCCGCGCGCCGCAATCCCTATGAGCGCCGCTTCCGCGCCTATTCGCACGGCCTGGCGCCGATCAATGCGCCTGCCAATGCGCTGATCCTGTCGTCGGCGACGCCCGGCAAGGTGCTGGACGATCCGAAGGGCCAGAACAGCGTGCTGGTCGGCGAGCTGCTCAATCAGCTCGGCAAGAGCCCGAGCGCCGAGGCCGTGTTCAACAAGACCCGCAACGCCATCGCGCGCAGCTCCGACGGCGAGCAGGTGCCGACCGTGTCGTCCTCGCTGGTCGAGGACATCCGCTTCAGCGCCGACGTCGCCAACGCCGGCAGCTGAGGCGGCGGTTTTCCATCTCTCGTCCAACACATCTGACGCTCGGAGCGTCTGCCCCGCTCTCACCAAGCTGACGGTCAGCTCCCCTCCCCCTTGCGGGGAGGGGTTGGGGGTGGGGGTTCGCAGGCGCCGCGCGTCGTTGGCTTGAGCCTTCCCTACAAGCCGCTTTGGCAGGGATAGCGATCCTAGATCGCTGAAGATTTCCCTGGAGCTCGCGCGCTCATCACGTCGAGTGCGACTCGGAGAACCCCCACCCCCGACCCCTCCCCGCAAGGGGGAGGGGAGCGGACCGCGTCTGGCGCGGTCTCCCCGCTATGTCCCGTAGGACTCGGCCGTGTCCGTCAATTGCTCGCCATCACCGGCCGCACCGGGTCGCCTTCGCGCAGCAGCGCGCCGGCGCGGGTGACCACGACGTCGCCCTCGGCGAGGCCGTCGCGGATCTCGACCTGGCCGCCGGCCATCAGGCCGATCTCGACCCGCTTGGTCTCGATGCGCTGGGCGCGGACCACCTGCACCACCGTGCCGTCCGGGTCGTACAGCACGGCGGTCAGCGGCACCGCGACGCCGCAGCTCTGGCCGATCTTGATCACGGCGCGCCCGAACGAATTCACCAGCAGCCGCGCCGTGCCGTTGATGCCGATGAAGGCCTGGCCGAGCTGGCTGTTCGGCTCGACGGTCGGCGCGACCCTTCGAATCTTGCCTTCGACCTCGCCGGCCCCGACGATGCGGATCCGCGCCGTCTGGTTGACCGCGAGCTTGGCGAGCTGCGCGCTCGGCACCAGGCCGACGAGATCATATTCGTTGCGGGCGAGAATGGAGAACAGCGCCTCGCCGCGGCCGGAGGCGAACGCGCCAATGGTGGCGCTCGACGACAGGATGGTGCCCGCCACCGGCGCCTGGATCATGATCGTGCCGCCCTCCGGCGGCGTCAGCCGCGCCAGGTTCTGTCCGGCCGTGACGGTGTCGCCGGCATCGACCAGCACCTCCGCGACCTTCAGTCCGGGACGGTCGGGCCTGACCGCGGTCTCGTCGCGCGCCAGCACCATGCCGGACACCTCGACGGTGTTGTCGAAGCAGGCCTTGGTCGCCTTGAGCACGCTGACCGCGGCGCCCCTCGGCGCGGTGTCCTCGGCCGCCGCCGCAGCCTGGATCATCGCCAGCAGGCCGGCGGCGGCGAGCATCGGCATCCGGCGCATCGTGGCGGCAATTGCGGCATGTCCCATGCGAAACCGATCCTCGCGAAAACCCATTCATTCAACGGCCGTGGTCGAGATAGCAGACGCGCCGCCGCCGGGCCAGCCGACCCGCGTCCCTGGTAGTCGCGCCAGGACGCCGCGACGTTCAGCCGACGCCCCCCGAACTTCTCGGCAGCGTCCACGTTGACGCTGCCGAATGTCAGCCATCTCCACTTGGGACTCACGCTCATGCTTCGGCCCTGGATACCGCTTCTGCTCTGCGCCGTCGTCGTCACGCCTGCGGTCTCCGCCGAGCTCACCGCCGACGCCGTCAACGGCGCCGAGCTGCGCAAGCGGCCGCCGGCCGAGGAGAAGATGGACCCAGTGGCGATCCGCGCCCAGGTGCTGCTCGATCGCGCGCGCGTCTCGCCGGGCGAGATCGACGGCCGCTTCGGCGACAATGCGCGCAAGGCGCTCGCCGCATTCGCGCGCGCCAAGGGGCTTGTGGGCGATCAGGGCCTTGCCGGTGATGCGAAGCTGACGCCCGAGCTGTGGGATGCGTTGCTGCGCGGCGACCAGGCGCCTGCCATCGTCTCCTACACGATCACCCGCGACGATGTGAAAGGGCCGTTCCTGAAGAAGTTGCCGCAGCACATGGAGGACATGAAGGACCTGCCGGCGCTCGGCTACACCTCGCCGCGCGAGGCGCTGGCCGAGAAATTCCACATGAGCGAAGCGCTGCTGTCGGCGCTCAATCCGAAGGCCGGCTTCGACAAGGAGGGCGAGCAGATCTCCGTCGCCAATGTGATGAAGCCGGACGACGCCGCGCCGAAAATCATGCGGCTCGACATCAGCAAGGACGCCGGCACCGTGCAGGCGTTCGACCGGGACGGCAAGCTGGTGGCGGTATTTCCCGCCACGGTCGGCAGCGAAGAGAAGCCGACGCCGGTCGGCAGCTTCAAGGTGATCTCGATCGATGCCAACCCGAACTACCGCTATAACCCCGACTACAAGTTCAAGGGTGTGAAGGCGCGCAAGCCGTTCACCATCAAGCCCGGCCCCAACAACCCGGTCGGCGCCTATTGGATCGGCCTGTCGGTCGGCATCGGCTACGGCATCCACGGCACCGCCGAGCCGTCCAAGGTCGGCAAGTCGGAGTCGCATGGCTGCGTGCGGCTGACCAATTGGGACGTGCGATTCCTTGGCGACCACCTGGCGAAGAAGGCGAAGGTGGAGCTGCATTGAACGTGGCTGCGATTTCCACCGGCCTTCAATGGACCCAAGCCGCATCGGCAACCTCCGCCGTCGTCCCGGCCTTGAGCCGGGACCCATAACCCCAGGAAGTCGTTTGAGGCAGACGGGGCGCTGACACCGCGCCCCGACAACCGCTGCGGCGCGTGGGGGCCCTAGTCAGTGCCACGCCGCGCCATCGCGCGATGCTGCCTGCCCGGGACGACGGCTGAGCGCACCATGCCAACCCTACGTCATTGCGAGCGCAGCGAAGCGATCCAGACGATGTCCGCGGGGCCATTCTGGAATGCTTCGGCGCAACTGCGCCTCGCAATGACGACGCAACTCATGAGGAGACGGTAGCAAAGCCAAACAAGCACGCGCTACGCCGCCGCCCGGACATTGCCAACGCCCATCCAGCGCGCATAATCGCGTCCACCGCAACCGGAAAGCTGGCCCGAACATGACCCCGGAGCATTTGCGCGACCGCCTGTGGCCGCCGCCCAAGCCAGGTGTCGATTGGTCGAAGTGGATCGGCTCGCCGGTGGCGTGGCTGGCGCTGTTGCTATCGGCGGCGAGCCTGTATGCGACCGTGGTGAGGACCAGGGACGACCTCTGCGTGGTCATCAACAATATCCCATTCATGTCGGTGTCGTCGAAAGCGCAGGAGCTGAGCGGGCTGAGCTAAAATCTCGTCTTCGTCAACGCTGGCAACCGGCCTGTGGCGGTCACCAAGATCAACCTCACCGTCTGGTTTCGTCCCGGCAACGAGAGGCCAGAGCCGTCGTGCGATGAGCATGGAATGAAGGCGCTTTTGAACTATGTCTTCACGCCTCTGGTGATCAAGCCAGGTGAAATGAGTCTCCTCGCGCTCGACACGTTGGAGGACGGTGGAGCTGGCGCCGCCGCGTCGGGCTTTTCGGGGCCCACGCGTGCGATCAGCTACGAGGTCCGGGACGGCAGGTTAACTGCTTTCGATCTCACACCCGCGCCGAAGAACGGCGATCTCATGCTGGCCTGCCTGCGTTTCCACGTGATCCTGCCCGACAGCGAGTCACAGCAGAAGGAGGTCTTGATCGGCGCCGCACCGATGAGCAACGTCAGCGGCTCGCTCTATTCGGAGACGTACATGCTGATGCGAAACCCAGTTCCTCAAGTGCTCGTCAGTCGCTGACGGCCGCTTCGAGGGGGCGGTCGCCCCCGTTCAAAACGAAAGCCGATCATTTGACAGGGGGGCCCGCCGACCTCGCTTCCCGTTCGGGGGCGCGGCCGCCGCGCGCTGCGCGCGGATGCGCTCGAGCAGGACGCTGGCCGGCTCGTCGTTCGGGTCCTGCGGCACCAGCTCGCCCTTGAATGCCTTGGTCAGGATCGCCGCCTCCAGCCGGTCGAGCAGCGCCCGTGCGCGCGCCGCCTCGGCTTCGAGGCGGTCGGCTTGGGTAAAGCTTGCTTCCAGCCGTCCGATCAATTCCCGCCGAACCTCGCCTGGGGGAAAGGGAAGGCGGATGCGACGGAATGCATCCTGACTGATGTTGCGCATCGAGCAGATTTCCGGTGGCAAGGCTCTCGATTTGATGTCGTCCTGCCGGCGATCTGAGAAACCACAGAATGCCCCCATCGCGGCCAAATCGTCTCATCGAAATACCGCTCAATCCTTGGTCGCAAAAGACGAATTTGTCTAGCCGTTTCAAGCTGATTTGCCCTGTCCAGATGTTCGGTAAAAAAGAAATCGCTTGCGCCGTCGGGCAAATCGGGTGGAGATTTACGCCCGTCCCGCCTCGTTGAAGAGGGGCGCTTTCGCGAACGTCACGACGCGTTGGGGTGGGATGCGATGGCCGCGATGTGGTGCAGCGTGCTGAGAGCATGCCGACGTACGCCACGCCGCGGACGGTGAAGTCGCAGGGTCCTGGCCTCCCGACGCTGAGGTCCGCGCAATGCGCGTCATGCGCGCGTTGTCGCCACGGTGGCAAACAAGCCGGTCACCGAGGAGACTGCGTATAAATCGTAAAGCCATCGCGCAGGGAGGGCCGGGTCATTCCGGCTGTACCTGTGGTTCTGCCGCCTGCATTTTTTCTCGCAGGCGGACCGCAGGCCTCAGCCGAGGCCTGGCTCTCCCTGCGCCCTCTGCTTCAAGAGGGTGTCCCGATGATCACAGCTCGGACGCGAAACGCGCCGCGAGAACGCTGGTGCTCAGCCGCGTGGGCTGTTTGACAATCACATCAGAACTACAGGCTCGGCGCCACTATCTCGCAAACGACCGCGACGGCGCCACATGCAGCGCATAGGCATCGGCCGCCTCGCTCACGCGCGGATAGAGTTCGGTCACCAGCGGATCGTGGCCCGGAATGAATCGATCCGGATGCCCGGCGAGGCGCTCGATGATCTCCCAGCCCTGGATCATGTCGCCGATATTGAGCACGATCGGAAACGGGCTGCGGCGCTGCAGGTTGGCGTAGTAGTGCGCGGCGTCGGAGGCGAGCACGACCGGGCCGCGCGCGGTGTCGACGCGCACCACCTGGAGCCCGTCGGAATGGCCGCCGACCCGGTGCACGGTGACGCCCGGCGCGACCTCGCCGTCGCCGTTGTGGAAGGTGACGCGCTCGCCATAGACGTGGCGCACCATGGTGGTGACGTGCTCGACCGTGAACGGGTAGCGCAGCATGCCGTTGCACATGCAGCGGCCGGTGGCATAGGCCATCTCGCGCTCCTGCAGATGAAAGCGCGCGTTCGGGAAGCGGTCGAGATTGCCGGCGTGATCGTAGTGCAGATGGGTCACGATGATGTCGCGGATGCCGCCCGCGTCGACGCCGAAGGAAGCGAGCGCGTCGATCGGATCGCGCGTCAGGGTGCGGTGGCGGATCTCGGCCTCCGCGGCGTTGAAGCCGGTATCGACCAGGATGTCGCGCCCGTCACGGCGGATCAGCCACACGAAATAGTCGAGGTCTTGCGCCATGCTGTCGTGCGGATCGGGCTGCAGGAAGTTCATGTGCGGCGTGCGCGGCGACATCGTCGCATAGCGCAGTGCGTAGATCTCGGCAGCGTTCCCCATGATGGCCTTCTCGTTGGTTGGGCACGGCCGCCATCGAGCCATCGGCAGGGATCGAGGTCAATCGCGGTGCTCGTCGAACCGGACGGCGCGCTGCCGCGACACAGCGTGAGGCATCTCACATTTCAAGCCATTGGGATCGTTGCATGGTCCGCTCGTGTCATGACCCGCAGCTCGCAAGAGGCTCCTGCGGGCGGTCGCCGCCTCAGACGATTCTTCAACCTCTGCAAGCGGTTGACGTGCCGTCACGGCGATTTGATAATGCCTGACGCGTGGGATATGGTCGCCGCGGCGCAAGCTGGACGGCGCCTGATTGCTGACCGCTGGACCGCCATCGTGATGACTTTCCGCCTGCTGTTGCCGCTCGGCCTGATGTTCTCCGTCGCGTTCTCGGCCGTGGTCTCCTGGCCCGCGCACGCGGCCGGCGACCGCTTCGCGCTGGTGATCGGCAATGCAAAATATCCGGATGCCGAGGCGCCGCTCAAGGAACCGGTCAACGATGCCCGCGATCTCACCGACGAGTTGAAGCGCGACGGTTTCAGCGTCGAGACGCTGGAAAATGCCGGCGGCGACGCGATGCGCCGCGGCCTCGATCGGCTCTATGGCAAGATCAAGCCGGGCTCGGTGGCGCTGCTGTTCTTCTCCGGCTACGGCATCCAGTCGAGCCGGCAGAGCTACATGATCCCGGTCGATGCGCAGATCTGGCAGGAGGCCGACGTGCGGCGCGACGGCATCGGCCTCGAGCAGGTGCTGCAGGAGATCAACAGCCGCGGCGCCGGCGTGAAGATTGCGCTGCTCGATGCCTCCCGGCGCAATCCCTATGAGCGCAGGTTCCGCACCGCCTCGGCCGGCCTCGCGCCGGTCATCGCACCGAGCGGTACTTTGGTGATGTATTCGGCGGCGCTGTCCGCTGTCGTGACGGATGGCGGGCGCGATCGCAGCCTGTTCGTGCAGGAGCTCCTGAAGGAGATCCGCGTTCCCGACCTCACCGCCGAGGAGACGCTGAACCGCACCCGCGTCGGCGTCACCCGCGCGTCGCGCAGCGAGCAGGTGCCGTGGATCTCGTCGTCGCTGGCGGAGGATTTCTCCTTCGTGCCGGGCAATGGCGTCAGGCCGACGCCGCCGGCCGAGGCCAGTGTCGCACCTGCACCTGCACCTGCACCTGCGCCGACCCCGACACAGGTCGTGGTGGCGCCGCCGGTGCCGTCACCGCTGCCGCCGGCTCCGCCCGCGCCGCAGCCGACGCCGGTGCAGAAGGTGGATACCCCGCCGCCTCCGCCGCCGGTTGCTCCAGCGCCGCCGGCGCCATCTCCTGTGATCGCGAACGTGGCGCCCGCCGCTCCGGCAGCGCCCGCGCAGGATCCGTTCGCCGACGATCCGACGATCAAGAGCCTGAGCGCCAAGATCGCGGCCAATCCGGAGGATGCCGGCGCGCTGTACCGGCGCGGCCAGGTGTATGCGAGCAAGGGCGCCTACGCGCAGGCGATCCGCGATTTCGACGACACCATCCGGATCAATCCGAAGGACGTCGAGGCGCTCAACAACCGCTGCTGGGCCCGCACCGTCGTCGGCGAACTGCAGCCTGCGCTGCGCGATTGCAACGAAGCGCTGAGGCTGCGGCCGAATTTCGTCGACGCGCTCGACAGCCGCGGGCTGGTCAACCTCAAGAGCGGCGCGGTCAAGAACGCGATCGCCGATTTCGATGCGGCGCTGAAGATCAATCCGCGCCTGACGTCGTCATTGTACGGCCGGGGTCTCGCCAAGCAGCGCAACGGCGCTGCGCAGGAGGGCGCGCTCGACATCGCCAACGCCAAGGCGATGGACCCCAACATCGTCCGCGAGTTCGAAGCTTACGGCGTGCGCTGATTTCTTGCGCGCGTCGGCCGGCCGGCTCGAACCATGCGGCAGGCCGGACCGACATAACAGCGAACAGCCGGGTGTCGCGAGCGGGCCTTCGCGACGGACACCGGGATGATCAGTTCGCGTGAAGAGAGATGGCAATGACCGCACCGAAAACGAATTCGACCAGGACCGCCGGCCTGACGGCTCTCCTGGCCGCGACGGTCCTGAGCGCGGCCGCGTCGCTGAGCGCGATGCCGGCGTTCGCGGCCGATGATGTCAGCGAGGATCAGATCGTCCGCGCGTTGGCCGGGCCGAAGAGGCCGCTGACCCGCGGACTGTCGATGTCGCCGCCGTCCGAGGCCGCGCCTGCGGTCGCGCCGGAACAGGACAAGTTCCTGCAGAGCATCCGCGGCCGCTCGACGCGGTCGTTGTCATCAGCCGAGCGCGAGGAGATCGCGGCGGTCGCCAAGACCAAGCCGAACATCGATCTCGAGATCACCTTCGACTACAACTCCGCCAACATCAGCCAGAAGTCGCTGCCGTCGGTGCAGGCGCTCGGCCGGGCGCTGACGAACGCCGAGCTGAAGGGGGCGACCTTCGTCGTCGCCGGTCATACCGATGCCGCCGGTGGCGAGGCCTACAATCAGGACCTCTCCGAGCGCCGCGCCGATTCGATCAAGCGCTATCTGGTCGAGAAGTTCGGCATCGCCGGCGCCGACCTGGTGACAGTGGGCTACGGCAAGAGCAAGCTGAAGGATCCGAGCCAGCCGCTCGCCGAGGTGAACCGCCGCGTTCAGGTCGTCAACATGCAGAGCAAGACGGCGGCGGCCAAGTAGCGTCGCGTCCATCAAGCGCCGTTGGGGGTCGCGTGGCCGGAGATCGAAGTGAACGGATGCGTCCCGCAGGATTGTGGGGCGCATCGCCTTGTCGGGGCGCCCCGCGCCAAATTCGCAGCATCCACAACCAGCATCTCGCGCCGACCGGATCCACCTGCCGATGAAGCTGCCAAAATCCCTCAAAACTGCGGCCAGCGCGGTCGTCTTCGTGGCTCTGTTCGCCGGCTATTACTGGTACGAGCATCGTTCCCATCACGCTGCCGAGGAGCCGCCGATGCAGGCCCAGGTGCTGGTGACCAAGGCGGTGAAGGCCTGCTTCTCCGATCTCGTGCGCGTCACCGGCTTCGTCATGGCCCGCCGCGAGGCGGTGGTCGGCGCCGACCAGGAAGGCTCGCGGGTCATCGACGTCCTGGTCAAGGAGGGCGACACCGTCACCGAGAACCAGGAGCTGGCGCGCCTGACGCCGCCACCGCCGCAGCCGGGAGCGCCGGCGGCGGCCGCGAACCGGCCGGTGTCGCTGCGTGCGCCGGCGGCAGGACTCGTCACCGAGGTCCGCACGATCGCCGGTGCGCCGGCCTCGCCGCAGGCCGGTCCGATGTTCCGTATCGCCGTCAACAACGAGCTGGAGCTCGACGCCGAAGTTCCGAGCATTCATCTCCTGAAGCTCGGCGCGGGCGCGCCGGTGCGCATCACCCGTGACAACCTTCCCGACATTGTCGGCCGCCTGCGCGTGGTGGCACCGCAGGTCGACCGGACCACCCAGCTGGGCCATGTCCGCATCGCATTGACCAGCAGTCCGTCGCTCAAGCCTGGCATGTTCGCGCGCGCCAATATCGATGCCCGGCGGAGCTGCGGCGTCGCCGTGCCCAACACGGCGATCGATCATCTCACCATCCAGGTCGTGAAGGGCAACACGATCGAGACCCGCCGGGTGCGGGTCGGCCTGGTGTCGGATACATCGAGCGAAATCCTCGACGGTCTGACAGAGGGTGAAATCGTGGTGGCCGACGCCGGCAGCTCGCTGCACGACGGCGACCAGATCAAGACCATGTTTGCCGAAGACATCGATCGCACGCGGGTACGCTGATGGCACTGAATATTTCGGCATGGTCGATCCGGAACCCGCTGCCATCGATCCTCTTCTCCATCATCCTGCTGATCCTGGGCTGGATGAGCTTCACCAAGCTCGCGGTCACGCGGCTGCCGAACGCCGACATTCCGGTGATCTCGGTCGCGGTGGCGCAATTCGGCGCGGCGCCCTCGGAGCTTGAATCCCAGGTCACCAAGATCATCGAGGACGGCGTCTCCGGCGTCGAGGGCGCGCGCCACATCCAGTCGCTGATCACCGACGGCCTGTCGGTGACGACGATTACGTTCGCGCTCGAGACCAACACCGATCGCGCCATCAACGACGTCAAGGACGCCGTGACCCGGGTGCGCTCCGATCTGCCGCAGAACGTCACCGAGCCGCTGATCTCGCGCGTCGACAAGATCGGCCTGCCGATCGTCACCTATGCGGCGATCTCGCCGGGCAAGACGCCGGAGCAGCTGTCGTTCTTCGTGGACGATGTGGTCAAGCGCGAGCTGCAGGGCGTGCGCGGCGTCAGCCAGGTCGAGCGCATCGGCGGTGTCGAGCGCGAGATCCTGGTCTCGCTCGATCCCGACCGGCTGCAGGCCATGGGGCTCACCGCGGTCAATGTCAGCCAGAGCCTGCGCGGCACCAATGTCGACGTCGCCGGCGGCCGCGCCGAGATCGGCAAGAACGACCAGGCGATCCGCACGCTTGCCGGCGCGAAAACGCTGAACGAGCTGTCCAACACGATGATTCCCTTGTTCGGCGGCGGCGAGGTCCGGCTCGCCGATCTCGGCACCGTGACCGACACGATCGCCGATCGCCGTACCTTTGCGCGCTTCAACGGCGAGCCGGTGGTCGCGCTCGGCATCAAGCGCTCCAAGGGCGCCAGCGACGTGGTCGTCGCCGCCGCCGTGCAGAAGCGCATCGACCAGGTGAAGGCCGCCCATCCCGACGTCGATCTGAAGCTGATCGACACCTCGGTCGAGTTCACCAAAGGCAACTACGAGGCCGCGATCTCGACCCTGTTCGAGGGCGCGATCCTGGCCGTCATCATCGTGCTCCTGTTCCTGCGCGACTTCAGGGCCACGGTGATCGCGGCGATCTCGCTGCCGCTGTCGATCTTCCCCGCCTTCTGGGCGATGGACATCCTCGGCTTCTCGCTGAACATGGTCTCGTTCCTGGCGATCACGCTGTCGACCGGCATTCTCGTCGACGACGCCATCGTCGAGATCGAGAACATCGTGCGCCACATGCGGATGGGGAAGTCGCCCTATCGCGCCGCGCTCGATGCCGCCGACGAGATCGGGCTCGCGGTCATCGCGATCAGCCTCACCATCATCGCGATCTTTGCGCCGGCGAGCTTCATGTCCGGCATTGCCGGCCAGTTCTTCAAGCAGTTCGGCATCACCGTCTCGGTGCAGGTGTTCTTCTCGCTGCTGGCGGCGCGCTTCGTCACACCGATGCTGGCGGCCTACTTCCTCAAGCATCACGACCATGACGATCCGCCGCCGGGGTTCATCCTGCGTGCCTATCAGCGCATCGTGACCTGGTCGGTAAAGCACTACTTTGTCACGGTGCTGCTCGGCATCGGGATCTTCGCTGCCTCGATCTGGAGTACGACGCTGCTGTCGCAAGGGTTCTTGCCGGCGCAGGACGCGGCGCGATCGCTGCTCGCGATCGAGCTGCCGCCGGGCGCGCAGCTCGCCTACACCGAGAAGGTCACCGAGGACATCGTCGCGCGCCTGCGCAAGCGGCCAGAGGTCCGCAGCGTGTTCGTCGACGGCGGCCGGCTCCAGGGCGCGATGGAGGTTCGCCGCGCCGGGATGATCGTCAACTACACGCCGAAGACCGAGCGCAAGATCACCCAGAAAGAGCTCGAACTCGAGATCACCAAGGATCTCGAAACCATTCCGGACATCCGCTTCTGGTTCACGGACGAAAACGGTCTGCGCCCGATCAAGCTGGTGCTGACGGGCTCGGATCCCAAGCTGGTCGACAACGTTGCGAGCGAGCTCGCCTCGCAGATGAAGCGGATTCCGATCATCTCCAACGTGGTGTCGGACACTTCGCTCGACCGGCCGGAATTGCGGGTGCAGCCGCGCGCCGACCTGGCCGCCCGTCTGGGCGTGTCCACCGAAAGCCTGTCGCAGACGATCCGCGTCGCCACGATCGGAGATGTCGGACCGGCGCTGGCGAAGTATGACGCCGGCGGCCGGCTGGTCCCGATCCGGGTGCAGCTCGAGGATGCAGCGCGCAGCGACGTGAAGATCCTGGAACAGTTGCGGGTGCCGCTCGGCCAGTACGGCGAAAAGGGCGGCGTGCCGCTGGCGGTGGTCGCCGACATCAAGCTCGACCAGGGGCCGACCAGCATCAGCCGCTACGATCGCGGGCGGCAGGCGACCGTCGCCGCCGACCTCGTCGGACTGGCGGCGCTCGGTGACGCAACCAAGCAGATCGATGAGCTGCCGGTCAGAAAGAGCATGCCTGCCAGCGTCAAGCTGATCCCGTCCGATGACGCCGAAAGCCTGAACGAGCTGGCCTCCGGCTTCATCACGGCGATCACGGCGGGCCTGATGATCGTCTACGCCGTGCTGGTGCTGCTGTTCGGCACCTTCCTGCAGCCAATCACGATCCTGTTCTCGCTGCCGCTGTCGATCGGCGGGGCGATCGGAGCTCTGATGCTCACGGGCAAGCAGCTCACGATCCCGGTCTATATCGGCATGATGATGCTGATGGGTATCGTCACCAAGAACGCGATCATGCTGGTGGAGTTCGCGGTCGAGGCGATCCATGCCGGGATCAGGCGCGACGAGGCGATCATCGATGCCGGCATGAAGCGGGCGCGTCCGATCGTGATGACCACGATCGCGATGGTCGCCGGCATGATGCCGAGCGCGCTCGCGGTCGGTGCCGGCGGCGAGTTCCGCTCGCCGATGGCGCTGGCGGTGATCGGCGGGCTGGTGTTCTCGACCGTGCTGTCGCTGTTGTTCGTGCCGGCGATGTTCCTGGTGATGGACGATGTCGGCGCGTTGTTCGCCCGGCTCGGCCGCAAGCTGATCGTCTCCTCCGGCGAGGCCGCCGACGAGGCGCAGTCCGGCCATGAACCGGAGGTGGGGCATCAGCCAAAGCCGCCGCCGTCGGCGATGTCGCCGGCCGCGGAATGAGATGACGTGCCGGAACGAGCTGTTTCAGTTCGCGGTCGAGGGCATGCGGCGGCGTGCGCTGAGATCGTGGGCCTCGCTCGGCGTGCTCTCGAGCGGCGCGGCGGTCTCAGGCGGAACGATCAGGGCAACGAAGCCCTGGCTCGCGCCCTCCAGGCCGAACAGCTTGGTCCGGAGCGTGAAGTCGGCCCGCACCGAACGTCGCGCCTGCGCCGCCGCAGCTTGCATGCCCGAGATGCAGGAGATGTCGGAGTCGTAGCACAGCGCCGCCCAGCCCTGCGCGGTCAGCACTTTGGACGGAGGCTGCAGCTCGTGCGGGTGCACCAGCGCCATTTCATAGCGCGGATGGTCGGGACTGTAGAACGCGGCGGCAAAAGCAAGGCCGTCGTCGCCGCCGACAGCGGGAAGGACGCCGTTCGACGCCGTCCGCCACAGGCGGTCGAGCTCGGTCACGGCCGGCTCATAGAAGTTGCGGCCCTCGTTCAACGGAACGTAGTTCCGGTACAATGCATGGAGGGGCGCCACGACGGTGGCCGCGAATGCCGCGATCGCGATCGTCGCCGCGGCGAGATTGATCGTGATGTCGCGGGGAGCGTGATAGCTCGCGCCGCACACGATCACGATGACGAACAGGAAGACGCCCTGCAGGCCCCACAGCGGCGGCATGTCGGTGCCGAACACGACCGAGACCAGTGTGGGGAACACAACGGTCCCGATGCTGATTGTCGCCAGCAGCCGGAGCCCGGGTTCGAGGCTGAGCGCATCGTTCAGCAGGCGGGTGGGGCGAGGCCGCGTCATGGCGAGCCATATGAGGCCGGGGATACCGGCGATGCCGGCCATCGCCAACAGGAAGCCGCTGCCCTCGACCAGGGCGGCCGCGGCGGTCTTGCCGACGTGATGCTCGATCGCATGCGAGAACGGCTGGGCGCCGGTCGTGGCGAGCCAATAGATGTGAGGTGCGAGCGCGGCCAGGCCGGACAGCGCCGCGATCCAGGGCGCGGACGAGGTGAAATAGGCGCGACGCTCGCCGTGACACAACGCTGCGACCGCGAAGCCCGCGATCAGGAAGACCGCGTAGTACTTGCCGAGCATGGCGAGCGCCGCGGTCAGGCCGGCCGCGATGGCCCAGCCGACGTGACGCGTCTCGAACGAGCGCAGGAAGCACCACGTCGCCAGCGGCCAGCTCGACAGCAGCACGGCGTTGGCGTTGAAGCGCTGCGCATGCAGTTGATAGACCGGCAGCAGCATGAGCAGCAGCAGTACGACCAGACGTTTGTCACCGCGCGCGAAACGCCGGGTGATGAGGTCGACGGCCCAGAGGCCGACCGCCGCGTTGGTCAGCGCCAGCAGGTTGAACGACCAGTTGGTCAGCGGAAACACGGTGGTCCAGGCCCGCGCGGCCCAGCCCATCAGCGGCGGATGCTTGGTCGAGCCCCAGTCGAAGCTGCGTCCGAGCGACCAGGTTTCGATCACGTCCTGGTGGAGATCGCCTCCCAGATAGGCGATCGAGAAATACACCATCCAGACCGCGACGAACCCGACGATCAAGGCCGGAACGGCCCAACCATCCTCCACGGCGTCGATCCAGACCGCGAGAGCTTTGCGCCAACGGCCAACCGAACCACTGGCCTCGATCGCGATCGCCGGCAACGCAAGACTCATGACTTTACTTCCAACCACGCTCGCCTGGCGCGCAAAGCTCCACCCGCGCGCAGCCGCGCGCGAGCAAATGGAACTCTCCGCCGCCGGATTGAACCCTGTTAGAATTGTTAAAAAGAGTTCATGTCGCAAATTGTGAGGCGTGGTGGCCCAATTGCGATCATGTTTGGCCGATGCCGATACCAAACGATGCACGACGGGCGGTTCCCGCCATGGACCGGACCCGCAATCGACAAATTCGCGGTGAACGAAGCTGGGCGCCCGGCTTGCTACTCGTTGCGTGCGATCGTGTTCAGCTTCGTCAGGTCATGCAGCAGGATGCGGCCGCGTTGCAGATCTAGGATCTTGTCCTTGCGCCAGGCCTGCAACTGGCGGTTCACGCTTTCACGCGCCGCGCCGACGAAGACGCCGAGCTGTTCCTGCGAGATATGAACCTCGGAGCCGAAATCCTCCGCCAGCGCGCACAGCCGGCGTGCCAGCCGGACCGGCAGCGGCTGCAGCACCGATTCCTCCATTCGCTCGCTCTGCCAGCGGATGCGCTGGCACAGCAGCTGAATGATCCTGATCGCCACTTTGGGCTCGCGTTCTAGGAAGCTGAGGAAATCCTCGCGGCGAAGCACGAACAGCTCGGACGCTTCACCGGCCGTGGCGTCCGCCGTGCGCTCCTGCCCGTCGAGCACGGCGACCTCGCCGAACAGATCGCCGGGCCCCATGAAGTTGAGGGTCAGCCGGCTGCCGTCGGTGGCGCCGGTCTCGATGCGAATTTGGCCGCGCCGCACCCCGAACAGGGCATTGCCGGGGTCGCCCTTCTGGAACAGCACCTCGCCCGACGACAGGTGCTGAGTGTGACAGAGGCTCGAGATTCGCTGCAGCTCGTCCGCGCCGAGGTCGGCGAACATCGGGTTCATCTTCAGAATGACCGCAAATTCGGCCTGCTTGCTCATCACTATACCTTCGGCAGTGGTTCAGAGCCCGAGTTACAGAATCCGCCCGGGCGGAAGTGTGTCATAAGTCACATAATGGCGCACGCGCTCACGACTATGTTGGTCGCTCTCGGAGCGGTCTTCGTTCCGAGAAAAGTTCGGATTGAACCGGGTCGGCGTTGCCGCACGCTAACCCGTGGAGACCGCTCGCGCCTTGCGCTTGGGACATCGACATGAAGGCATTGAAGATCGCAGGCGGTTTGATTGGCGCCGTCATCGTCGTGCTCGCTCTGGCGCTCGCTTTTGGACTTCCGGCGAGCTTCCTCACGGTCGCCATCCAGGACCGCGTCGAGCGTGACACCGGCTATCGCCTGAGCATCGCCGGCTCGGCAAGCGTCAGCCTGTGGCCGTCGCTGCATGCGACCCTGACGGACATCACCCTGCAGGATCCGAAGGAGCGGGACGGCAACAATCGGCTGACGATCGGCACGCTGCAGGCCGACGTGGCGCTGTCGAGCCTGTGGTCCGGCCGGCCCGACATCGGCGAGATCATCATCGACAAGCCCACACTCTATCTGCCGCTGCTGCGCGAACGGCTGCGGGACAACGCGCCGCGCAGCCGTGCCTCGGCGAAGTCGGAAGCGGTGCCTGCGGTCCGGATCGAACGGGTCACCGTCAGGGACGGCGCTGTCATCCTCTCCAACCCGCGCGACCGCGTCGAGAATCGGCTCGAGGGCATCGGCGCGACGGCGTCTCTGTCCGACGGCAAGGTCAAGATCACGGGCGTGGCCCGTGCCGGCGACCGCCCGGTGACGTTCGACGTCTCAGCGGCGGCGCCTGCGCTGCCAATTGACCGCCAGACGCTGCCAGTCGACTTCAAGATCGACATGGCCAATGCATTACGCGGAGTCCTTGCTGGCCGCGCCGACGTTCGGCTGAATGGCCCGGTGGTGTTGATCAACGGCCTCAGCGGTACGCTTGGCGATGGCGATTTCAACGGCTGGGCCTCGGTCGATCTCGCGAGCAAGCCGCTGGTGAAGGTCGATCTCGACGTTCGCCGGCTCGACTTGGGAGCGCCTGCGGGGCAGGGGTCCGCCGGCGTGTCGGGATGGAGCACGACGGCAATCGACTTGCGCGGTCTCAACTACGTCGATGCGCGCGTGAAGCTGTCGGCGACGGATGTCGTTCTCTCCGGGGCTCGCCTCGGTCCGCTCGATCTCGAAGCCTCGCTGGCCGGTGGCCTGCTGAAGGCGACCGTCGCCAATCTCGGCGCCTATGACGGGCAGGCCAGCGGCGAGGTCGTGATCGACGCCTCCACGGGCAATCCGGCCTATGCGATGCACTGCGATCTCGTCGGCATCCGCGCGCTGCCGCTGCTCTCGAGCGTCGCCGGATTCGACAAGCTCGATGCGCGGATGCAGGGCAAGCTGGCCTTCCGTTCCAGTGGTGCCAGCCAGCAGGCTCTCATGAGCAACCTGAGCGGCTCGGCGTTCCTGCTGTTCCAGGACGGCGCCATCCGCGGCATCAACGTCGCGCAGATGATCCGCTCATTGACGGCCAATCCGCTGTCGGGATGGCAGGATTCGAAGGAGCTGACGACCGATCTCACGCAGCTCTCGGCCTCGTTCCAGGTCGAGCGCGGGCAGGCCGCCACCAGCGACCTCAACCTGGTCGGACCGCTGGTCAAGGTCACCGGTGCGGGGACGATCGATCTGGGCAATCGGGCGCTGGCGATGCGCGTCGAGCCGAAGCTCGTGATGACGACCGAGGGGCAGGGCCGCGCCTCGGAGCCGGTTGGTCTCGGGATTCCCATCGTCATCGACGGCCCCTGGAGTCAGCCGCGCTTCTACCCCGACATGGCCGGCATCCTCGACAATCCGGATGCTGCCTACGCCAGGCTCAAGCAGATGGGCCAGGGCCTGTTCGGCAAGGACGGAGCCGGGCTGAACAATCTGATCAACGGCATCGGCGGCCTCATCGGAAATTCCGCGCCCAATGCCGGCTCGAACGGCGCGCCATCGGCGGCGGCTCCGAACGCGCAGGCCCCGGCGGCCGGCCAATCCGACCTGCTCGGCGGCGATCTCGGATCGGCGATCGGCAATCTGATTCAGCAAGGGCTGCAGCAGGGCGCGCAGCCGCAGGCCAAGGGCCGCGGCCGTACGCTGGTTGCGCCCCAGGGCGGCGCTGTTTCTCGCCCTCCGGGCGACGCCGGCCAGGGCGCGGCGGAGGCCGCTCCCGCCGAGCCCTTGCAGGACGGTGTGCAGGACAGCCAGCCGATGAACGATGTACTGAAGCGAATCTTCAGCAGGTAATATAGAACCACGGATAACCGAAGCCGCAGGGATCTCCTCCGAGCGGTGGAGGGGTTCAAGGCCAACCGCGCAAACAACGGCCGGTGCGGGTGCGCGCACTGCACGCGCGGCTCTGCATGCCATTCTGTGCTAAACGGGTGCCGGCGACGGAGCGTCTCGCACCCGAGCGGTCCCGCCTCCAGAGTGTTGCTGCCGGGAGGACGGCAGCGGACGCGCTTGTCCGAGGCTGACCTCGGCGATGACGCGCGTGAGGGGTCCGGATGAAAGAGGTCGAGGATAGAGGCTGGTCGTTGCGGCAGGGCCTGTTCGCCAAATATGTCGTGTCGCTGGTCGGGCTCGTCGTGTTCGTCCTGGCCGTGAATGGCGCGACCGAAACCTGGATCAGCTATCAGTCCACCAAGGCGAGCCTGACCGCCGCCATGGCCGAAAAGGCCGACGCCAGCGCCCGGCGGATCGATCAGGCGCTCTCGGATCTGCAGCGACAGATCAGCTGGGTGACGCGGGCGAGCGCCAATACGCTGGAGCTCCGCCGCGCCGACTACCTGCAACTGCTGAGTCAGGCGCCGGCTGTGCGGCAGCTCTATCAGCTCGACGGTCAGGGCCGGGAACAGCTCCGGGTGTCGCGCACCTCGATCGCGTTCTCCTCGGGCAACGATCTGTCGCGCGACCTGCGCTTCACCGACACGGTCACGCACGGCAGCAATTTCTCCGCTGTGACCTTCAAGGGTGCGCAGCCGATGATGTCGATCTCGGTCGCGCATTCCGGCTTCAATGCCGGTGTGACCGTGGCCGACATCGACCTCGACTTTCTCGAAGACTTCATGACCGAGGCGCAGATCGGCAAGGTCGGCACCGCCTACGTGGTGGATCCGCGCGGCCAGGTGTTGGCGAACTCGGCGAGGGGGCCGGCGGTCGGTCAGGACCTCTCCAAGCTGCCGCAGGTCGCGGCGGTGCTCACGCCGGATGGCCAGCCGCTGGCCTCCGGTACGGACAGCGCCGGCCACGCCGTGCTCTCGGCGGTCGCGACGCTCCCCAAGCTCGGCTGGTCCGTGTTCTTCGAACAGTCTACCGCGCACGCATTGGCGCCGATCCGCGATCAGCTGTTGCGCGGTGCGCTGTTGATCGCGCTCGGTCTTGCCGTTGCGATCCTCGCGGGCTCGCTGCTGGCGCGACGCATGCTCGTCCCGATCACCGCGTTGCGCGCCGGCGCGCGCAAGCTCGGCGCCGGCGATTTCGCCCAGCGCATCGAGGTGAAGACGCATGACGAGCTGGAGGAGCTCGCCGATCAGTTCAACAGCATGGCCGGCCAGCTCGCGCAGTCCTATGCCGTGCTGGAAGCCAAGGTCGAGGAACGCACGCGCGATCTGGCCCAGTCGATCAATGAGCTGAAGGTGCTCGAGGAGGTTGGCCGCGCGGTGGCCTCTTCGCTCGATCTCAATGCGGTGCTGCCGACGGTGGCGGCCCGGGCGCTGGAGATCACCAAGACCGACGCCGTGCTGATCTATTCCTATGAGGCCGCCGAACGCCGCTTCAGGCTGGTGGAGGCCAAGGGTGTCGACCGGGACGGCCCGCACAATGTGCTCGACGAGCGGACGAGCCTGCTCTCCGACTCCGTGCGCAGCGGCGAGCCGATCGCGATCGCCGAGCTCGAAAACGCGCCCGATCACCCGCTGCGCGACGTCGCGGTCGCCGCCGGCTTTCACGCCGTGCTGTTCACGCCGCTGGTCGATCAGCAGGGCGTGCTCGGCGCGCTCGTGGTGCTCCGGCGGTCGGCCGGCACGTTCCCGCCGAACCTGATCGGACTGATGCGAACGTTTGCCAACCAGGCCGTGCTGGCGATGCGCAACGCACGACTGTTCACCGAGGTCGATCAGAAGGGCCGCGAGCTCGCGCTGACCCACGCGACGGTGCAGCAGCAGGCCGAAAAGCTCACCGAGCAGACCGAGCAGCTGCGCGAATGGAACAAGTCGCTCGAGGAGCGGGTCGAGAAGCAACTGGCGGAGATCGAGCGGATCAGACGGCTGGAGCGCTTCCTGGCGCCGCAGGTCGCGCAGATCATCGCGTCGTCGGACGGCCATGATGCGCTGCTGGAAAGCCACCGCCGCGAGGTCACGGTGGTGTTCTGCGATCTGCGCGGCTTCACCGCGTTTACCGAGACGACCGAGCCCGAAGAGGCGATGAACGTGCTGCGTGAATATCACGCCGCGCTCGGCAAGCTCATCTTCAAATATGAGGGCACGCTCGATCGCTATGCCGGCGACGGCGTGATGATCCTGTTCAACGCGCCGATCCCGTTCGAGGACCACACCACGCGCGCGGTGAAGATGGCGCTCGAAATGCGCGACGAGATCGGCCAATTGACGGAGCGCTGGAAAAATCGCGGCCACAGCCTGGGGTTCGGCGTCGGCATCGCACTGGGATATGCGACGCTCGGCCAGGTCGGCTTCGAGCACCGGCTCGAATACGCCGCGATCGGCAGCGTCACCAATCTCGCCTCGCGGCTATGCGACGAGGCCAAGGCAGGACAAGTGATCGTGTCGCGCCGGGTGTTCGGCGTGGTCGAACAGTCGGTCGATGCCAGGCCGATCGACGACCTGCATCTCAAGGGCTTCAATCACCCGGTGCTGGCGATGGAGATCCTGCGCTGGCGTGGGGAGGGCGCCGACGTGATCGAAGTCGAGGAGCGGCGGCGATCGTCGGCGACTAACAAGTAGGGCGGGCAAAGGCGCGCGGCGCCTTGCTCGTCGTCGACGGCAGTCTCGCGCGCCCCCGTGCCCATCGCTGTCGTTTGACGAAGGATGTGGGCACCGGTCGCCTTCGGCGCTTTGCCCACCCGACGAAGCGCGGCTCAATAGGCCTGCTTCGCATCGGCCTCCTCGCTGGTCTGGATCAGGTCCAGGCTCTCCTCGATCTTGCCGATCAGGCGGTCGAACGTCTTGCGCTCGTCGGCCGACAGGCATGCCATGATTTCGCGCTCGCGCTGCTGCAAACGCGGGATCAGCTCCTCGTAAAGCGTCTTGCCCTTACGTGTCAGGCGCAGACGGAACTCGCGGCGATCCTCGGCGTTCTCGACGCGCTCGATCAGCCGCCGCTCCAGCAACGACGTCACGGCCCGGCTGATGGTCGATTTGTGCGTGCGGGTGCACGCTGCGACATATTGCGCGCTGCAGGCCTCGCGGCGGAAGCCGAGCGTCGCCAGCACGCGCCATTCCGGAATGTCGAGCCCATAGCGCTCCCGATATTCGATGGCGAGCGCCGCGCTGACCTCGGCGGCCAGACGGTTGAGCCGGAATGGTGCGAACTTGAACAGGTCGAGCCGCTCGTCTTCCAGCGGCACTGCCGCATTTCGGTCATCCTCGACCGGCTTCGCCTGCCGCCTGGACGCCGCGGTGGATGGCTTCGCCAAGATCGCGCTCCGATTTTTGAGTTGACGCGGCCGAAGCCGTCGGCTTTAGAATAGTTGCAGGTGAGACTATCTGGCAAGACGGCCAGATGCCTCGCCCGAGGAAATGTCGGTCGCTTCGAAAGTCCAAGAAAACCACAAGGCGAGCAAGCCATGGTGCAGGCCAATCCGGGGCAGGGCGCGAGCCAGGCGAAGGTTCAGTTCGGCTATCATCGGCACGAAGACCAGGATCAGGCCACGCCGGCCGCGCATCCGGTCGTCGTCGTGGGTGCGGGTCCCGTCGGGCTGTCGTTCGCGATCGATCTTGCGCAGCGCGGCCATGCCGTCGTGGTGCTCGATGATGCCGACCGGATCGGCGAGGGCTCGCGCGCGATCTGCTTCTCCAAGCGCTCGCTGGAATATTGGGATCGCCTCGGCGTGGGCGACCGGATGGTCGACAAGGGCGTGGTGTGGAACGTCGGCCGCATCTTCCACGGTCCGTCCGAGCTCTATCAGTTCAATCTGCTGCCGGAGCCCGGGCACAAGCGGCCGGCCTTCATCAACCTGCAGCAGTTCTACGCCGAGGCCTATCTGGTCGATCGCGTCAACGCGCTGCCGGAGATCTCGCTGCGCTGGCGCAACAAGGTGACGGCGCTGGAGCAGCGCAACGATCATGTCGTGCTGACGATCGAGACGCCGGATGGCGCCTATCGGCTCTCGGCGCAATACGTGATCGCCTGCGATGGCGCGCGCTCCTCGCTGCGCCAGATGGTCGGCGCGGGTTTTTCCGGCAAGGTGTTCGAGGATCAGTTCCTGATCGCCGACGTCAGGATGACGGCTGAATTCCCCACCGAGCGCTGGTTCTGGTTCGATCCGCCGTTCCATGCCGGGCGCTCGGCGCTGTTGCACCGGCAGCCGGACAATGTCTGGCGCATCGACCTGCAGCTCAGTCGGTATGCCGATCCCAACGTCGAGAAGCAGCCGGAGAATGTGCGGCCACGGATCGCGCGCATGCTCGGCCATGATCAGTTCGAATTCGAATGGATCTCGCTCTACAAATTCCAGTGCCGGCGCATGGAACGCTTCATTCATGGTCGCGTCGTTTTCGCCGGCGATTCCGCCCATCAGGTCTCGCCGTTCGGCGCGCGCGGTGCCAATTCGGGGCTGGAGGATGCCGAGAACCTGGCCTGGAAGCTCGATCGCGTGCTGCGCGGTACCTCGCCCGCGGCGCTGCTCGAAACCTATCATCTGGAGCGAAGCGCAGCGGCTGACGAAAACATTCGCGAGTCCACGCGGGCGACGGATTTCATGGCGCCGAATTCGCACCAGGAGGCGCGGCTGCGCAAGGTGGTGCTCGCGCTCGCCAGGGACACCGAATTCGGCAAGCGCATGGTCAATGGCGGCCGGCTGTCGGTTCCCTCGGTCTACCAGACGCCACTGTCGACCGAAGACGACGAGGCTTGGCACAGTGGCCCTTGTCCGGGAACATCGATGCCGGATGCGCCGCTCGAGACGGCAGACGGACGGCACCTTCATCTCACCGATGCATTCAATGCTCAGGGCCGGCGTTTCACCCTGCTGTCCTTTGCCAATGGCGAGGCGATCGATGTGCCCGACGATGTCGGTGTCGTCAGCATCGGCGGTCCGAATGGACTTGCCGATGGCGAGGGTTTCGCGGGCAAGCGTTACGGGGCCGAACCCGGCACATCCTATCTGCTGCGTCCGGACGGCTATGTCGCGGCGCGCTTCCGGCACCCGCGCCGGGCCGCGATCGCGGCGGCGGTCGCACGCGCCTCCGGCCTGAGCTGAGGAGCCGCAACGATGACACTCTCGACCGCTTCCAATTTCGCCAAGCCCGACGATGCCTTTCGCGCCATCGTCGAAGCCCATCGGGGCCTCTCGGACCTCGAAAGCGCCGACCTCGATGCGGCATTGGTCCTGATCCTCGCCAATCACATCGGTGACATCGGTGTGCTGCGCGAGGCGGTCACGCTGGCGAAACGCAGCATGGCTGATACCGGTCAACAGCAACAACAACAGCAGCAGCAGCAATAGCCTGCTGCGCAGACAGGGAATGAACTGATGGCGAAGGGTTTCGCATCCACCACCGATCTCGCCGAGAAGAAAATCACTTTCTCCGAGATCGGCCCGGATCTCTATGCATTCACTGCAGAGGGCGATCCGAATTCGGCGGTCATCGTCGGCGACGACGGCTGCATCGTGTTCGATGCCCAGGCGACGCCGGCGATGGCGAACAAGGTGATCGAGCGGGTCAGGACCGTGACCGACAAGCCGATCAAATATGTCGTGCTGTCGCACTACCACGCGGTGCGCGTGCTCGGCGCCTCGGCCTATCACGCGCAGGGCATTGTTGCGTCGCAGGAGACACGCCGGCTGATCGTGGAGCGGGGACAGCAGGACTGGGACTCCGAATACGGCCGCTTCCCGCGCCTGTTCCAGGATGCCGAGAGCATTCCTGGCCTGACCTGGCCGACGCTCACCTTCGAAGGCGAGATGACGATCCATCTCGGCAAGCGCGAGGTGCAACTGATCCAGCTCGGTGCGGGCCATACGTCCGGTGACATCGTCGCCTGGGTGCCGGACGCCGAGGTGATGTTCTCCGGCGATCTCATCGAATATCACTCGGCCTGTTATTGCGGCGACGCCTATTTGCGCGAATGGCCGTCGACCCTGAACGAGATCCGCGACTTCAATCCCAAGGCGATCGCGCCCGGCCGCGGCGACGCGCTGAAGGGCGAGACCACGGTGCGCGAGGCGATCGCGATGACGCGCGACTTCGTCTCGTCGCTGTATGGCGCGGCCGAGATGTCGGTCGCCAGGGGGCGCAGCCTCAAGGAGTCCATGGCCGCCACGCGCGAAGTGATGGATCCGAAATTCTCGAGCTTCGCCATCTACGAGCACTGCCTGCCGTTCAACGTGTCGCGCGCCTATGACGAAGCCAGCGGCATCGACGATCCCGTGATCTGGACCGCCGAGCGCGACCGCGAGATGTGGGCCCGCCTGCAAGGAGAAGGATGATGAACATCAACACATCGCCTGACCGGTTGCACCGCGCATCGGGACAGGTCACGCCGGGCTACATGTCCGGCTTCGGCAATTCGTTCGAGACCGAGGCGCTGCCGGGCGCGCTTCCGATCGGCCGCAACTCGCCGCAGCGCTGCGCCTACGGGCTCTATGCCGAGCAGCTGTCTGGCTCGCCGTTCACCGCGCCGCGCGGCTCCAACGAGCGCTCCTGGCTGTACCGCATCCGGCCCTCGGTGAAGCACTCCGGCCGATTCGCCAAGGTCGATGCCGGGTTGTGGCGCACCGCGCCGTGTCACGAGCAGGAGATCACGGTGCAGCAGCTGCGCTGGGATCCGACGCCGCTTCCGGCAGGCGATGTGACGTTTCTGCAGGGTGTGCAGACCATGACCACGGCCGGCGATGCCACGACCCAGGCCGGCATGGCGGCGCATGTCTACGTCATCACCAAGTCGATGGTCGACCAGCACTTCTACGATGCCGACGGCGAGCTGATGTTCGTGCTGCAGCAGGGCCGTTTGCTGTTCGTCACCGAGTTCGGCCGCATCGACGCCGAGCCTGGCGAGATCGTCGTGATCCCGCGCGGCGTCAAGTTCCGGGTGGAGATTCCGGCGGGACCGGCACGTGGCTATCTCTGCGAGAATTATGGCGGCGCCTTCACCTTGCCGGAGCGCGGCCCGATCGGCGCGAATTGTCTTGCCAATGCGCGCGACTTCCTGACCCCGGTGGCCTCGTATGAGGACAAGGATACGCCGACCGAACTCTACGTGAAATGGGGCGGCGCGCTGTTCAAGACCGAGCTCAGGCACTCGCCGATCGACGTCGTTGCCTGGCACGGCAACTACGCGCCGTATAAATATGACCTGCGCACCTTCTCGCCGGTCGGCGCCATCGGCTTCGATCATCCCGATCCGTCGATCTTTACCGTGCTGACCTCGCCGTCGGAAACCGCCGGCACGGCCAACATCGATTTCGTGATCTTCCCCGAGCGCTGGATGGTGGCCGACAACACTTTCCGTCCGCCGTGGTATCACATGAACATCATGTCGGAGTTCATGGGTCTGATCTACGGCGTCTACGACGCCAAGCCGCAGGGCTTCGTGCCTGGTGGCATGAGCCTGCACAATTGCATGCTGCCGCACGGTCCGGATCGCGAGGCGTTCGATCACGCCAGCAATGGCGAGTTGAAGCCGGTCAAGCTCACGGGCACGATGGCCTTCATGTTCGAGACGCGCTTCCCGCAGCGGATCACCAAGCACGCCGCGGAGTCCGGCACCATGCAGAGCGACTACGCCGATTGCTGGAACGGACTGGAGAAGCGTTTCGATCCGAACAGGCCTTGAACTGTGAGAATGCCGTCATGCCCGGGCTTGACCCGGCCATCCACGACATTCTCTGTGCGGTGAGAGATGGATGCCCGGGTCAAGCCCGGGCATGACGACGTAGTCCGGAGAAGCATTTTGACTCATCCCAACGATCCCTCGCTCCGCTCCTTCATCCCGGTCGATCCAGCCTCCGACTTCCCGATCCAGAACCTGCCCTACGGTGTGTTCTCCGCCGCCGATTCGCCAAAGCCGCGCGTCGGTGTCGCCATTGGCGAGTTCGTGCTCGACCTCGCCGTGCTCGAGGACGAAGGCCTGCTCGATCTGGCGCCGGCCTATGAGGTGTTCGCGCAATCCTCGCTGAATGCCTTCATGGCGCTCGGCCCCGCCGTGTGGTCGAAGACGCGTGCCGCGATCAGCGCGCTGCTGCGCGACGACAATCCGCGGCTGCGCGACGACAAGCCGCTGCGCGGCCGCGCGCTGCTGCCGCGCCAGGACGTCACGCTGCATCTGCCGTTCCACGTCGCCGGCTACACCGATTTCTATTCGTCGAAGGAGCATGCCACCAATGTCGGCGTCATGTTCCGCGGCAAGGACAATGCGCTGCAGCCGAACTGGCTGCACATGCCGATCGGCTATAACGGGCGCGCGTCGACCGTGGTCGTCTCCGGTACCAAGGTGCGCCGGCCGCGTGGGCAGTTGAAGCCGCCGAGTGCCGATGCCCCGAGCTTCGGCCCTTGCAAGCGGCTCGATTTCGAGCTGGAGATGGGCGTCGTCATCGGCCAATCGTCGCCACTCGGCGAGATGCTGACCGAGGCGCAGGCGGAGGCGATGATCTTCGGCTTCGTGCTGCTCAACGACTGGAGCGCGCGCGACATCCAGCAATGGGAATATGTGCCCCTCGGCCCGTTCCAGGCCAAGGCGTTCGCGACCTCGATCAGCCCGTGGGTGGTGACGCGGGAGGCGCTGGAGCCGTTCCGCGTGTCGGGGCCAACGCAGGATCCAACGCCGCTGCCCTACCTGCAGCAGAAGGAGGCGCAGAACTACGATCTCTCCCTCAACGTGGCCTTGCGTGCCTCCGGCAGCAACGCCGCGCAGACCATCGCGCAGACCAATTTCAAGTACATGTACTGGTCGAGCGTGCAGCAGCTGATGCACCATGCCTCGTCCGGCTGTGCCATGAGTGTCGGCGATCTCCTGGGGAGCGGCACCATCTCCGGTCCGGAAAAGCACCAGCGCGGCAGCCTGCTGGAGATCAGCTGGAACGGCACCGAGCCGGTCGAGCTCCCTGGTGGAATCAAGCGCACGTTCCTGGAAGATGGCGATTCCCTCGTCATGCGCGGCTGGTGCCAGGGCAACGGCTATCGGGTCGGCTTCGGCGAGGTCGAAGGCACGATCGTCGCGGCCGAGTAGCCACTCCACCCACCGCCGTCATTCCGGGGCGGCCCGCAGGGCCGAGCCCGGAATCCATAACCACAGGCGGATGTGGTGACGCGAGCCGCCCGTGGCTAAGCCTTCCATCCAAAATCTCGATCGTGAGTATGGATTCCGGGCTCGCGCTGCGCGCGCCCCGGAATGACAGGGATAGAGATCAGCGCTCTTCCGGCGCCACGCTCTTGATACCAGCCACGAAGGCCGCGACGTCCTCGGCCGCATATTTCAGATGCACGCGCTTGTCCGATGGCACCTGCTTCACCGTGCAGACGCCCGGCCGCCATTCTCGCGCGGGCCGGATCGGCCGTGGCGCGAAGCCGCCGGCGCAGTTCGGGCAGACGTTGAACAGCTTCGTCTCGACACAGTCGGCGCAGAAGGTGCATTCGTAGGAGCAGATGCGCGCGTCCTGCGCCTGCGGTGGCAGGTCCTTGTCGCAGTACTCGCAGTTGGGGCGAAGCTGCAGGGCCATGGTCGTCTCGCGGGTAATTGAAACCCGGCGAGTGTCGCAGAGCGAGCGATGACGGTGAATGGCGCAATTCCCTCGATTTGCGCCACGTCGTCAGCCAGCAGACAGCGACGCCAGCGGCAGCTTCGCGCTCTCCTTCAGCCGGTCGAGCACGATCGACGACCGCACATGCGCCACGCTCTGGTGTGGCATCAGCACATTGTTGACGATGTCGGACAGGCTCTTGAGGTCGCGCAGCACGACCTTGAGCAGATAATCGGAGTCGCCGGTCAGCGCGTAGGCCTCCTGGATGTCGTCGACGCGGTTCACCAGCGCACGGAATTTCTGCGCGTTGTCGGGCGAATGCGTCGCCAGGGTGATCTGGATGAAGGCGATCAGCTCGAAGCCCAGGGACGTGCCGGATAGCTGCGCGCGATAGCCCGCGATGACGCCGTCCTCCTCCAGCCGCATCCGCCGTCGCGAGCATTGCGAGGCCGAGAGCCCGGCGAGGTCGGCCAGCTCCTGGTTGGTGAGCCGGCCGTCGTCCTGCAGCGCGGCCAGGATACGGAGATCGAAGCTATCGACCGAAATCATGCGTCATTTCCTCTGAATGTGCATGGATCGTGCATACTCGGGCGAAAATGACAATGGTTTGCATGCCCCGTGCGCGGAATTCGGGAGATGATCCGCCCATCAAGCTGAAGGAGCTTCCCCCATGGGTCCATTTCCGCACGATGCGCCTCCTGCCACCATCTCCGCCGACAACCCGATGGGCACGGACGGCTTCGAGTTCGTCGAATATGCGCACCCCGAAGCAAGCGAGCTGCACGCGCTGTTCAAGCTGATGGGCTTCGCCGCGGTCGCGCGCCACAAGACCAAGGCGATCACGCTGTACCGCCAGGGTGACATCAACTACCTCGTCAACGAGGAGCCGGGCAGCCACGGCCACGAGTTCGTCGCCGCGCACGGGCCGTGTGCGCCGTCGATGGCGTTTAGGGTGGTCGACGCGAAGAAGGCCTATGCGCGGGCGATCGCGCTCGGCGCCGAGCCGGCCGACCTGCCGCCGGCCCAGAAGACGCTGGACGTGCCCGCACTCAAGGGCATCGGCGGCAGCCTGCTCTATCTCGTCGATCGCTACGGTGCCAAGGGCTCGGCCTACGATCTCGAATTCGGGTGGATCGGCGAGCGCGACCCGCGCCCCATCGGCTCCGGCCTCTACTACATCGATCACCTGACCCACAACGTGCACCGCGGCCGCATGGATGTGTGGACCGGCTTCTACGAGAAGCTGTTCAACTTCCGCCAGATCCGCTTCTTCGACATCGAAGGCCGCGCCTCCGGATTGTTCTCGCGCGCGCTGACCAGCCCCGACGGCAAGATTCGGATTCCGATCAACGAGGATGCCGGCGAGTCCGGGCAGATCGAGGAGTATCTCAAGATCTATCGCGGCGAAGGCATCCAGCACGTCGCCTGCGGCGCCCGCGACATCTACGCCACCGTCGAGGGCCTGCGCGCATCAGGCCTGCCGTTCATGCCGTCGCCGCCCGACACCTATTTCGAGCGCATCGAAGCGCGCCTGCCCGAGCATGGCGAGGACGTCACCCGCCTCAAGCGCAACGGCATCCTGATCGACGGCGAGGGCGTGGTCGATGGCGGCCACACCAAGGTGCTGCTGCAGATCTTCTCGGCCAATGCGATCGGCCCGATCTTCTTCGAGTTCATCCAGCGCAAGGGCGACGACGGTTTTGGCGAAGGCAACTTCAAGGCGCTGTTCGAATCGATCGAAGAGGATCAGATCCGCCGCGGCGTGCTGAAGGTGGAGGCGGCGGAGTAAACGAAGCAGAGGGCGTCATTGCGAGGAGCGCAGCGACGAGGCAATTCAGACTTCCGTCGGCGTCCCGGATTGCTTCGCTTCGCTCGCAATGACGGCGTGATTGGAGGCAGGATGTCTCCAAACCCTCAACTGTCGTCCCGGGCAAGCCCGACGACGCGCCAGCGGCGTCGGGCGCCGACCCGGGACCCATACCGCGTGATCTATCGATAGGGCATAGTCGCAGACGATTTTCGCCAAACTGCGGCCGGTGGTTATGGGTCCCCGCGTTCGCGGGGACGACACCGAGGGTGAGGCGCGGGCGTCGTCAACTCACTGGCATCGGGATTGTCGCGCAGCGTTGATCGGCGCGACCGCGCCGCAATCGCTTACCCGCCAGCCTTCCACGCACTCACGACAGCCCCAATCTCCACCACCTCCGGCTCCCGTATCGTCGACGGCGTGCGCGAGAAGCGTGGGGCGGGGGCGGGCTGGGTGATGCCGTGGCGCTCGACGAAGACGCCGCGGGCGGCCATGTGGGCGTGCTTTGGCGCCTCGGACATGGTGAGCACCGGCGCGAAGCAGATATCGGTGCCCTCCATGATCGCGCACCATTCCTCGCGCGTCTTGCTCTTGAACACCGCGACCAGCTTCTCCTTCAGCGCCGGCCAGGCGCGCGGGTCCATCTGCGCGTCGAAGGCGGGATCGGAGAGGTCGGCATGCTGCCGCAGCAGCGCGTAGAACTGCGGCTCGATCGAGCCGATGGAGATGAAGTTTCCACAGGCGCATTCGTAGACGCCGTAGAAGTGCGCGCCGCCGTCGAGGAAGTTGCGCTCGCGTCCCTCCGTCCAGCGGCCCATTGCGGTGAGGTCGAAGAACATCGCGAGCAGCGAGGCCGCGCCGTCGCACATCGCGGTGTCCACCACCTGGCCCTTGCCGGACTTCGACGCTTCGAGCAGAGCGGCGAGCACGCCGACGACGAGATAGAGCGCACCGCCGCCGAAGTCGCCGACCAGGTTGAGCGGCGGCACCGGCCGCTCCCTCGGTCCGATCGCGGCCAGCGCGCCGGTGATCGAGATGTAGTTGATGTCGTGGCCGGCGGCTTGCGCCAACGGTCCCTGCTGGCCCCAGCCGGTCATGCGGCCATAGACCAGCTTGGGATTGCACGCGAGCACGACGTCGGGGCCGAGGCCAAGGCGTTCCATCACGCCGGGACGAAAGCCTTCGATCAGCGCATCGGCGCCGGCGAGCAGGTCGAGCACCTCGGCAATGACGGCCTTGTCCTTGAGGTCGAGCTCGATGACCTTGCGGCCGCGACCGGCGACCGACTTCATGGTCTTGCGCGCGCCGACGCGATCGAGCGTCACCACCTCCGCGCCCATGTCGGCCAGCAGCATGCAGGCGAACGGTCCCGGTCCGATGCCGGCGAACTCGACGATGCGAAAGCCCGCGAGCGGTCCGGTGGCGCGGGTCTCGGTCTGTGGGGCGGTCTTGTCGAGCACGTTGTCTTGTCCCTGCGGTGCTTCGGCGCGTGATGAGGTCGATCGGACAAAGATGGTCGCCGCGACCTTCACCCTCCCTCTCCAGGGGAGGAGGGTGTGCTTGGCTGCTGTCCGCATCAACCAGACATCATCACGCGCGATGCGTTTCCTGATCCGCGATTGTCCCGCGTGTATCCGGCCAACGCAAGCGCGCCGTATGCCGCAAAGCAAAACGGCGCGCATCGCTGCGCGCCGTGTGGAATTTGTTGTGCCGTTGCGCGGAATGATCCGCGTTGTGAGGTCAGCCCGCGGCTTGCACCGCGCGCTGCGCCATCACCTTCACCAGATTGGCGCGGTAATCAGCCGAGCCGTGGATGTCGCTGAGCAGGCCGCTCGCCGGGATGCTGACGCCGTCGATCGCCGAGGCCGACCAGTTTGACTTCAGCGCCGCCTCGATCGCGGGCACGCGCATCACGCCGCTCTGCGAGGCGCCGGTGGCGGCGACGCGGACGTCGCCGCCCTTCGTCTTGGTCACGAACACGCCGGTCAGCGCGAAGCGCGACGCCGGATGGCGCATCTTGGCATAGCCCGCCTTCTCCGGCACCGGGAACGACACCTCGGTGATGATCTCGCCGTCCTCGAGCGCCGTGGTGAACAGGCCCTTGAAGAAATCATCCGCCGAGATCGTGCGCTTGTTGGTCTTCACGGTCGCGCCGAGCGAGATCAGTGCCGCCGGGAAATCCGCGGCCGGATCGTTGTTGGCGATCGAGCCGCCGATGGTGCCGCGGTGACGCACGGCGGGATCGCCGAGCACCGAGGTGAGGTAGGAGATCGCGGGGATCGCCTTCTTCACGTCGGCATTGGTCATGATGTCGTAATAGGTCGTCGCCGCCTTGATCACGAGCGTGTCGCCCGACAGCTGCACGCCGATCAGGTCCTTGATCTTGCCGATATCGATGACATCGGACGGGCTGGCGAGGCGCTGCTTCATGACCGGAAGCAGGGTGTGGCCGCCGGCCAGGAACTTGGCCTCGCTGCCCTTGGCGAACAGCGCCGCCGCTTCGTCGACCGAGGAGGCGCGATGGTAGGTCGTCTCGTACATGGGAATCTCCCTGAATTTTTCATCGAGATCATTCCGGGGCCGCGCCTGCGCGCGCCCCGGAATGACGATCAACCGTGGATCGCGTGCCAGACGCGGTCGGGCGTCGCCGGCATTTCCAGTTTGTTGTTGCCGATCGCATCCGTGATCGCGTTGATCACGGCAGCAGATGCGCCGATCGCGCCGGCCTCGCCGCAGCCCTTCACGCCGAGCGGATTGCCCGGGCACAGGGTCGTGGTGTGGCTCAGCTTGAACGACGGCACGTCGTCGGCGCGCGGCATCGCGTAGTCCATGAAGGACGCGGTGACCGGCTGGCCGTTGCTGTCATAGATCGCGTGCTCGAGCAGCGCCTGGCCAATGCCCTGGACGAGACCGCCATGGACCTGGCCCTCGACGATCATCGGGTTGATCAGCCGGCCGAAATCGTCCGCCGCGACGAAGTTGACGAACGACGTCTTGCCGGTGGCCTCATCGACCTCGAGCTCGCAGATATAGGTGCCGGCCGGGAAGGTGAAGTTGGTCGGATCGTAGAAAGCAGTCTCCTTCAATCCGGGCTCCATGCCGTCCGGCAGGTTGTGCGCGGTGTAGGCGGCGAGCGCGACCATCGGCAGCGCGATCGACTTGTCGGTGCCGGTCACCTTGAACTCGCCGTTCTCGATGACGATGTCGCCTTCCGACGCTTCGAGTGCGTGGGCTGCGATCTTCTTGGCCTTGGCCTCGACCTTCTCCATCGCCTTCAGGATCGCCGTGAGACCGACGGCGGCCGAGCGCGAGCCGTAGGTGCCCATGCCGAACTGCACCTTGTCGGTGTCGCCATGAACGATCGAGACCTGGCTGATCGGCACGCCCAGGCGTTCGGCGATCAGCTGGCAGAAGGTGGTCTCGTGGCCCTGGCCGTGGCTGTGCGATCCCGTGAGGACCTCGATGGTGCCGACCGGGTTGACGCGGATCTCCGCGGACTCCCACAGGCCGACGCCGGCCCCTAAGCTGCCGACCGCCTTCGACGGCGCGATGCCGCAGGCTTCGATGTAGCAGGACAGGCCGAGGCCGCGCAGCTTGCCGGCCGCCTTTGCCGCCGCCTTGCGGGCCGGGAAATCGGCATAGTCGATCGCCTTCATCGCCGCGTCGAGCGAGGCGTTGAAGTCACCGGTGTCGTAGGCCATGATCACCGGGGTCTGGTGCGGGAACTGGGTGATGAAGTTCTTCCGCCGGAGATCGGCCGAATCGACCTTCAACTGGCGCGCCGCCGTCTCGATCAGCCGCTCCAGCAGATAGCTCGCCTCCGGGCGTCCGGCGCCACGATAGGCGTCGACCGGCGTGGTGTTGGTGTAGACGCCCATCACCTCGGCATAGATCGCCGGAATGTTGTACTGGCCCGACAGCAGGGTCGCGTACAGATAGGTCGGCACCGACGACGAGAACAGCGACATGTAGGCGCCGAAATTGGCGTGGGTCTTGACCCGCAGGCCAAGGATCTTGTTGTCGGCATCGAACGCCATCTCGGCCTTGGAGATGTGGTCGCGGCCGTGCGCGTCGGTCAGGAACGCCTCGGTGCGGTCGCCGGTCCATTTCACCGGACGGCCGACCTTCTTGGAGGCCCACAGCGCCACCATCTCTTCCGGATAGATGAAGATCTTGGAGCCGAAGCCGCCGCCGACGTCGGGCGCGATGACGCGGAGCTTGTGTTCTGGTGCGATGTTGTAGAACGCCGACAGCACCAGGCGAGCGACGTGCGGGTTCTGCGACGTCGTATAGAGCGTGAAATGCTCCTCGGCCGCATCGTACTCGGCGATCGCCGCGCGCGGCTCCATCGCGTTCGGTGCCAGCCGGTTGTTGGTCAATTCCAGGGTGACGACGTTGGCGGCCTTGGCGAAGGCGGCGTTGACCGCGGCCTCGTCGCCGATCGACCAGTCGTAGACGACGTTGCCGGGGGCTTCCGGGTGAAGCTGCGGCGCGCCGGGCTTCAGCGCGGAGGGCATGTCGGCGACGGCCTGCAGCTCCTCGTACTCCACCACGACTGCCTCGGCGGCGTCACGTGCGAGGTTCTTGCTTTCGGCGATCACCACGGCCACGGCTTGGCCGACGAAGCGCACGGTCTCCGGCGCCATCGCCGGCCATGCGCCCATCTTCATCGGCGAGCCGTCCTTGGAGGTGATGGCCCAGCCGCAGATCAGGTTGCCGACCTTGTCGTCGACGATCTGGCGGCCGGTGAGCACCGCGACCACGCCAGGCATCGCCTCGGCGGCCGAGGAGTCGATGCTCTTGACCTTGGCATGCGCGTGCGGGCTGCGGATGAAATGGGCAAAGGTCATGCCCAACAGCTTGACGTCGTCGACGTAACGGCCCTTGCCGGTGATGAAACGCTTGTCCTCCTTGCGGACGACGCTGGCGCCAATGCCTTCCATACCCATGCGAATCTCTCCCCTACCGGAGTTCTGTTGTCCCGCCGCGGCCATCGCGCGCAGCGGTCGTGGTCTCGGTATTGCGGTAAACGGCGGCTCTCGCCGGCCTCATTCGGCAGCTTGCGCGACCTTCATCCGTCCGGAAGCGTCGAGCACGGCCTTGACGATGTTGTGATAGCCGGTGCAGCGGCAGATGTTGCCTTCCAGCTCCTCACGCACCGTGCCCTCGTCGAGCTCGCCTCCGTGGCGGTGCACAATATCGATGGCCGACATGATCATCCCCGGCGTGCAATAGCCGCATTGCAGGCCGTGATTGTCGCGGAAGGCCGCCTGCATCGGGTGCAGCTCGTCGCCCTTGGCGATGCCTTCGATGGTGGTGACGTTGGCGCCGGCGGCCTGGCCGGCCAGCACGGTGCAGGATTTCACGGCACGGCCGTCGATATGGACGACGCAGGCGCCGCATTGGCTGGTGTCACAGCCGACATGGGTGCCGGTGAGGTTCAGATGATCCCGCAGGAGGTGAACGAGCAGGGTGCGATCCTCGGCCTCGACCGAGACCGCCTTGCCGTTCACCGTCAGTTTGACTGTCGACACGAGTAACCTCCCGATGAATTATTCTTATTCTGATTAGAAACAGCGCCCTCAGGACTTTGCAACTCGAATTTTCGTCTCCGATGTCATTGCGACGTCTTGCGCGCGGCATCGGCGATCCGGTCGCATGTGGCGCGCCACGCGAGGCCGGCACCGGCGCAGGTGAAGCGCAGGCCGTAGGCCGATGCCGTCCATTTACCGCCCCTTAGCCATTGTGACGTAGTTTTGATCACGCTCTGGTGCGTTGCCGCCGGGCGGTTTGGTTTCTGGCCAATATAAAGAATGGCGTGTCGGGGGTGGGAATGTCTGCGCAGCTTGCGCCGCAGTCGCGGCGTGCCAATTTTCTGACCCTGCGTTTTCGCGGCAAGATCGTCCTTGGCTTCGCCGTTGTGCTGGCGATCTCTGCTGCCAGCATCGGCTTCTCCTATCTGGGATTCGAGCGGGTCGCCGCAGCGGTGGCAGCCTATCGCGGCAGCGTCGCCGAAGCCGACACCACCCGCACCATCGATCGCGAGCTGGTCTCGTACCAGGCGCTCGCCCGTTATTATGCTCTGACCGGTAAAGCCGACGACGAGGCGGCGGCCACCGCTGCCCAGCAGGCACTCCAGGCCGCGATCGACAAATCCATGGCGGCGACCGGCGCCGAGCGGCGGGCGCAGGTCGGCAAGCTGCAGGCGCAGTTTCAGGCCTTCGCCAAGACATTCTCGAGCATCGTTGCTCTGACCCGCGAGAACGCGAAGCTGGCGACCGACCAGATCGGCCTCATCGGCAACAAGATCCGCTTCAAGTTCGATGATCTGGCAGACACCGCCGCGCTGGCCGGCCTGCCGTCGGTGCAGACCACGGCCAAGGACCTCACCGGCCAGTACCTGACCGTGTCCGCGCTGGTCGGGACCTACATCGCCAAGCCCGATGCCAAGACGGCAGACGGCGCCATCGCGCGCACGCGCTTCCTGGAAACCTCGCTGGTGACGATCTATGCCAATGACGAGAAGATCACCCAGCGCGTCGCCGAGCTCGGCGACCTGATCAAGCAGTACCGCGCCGCCTTCATCAAGCTGTCGGAGAACATGAAAGCGCTCGGCAAGCTCGAACAGGAGATGAGCGTCGTCGGCACCGAGATCATCGCGCTGTCGAACGGGCTGAAATCCGAGGTCGCCTCCGACCAGCAGCGCATCGAGGCCGCCACCAACACCACCATCGCGGACATCGAGCGGCTGATCGCAATGCTGGCGATCGGTGGGCTGACGCTCGGCGCCGTGCTGGCGCTGATGCTCGGCAACGGCATCTCCAAGCCGATGATCACGATGTGCAAGGCGATGCGCGAGCTCGCCTCGGGCAATTTCGACGTCCGGCTGCCCGGCCTCGGGCGTGCCGATGAGATCGGCGAGATGGCGGCGGCGGTCGAGGAGTTCAAGGTCCAGGCGGTGGCCAAGGCCGAGCGCGACGCTGCGACGCAGGACGCCCAGAACAGGGCGGCGGGCGCCGCGCGGCGGGCCGAGCTCATCCGCTTCGCCGACGAGTTCGAGACCGCCGTCGGCTCGATCGTGTCCAACGTCTCGACCTCGGCCGAGCACCTCGAGCAGGCGGCCTCGACCCTGACGCGCACCGCGGAGACCACGCAGTCGCTGGCGAGCCGCGTCAGCGGCACCTCCGACCAGGCCACGGGCCGCATCCACTCGGTGGCGAGCGCGACCGACGAGCTGTCGGCCTCGGTCAACGAGATCGGCCGCCAGGTTCGCGAGTCCAGCCGCATCGCGGAGTCCGCCGTGGCCCAGGCCGAGGAGACCGACGGGCGCATCGGCAAGCTGTCGCGTGCGGCGCAGGAGATCGGCGACGTCGTCAAGCTGATCACCGCGATTGCCGAGCAGACCAACCTGCTGGCCCTGAACGCGACCATCGAGGCGGCCCGCGCCGGCGATGCCGGCCGCGGGTTTGCGGTGGTGGCTTCCGAGGTCAAGTCGCTGGCCGAGCAGACCGCCAAGGCGACCGACGACATCTCCAACCACATCTCCGGCATGCAGGCGGCGACCCAGGAGTCGGTGACGGCGATCAAGCAGATCGGCGGCACGATCCGCCAGATCTCGACCATCGCCGCGTCGATCGCCACCGCGGTCGAGCAGCAGGGCGGCGCGACCCAGGAGATCGCCAGGAACGTGCAGAGCGTCGCGGCAGGCACGCAGGCCGCCGCCACCGACATCACGCAGGTCAATCGCGGCGCGACCCAGACCGGCGAAGCCTCGGAGGAGGTGCTGCGCTCGGCCCAGTCGCTGTCCTCGGAGAGCGCGCGGCTGCGCGCGGAGCTCAACCGCTTCATGGCCAACATCCGCGCGGCGTGAGTTTTGCGGCGACAGGCTGGTCTTCACGCCGCTCGCAAGTGCGTTGGCGAGCCCGCGGCCAAACCCTCCGCTGTCATCCCGGCGAACGCCGGGATCCATACGCCGCGGCAGATGTGTGGCGGGCGGTATTGATCGCGTGCCCCAATCTTGCATCACGCGGTATGGATCCCGGGTCGCGCTCGCTTCGCTCGCTTGCCCGGGACGACAGCTGAAATGAGGCGCGCCTGGGCCTCACCCAGGAAACGCTGCGGCCCCCAGGCAGGTCGAGCGCCGAACCCCGCCCCACTCCGGGAACCCTGCGCGCGACGAGACGTTGAGTCGCAGCGGCAGGCATTCGCTGCCGCATTTGCTTCATCCTCTCGGTCGAGCATGCGGTGCGACCTGCGCCGTCGCATTGGGATTCCATGGCACCCCGACAGGCATCCTTTCCCAACCTCCGCGTCGTCACGTCAGCGCCGCAATCCGGCGCTCCGCCGGGCGACATGGCAGGCCGGGATCGCGTCATCGAAACCAACATCCCCGCCCGGCTCGACGATCTCCGCTGGAGCGCCTTTCACACCCGCGTCGTGCTGGCGCTCGGCATCACCTGGGTGCTCGACGGGCTCGAGGTGACGCTGGCAGGCGCCTTGTCGGGCGCGCTCAAGCAGAGCCCGGCGCTGCATTTCTCCAATCTCGACATCGGGCTTGCCAACAGCGCCTATCTCGCCGGCGCCGTGCTCGGCGCGCTCGGCTTCGGCTGGCTGACCGACCGCATCGGCCGCCGAAAGCTGTTCTTCGTCACGCTTGCGCTCTATCTGTCCGCGACGGCCGCCACCGCCTTGTCCTGGAACATCGCGACCTACGCGCTGTTTCGCTTCCTGACCGGCGCCGGCATCGGCGGCGAGTACACCGCGATCAACTCGACGATCCAGGAGCTGGTGCCGGCGCGCTATCGCGGCTGGACCGATCTCATGATCAACGGCAGCTTCTGGCTGGGTGCCGCGCTCGGCGCGGTCGGCGCCATCGTGCTGCTCGATCCCGATGTCACCGGCCCGGATGTCGGCTGGCGGCTGGCCTACGGCATCGGCGCCTGTCTCGGCCTCGTCGTGCTGGTCATGCGGATGTGGATTCCGGAAAGTCCGCGCTGGCTGATGATTCACGGCCATCCTGAAGAGGCGCATCGGATCGTCGCGGAGATCGAGCGCGACGTCACCGGCCACGACCGCGAGGCGCGCGCCAAGGAATTGCCGAGGATGCGGCTGCGGATGCGTAGCCACACGCCGTTACGAGAGGTCGCGCATACGCTGTTCTCAGTTTATCGCCAGCGCTCCCTGGTCGGGCTCACCTTGATGATCGCCCAGGCGTTCTTCTACAACGCGATCTTCTTCACCTTCGCGCTGGTGCTGACCGACTTCTACGGCATCAAGTCCGATCATGTCGGCTGGTACATCCTGCCCTTCGCGGCCGGCAACGTGCTCGGGCCGCTGCTGCTCGGCCGCCTGTTCGATACGCTCGGGCGCCGCGCCATGATCACCTTCACCTATGGCGTCTCCGGCATGCTGCTTGCGCTCACCGGCTATCTGTTCTCGATCGGCGTGCTGAGCGCCGCGACGCAGACTGCGGCCTGGATGGTGATCTTCTTCTTCGCGTCGCCGGCGGCGAGCGCCGCCTATCTCACCGTGTCGGAGAATTTTCCGCTGGAAGTGCGCGCGCTCGCGATCGCGCTGTTCTACGCCGTCGGCACCGGGATCGGCGGCGTCGCGGGACCCGCGCTGTTCGGCGCGCTGCTCGACAGCGGGGCGCGCGGCGCGGTGTTCGGCGGCTATCTGTTCGGTGCCGCGCTGATGCTGGTGGCGGCGCTCGTCGCTTGGCGCTATGCCATCGCGGCCGAGCGCAAATCGCTCGAACAGGTGGCGCGTCCGCTCGCTGTCATGGAGTAGTTGATGATGTCCGAAAACTCCGATCTGATCGCTTCTCCTGCGTCGGAGCCCGCCGAGATCGTTCCGGCGCCCACCAGTCTCGTGCCGCATCTTCGCGAGGTGGCGATCCTGCTCGATATCGACGGCACCCTGCTCGATCTCGCGCCGACGCCGCGCGAGGTGTGGGTGCCGCCGGGCCTGGCCGAGACCCTGAACGCATTGCTGCAACGAACCTCCGGCGCGCTGGCGCTGGTCTCGGGCCGCTCGCTCAACGACATCGATCTCATCTTCGCGCCGGAGGTCTATCCCGCCGTCGGCGGCCATGGCGCGGAGATGCGGCTCGGCGGCGGCGGCGAGGCGGACGCCATCAAGGCGCCGCCGCTGGACAAGGAGCTGAAGCGCAGGCTCGCTGCAATCGCCCGGCTCAGCCCCGGCATTCTGCTCGAGGACAAGGGCTACTCGCTGGCGCTGCATTATCGCCTCGCGCCGCAGGCTGAGAAGGCGATCTACGAAGAAGTGTCGCGCATCCGCGCCGAGTTGCCGGGGGCGCCGATCGAGGTGCTGCCCGGCAAGTGTGTGTGCGAGATCAAGCATGCCGGCTTCACCAAGGCGAGCGGCGTGCGCGAGCTGATGCGGAACGCACCGTTCAAGGGACGCAAGCCGTTCTTCATCGGCGACGACGTCACGGATGAGACGGTGTTCGCGATCATGCCGGATTTCGCCGGCCTCTCGTTCTCCGTCGGCCGCCGTGCGCTCGGCGTCGACGGACATTTCGACGCACCGGACGACGTGCGCGCATTCCTGGCGCGCCTCGCCGGCGGTGGAACTAATTCATCGACCTAGCGATCCGTGCAGTGGTTCCGCATCGCTGCGTTGTTAGTTCCATTCGCCATGCGGTCGCATGTTGAATGCGTCGCTGTTGATTAGAACAGTTCTGACTTGATTTGACGCTGTGATTACACCGCGCGAATGCCCGAATTTGGTTTCAATTGGTTGAAAGGGTGGCCCGGAACCATATTGATGAACAGCTGTTAACCGACATGACCAACAGGAGGGAGCTGTGAACCTCGTCGTGGTTTCGAATCGGGTGGCCCGTGGCAAAGCCAATGAGCCAATGACCGGCGGACTTGCGGCAGCATTGCTGCCCGTTGTGGAGAAATCGGGGGCAGTATGGGTGGGTTCCTCTGGTCGTGTGCGCGACGGCGCGCAGACGGAACCGATCGCGGAGATCGAGCAGATCGGTGAAGGCGCGCTCGCGCTGCTGGATCTGCCGGCTGCGCATTATGCCGGCTACTACGAAGGCTTCGCCAATTCGGCGCTGTGGCCGGCGCTGCATTCACGCAGCGATCTGATCAGCGTCTCGCATGATGATTATCGCTCCTATCGCGAGGTCAACGCCTTCGTGGCGCGCGCGCTGCTCCGGTTCCAGAAGCCGGACACCTTGTTCTGGATCCAGGACTATCACTTCCTGTCGCTCGGCGCGGAGTTGCGCACGCTGGGCGTGAGGAGCCCGATCGGTTTCTTCCTGCATACGCCGTGGCCCGCGCGCAGCGTCATCGACAGCGTGCCGAATCACCGCGATCTCGTCGCCGCGATGCTCGCCTATGATCTGATCGGTTTCCAGACCGAGGATGATCGCGAGAATTTCACCGCGTGCATCCGCGCCGATCTCGGCTTGCAGGTGCGTGACGGCGTGGTCAGGTCGCTGCACGGCCGCACACGACTGGCCGTGTTCCCGATCGGCATCGACGCCGACAAGTTTGCGCAGCAGGCGGCAAAGGCGGTGGCGCATCCGGATGTGTCGCGGCTGCGCCGCAGCCTGAATGGCGAGAAGCTCGCCATCGGCGTTGACCGGCTCGATTACTCCAAGGGTCTGGTCAACCGCATCAACGCCTTCGACCGGATGTGGACGATGCACCCGGGCCTGCTGCGCGCCGCGTCGCTGCTGCAGATCGCAACGCCGTCGCGCGAATCGATCGAGGCCTATGGCAATCTGCAGAGCGAGGTCGCGCGCCTCGTCAGCGAGGTCAATGGCCGCCATGGCGAGGTCGACTGGACGCCGATCCGCTACCTCAACAAGGGCTATGGTCAGGGCGTGCTGGCCGGCCTCTATCGCAGCGCCCAGGTCGGCGTCGTCACGCCGCTGCAAGACGGCATGAACCTCGTGGCGAAGGAGTATGTCGCGGCGCAGAGCCCGGTCGATCCCGGCGTATTGGTGCTGTCGAAATTCGCCGGCGCCGCCAACGAGCTCGATGCGGCGCTGATCGTCAATCCGCATGACATCGACGGAATGGCGCGGACGATCGCGATGGCGCTGTCGATGCCGCTCAACGAGCGCCGCATGCGCTATGAGATCATGATGACGAAGCTGCGCCGCCATTCGATCCAGCAATGGTTTGCCGACTTCGTCGAGGCGCTGCAGGACGGTGACGCTGCCGAGGTCGAGATCGAACCCCTGCCTGCCACTCCGGCGGGTTTTCTGGCCGGCCGCATGCTGTCGCCTGGCGCGCGCTATCACTGAACCGGACTTGCTCCTCGCCGCTCCGTGCGGCGAGGCTCAATGGCAGTAGGAGACGCCGTCGAGCACGGCGCAGCGCAGCTTGTTCGGCGAGCTCGGATTGTCCATCGGCACCATCCCGTTGCCCTGTCCGACGAACACGCCGGGTCCCACCACCACGGATGCCTTGTTGCCGACGATGACGGACGGGTGCGGCTTCAGGCTCGACTTCGTCCCGTCCGGCCACAGGATCGCATCGCCCTGCCAGATCCCCTTGCGGCCGTCGTCGCAGGTCACGTCGACGCCCTGCTTGGTGCATTGATCTGCGCAGGCCGGGCCGGCGGCGAGGCTGAATGCTGCCGTCAGCAACATGGCGAGACGGGCAGGGGAGGATGACGGCATCGCGAGGTCCCTCATGTGCAGCCGGACCGACGGGCTGCAAATCAGTGGTCGTGCCGCCCGGCCGGCCGGTTCATCGATCGGCCGGCGAGCGGCGGCGGCCCCGACCGAGCCCGCAACCAGGGCGGATTGATGATTTTTATCAGCGATTTGGGGGAAATTTAGCCCTTGAGCCCCCGCCCGGCTTGCAAAACGCCGCCGACCCCGCCAAGAGAGGGCCGCCGGAGAGATGGCCGAGTGGCTTAAGGCGCACGCTTGGAAAGCGTGTGTGCGGGAAACCGTACCGTGGGTTCGAATCCCACTCTCTCCGCCAGCCGGCCATCCCAGCCATTCCGTTCAGTTGCGAGAAGATGAAATCGCTGCGGGCTGTCAGCCCTTCGGCATCTTCCGCGCGAGCGTGCGCGGGGGCACGCCGTATCGACGGCGGAAGAGGCGGCTAAAATGCGAGGGGTCGTTGAAACCCCAGCGCAGGGCGATGTCGGTGATGCTCTCGGTTCGGCGCGCGGCTTCGAGGTCGCGGCGGCAGCGGTCGAGGCGGCGCTGGCGGATGCATTCCGAGGGCGTGGTGCCGTGCTCGGCGAATAGCAATTGTACGGAGCGGACGGATAGTCCGAAGTGGGCGGCGATCTCGGCGCTGTCGAGATCGGGGTCGTGCAGTTGTGCGTCGATGTAGCTCATGATGCGCGCGAACTGCGCGGATGCGCGTCGCGGTGCAGCGTCGCGGCGCATCAGGCGGGCCGCCCTGGCGACGATCTCGAGCCCGGCATCGACAGCGGCATGGACCTCGCTGTCGTCCATCTCGGCCAGTGTGCCGGCGAAGCCCTCGAAGTAACCGGACACGGCGGCGCCGAAGCCGTGTCGGCCGGGCAGATGCAGGCGGCCGCGTCCGATCAGGTCGGGGTGAAAATTCCGGATCACCGCTTCAGGGCAGGCGATCATCATCTTGCGCAGCGGACTGAGCGTGGCGAAGGCGAGCGTCTCGCGCGTGTTCCAGACGATCACGTCGCCGGGTTCGAACAGCACCGTGCCGGTGGAGTCCTCGCCGCGCTCCCGGCCTTCGATCACGATCATCACGACCACCAGACCGGCATCGGAGGCGCGGCGCGTCCCGGCGCAGCCCTGCGCGACCTGCGCTTCGATCACGAGAGCATCGCCTAGCTGCCTCAACTGCTGACGGAGCGAGATGGCGTCGTGAATGGTCCAGCCGAGCAGTGGGTCGAGGGACGTCGTGGGCGCGGTCAGCGAGGCAAACCCTTGCACGTTCGGCATCTGCAACGCTTTCCCTCGGCCGCCCGGGGCCCTCGCTTGCGGCGGCTGCGTCCGCCCACGTTTCGCTGTCGTCCGGGTTCGCCTTCGCTGCCGTCCGGGACGTCGGTGCCGCGCTTGGCCTAGAGCCTAGGCCGAGACCGCCGTGCAGACAAGGCGGAGAGGCGAGAGCAAAGGGAGGTTGCAATGGTCGGTTCGGATCTGCGGGCTGGGTTCGAGAAGGTGGCCTTCAAGGCCGACGATGGTACGGTGCTGCGCGGCTGGCACGTGCCGCCGCAGGGGGACGCGCCGACAGCGCCCATCGTCGTGCTTCATCACGGCTTCAGCGGGCTCAAGGAAAGCTATCTCGATAAATATGCGGCCGCGTTCAGCGCGGCCGGTCTCGGCGCGCTGGTCTATGATCCCCGCAATTTCGGCGAGAGCGAAGGACGCGTCCGGCAGGAGATCGACCCGATGCAGCAGCTGGCCGACTACCGCGATGCCATCACCTTCGCGATGACCCTGCCGCGCGTCGATCCCAGAAGGATCGGCGCTTGGGGCTCCAGCTATGGCGGCGGTGTCGCCATCCAGGCGGCGGCGATCGATCAGCGCATCCGCTGCGTGGCAGTGCAGGTCTCGTTCCTCAGCGGCGGCGCGATCTGGAGCCACATTCCGGCCGAGACGAAGGCGCAGCTGTCGCAGCTGTTCGTCGGCGAGCGATTGGCCCGTGCCGCGGGCGAGCCGCCGATGACCATGCAGGTGGTGGCGCAGGATCCGGCGACGACGCCGTGCATCCTGGGGACATCGGACGCCTACGACTGGTGCATGGAGGCGGCGAAGATCTCGCCGCTGTGGCGCAACGAGGTTACCGTGCGCAGCCTGGAGCTCACCTTCAGCTTCGAGCCGGCCGCCTTTTTGCATCGCATCGCGCCGCGGCCGCTGATGTGGATCGCGGCCGAGGGCGACATGCTGATGCCGATCGAGGCGTCCCGGGAGGCGTTCGCACGCGCCGGCGAGCCAAAGCAGTTTGTCAGTCTGCCTTGCGGGCATTTCGCGCCCTATGTCCAGCACTTCGAACAATCATCCTCGGCTGCGCGTGACTGGTTCCTATCACACCTCCTGTAGGCGCGCGAAGCTCGAGCTCCGGAGGTAGGGTAGGGCGATCGCAGATGAGGAAATAAGTTGTGGCGAGCGCTCGTTTCACGGCCATCCTTCGCGATGGCCGCCCACGGCGGCCTCTCGCGATGAGGGTCTTCTTCGCGGCCAAATCCAGACCGTCATGGTGAGGAGCGCCGCTCTGCGGCGCGTTAGGCGATGCTCCTGCATCGCCTTGAGGCCCATGGGGGCTGACGATAGGCTGCTCCCGTGCGGCGCTGTTCCTGCTCGGGCCGGCGGCCGTGCGTGCAGTTGCCGGCACCTGACACGAGCACCCCGCCGGTGGCGGGGCCGCAATTCCGAAACAGCGGGGCTGATTCGGCGCGAATGCTCTAGACTCAGAACTGCAACGCGCGTCGCGCGTCACCTCCGTGCAGTGCCCCCGCCCGAAATGCCCCCCGTCATCGCCGACCCCTCCCTCCTGCGCGTCCTGATCGTCCTGGCCATCACCCAGCTCATCGCCTGGGGCACGCTCAGCCTGCCGGCGGTGATCGGCCGGGCCATGGCGGCGGATCTGGAGATGGATCTGACGGCCATCTTCGCCAGCACCTCGGTGCTGTACATGTCGATGGGGCTGTGCTCGCCGCTGCTGGCGCGGCCGTTCGTCAAGCATGGCGGGCGGCGGGTGATGATCGCGGGCACCCTGCTGGCCGCGCCGGGCTATGCGCTGCTGTCAGCCGCGCAGGGCGCTCTCTCTTATTATGCCGCATGGCTGCTGCTCGGCGTGGCCGGCAGCGCCACGCTCTCGACCGCCTCCTACATCGTGCTCAACGAGATCGCCGGCCTGCGCGCGCGCAGCGCCATCGGCGCGCTGATGCTGGTCACGGGGCTGTCGAGCAGCATCTTCTGGCCGGTCACCTCGACCCTCTCGGCGCATATCGGCTGGCGCAGCACCTGTCTCGTCTACGCCGGCCTGCTGCTGCTGGTCTCGCTGCCGCTGTTCGTGTTCCTGCTGCCGCGGCGCGTCCATGATCATCTGCCGCCGTCATCATCGGATGCGGCGGCGTCCGTCCCCGCAGCGACGCCGTCGCGCGGCACGTTCTATCTGCTGGTCGGCGCCTCCGGCCTCAACGCCTTCGTCGCGTTCGGGATGGGGGCCGTGCTGATCGAGCTCCTGAAGGCCGAAGGCCTGTCGGCGGCCGAAGCGGTCGGCTTTGGCTCGATGCTGGGGGTGATCCAGATCAGCGCCCGCGCCATCGATTTTCTCGGCGGCGGCCGCTGGGACGGCATCACCACCGCGATCGTCGCCGGCCTGGCGCTGCCGGTGGCGATGCTGCTGCTGATGTTGAGCGACGGCTCGCATGCCGCGATCGGCGCCTTCATCCTGATCTACGGCCTCGGCAGCGGCGCGCTCGCCGTGGCGCGGGCCACCATGCCGCTGGTGTTCTACGACAAGGCGGCCTTCGCCAAGGCGTCCGCCCAGATCGGACTGCCGCTCAACCTGTTGTCGGCGGTGTCGGCGCCCATCCTCGTCGAGCTCTTGACCCGCTACGGCAGCAACGCGCCGCTGGCGCTGAGCCTGGCATGCTCATGCGCGGCCGTGGTCATCCTGTTGCTGCTGCGGCAGCGCCGTCCGATGCGCGCGGCGGTCTCGTCCTGAGACGTCCGACCGAGTCGCCCGTCGGGGCGGACCTGCGCCCGCCGGAAGCGCCGGGACATGCCGCATTCGCCCTGCGCCGAAACACGAAGTTCATTCGCCGTCTCAACGACATCGCCGCAGCCGCGCCCGCCTGCGCAAATTTTGTTCTTTCGTTTTATCGGAATTCGTGCTTCTCTATCGCTGTCCCGCCTCATCGACGAGGGGCGCTGCGCATCGTCAGGAGCGTTGGGGTGGGATGTGATGGACGGGCAGGCGCCGACTGACGAGCGGCGCCGGCACGGACGGTCAAGTCGCATGGTCCTGGCATCCCGATGCTGATGCCTGCGTGGCGTGCCTTTGGCGCGTTGTCGCAAACGGGGGCAAGAACGCCGGTCCCCGGGGAGAGTGCGAAGCAGCCGTAACACCATTGCGCAGGGAAGGCCGGGCAGAACCGGTTGAACCTGTGGTTCCTGCCCCGTGCATTCCTTTCCGCACGGGGGCCGCAGGAATCAGCCGATGCCTGGTCTTCCCTGCGCCCTCGATGACGTGAGGGCTTCGCTGCACAAAGCTCGGGCGCCTGACGCGTCGCGACAACGCAACTCCGTGGGGACTCGACACCCAATCGGGTGGAACTGGTGCGAACCGGCCCTTTCAATTATCGCATGTTAATTCGAGCGATCGTCGCGCAATGCCGCGCTGGTTGTTCTCTGGCATAAGTTCGCGTGAACGGACGTTTCCAGTCCAAAGACTAATTAGTTCGCCAGTGTTCGGGCGGCACGGATAGCAAACCATTAATGTAGGGTTGGTATCGTGCATACAGTCCACGCAACGAGAACCAGAAAATGCGACACCTGACTGTCTATCAGCGTCTCGCGGCGATCATCGCCGTGATGTCGATCGCACTGTTCGCCGTCTCCGCCATGCAGATCCTGATGCTGCGCGGAACCGTTCTCGAGGAGCGGCAGACCATGGTCCGCAACCTCGTCGAGTCCGCCGTCAAGGTGCTGAGCTATTATGACGCCGCGGCGACCGCCGGCAAGGTCGCGCCGGAGCAGGCGCGGCAGCAGGCCTACGCCGCGATCGGCGCAATGCGCTGGGGCCAGTACAACGACTATCTCGGCGTCTACGGAACCGGATCGTCGGATGCGGGCGTGACCTATGTCCATGCCAACCCGAAATACATCAACGTCAACCGCTGGGACTTCAAGGATTCCACCGGCAAGCTCCTGATCCAGGACATCGTGCGCACGGCGCGCGCCGGCGGCGGCTTCGTCGAGTACAAGGTGCCGCGCGCCGGGGGGACGACCGAGCTGCCGAAGATGTCCTACGTCGGCGCCTATGGCAGCGGCGACAAGATGCTGGCGATCCAGGCCGGCGTGTATGTCGACGACATCGACGCAGTCGTCTATCAGCGTGCGATGTGGGCCGGCTTCGGCGCGCTTGCCGGTCTGCTGGTCGCCGCGGTCGTCGCCTTCTGGCTCGGACGCAGCGTCGTCGTTCCGCTCGACCGCACCTGCGTCGTGATGGACGAGCTGACCAAGGGCAATCTGGGCCTCGAGGTGCCGTTCACCGATCGCAGGAACGAGATCGGCCGCATGGCGCGCAGCCTGCAGATCTTCAAGGACCATCTCGCCGAGAGCGAGCGCCTCCGGGCCGAGCAGGAGCAGTCCAAGCAGCAGGCCGCCGAGGAGCGCCGCACGGTGCTGGTGCGGATCGCCGACGAGTTCGAGCGCTCGATCGGCGGCGTGATCCAGACCACCGCGACCGCCGCCGGCGAGCTGCAGACCTCCGCGCAATCGATGTCGAGCATCGTCGCCGGCACCACCGACCAGAGCGCGAAGGTGGCCGCGGCCGCCGAGCAGACCGCCAAGAACGTGCAGACGGTGTCGGCCTCCGCCGAGCAGTTGTCGTCATCGATCCAGGAGATCGCCAAGCAGGTCACGCAGTCGTCGTCGATCGCCCAGAACGCGGTCGGGCAGGCGACGCGGACGGAGGCGATGGTCGACAGGCTGGTCCACGCGTCGCAGAAGATCGGCGAGGTGATGGCGCTGATCCAGACCATCGCGGGGCAGACAAACCTGCTGGCGCTGAACGCCACCATCGAATCGGCGCGTGCCGGCGAGGCCGGCAAGGGCTTCGCGGTCGTCGCCAACGAGGTCAAGGCGCTGTCGGCGCAGACCGCCAAGGCGACCGAGGAGATCACCAGCCAGATCGAAGCCATCCGCGACGCCACCGGCTCGACGGTCAACGCCATCCGTGAGATCGGCGCGACCATCGGCCAGATGAACGAGATCACCGACGCGATCGCAGCCGCGGTCGAGGAGCAGGGCGCTGCGACCAAGGAAATCGCCCGCAGCGTGCAGCAGGCGGCGCAGGGCACGCAGGGGGTCATGCAGCACATTGTCGGCGTGCGCGAGGCGTCCGGCCAGGTCGGCGCCGCGGCGGCACAGGTGTTGAGTGCGGCCTCGCAGCTCGGCAGCCAGTCGGATCAGCTCAAGACCCAGACCGGGCGATTCCTCGGCAACGTCCGCGCGGCGTGATGTCGGCGGCGGATGGTGACAGCTCACCCTCCGCCGATCTCCACGAGACGGTCGAGCAGCGCGGCCTGCGCCGGATTGATCCGGACCCTCGCCTCGGCGAGGTCGAACCAGGCGGCGCGGTCCACCTCGGGAAAGCGCTGGATACGGCCGCTGCGCGGCGGCCATTCGAGCTCGAACGCGTTGCTGGTGATGCTGTCGGCATCGAGGTCGGTCTCGGCGGCGAACGCCTCGAGCACCTTGCCGCCGCGCTGCCTGATCTCGCCGAGCGGCAGCAGCGACGCCGTCAGCGTCGTGCCGAGCTCCTCGGCAAATTCGCGCCGCGCCACCGCCTCGGCCGCCTCGCCGGCGCCGAACTCGCCCTTCGGGATCGACCAGGCGCCGAGATCCTTGTTGCGCCAGAACGGGCCGCCGGGATGCACCAGGAGCACTTCCAATCCGTTGGAGGTCCTGCGAAAGGCGAGCACGCCCGCGCTGCGTGCCGGCATCGCCTTATGCCTCGCCGGTGCGCTGGATGAGGTCGCGCTCCCAGCCGAACACCGAACGGCCGTCGAGCTCTGGCGAGGCGGCGCGCTCGGTCGCGATGTAGGCATCGAGCGAGGGGCCGGTCGCGCTGCGCTCCAGCCGGCGCGCCTGGTCGTCGAGCCGCTTCAGCGCCGACAGTGCCTCGTCGCGGCCGAGCTTGGCGTTGCCGACGGCCGATTTGAGCACGCGGATGGTCTCGTCATAGACCTTGATCGGCACCGGATAGGGATGCCGGTCCTTGCCGCCATGCGCCAGCGAGAACCGTGCCGGGTCGCTGAATCGATATGGCGCGCCATGCACGACCTCGGCGACCATGGCGAGCGAGCGCACGGTGCGGGCGCCGACGCCCGGCGTCAGCAGCAGGTCGGGGAAGTCGACCGGGCCGCGCTCGGCAGCCGCCGCCAGCGTGCCGTGGAGGCGGCGGGCGAATACGTCCTTCGGCCTGACGTCGTGATGCGCCGGCATGACCAGATGCGGCAGCAGGCCCTGGGTGGGCTCCGGCGTGCTCAGCCGTTCGAACTCGGAGACGACGCGGTCGGGGCCGAGCTCGGTGAGCAGCTCGAGCTGGGCGTCGCGCGACGGCGCGGCGCGCTTGTCGGTGAGGTTGACGATCTCGCCCTGGACGGGACCATCGATGGCGCTGTGCGGCGCGTCGACGAAGCTCGCAAGCTGCTGCGAATGCCAATGGTAGCGCCGGGCCTGGCGCGCGTCGCCATTCATGCCCTGCTGCACCACGGTCCATTTGCCGTCCGATGTGACGAAGAAGCCGTGCAGATAGAGGTCGAAGCCGTCCTGCACCGCGGCGCTGTCGACCTTGGCGACGAGCTTGCTGGTCCGGACCAGCTCCTCGCCGTCGAGGCCGAGCCGGTCGCTGAGCAGGCGCAGCTCGTCGGGCGTCTTGCGCGAATGCTCACCGCGGCCGCCGCAGACGAAGATGCCGAGCTCGCCGGACAGCGGCTTCAGCCCGCGCTTCAGCGCGCCGATCACGCTCGTGGTGATGCCGGAGGAATGCCAGTCCATGCCCATGACGGCGCCGAACGACTGGAACCAGAACGGATGCGACATTCGCGCCAGGAATTCGTCGCGGCCGTAATGATGCACGATCGCCTGGGTGATGATGGCGCCGAGCGAGGCCATGCGCGTGCCGAGCCAAGCCGGGACGCGCCCGGAATGGAGCGGAAGATCGGCGCTGCCGGTGCGTCGGGCCATCGGAACCTTGCAGGCGAAGTGTGTCGTGCCAATCTAACAGATAGCGCGCGATTGCGCGATCGCCCCGATGAAAGGCGGGCCTTGGCGCTATCCGGTTTGCCCGAGATGGCCGATCCAGTTCCTGAACAGCGTCTGGGCGGCGCTTTCGGCGGCGAGATCGGGCCGCAGCGTCAATCCCGGGAGTTCGGCCGCCAGCGTCGGGTCGCGCCTTTCCTTGGCCCGCCACTCGAACGCGTTGAGCACCGCCTCGGTCTCGGCGCTGAAATAGGATTTCGGCAGCCGCGGGTAGTCGTCGCGCTGCCCGGCGAGAAAGCGCGCGATGTCACGCATGTATTCGCGCTGCAGGGAGAGCGCGTCATATTCGGGATGGCCCTGGAAGAACACGAATCGGCTCGGCGTCGAGCGCGCGAAAATGTCGACGCCGACTTCGTCCGAGCGGGTCAGGATGTCGTAGCCGCGCTCCGCCAGCAGCGGCTCGTTGACCGCGTTGAGGCGGGAGTGCGGCACCTGAAGCGGCAAATGGATGCCGTGCGTGAGCCAGTCGTCCTGGACCTTCACGCAGTCGAAGATGCCGGAGCATTTGCTCGCAAGCCGCTGCCGCTCGATGTCGTCCAGGTGCAGCACGGCCGCGTGGGCCGCGAGACACGACCAGATCGTCGAGCGCGTATTGGTTCTGGCCCAGTCGATCACGGAGGTGAGGTCCGACCAATAAGGTTCGTCGCGCAATGTCGCGGCGACAGGCTCGGCGCCGGTCACGATCAGGCCGTCGATGCCGAGCCGATCGAGCGACCCGATGTCCGCGTAGGACTGGGCGACGTGGCTCCTGGCCGCTTGCGAGCGCAAGATGGAGGGCAGCGAGAAGCAGTGCAGGCGGATGCGGACGTGCCGCGGCGCGCACTGCTGCAGCAGGCGGGCGATCTGGAGATCGGTCGCCTTCAGGGCGCTGTCCGGCATGTTGTTGACGAGGCCGATCGAAAGCTCGATCGGGCGCCCTCTGCGGTCGTCGAACTCGGCGGGCGCGAGGGCAGGGCTCGCGATCCTGCGATGTCGGTCGAACAGCAGGGTCATCGGCTGATCGCTCTACTCCGCCGCATCCAACTGACGCGGACGAGGGCAGGCCTGGGCGAGCGCCTGGTCGAGATCCTCGATGATGTCACTGACATGCTCGATGCCGATCGACAGCCGGATCGTCTCGGGGAGGACGCCCGCCTTGCGCTGGTCGTCCGGCGGCATCTGCCGATGCGTGGTCGATGCGGGATGGCAGGCCAGCGACTTCGCATCGCCGATATTGACCAGCCGCGTGACGAGCTTCAGGGCGTCGTAGAACGCCTTGCCCGCCTCCATGCCGCCCTTGATCCCGAACGTGAACAGCGACGACGCCCGGCCGTCGAGATATTTCTGGACCAGGGGGTAATAGCGGCTGTCGGCGAAGCCGGCGTAGTTGACCCACGCCACGCGCGGATCGTTGCGCAGGAATTCGGCGACCTTTTGCGCATTCTCGACGTGGCGCTCCATGCGCAGCGCGACCGTCTCGATGCCCTGCAGCAGCAGGAAGGCATTGAACGGCGACAGCACCGCACCCATGGTCCGCTGATAGACGCTGCGCGCGCGCTGGATGTAGGCGCTGCGGCCGAAATGATCGGTGTAGATCATCCCGTGATAGGACGCGTCGGGCTGGGTGAAGGCGGGAAAACGGTCGGCATGATCCTTCCAGGGGAAGTTGCCGCTGTCGACCAGCATGCCGCCCAGCGTCGTGCCATGACCGCCGAGAAACTTGGTCAGCGAATGCACCGCGATGTCGGCGCCGTAATCGAACGGCCGCAGCAGGATCGGTGTTGCGACGGTGTTGTCGACGATCAGCGGCACGCCGTTGCGATGCGCAACCTTCGCCAGCGCCTCGATGTCGCAGACATTGCCGGCGGGATTGCCGATCGTCTCGGCGAACACGGCCTTGGTGTTTTCGTCGATGAGACGTTCGATGGCATCGGGCGCATCGCTTTCGGCAAAGCGCCCGGTGATGCCTTGGCGCGGCAGGATGTGACCGAGCAGCGTGTGCGTGGTGCCATAGAGCTGCGGCACCGAGACGATGTTGCCGCCGCCATCGGCCAGATTGACGAATGCGAAGTGAAGCGCAGCCTGCCCGGTGCCGACGGCGAGCGCGCCGACGCCGCCCTCGAGCTCGGTGACGCGCTTCTCGAGCACCGCCGTGGTCGGATTGGAGATACGGCTGTAGCGGTAGCCCTCGGCTTCGAGATTGAACAGCGCGGCGCCGTGATCGGCGCTGTCGAAGGCGTAGGCGGCGGTCTGATAGATCGGAACCGCGACGGCCTTGGTGGTCGCCTCCGGTTCATAGCCGGCGTGGATTGCAATCGTCTCATTGCGCATCGGCGATCTCCACTCCCGCATCCGTCCACAATGCAGGTTGCACGTATTCCGCGAGGGGTGTCGTTGTAGGAGCGCAGGCGTAAAGCGGGCAATAATTCGCGACAAGAACGACGAAATAACCCTAACGATGTGTGGCCGGTAAGCTTCGAATTAGCGTGCGGTTGGGACCGGGAGGAGGGACCGAATTTGCTGTCCGACCAGATCCAGTGCTGCTTTGGCCTGCGGCAGGATCGCGCCAAGCGCGTGAAAATTGTGGACCATGCCGTTGTGACAGACATGCGCGACCGTGACACCAGCTTCCGCGAGCCGTGCCGCGTAGGCATTGCCCTCGTCACGCATCGCGTCGAATTCCGCGGTGTGGATCACGGCGGGGGGAAGCCCAGCCAGCGTCTCACGGCACAACGGCGATATCAGTGGATTGGCGACATCAACCTCGCCAACCAGATAGTCGGCGAGGTCGGCCTGCCAGGTCGCCCTGTCGATCAGGTGGCCGGTCCCGAACAGCTCGCGCGACGGCCAGAAATTGGAGAAATCGAGCACTGGACAGATCAGGCACTGCAGCGCGATCCTGAGATTGGTGCTGCCGACGGCCTGCTGACAAACGGCGGCGGCGAGCGTGGCGCCCGCGGAATCGCCGCCGATCACAATCCGACCGCCGTCGATGCCGAGCGCGGCCGCGCGATCGATGGCGAAGTGAACCGCCGCGATCGCATCCTCGATCGCTGCGGGGAACTTGTGCTCAGGCGCGAGGCGGTAGTCGATCGAGAGCAGCCGACAGCCGGAGGCGGCGGCAAGCGCGGCGGCGACCTTGTCGTGCGTGTCGATGCTGCCTGCCACGAGACCGCCGCCGTGAAAGTAGACGAAGCCGGGGAGGGGCGCCCCAGTATCATCCGGGCCTGCTGCAGGCGTATACAGGCGATAACGAAGCAGCCCGGAGGGCCCGGAGAAATTGCCGTCCCGCGTGATGACGGCGCCGCAGTCGTTGCGCGCGAATTGCATCAGCTTGGCGAGCGACTGCCGCCGCTGCGCGGGGCCCGGACGCTCCTGGCTTTCCGGCACAGCGGCAGCCACCATCGAAAGCAGGCGCTGGGCGCGAGGGTCGAGCGGCATGACAGCTCCAATTAACCAAGGCATCGGGCATTGTGCCCATCAGCAGTGAATCGATCGTGAGCAGCAGGTCGCGACGGGGAAATCCTTAAAATATTCACGCCAGAAGTGCAGACACGATCGATGCCGAACGGGAGCGCCGCCATGACCCACATCGTCAAGCCTGTCAGCTACTCGCAGACCTGGACCTTCTTCGACGGCGAATGGCGCGAGGGCAATGCGCCGATCATGGGCGTCCGGACCCACGCGACATGGCTCGCGTCGACCGTGTTCGACGGGGCACGCGCATTCGAAGGCGTGACGCCAGATCTCGATCGCCACTGCGCGCGCGTGAATCAGTCCGCGATCAATTTCCGGCTCAAGCCGGTGGTGGACGTCGAGACCTGGATGGGGTTGGCGCGGGAGGGGATCGCGCGGTTCGGAGCGAGAGCCGAGCTCTACATCCGCCCGATGTACTGGGCGCAGCATGGCGCCGGCGGCGGTGTCCTGTTCGATCCCGAGACCACCAATTGGTGCCTTTGCATCTATGAAGCGCCGATGCCGCAGCCGACGGGCAACGCCATCACGCTGTCGCCGTTCCGGCGGCCGACCGCCGAGTGCGCGCCGGTCGATGCCAAGGCGGCCTGCCTCTATCCGAACAATTCGCGCGCGCTGATCGAGGCGGCCTCGCGCGGCTTCAACAATTGCCTGATGCTCGATCTGCTCGGCAACGTCGCCGAGTTCGGCAATGCCAACGTGTTCATGGTCAAGGACGGCGTGGTGTTCACGCCGGTGCCGAACGGCACGTTTCTCAACGGGATCACCCGCCAGCGCGTGGCCGAGCTGCTGCGAGCCGACGGCGTCAGCGTGGTCGAGACCACGCTGCGCTATGCGGACTTCCTGGCCGCCGACGAGATCTTCTCGTCGGGCAATTTCGCCAAGGTCGCACCGGTCATTCGCATCGATGACCGGGCCCTGCCGATCGGTCCGGTGTTCAGCCGTGCGCGCCGGCTGTATTGGGACTATGCGCATGAGGTCAGGGCAGCCGCCTGAGCTAGGGGCCGTACAGCGGCAGCTCGGTGTCGCTGAGATCGCCGAGGCGCGGCGGCTGCGGTCCCTTGATGTACTTCCGGCCGCGCCGCTCGGTGTAGATGCCGACGAGACCGTCAATCGGCCCGTTAGCGTCGATGATGACAGAAACGGCGGCGCGACGCAGCAGCAGGCGGCCGACGGTACCGGCGCAGGAAACGTAGTCGGAGATGCTGCGGCAGTAGATCAGCTGCATCGCAGGCAATGCGAAGCGTCCCTGCCGGATGCGGACCTTCTGCAGCACCAGCGGAACGGGGCCCGCCGTCGATCGCACCACCACGCTGAGGCAGCCATGGCGCGCGTGGCGTATCAGCAATTCGGCCTCATCCGACGGAACGCCATCCACGGTGCGGGCGTCTGCCCTGACCTTCTCAACCGTCGAACTGAGGCCAGCCAGCGACAGCGCGGGCATCGAAAAGAACAGGCCGCTGCAATAGGCGCGAAATCCTTGCGCCTCAATGATCGGCCAGGTCTGCCTTGCGGCGCTGATATTGACGTAAGTGACCTCCGGCCGACGCTGCGCGATTCTCGTCAGCATCGTCGCGTAGTTGCGAAAGGCGGGTTCGACATACCAGCTCGACAGATTGCACCAGATCTGCGGCTCCGCAGGCGTGCCGCGATCGCTGTAGATGACGAGCAGGACGCCGACCGCATTGCCGTCTTGCTCGAGCAGATAGCCGTAGCGTGGATAGCCGTCGGGCGTCGGGCGCGCGGCTTGCCGCTGCAGGCCGCTCGACCAATAGCCGCGGGGCCGCCGGGGGAAGCCGCGTGTCAAGAGATCGGTGATCGCGTCCAGATCGGAGTCTCCGATCTCGCGGCACCGGATCGGCGGCTTGGGCGCGCCCATGAGATGTTCTGCCGATCCCTCGACGGCGGCTTCGTGGCGTCAGCCGACGGTGCTTGCCTGGCGCTCGAACTGCAGCGCTTCCCGTACGCGCGACGGCCAGCGCGTCGGATCGATGCCGTGGGTGTGGAATAGCGCGACCGCGAGGCGATCCATGCCGAAAGCCACGCAACCGGTGTGCGCCGGTGCACCATCGGCGTCGATGATGCCCCAGGTGGTGCCGAAATGCTCGCGGTGATAGTTGAAGCTCATGCAGGCGGTCGGCTGCTCTTCCGAGCGCAGAGGCACTAGCAGCTCGAATTTCAACGCCTGCTGCTTCTGGCTGACCGCCTTCATCTGGCCGACGCGGCCGAAGAACGGGTCGCTGGCGTGATCGACCCGGAACGACAGGCCGAGATCGCGGGCAATCGCCTGCGCCTTCACCATCCAGCGGTCACGGAATGCCGAGACGTCGTCGGGCGTGCCGATGCAGACATATTCACGCATCCGGAACGACTGCAGGCGGTCGAGATAACGCGACGGCTCGCGGCGGAAGCAATCGGCCGCGACGTCGAAGCGCAGGCCGTCGACCGGCACGGCGCCGCGGCTCGCCGCGATCGGATAGACCGGATAGCAGGCCGCGGGCGACAGCACGAGGTCGGCTGGTGACAATGAGGTGGTCCAGTCGCCGCCCTTGTCGAAACGTGCCACGGCCTCGTGGATGTCCCGCTCGGTGCCGTGCAGGCCGCAGACGCAGCCGAGCAGGTTGGGGAAACTCTTGAGATAGCCCGACTTTTCGAGCTGGGCGCGGCTCATGACCGGCGGAAAGCGCATGACCTCCGTGCCGGGCTCGCGATGTCGCGTGATGAGCGTCGTGAGCCGCTCCACCACGCCTTCATACAGCGCGGTCCGCGCATAGACGCCATCTGCGCCCATGCGATGGAACAGGGCGCGGGTCAAATGATCGAGCGCGTCGGCCGGCTGGGGCGCAATCTCGGGCGACTGCGGAAGAACGGGAATCGTCATTGTGCAAATCCTGAGTGGAGGCAATGGCTGCGATCGGCGTGATCATTCATGGAGCGAGGTCGGTACCGTGCTCATCAAGTTGGCCGTGGCAATGTTTGTGAGAATACGGTCGTTGTTGATCATGATCGGCGCCGACAGAACGTCTCGGAGGTGGCGGCCGATCGAGAACTCGCCGTCGTTGCGATAACCCGAGAGGCCGCAGGCGCGCATGGCATGCATTACGGTCTCGACGGCAAGTTCCGAGGCCTGCACCTTCAACAGCGTGATCGAGGATTGGAAGTCGAGCGAGCTCAGCGCCCGCTCGTCATATTCGTGGGCGACGAAGGCATCCATGTTGGTGACGATCATTGCGCGCAGCCGGGCCAGCGCCATCTTCGCCGCGGTGTAATGCGCAGCTGCCGGCGGCAGCTGTCCGCCGGCGCCGCGTGCGGCCTTGCGCAGGAAGCGCTGAGAGCGCTCCACGGCAGCCGCAGCGATGCCGGCCCAGGCCGACGACCAGCACAGATGTGCGAACGGCGTCATCGTCTGGCCGTGGATGCGATCGTAGGGCTCGGTGAACATGCGGTCGGAGGGACAGCTCACCTCGAGCGCGAATCCGGTTGAGCAGGTGCCGCGCATGCCCAGCGTTTCCCAGCCAAGGGTGCGCGAGATCGTGTAGTCATCCTGGGTCAGGGCCAGCAGCACCTGGTCGGAGGCGGCGGCGCCGTCGGTGCGCCGGGCAATCGTGACGAGGCCATCGGCTTCCGCGCCATAGGAGATCACCGTGGCGTCGCGCTTCAAGGTGATACGATCACCCTCGTGACCGACGGCCGCCGCGCTGGCGCGGATGTTGCCGCCGTTCTGTCCCTCGGTGGTGGACGACGCCATCAGCAGCTGCTCGGATGCGATCCGGCGCATCAGAGATTCCATGTAAGCGCTGCCGCGGCCGTGACGAACCAGGCAGGCGACCTTGGTCTGGTGCATGGCGAAGATCATGGCGCTGGAGGCGCAGGCACGGCCGAGCGCATAGCAGACGTCGGCAATGTCGTGGATCGAGGCGCCGAAGCCACCGAACTCGACGGGTATCTGCATCCCGAGCAGCTTGTGCTCGCGTGCCGCATCGATCGCGGCCTTCGGGAAGCGGCCGTCACGGTCGACCTCTTCGGCCTCCGCCGCGGCCTGCGTCGCAACAGCGGCGGTCCGCTGGACGAATAAGGAGCTGCGATCGAGCAGGAGGCTGTCGCCGTCGTCGGGGATCGGGTTGCGAAGCGCGGTTCCCTGGAGAGTCATGGTCGATCGATACTCCGGATCTTGTCTCTTTGAGAGAGCGGCACGCGCATCCGCAGTAGCAGGCCGATGCGCTGCGCCTTCTTTGGGCTGCAACGCAGGGTATGGATTTGATTCAAATGCGTCGACGAAATTCAGGGTAAACGCCGCGCAATCGACGGGTGGGGGTTAATTTCCGGTTGGTTCGATCCGAGAATTTTGGACCAAGCCGTTAGCGTTAAGACGAGTTCAGACTGGAATGGGGATGCGGCGTAACTCTTTCGACGCCGAATTGCGTTATCTCCCCTGCGCGTGCGTCGATCAGATCCGACGCGCCGGAACAAGTCGCGAGTGAAGAGGACCCCATGCCGAGTTTCGATGTCGATGTCAGTCGCAGGATCGTGGCGCTCGTGCGTGATATCCTCGCGCAGAATTCTACGGCCGCCGACGTGGCGGCGGATGCCAAGCTCGTCGATGTCGGGCTGACCTCGATGGACATGGTCAACCTGATGCTGGCGATCGAGGCGGAGTTCGATTTCACCATTCCGCAGGAGCGGATCACGCCGGAGAACTTCCAGTCCATCGCAACGCTGGAGCGCCTGGTGAGCGGTCAGTTGGCGGCAGCGAAGGCCGCCTGACCCAGTTGCCATGCCCCGCGGATCACCGCGTCGCTGTTTTCAATTCGCCGCAAAGCTGGCATTCTCGTCTCCGCTGGAGATGGGGACGTCATGACGAAGGCTGTGCTTGGCATTATCGGCGGCTCGGGCATCTATGATCTGCCGGGACTGGAAGATGCCCGCGAAGAGGTGATCGCGAGTCCCTGGGGTGAGCCGTCGGCGCCGGTACGCCGGGGGACGATCGCGGGCCTGCCGATCGTGTTCCTGCCGCGCCATGACAAGGGACACCGGCTGTCCCCGTCCGACATCAATTACCGCGCCAATATCGACGTGCTGAAGCGTGCTGGTGTCACCGACCTGGTGTCGCTGTCGGCCTGCGGCTCGTTCAAGGAAGAGCTCCCGCCGGGCACCTTCGTGCTGGTCGATCAGTTCGTCGATCGCACCTACAAGCGCGAGAGCTCGTTCTTCGGCAGGGGGTGTGTCGCCCACGTCTCGATGGCGCATCCGGTTTCACCGCGGTTGCGGATTCATCTCGCGGCTGCGGCCGAGGCCGAGGGCATCGCGATCGCGCGCGGCGGCACCTACGTCTGCATGGAGGGGCCGCAATTCTCGACCTATGCCGAAAGCATGACCTACAAGGCGTCAGGCTATTCGGTCATCGGCATGACCAACATGCCGGAGGCGAAGCTCGCCCGCGAGGCCGAGATCTGCTACGCGACGGTCGCGATGGTGACCGACTTCGACTGCTGGCATCCGGATCACGACGCCGTCACCGTGCAGGATATCATTCGCGTGCTCACCACCAACGCCGACAAGGCGAAATCGCTGGTGGCGCGGCTCGCCCAGGAGTTTCCGCGCGAGCATGAACCGTGCCCGATCGGCTCCGACCGAGCGCTCGACACCGCCTTGATCACTGCGCCGGAGGCGCGCGATCCCGAGCTTCTGAAGAAGCTCGATGCGATCGCAGGCCGTATCTTGCGTGGTTGAGGGGAGATCGAACATGAAGGTGGACGGCAGGCACTATCGCAGCATCTGGCTCGACTCCGACGGCTGGTCGGTCTGCGCGATCGATCAACGCCGATTGCCGCACGAGTTCGTGGTGGCGAAGATCACGACATGCGAGGAGGCGGCGGACGCGATCCGCGGCATGCTGGTCCGCGGTGCGCCGCTGATCGGCGCCACCGCCGCGTTCGGCATGGCGCTGGCGATGCGCGACGACCGCTCCGATCCTGGCATCGACCGCGCCTACGAGATGCTGATCGCGACGCGGCCGACGGCGATCAACCTGAAATGGGCGCTCGACACGATGAGCACGATGCTGCGCCGGCTGGCACCGTCGGAGCGGCGCGATGCGGCCTATTCGCGCGCCGTCGACATTGCCGGCGAGGACGTCACGATCAACCAGGGCATCGCCGCGCACGGTTTCGCGCTGATCGAGGCGGCCGCGGCGCGCAAGAAGCCGGGCGAAGTCGTGAACGTGCTGACCCACTGCAATGCCGGCTGGCTTGCGACCGTCGATTGGGGCACGGCGACCGCGCCGATCTATCTTGCGCACGATCGCGGCATTCCGATCCATGTCTGGGTCGACGAGACACGGCCGCGCAATCAAGGCGCCTCGCTGACCGCTTGGGAACTCGGGCATCACGGCGTGGCGCATACCGTCATCCCGGACAACACCGGCGGCCATCTCATGCAGCATGGGATGGTCGATCTCGCCATCGTCGGCACCGACCGCGTCGCCGCCAATGGCGACGTCTGCAACAAGATCGGCACCTATCTCAAGGCACTGGCCGCGCACGACAATGGCGTGCCGTTTTATGTCGCGCTGCCGTCGCCGACGATCGACTTCGCCGTTGCCGAGGGACGGCAGATCCCGATCGAGCAGCGCAGCGCGCAGGAGGTTACTGAGATGACGGGTCGCACCGCCGACGGTCGCATCGAGACCGTGCGCATCGTTCCGCCGGGCTCGCCGGTTGCGAACTACGGCTTCGACGTCACCCCGGCACGGCTGGTGACGGGGTTGATCACGGAGCGCGGCGTGCTGCAGGCTGACGGCGCGGCGCTGGCGGCCGCATTTCCCGAGCGGGCGAACCAAACGAACTATTAATATCCTCGTCATTGCGAGCGCAGCGACGTGTCCGCCGAAGCCCAAAGGGCGAAGGCGGAAGCAATCCAGAATCCCGCGAAGCCTCCGGCTCGCTTCAGCGCAAGAGCGCCGCGCAATGACGATCAGCGCAGGCGCAGTCCCGTCGCGGCTTCCAGCTCCGTAATCGCCTGCGATGCGCTGACAACCTTGATCGTCGTCATGCCCATCTCGCGCGCCGGCTTCAGGTTGACGCCGAGATCGTCGAGGTAGACGCAGTCCGCGGGGCTGACGCCGAGCGTCTCGGTCATCATCCGGTAGATCCGCGGATCGGGCTTGCGCAGCCCGATCTTGGCCGATTCGATCACGTGATCGAACAGCACCATCACCTCCGCGACGTACAACGAGCGGCCGCCCTGGCTGCCGATTGCGTTCGCCGGCAGATTGTTGGTGATGCAGCCGGTCTTGCACTCCGCCTTGATGCGGCGGAGCGCCTCGACCATGCCGGGCCGGAGATCGCCGGCGAGCAGCGGCAGCACCTCGCGCCCGCTGACCGCTGCGCCACCGAGCGCCAGCGACTCCTCCGCAAACAGCCGGTCGAAAGTGTCGAGGTCGATCTCGGCGCGCTCGAATTTCGCCCAGGCGTTCTCGAGATGGTTGGCAGCATTGGTGTTGCGGATGATGTCGGCAGGATAGCCGCGCTCCTTCTCGAACCGCGCGAAGGCCTCGAACGGCGATGTCGTCATCACGCCACCGAAATCAAAGATCACCGCCTCGACCATGTCAGTCCCGTCCTCCCTCGATTCCCGGATGATCGCTAGCACGGGACGCCGCACTTGGCGATATCGGCCGCAGCCGCTATTGCTGCCGCGATGAAGCCGTCTCACGCAATCATTGCAGCCGCCGTCCTGCTGGCGCCATCGCCAATCCTTGCCATCGTCGGCAACGCGCCGGCGCTGAATGACGGCATCGGCCGCTCCGTGGTCACGATCGTCGGCTCGCGCGGCAATTTTTGCAGCGGCGCACTGATTGCCCCGAAGCTGGTGCTGACCGCCGGACATTGCGTGCAGCCGGGGCTCGATTACCGCATCGTGGAATACGATCGTGACCGCAAGCCGGTTCTCAAGACGGTCCGACGGGTGGCGGTGCATCCGAGCTTCAGCGTGCAGGCCATCGTGGCGCATCGCGCCACCGCCGATGTCGCGCTGCTGGAATTGGAGGTGCCCGTGAAAGAACGCGTGCCAGCGGCGCTTGGCGTGCCGCAGCCGCCGCTTGCCGCCGGCAACGCGTTCACGGTCGCAGGGATCGGTGTCGCTGTCCCAGGCGACGGAAAGAGCGGCGGCATGGTGCGCGGGGCGGCGTTGGTTGCGACGGGCAAACCGGGCACGCTGCAGATCCGGCTCGTCGATCCGGCGACGCAAGGCGTGCGGCCCGGATTGGGCGGCTGCACCGGCGACTCCGGCGGGCCTGCTTTCGAGACGCAGCCGCAAGGTCAGGTGCTGATCGGCGTCATCTCATGGTCGACCGGACCGAATCTCGGCGACGGCTGCGGCGGCATGACCGGCGTCACGCCGCTCACGCTGTATCGCGACTGGGTCGCACAGACCGCGCGGCAATGGGGCATGCCGCTCAGCGGAAATTGAGATCGTTCAGGGCTGGGTTGCGGCTCGCGGTCGCGGGTTGACCATCGTCGTGATCGGGTTCAGCCTGTCGCGCGAGGAAACAACATCAAGACCAAAGCCCAGGGACTCCCATGAACGTCATCGCGCCCATCCGGGAGGCCGCGTCCTCGCACGCGACCGAACATTTCGACGTGCTGATCGTCGGCGCCGGCATCTCCGGTGTCGGCAGCGCCTATCAGTTGACCAAGCAGATGCCCGACAAGCGCTTCGTGATCCTGGAGAGCCAGGACAGCTTTGGCGGCACCTGGCGGACGCACCGCTATCCCGGTATCCGCTCCGACAGCGACCTGCATACGTTCGGCTACAGCTTCAAGCCATGGGTCGGGCCGCCGATCGCGACCGCGGAAGAGATCCTCAACTACATGGGCGACGTGATCGAGGAGAACGACCTTGGCCGCCACATTCGCTATGGCCACCTCATCCTGTCCGCGAGTTGGTCGAGCGCGACCAGTCTCTGGACGGTCCAAGCGGTGAAGGGCAGGGATCACGAGCCCGTCACCTTTACAACGAATTTTCTCTGGATGTGCCAGGGCTACTACCGACACTCAAAGGGCTACACGCCGGAGTGGCCGGACATGGCGAAGTTCAAGGGCCGCATCGTCCATCCGCAGTTGTGGCCCGAGGATCTCGATCTCACGGGCAAGCAGGTCGTGGTGATCGGCTCCGGTGCGACGGCCGCGACCATCCTGCCCTCGATCGCCGGCCAATGCGCGCATGTGACGATGCTGCAGCGGTCGCCGACCTACTTCCGCGTTGGCCGCAATGCGATCGAGCTGGCCGAGGAGCTGCGGAGACTGCAGGTGAAGGAGGAATGGATCCATGAGATCGTCAGGCGCAAGATCCTGTTCGAACAGGATTGGTTCACCAAGCGCTGCCTGACCGAGCCCGACCAGGTGAAGAAGGAGCTGATCGGCCAGATCAGCGCCATCCTCGGACCCGACTACACCGCCAAGCACTTCACCCCGAGCTACCGTCCGTGGCGGCAGCGTATCGCCTTCGTGCCGGATGCCGACCTGTTCGAGGGCATCAAGAGCGGCAAGGCCTCGGTCGTGACCGACGAGATCGAGCGGTTCACCGAGACAGGCATCAAGCTCAAGTCTGGCGACGAGCTGCACGCCGACATCGTCGTCACCGCGACCGGCTTCGATCTCTGCGTGCTCGGCGACATCGCGTTTACGATCGACGGCAAGCCGCTCGACTTCGCTGACACCGTGACCTATCGCGGCATGATGTTCACCGGCGTGCCGAACCTGGCCTGGGTGTTCGGCTATTTCCGCGCCAGTTGGACGTTGCGCACGGACCTTGTCGCGGATTTCGTGTGCCGCCTGCTCGCGCACATGAAAGAAAAAGGTGTGAGCAAGGTCGTGCCGGCGCTGCGCCCGGAGGATCACAACATGCCGCTGCTGCCATGGATCGACCCGGAGAACTTCAACCCCGGCTACATGATGCGCAACATGCATCTGCTGCCCAAGCGCGGCGACAAGCCGGAGTGGCAGCACAGCCAGGACTATTGGAGCGAGAAGGACCAGATCCCGGCAATCGATCTGGATGATCCGGCGTTCGTGTACGGGTGAGCTTTTAACGGCCGGTGTGCCGCTCCAAAGACGGCGTCGTCCCCGCGAAAGCGGGGATCCATAGCCACCGGCAGGTGTGCTGGGCACAACGTCAACTTTCGTCCTGCCTCAAGCGACATCACGCGGTATGGGTCCCGGGTCGGCGCCCGCCGGCGCTTCGCGCCGCAGGGCTTGCCCGGGACGACAGTGATGGTTGGGGCCCGCTGGTCGGCTCGCCTCAACCCTCCCGCCGCGCCACACCGGTCGCGACAGCCGCGGCGGCGGTACGGTTCTCGACGCCGAGCTTGGCGTAGATCTGCTCGAGGTGCTTGTCGACGGTGCGCGGGCTCAGTCCCAGGATTTGCGCGATGTCGCGGTTGGTCTTGCCCTTGGACAGCCATGACAGCACCTCGCCCTCGCGCGTGGTGAGACCGAACGCGCTGGAGAACTGCTTGGGCAGCTCGCCGGAGGACTCCTTGGCGAGCCGCAGCAGGAACTCGTTCGGCCCGGCTCCACCCATGTAGTAGAGGCGCAATTCGGGATGATCGGGAATCGAAGCGGCGGCCTTGGCGCTGCCTTTGCCGTTCTGCGCCTGATCCAGCCAGAGCCGCAGCGCTTCCGGCAGCACGAGCTCCTCCGCCGTGCCAAAACTGTCCGACAACAGCTTCTGAGCTTGCGGCGTTGCCCACATCAGCCGGCCGTCGCGGTTGACGGCGAGGAGGAAGCGGCCGGAGACGTCGAGCGCGGCGCGCGCGCTCTGCGTCATCCGGGCGTTGGCGAGATGCACGCGGATGCGCGCCAGCATCTCCGAGACGGCGATCGGCTTCGTGACGTAGTCGACTCCGCCGGCCTCCAGTCCCTGCACGATGTGCTCGGTGTCGGCGAGCCCGGTCATGAAGATCACGGGGACGTTGGAGAGGCCTGTCTCGCGCTTGAGCTTGCGGCAGGTCTCGAAGCCGTCCATGCCGGGCATGACCGCATCGAGCAGGATGATGTCCGGCGTGATCTGGTCGATAATGCGCATGGCCGCGGCGCCATCGAGCGCAACCATGACGGTCATGCCGGCCCCATCCAGCGCGTCGGTGAGCAGCCGAAGCGTCTCCGGCGAGTCGTCGACGACAAGCGCGACGTCGCGCTTCTTGCTGTCAATGCTCATAGGCGTGCAAGGTCTTCAGAGTTGCCATGTACTGATCGAGATCGAAGCGGTCGATGAGCGTGCGCATCTGGGCGACGAAGTCGGCATGCTCGGGATGCGCGTTGCGGATCTCGTCGAGCTTGAGCTGAATGGCTCTGATGTAGCCGATCTGGCCGAGGCTCATCAGCTCTTCGACATATTTGAGCGGCGGCCGGGATCCGGTGTCCGGCCGCCAGCGTGGCGGGGCCACGGGCATGTCGGTCTGGTAGCTCCATTCGAGCTTCAGCAATTGACGTATCGCCTCCAGCAGCCTTGGGATGTCGATCGGCTTCATCAGGTAGCTGTCGTGAAAGGGTTGCGCCAACGGCCGGCCGTGCGCTTCGAGCGCGCTCGCAGATGTCATCAGGATCCGGGCCTGATGATGACCGCTGTTGCGCAAGGTCTCGGCCACTGTCCAGCCGTCCATGCCGGGCATCGAGATGTCCAGAATGAACAGATCCGGCTGGCAGTGTTGTGCGAGCGCGAGGCAGGCGGGACCGTCGGGCGCGCTCAGCAGGATGAAGCCGAGCGGCGTCAGCACCTCGCGCAGCAGGTCGCGATGCACAGGATCATCGTCGGTGATCAGGATCGTCCTGCGCGGCCCGAGATAGCCGGCCACCGGCGCCTTCACCGGCGCATGCCGCGTCGGGTTTGTCACCTCGGACAGCAGGATCTTGACCTTGAACGTACTGCCGGCGCCGACGCTGCTCTCGACCTTGATGTCGCCGCCCATGACGCCGGCGAGCAGACGGCTGATCGTCAGGCCCAGTCCCGTGCCGGTCTGCGGCTGCGCGGCCCCGAGCGCGCCGCGCTCGAAGGGCGCGAAGATGCGCTCCAGATCGTCGGGCTGGATGCCCGGGCCGGTGTCGATCACCTCGAACTCGGCCACCGGGCTCCGATAGTGCACGACGAACTGGACGCTGCCTTCCCCGGTGAACTTGATCGCGTTCGACAGCAGGTTGATCAGGATCTGGCGCAGCCGCTTCTCGTCGGCATAGACGACCAGCGGCAGGACCGCCGGCCGCTTGAATACGAAGTCGACGCCCTTCGCCGCAGCCTGCAATCGGAACATGCCCACGAGCTGATCCAGGAATTCGCTGAGACGGACCTCGTCGCGCGACAGATACAGCCGCCCGGCTTCGATCTTGGAAATGTCGAGAATGCCGTCGATCAGGCCGGACAGATGATCGGCGCTGCGGCGGACGACGCGAACCTGGTCCCGCGGCTTCGGTGCGAGGCTCGTGTCCTGCTCGAGCAGTTGCGCATAGCCGGAGATCGCGTTCAGCGGCGAGCGCAGCTCATGGCTGAGGCCGACCACATAGCGGCTCTTGGCGAGATTGGCTGATTCTGCAACTTCCTTGGCGCGCTGCAACTCTGCATCGGTGCGCTTGTGCGCCTCGATCTCCTGAATCAACAGCTGGGTCTGCCGCCGCGTCTCGTCTTCGGCCGCACGGCGGCTCTGCTGGGCCAGTACGAACAGCCACGTCACGACACCGATGATGATGGAGAGGGCGAAGAACACCTTCCACAGCACATCGGAGATGATGCCCTTGAAGCCCGGCAGCGCCGCCGACGTCTCCAGATAGATCATGCCGAGCGTCAGCGCGACGAGCCCGGCCGATGTCAGAAATACACCGACATAATGACCGAGCTGCGAGTTGAACTTGGCCAGCAACGACTCTGGCAGCATGCCGCTGAGCGCCGCTGCGACCTGAGCCTGGGCCCGCGCGTGCGGCTTGCACAGGTCGTGGCAGCGGGCATCGAGCGAGCAGCACAGCGAGCAGATCGGACCGGCATAGGCCGGGCAGGAGGCGGTATCCTCCGGTTCGAAGTGATGCTCACAGATGCAGCATTGGATCTGCTCGATGTTCTGCCAGCTCCGCTTCGGCTTGCGTGCCAGATAGTATTTGCCGTCGGTCAGATAGGCGATCGCAGGCGCGGTGACGAGCGCGACGCCGAGCGCGACGAAGGTCGATAGCGCCTTTCCGGTCGGCCCGAACAGGCCATAGAAGGCGCTGATCGAGACGATCGTCGCGATCGTCATCGCGCCGACCCCGACCGGGTTGATGTCGTAGAGATGGGCGCGCTTGAACTCCATCTGCGGCGGGCGCAGGCCCAGCGGCTTGTTGATCACGAGGTCGGCCACCAGCGCGCCCACCCAGGAGATCGCGATGTTGGAGTACAGCGCCAGCGTCTGCTCCAGCGCCTTGTAGACGCCGATCTCCATCAGCAGCAGCGCGACGACGACGTTGAACACGAGCCAAACCACGCGGCCGGGGTGGCTGTGCGTCAGGCGCGAGAAGAAGTTCGACCAGGCGATCGAGCCGGCATAGGCGTTGGTGACGTTGATCTTGATCTGGGAGACGATCACGAAGGTGCCGGTCAACGCAAGCGCCAAGTCCGGCCGGGCCAGTACATAACGGAACGCCTCCAGATACATGTGTGCCGGTTCGGCGGCGTGCTCGGCCGAGACGCCGTGGCTCAGCGCGAAGAAGGCGAGGAACGAGCCTGCCAGCAGCTTCAGTGCCCCGAGCACGATCCAGCCGGGGCCAGCCGACAACAGCGCGATCCACCACGACCGTTTGGACGTGCGGCGGTCACGCGGCAGGAAGCGCAGGAAGTCGACCTGCTCGCCGATTTGGGCGACCAGCGAGAACACGACCGCCGCGGCGGTCCCGAACAGCGCCAGATCGAGATGGCCCATGGGATCGCCGTGCTCGCCGGGAAACTGCTGCCATTCGACGAAGGAGTGCGGGCTGGCATAGGCGATCGCGGCAAAGGGGAGGATGTGCAGCACGACCCACAGGGGCTGTGTCCACAGCTGGAAGCGGCTGATCAGCGTGATGCCGTAGGTGACGAGCGGGATGATGACAACGGCGCTGATGAGATAGCCGATCGGCCGGGGAATGCCGAAGCACATCTCCAGCGCCGAAGCCAGGATGACCGCCTCGATGGCGAAGAAGATGAAGGTGAACGACGCGTAGATCAGCGAGGTGATGGTCGAGCCGATATAGCCGAAGCCGGCGCCGCGGGTCAGCAGGTCGATGTCGATGCCGCATTTGGCCGCATGGTAGGCAATCGGCAGGCCGCAGCAGAAGATGATCACACTGGCGACCAGGATCGCGGCGGTCGCGTTGGCGACGCCATAGTTCAAGGTGATGGTGCCGCCGATCGCCTCAAGTGCGAGGAACGAGATCGCGCCCAGCGCCGTGTTGGCGACGCGGGCGGCGGACCAGCGCCGCGCGCTCTTGGCCGTAAAGCGGAGTGCATAGTCCTCCAACGTCTGGTTGGCGACCCACTGGTTGTATTGGCGCCTGACGCGGTCGATCCGCTGCCGCCCTGCCACTCTCGAACTCCTCACGCGAAGCGGATCGCCCGCACGCTTTGTCCTGCCGCTCGCAAGACCTACGCAGAGCCTACGTCGCGCTTTTGCGGTGCAGTATACGCAATCTTGCGTATCCGTGCGTTGCACAAAGCGCGCCATCCTTCGTCCGACCCAACGCGTGTCCTCGAACCAATGAATGGGGTGCTCATGTCAGACGAAACCAAAAAGGGCCTGAAGTCGCCACTTCGGCGCCAATTGCTGATGGGAATGGCCGCGATCCCGGCGCTCGCCATGATGCCGCGGCCGTCCTTCGGCGCAGGCCCTGCAACCTCTGCAGTCAACACCACCGGCCTTGCAGTCACGGATAGCGAAGTCACCGTCGGCATTCTGCATTCGGTCACGGGCACGATGGCGATCTCGGAGACCGGCTCGGTGCAGGCCGAGAAGCTCGCCATCGAGCAGATCAATGCCGCCGGCGGCGTGCTCGGCCGCAAAATCAAGTATATCCAGGAGGACGGCGCTTCCGACTGGCCGACCTTCGCCGAGAAGGCCAAGAAGCTGCTGGTCAACGACAAATGCGCCGCCGTCATGGGCTGCTGGACCTCGGCCTCGCGCAAAGCGGTGCTGCCGGTGTTCGAGCAGTACAACGGCATGCTGTATTACCCGACCTTCTACGAAGGCCTCGAACAGTCGAAGAACGTCATCTATACCGGCCAGGAGGCGACCCAGCAGATCATCGCCGGCCTCGACTGGGTCAACAAGACCAAGGGCGCGAAGACCTTCTACCTGCTCGGCTCCGACTACATCTGGCCGCGCACCTCGAACAAGATCGCGCGCAAGCACATCGAGGGCCATCTGCAGGGCGCCAAGGTCGTCGGCGAGGAATATTTCCCGCTCGGCCACACCCAGTTCAACTCGGTGATCAACAAGATCAAGCTGACCAAGCCGGACGTGATCTACGCGATCATCGTCGGCGGCTCCAACGTCGCGTTCTACAAGCAGCTCAAGGCAGCCGGCATCGACATGTCGAAGCAGACGCTGCTCACCATCTCCGTGACCGAGGACGAGATCGACGGGATCGGCGGTGAGAACATCGCTGGCGCCTATGCCTGCATGAAGTACTTCCAGTCGCTCGACAATCCGAACAACAAGGCCTTCGTTTCCGAATTCAAGAAGATGTGGGGCGAGAAGACCGTGATCGGCGACGTCACCCAGGCTGCCTATCTCGGCCCGTGGCTGTGGAAGCTGACGGTCGAGAAGGCCGGCAGCTTCGACATCGACAAGGTCGCCGCCGCCTCGCCTGGCATCGAGTTCAAGGGCGCGCCGGAAGGTTATGTTCGGATCCACGAGAACCACCATCTCTGGTCCAAGACCCGCGTCGGTCGCGCCAAGGCGGACGGTCAGTACGAGCTGATCTACGAGACCGCCGACTTGGTCGAGCCAGATCCGTTCCCGAAGGGCTATCAGTAAGCCTGCGTCTCTGGCGCGCCGTTGACGGTGCGCTCCCTCCCCCCTTGTGGGGGAGGGTTGGGGAGGGGGGTACCCCACCCACAGCTCGGCGCGGAGGCCCCCCTCCCTAGCCCTCCCCCACAAGGGGGGGGGAACGATCTTGGCCGCGGACACGCTGTGCCGCACGCCGATCCATCTCCTGCAGGGCATCACGAGAGGACGGATCATGTTCGGTGACTATTCCATCGGCGACCTCGGGGCCATCTTCGCGATGCAGGGCTTCGCGGGCCTCATCCTGTTTTCGGTCTACGTGCTGATGGCGCTGGGGCTCGCCATCATCTTCGGCCAGATGGGCGTCATCAACATGGCGCATGGTGAGTTCATGATCCTCGGCGCCTACGTCACCTGGATGACGTCGAACGCCTTCCAGCATTTCCTCCCCTCGCTGTTTCCCGGCTACTTCTTCGTCGCGATGATATTCGCCTTCATCGCCTCCGGATCGCTCGGCATGCTGGTCGAATGGGCGATGATACGCCGACTCTACAAGCGGCCGCTCGATACGCTGCTCGCGACCTGGGGCCTCAGCCTCATCCTGCAGCAGGCCTACCGCTCGGTGTTCGGCGCCCGCGAGGTCGGCGTCGAGCTCCCCGAGTGGATGATGGGCTCCTGGCAGGCGACCGACGCCATCCAGATCCCGATCAACGGCATGTTCGTGATGTGCCTGACCATCCTGATCACGCTCGTGGTGGCCTACGTCCTGTTCCTGTCGCGCTGGGGCAAGCAGGTTCGCGCCGTGGTGCAGAACCGCGTGATGGCCGGCGCCGTCGGCATCAACACCGAGAAGGTCGACCGCTACACCTTCGGTCTCGGCTGCGGCATTGCCGGCGTCGCGGGCTCGGCCTTCACCATGATCGGCTCGACCGGTCCGACGGCCGGACAGCTCTACATCGTCGACACCTTCCTGGTCGTCGTGTTCGGCGGCGCCGCCAGCCTGATCGGCACCATCGCCTCCGCCTTCACCATCTCCCAGGCGCAGTCGACCATGGAGTTCTTCATGTCCGGCTCGATGGCCAAGGTGCTCACGCTGCTTGCGATCGTCGCCATCCTGATGATGCGGCCGCAGGGCCTGTTCGCCCTCAAGGTCCGCAAGTGAGCCAGCTCCGACAGCCCAACAAGAAAGCACGGTCATGATCATCAACTCGCGCTTTTTCAACCGATCAGAACTCATCGGCTTCGTCTCGCTGCTGCTCCTGCTCGTCGTCATCCTGCCCTTGGCGCTCGATGTGTTCCGCCTCAACCTGGTCGCGAAATATCTGACCTACGCCTTCGTTGCGATCGGCCTGGTGCTGTGCTGGGGCTATGGCGGCATCCTGAGCCTCGGCCAGGGCGTGTTCTTCGGCCTCGGCGGCTACTGCATGGCGATGTTCCTGAAGCTGGAGGCCTCCAGCGTCGCCAACACCAAGATCCAGTCGACGCCGGGCATTCCCGACTTCATGGACTGGAATCAGCTGACACAGCTGCCGTTCTTCTGGAAGCCGTTCCAGAGCTTTCCGTTCGCGCTGGCGGCAATCATCCTGGTGCCGGCGATCTTCGCCTTCATCATCGGTGCCGCGATGTTCAAGCGGCGCGTCGGCGGCGTCTATTTCGCGATCATCACCCAGGCCATCGCCGCCATCCTGACCATCCTGATCGTCGGACAGCAGGGCTATACCGGAGGCATCAATGGCATCACCGATCTGCGCACCCTGCACGGCTGGGACATCCGCACCGATCACGCCAAACTCATCCTCTACTTCGTCGAAGTGTTCCTGCTGTTCGTCGCCATCCTGGTGGCGCAGTTCATTCGCCTGACCAAGCTCGGCCGCATCCTGGTGGCGATGCGTGAGCAGGAGGACCGGGTGCGCTTCTCCGGCTACAGCGTCGCCAACTTCAAGATCTTTGCCTTCTGCGCTGCCGCAGTGTTCGCCGCGGTCGGCGGTGCCCTGTTCACCTTGGAAGTCGGATTCATGTCGCCGTCCTTCGTCGGCATTGTGCCGTCGATCGAAATGGTGATCTACACGGCGGTCGGCGGCCGGCTGTCGATCTTCGGCGCGGTCTACGGCACGATCCTGATCAACTTCGCCAAGACCAGCCTGTCGGAGACGTTCCCGCAGCTCTGGCTGTTCGGCCTCGGCGCGCTCTTCATTGCGGTGGTCCTTGCCTTCCCGAACGGGCTGGCCGGCATCTGGGGCGATCACGTGCAGCCGCGCATCGACCGCCTGCTGGCGTCCCGCACCAAGAAATCCGGCAATGGCGGGCTCGTCGCCAACGGCGCCCCCGCAGAGTGAGGAGACAGCGATGCTCATCGGTCACCAGCCCAAGGAATTCCTGCTCGCGGTCGAAGCGCTCACGGTCTCCTTCGACGGCTTCAAGGCGGTCAACGATCTCTCCTTCTATGTCGAGGAGAACGAGATCCGCGTGATCATCGGCCCGAACGGCGCAGGCAAGACCACGGTGCTCGACCTGATCTGCGGCAAGACCAGAGCGACCTCCGGCTCGATCCAGTTCCGCGGCAAGGAGCTGACGAAGCTGCGCGAGAACGAGATCGTCAAGGCGGGTGTCGGCCGCAAGTTCCAGACGCCGTCGGTGTTCGAGGATCTCAGCGTGTTCGAGAATCTCGAGATCTCGTTTCCGCGCGGCCGCACCGTGTTCGGCTCGCTGACCTTCCAGCGCGACGCGGTCGTCAAGGACCGCGTCGAGGAGGTCGCCGAGATGATCTTCCTCAAGGACCGTCTCAAGACCTCGGCCGCCGAGCTCAGCCACGGCCAGAAGCAGTGGCTCGAGATCGGCATGCTGCTGATCCAGAACCCGGACCTGCTGATGCTCGACGAGCCCGTGGCCGGCATGAGCGTCAGCGAGCGCGCCAAGACCGCCGAGTTGCTCAACCGCATCATCAAGGATCGGTCGGTGCTCGTCATCGAGCACGACATGAAGTTCGTCGAGGACATCGCGCACAAGGTCACCGTGCTGCACCAGGGTCAGATCCTCTCTGAAGGCACGATGGAGCGGGTCAAGAACGATCCCAAGGTCGTCGAAGTCTATCTGGGGCATTGAGCGATGATCGCGATCCTGTTCGCTCCGAATGACGCCGCGTTCCCCTCCCCCTTGTGGGGAGGGGTTAGGGGAGGGGGCCCACGGCGGCAGTCTCGCTTGGGGCCACCCCCCTCCCCAACCCTCCCCCACAAGGGGGGAGGGAGCGCTCTGCCGATGTTGCTGCAGCCTCATCCAAGTTCATCACTTTGCAGGAGCCATTGATGCTCGCAATCTCCGATCTCCATGTCGCCTATGGTCAAAGCGAGGTGCTGCATGGCCTGAACGTCAAGGTCGCGCCCAACGAGATCGTTGCGATCATGGGCCGCAACGGCATGGGCAAGACCACGCTGATGAAGTCGCTGATGGGCATCCTGCCGGCCAAGAGCGGTTCGATCGCGATGGACGGCGCCGAGCTCGCAAGCCTGAAGAGCTATGAGCGTGTCGCCAAGGGCCTCGCCTACGTGCCGCAGGGCCGCATGATCTTCTCGACCATGACGGTGAAGGAGAACATCGAGACCGGGCTCGTCGTGTCCGGCGAATCCGAGGTCCCCGGCGACATCTACGAGCTGTTCCCGGTGCTGCTCGAGATGAAGGGCCGCCGTGGCGGCAATCTCTCCGGCGGCCAGCAGCAGCAGCTCGCGATCGCGCGCGCGCTCGCGACCAAGCCCAAGGTGCTGCTGCTCGACGAGCCGACCGAGGGCATCCAGCCGTCGATCATCAAGGAGATGGCGCGCACCCTGAAGCGCATCCGCGACGAGAAGGGGCTGTCGATCGTCGTCTCCGAGCAGGTGCTGAGCTTCGCGCTCGACATCGCCGACCGCGTGCTGGTGATCGAGAACGGCGAGATCGTCCGCGACGATCCGCGCGAGTCCGTCGATGCCGCGCAGGTCTCGAAATATCTGTCCGTCTAACCACTCCGTCCAAGCAGGTAAAAAGGGGAGCTTCTGATGCCAGACACACTGATCAAGGTCGATCTGACCAAGTCGGCCTACGAGAACGACAAGGTCCACAACCGCTGGCACCCGGATATTCCGATGGTGGAGTGGGTCAATCCCGGCGACGATTTCATCATCGAGACCTACGACTGGACCGGCGGCTTCATCAAGAACAACGACTCCGCCGATGACGTGCGCGACATCGACCTGTCGATCGTGCATTTCCTGTCCGGCCCGATCGGCGTCAAGGGTGCTGAGCCGGGCGACCTGCTGGTCGTCGACCTGCTCGACGTCGGTCCCTTGAAGGAGAGCCTGTGGGGCTTCAACGGCTTCTTCTCCAAGCAGAATGGCGGCGGCTTCCTGACTGATCACTTCCCGCTGGCGCAGAAGTCGATCTGGGACATCAAGGGCCTCTACACCTCGTCGCGCCATGTCCCCGGCGTGAACTTCGCCGGCCTGATCCATCCCGGCCTGATCGGCTGTCTGCCCGATCCCAAGCTGCTGGCGACCTGGAACGAGCGCGAGACGGCGCTGATCGCGACCAACCCGACCCGCGTGCCCGGCCTTGCCAACCCGCCGTTCGCGCCGACCGCGCACGCCGGCCAGGCCAAGGGCGACGTCAAGGCCAAGATCGGTGCCGAGGGTGCCCGCACCGTGCCGCCGCGCGAGCATGGCGGCAATTGCGACATCAAGGACCTGTCGCGCGGCTCGAAGATCTACTTCCCGGTCTACGTGCCCGGCGGCGGCCTCTCGATGGGCGATTTGCATTTCAGCCAGGGCGACGGCGAGATCACCTTCTGCGGCGCCATCGAGATGGCCGGCTGGCTGCACATCAAGGTCGACATCATCAAGGACGGCGTGGCGAAGTACGGGATCAAGAATCCGATCTTCAAGCCGTCGCCGATCACGCCGAACTATCGCGACTACCTGATCTTCGAGGGCATCTCGGTCGACGAGGCCGGCAAGCAGCACTATCTCGACGTCCACATCGCCTATCGCCAGGCCTGCCTCAACGCCATCGAGTACCTGAAGAAGTTCGGCTACTCCGGCGCCCAGGCCTACTCGATCCTCGGCACCGCGCCGGTGCAGGGCCACATCTCCGGCGTGGTCGACGTGCCCAATGCCTGCGCCACCCTGTGGCTGCCGACCGAGATCTTCGACTTCGACGTGATGCCATCGGCGGCGGGGCCGATCAAGCACATCACGGGCGACATCCAGATGCCGATCTCGCCGGACAAGTAATTCTCCTCCCTGCGCGATGGGTGCGGGACGGCAGTGGTTTCGCCGCCCCGCATCCGCCGCGTGAGATGGAGATGATTGTTGCGCAGGAGACGAGACGATGCCGGTCTATGAATATCTCTGTGATACATGCGGACCATTCACCGACATGCGCCCGATGGCTGAATGTGATGAGCCGCAGGTCTGTCCGCAATGCCAGGACATGGCGCCGCGCGTGATCCTCACCGCACCCGCCTTCGCCTGCATGCCGGCGGAGCGGCGCACGGCGCATGCCACCAACGAGCGCAGCCGCCACGCGCCGCAGACGGTCGCGGAATACAAGGCGAAGCACGGGCCGGGCTGCGGCTGCTGCTCGCCGAAGAAGCAGCCGCGGTTGATGACCAAGACCAGGAGCGGCGCCAAGGGCTTTCCGACGGCGCGGCCGTGGATGATCAGCCACTGAACGCGAGGGGCGGCGCGATCCGCCGTCCCTCAGCGTGACGCCGGCACGCGGCGCGGACCCGGACCCGCCGGCTGGCCGCCGAACTTGACGGTCATCGCATTGGCGCCGTCGCTGATGTCGAGCAGCGTCTTGCGGCTCTCGTCGATGACCTTGGCCGATTTGCGCTTGAAACTGTCGACGAGCTCGCGCATCGACTTGATCTGATCGAACAGCTGTCCGGGATTGCCGTCCGCGAAGCCGGGAATGGCGCCGTCGATCCTGGTCACGAGCGTGTCGAAGCCCTTGAACACGTCCTCGGCCTTGTCGATCGCGGCGTCGATCGCTGCCGTCTTCTCCTGCAGCGAGGCGGTCTCGGATTCGAAGGTCTGCAGCGCCTCCTTGATGGCCGGTGCATTGCTGACGATGAATTTGTCGACGTTGTGCACCGTCTCGACCATCGTCTCCTGGTCCTTGAGGTCGGCCGTCAACACCGGCACCCCGTCGCGATCGAACGGCACCGGCGGCGCCGTCGGCGCGCCGCCGACCAGCGAGATCGCGGCGATGCCGGTCAGGCCCTGAAATTCGATGCCGGCCGTGGTGTCCTTGCGGATCGGCGCCGAATTGTCGAGCGTGATCATGGCAACGATCTTGCGCGGGCTTTCGAGGTTGATCGAGAGGATCTGCCCGGCCTGCACGCCGTCGAAATTCACCGGGCCGCCCTTGCGCAGGCCCGCCGCCGAGCCGCCGTCGAACACGACGCGCATGACGCTGCGCTGCTGGGCGATCCGCGCCTTCTGCTTGATCAGGACGCCGCTGATCCCGGCCGCAACGGCCGCGATCGTCAGGGTTCCGACGATGAGATTGATCGCGCGCATTCCGTGTCCGTCGCTGCCTCTGCTCGATTTTAGCCGTTAAGTCTCCCGGTTGGAAGCTCAGCGCGCGAGCCCGGGCCGGGACGGGGCGGCGAGGCCCGCGAGCAGCACCGCGAGAATCCCGGTCAGGAAGATACCATCGAAGGTTCCGGCGCCGCCGATCGAGGCCACGGGCGCGCCGAGGCTGCCGATCTTGTCGAGGTTCATCAGGTCGGCGCCGACCAGCGTCCCCATCGAGCCGCCGATATAGGCCAGCGGCGCGGCATATTCGCGCGACAGCAGGAACGCCAGGATCGCGGTCACGACGACCGGCGCGAACACCGGCACGGCGATGCCGACGCCCTGCACCGGCGTTGCCATCGCGTGGATGATCACGGCGATCACCAGCACCGCGATCGCCGCGCGCAGCCAAAGCTGGTAGCGCAGCACGAGATAGGTCGACATGATCGTCGGGATCACGGCGCCGCCGACATTCACGGCCAGCACGGTGCCGGGCCATTGATGCACCAGCGGCACGACATATTGCATGCCGAAAAAGTCGATGATCTCGCCGGAGCGCGCGACCTGCCCGGGCAGCATGGTGATCGGAATGTTGAAATAGCTGCCGATCAGCGATCCGAACAGCAGCAGCATCGCGGTGCCCGAGCTGACGCCGAGCTTCATGTAGGCGTAGCGCAGGATGCCGAGCTGGATCAGGACGATCAGGACGCCGAACGCCAGCACCAGGATGGCGAAGAAGGCCGGCGTGATCGGAAGATATTGAACCTGGGAATGCATGTCGGAAGCGCTTGAGATTGAGCCTTTGCTGTCCCCGCCGGATCATCCCATGCGGGCGGCACGGTGACAAATGGTCATTCGGCGCCTGGTTCCCAAGACCAGCCATCATTCACCCGCCGCGACCAGCGTCGCATGCAGCACGTAGCGCTCCGGGCCCTGCGTCAGCGCGTCGAACGGCCAGCAGGTCGACAGCACCAGTTCGGCGCTGTCGGTCCCTGGATCGATGCCCGAGGCATCGAAGCGGACGACGCGGGCGGCGTCGGCGCGGTAGCGGAAGGTGTTGCCGTCGCGCCTGACGATGTCGATCTCGTCGCCGATCCTGATGTCGCGCAGGAAGCGGAAATGCGTGTCGCGGTGCGCGGAGTACACCGCGATGCCCGGCTGGCCCGGCTCGGCGCTGCCTTCGACATGGCCGGCGCCGAAGGCGAGCGCCTGGCCGCTGGAGCCGGCCAGCGCGATGGTGGAGACGCCGAGGCGCTTCACCTCGATCCGCGCCACCGGGACCGTGTCGGCCCAGGACCACGGCTTGACCGGATGTCCCGTCGCGACGGTCCTAGTGAAGGCGCGGTCGAGCAGTACTTGTGCGACGATCGCCTTGGCGTGGATGAGAGCGCCGTGACCGAACAGGGCGAGGCCGACCAGGGCAATCGCGAGCGGGATGAGGACACGAGGCATGAACTCTCCTTTCGTCATTGCGAGGAGCGAAGCGACGAAGCAATCCAGAGTCGCGCACCCGGCCCTGGATTGCTTCGTCACCTTCGGCTCCTCGCAATGACGCCGTTAGTTAGTTGGCAGCCCGCCGCCGAAGGGCGGCGAGCCAGATCAGTTCGAGCATCAGGATCCCCAGCCCGAGCAGCATGCTGAGCTCGGCATCGGTTGCCGTCTTCGGCAGCGTGATCGTGGCGGGCGCCGCCGGCACCACCGGCCGCTTCAGCGCGGCGAGCTGGATGTCGCCGTCGGCTTCGGCGCGGCGGTCCTTCCGCATCGCCGGCATCCCACCGCGCTCGCCGAACACCTTCTCATAGTCCCATCCAGCGGGCAGGTTGATCGGCAGCTCGGAAAGCTTGAGCGGCTCGCCATCGGGACGGCGCGGCGTCTTGTCGACGGCGACGAGGCTGGTCAGGCGGGTCACCAACTGGTGCTCCAGCGCCAGCTTCAGGATGGCGCCGTCGGTTTCCTCCGGCGTCATCTGCCGCATCGTCTTCGCTACCTCGGCATCGCCGATCTTGCGCCGTGCCCACAGCTTCGACAGGCCCTTGCCTTCGGCCGCGCCGGACAGCGGCAGCGTGATGGTCCAGGACTGGTCGCCGATGCGGCCCTCGAGCTGCAGTGATCCGGCGAGGCGGTCGAGTTTTGCTGCCAGCACCAGCGGCTCGTCGCGATAGACGTCGGGCAGCACCGCGGGCGTCAGATCGGCCGAGGCTTCCGAGAAGCGCGCGCTGAGCCCGGTCACGGCCGGGTTCTCGAGCTTGGCGAACAGGCCGCGCATGCGCTCCTCGACCTGCTCGACCGAGCCGATATGAGTGAAGGCGCCGCGGCCGAGCTCGGCGGCGCGCGTCATCAGATAGGTGTTCGGTGCCGAGCCGATACCGACCATGAAGATGCGCGAGCGGCCGCGCATCGCGGTGATCGTCTCGAACAGTTGCTGCTCGTTGCCGATGGCGCCATCGGTCAGGAACACCACCTGCCGCACGCGCGCGCTGTCGCTGCCGTCGTCGGTCAGCGCCGCGCGCATCGCCGGGACCATCTCGGTGCCGCCGCGCGCATCCAGCGAACTCACGTAGCTGGTGGCGCTGCCGACATGCTCGGCATCGGCCGGCACCGAGGCGGGGAAGAGCACCGTCATGGTGTCGTCGAAGCGGATCACGTTGAAGCGATCGCCCGGCTGTAGCCGGCCCAGCGCGTAGAGCAGGCTGGCCTTGGCCTGGCGGATCGAGGTGCCGCCCATCGATCCGGAATTGTCGATCACGAAGATGACGTCGCGCGGCTGCGGGCGCTGCGCTGACGCCGTCACCGCAGGAGGCGTGACGAAGGCGAGCAGATAGTCGGCGTCGCCGACCTGCTCGTGGAACAGCCCGACCGACGGCATCGCAACCGCCGCCGGCTTCCAGGTCAGCTCGAAGTCACGATCGGCCGGCACCACGCCCTCGGCCAGGGTCACGACACGCGTCCTCGCATCGGGGCTGTCGATGGTCACCTGGTGATGGTGGCTCTTGACCTCGCCGAGCGCGAAGCCGGCCTGCAGCCGCACCGTGATCTTGGTCGGGTTGACCGGATCACTCTTGGCGGGGTCGAGCACCTCCGGCGAGATGCGGTCGCGATCAGGGACGGGATCGTTGCTCGCCGCGCCCCAGCCGTTGCTGTCTGGGCGCAAATCGACGCTCTGCACGATCGGCGCCGGATTGTAGCGCGGCGCCACCACCAGCGGCACCCGCAGCGAGAATTCGCCGCCACTCTGTGCCACCGGCTGCTGATATTCGATCTGCACCAGCACGGTCTCGCCGGGGCCGATATTGGCGAGCGAGTTGGTGAAGATGTTCGGCCGCTCCTGCTCGGTCAGCGCGGCGGTCTTGCCGTCGCGCTTCGCCTGCTCATAGATCACCTTGGCCTGCTGGCGCGGCTTGATATCGCCGACCACGACGCGATCGCCGACGATCATCTTCAGCGTGTCCACCGCGCTGTCGGGCGGCAGCGGATAGACATAGACCGCCTCCATCCATTGCGTGCTGGTGTTCTTGAACAGCTGCGTCACGCGCGCCCGCGCGGTCGGGCCGGAGACGACGATGTCGACGTCGATGCCGAGCCGCGGCGCCTCGGCATAGCTGCCGTCGGATTTGAACAGCAGCGCGCCGGAGCGGGGATCGCCCGGCCTGGTCAGCGGCGCCAGCGGCCCTTCGGCGGACCAGCCGGGGGTGACACTGAGAAACAGCGCCGTGAAGCCGACCAGCAGCACGGCGGCGGCCTGCAGCAGCAGGAATAGCAGCATGGTCACGATCCACGACCGGACCGGATGGGTGCTGCTTCTGATATCGTGGTCGATCGTCTCGCTCATCATTGGCTCCGCAACGAACAATTTCGGCCTGCCGACACTGAGCGCAGCGCGCCAGCGCCGCGAGCGGAATGGTCGGTCTTGTTCGGCCGCGGCCCGCCCGTGTCTGTCCGGTGGCGGTCGAGAGCGCGGCTGATCTGTCCGGGTTTGTGCCGATTTGTCCGTCTGCTAGAAGAGGTGCGCATCACGCGGCAGGGGACAGGATGTCGATACCGGACAACAGCGAGCTTTCCGACGAGCAGAGCCGGCAGGTCGCGGAGACCATCCGCGAGGAGATCGCGCGGCGCCGGATGTCGCGGCAGGCGCTGGCGGAGCAGGCCAGGCTGAGCCTGTCGACCCTGGAGAAGGCGCTCGGCGGCCGCCGCCCGTTCACGCTGGCGACCATCGTCCGGCTGGAGCAGGCGCTCGGCATGTCCCTGCGCAAGGCGCCGAGCGCGCCTCTCGCCGCGCCTGCCACGAGCGGCGGCATCGCGCCGGACAGTCTCGGCTCCTATTCGCGGCGGGCTGTGGAGTGGATCGAGGGCATCTACGTCACCTTGCGGCCGTCATTCGGCGACAAGGACGCGATCTACGCCTACCGCACCGACATCGCCTGGGACGATGCGGCGTCGTCGCTGGTGTTTCGCGAGGGCGCGCGGCTCGATGCGGCGTTCACGCAGTTCGGCGAGGTCGCCGTGCCCAACCAGTCCGGCTTCGTCTACCTCGTCACCAACCGCCACGGCCAGCACCGCCTGATCACCGTGTCGCGTCCCACCATTACCGGCGAGATGTACGGCATCATCACGACGCTGTTGGCGGGCCGCGGCTCGCTGCTGACGCCGATCGCGGCGCCAATCGCGCTGCTTCCGCTGCGCAATGTGGTGGAGCCGAGCTTCGGCCGACTCGGGACTGACGATCCGCACTATGCCTTCTATCGCGAGCATCTGCGCAAGACGATCGAGGAGCCGTTCGCGCTGTTCGTGCAGGGCGTGGCGTGAGTTGTTAGGTGTAGGGTGGGCAAAGGCGCGCCCCGGTGCGTGTTGCATGCTGCGCTCCACCGCACGCCGTGCCCACCATTCGCTCCGAATGCGCCGACGGACGGTGGGCACGCAACCGCCCTGCGGGCGTCCGCTTTGCCCACCCTACGGCAGCTGACTCCGTCGCCGCGTTCGCTAGGACGGTGCGTGTGGGAGACGCGGTGCTCCTACAAATACGCTGTCGTCCCGGCGAACGCCGGGACCCATACCCCCAGGGAGGGGTTTGAGGCTGGCTGGTCATTGGCATTTTGCCCAACACAACCGCCGCGGAGTATGGGTCCCGGCGTTCGCCGGGACGACAGCGGTGGGTGGGCGGATTCACGGCTCAAACAGCAGAAGGCCTAAACAGCAGAACGGATCGAACAGTAGACGACGGACATGTCGACGCATTCCCGCGGCACATCATGCCCGAGGTCTGCGATCAGTTCGTCCCTCCTCAAATGCAGAGGGCGCAGGGAATGCCGGGTGAAGGCCTCACCCATGGCCCGCCTGCTCAAAAAATGCAGGCGGCAGGTACCACAGGCAAAGCCGATTCAACCGGCATTCCCTGCGCGACGGTCTTCACGCTTATACGCAGTCTCCCTGGTGCGCCGGGCTTGTTGGCCACCATTCGCGACAATGCTTGCGCATTGCGCGGGACACCAGCATCGGGGTGTCAGGACGCTGCGACTTCACGTCCGCAAGCGATCGTTCGTCCGCATCCTCGTTGAGGAGAATGCTGCGATCTCTCGCGGCCATCGCATCCCCACCTCGCGTGTCGTGACGATCGCGCGCAACGCCCCTCTGCGGTGAGGCGGGATGCAGGGATACAATCATGAATTCCGAAAAATCGCAAGTAAATTATTTTTATCAGAATCCGGAGGCAGGCCGAACATCGGTTTTCTTCGTGAAGAGCAGGCTCTTGCCGCGATGTCGGTCAGCTCCCCTCCCCCTTGCGGGGAGGGGGTGGGGGTCCAACGAGTCGTGCTCGATGTGATGAGGGAGGATCTCTGAGAGACGCGAGCACGGCTTCGCGGCAGGGGCGAGGGGGCTGAGGTCCAGAGCGCCTGATATATCGAGCGACGACGTCGATAGGCGCGGGGGCCTTCATGCGGGTCGGTGCGCGTGGACCCCCACCCCCAACCCCTCCCCGCAAGGGGGAGGGGAGCACACTGCCGTCGTTGCGAGAGCGAGGCCAATGCCAAGCCCGTGTGCTCAGACCAGCGAAACGGGTTGGCTGAAGCACACGGGACGATCTTGTCCGCCTATCCCCCGACGTCCGCGCTGATGATGTCGCCGAACAGGTCCCATTTGCCGCCCTTGAACTGCATCATCTTGAGCTGCTCGATCGGGGCGAAATCATTGGGGCCGGTATTGACCTTGATGCCGGGGATCAGGGTGTCGGGCGCAAAATCCTTCAGGCTGGCGGCCTGCTTCATGACGTTGTCGCGGGTGAGAGTGTCGCCGCACTGCTTCAGGGTCTGCACCATGGTCTGGGCCGCGGCATAGCCATAGGCGAGGTTGGCGTCGGAGATGTTGGCGCCCGGCATGTACTTGTCGATGAAGGCCATGAACTTCTTCATGCCCTCGTCGTCCTTCCACTGGGGGTCCGACGGATCCTTGAGATAGCCGGCGGACAGCACGCCTTCGGACGCATCGAGGCCGGCGGGCTTCATCACCGCGCCGATCGAGATCGAGACGTCGGTCATGACATGCATCGGCTTCCATTCCAGCTCGGCGATCTTCTTGATCGCCTGGGCTGCGAATTTCGGCGTGGAGATGTTGACGAACACGTCAGCGCCGGTTCCCTTCAGCTTGACGATATGGGAATCGATCGAGGGCTCGGTGGTCTCGTAGCTCTCCTCGGCGACGATCATGGTCTTGGCCTTGTCGCCGAGCACCTCCTTGATGCCGAGGACGTAGTCCTTGCCGAAATCGTCATTGGCATAAAAGATCGCGATCTTCGCGTTCGGCTTCTCCTTGAGGATGTACTTGGCGAAGATCCGCGCCTCGACGCGGTAGCTCGGCTGGAAGCCCATGGTCCAGGGGAATTCCTTCGGGTCGTTCCATTTGCTGGCGCCGGTGGCCAGGAACAGCTGCGGCACCTTCTTGGCGTTGTGATATTTCTGCACGGCGGTCTGGGTCGGCGTGCCCAGCGCATTGAACACCAGGAACACCTCGTCGCTCTCGATCAGCTTGCGCACCTGCTCGACCGTCTTCGGCGGGCTGTAGCCGTCGTCATAGGAAATGAAGTTGATCCGGCGGCCGTTGATGCCGCCCTGATCGTTGATCATCTTGAAATAGGCCTCCTCCGTCTTGCCGATGATGCCGTAGGCGGAGGCCGGGCCGCTATAGGCCTCGACGTTGCCGATCCTGATTTCGGTGTCGGTGGCGCCGGTGTCGTATTTCTTCTGCGCAAGCGCGCTCTGGCTCGCCAGTACGGAAAAGGCGGCCGCGGCCGCGAATGAGAGCAGAGTCCTGGTCGTCATCGGCAACATCCCTGGGCTTCCTCGATTGAATTTTCGTGATTGTCGTTTTTGCTCTTGGCCTGCGGCGATGGTGGCCATGGGAGGCCGCTCACCGCAATCGAGTGGGCAGATGTGTGCAATGCACTGTCTTGCGTCCAGGCGCTGGCCTTGGGAACCTGGCGGAGGCCGATCGGGCGCGCCGCAGGTGATTTTGCCGGCCAGCCACTCCACGCAAGTTGATCGGGCGTTTCCGGCGCATCTTCTCCCGCGCACGAAGCAGGATCCTCCCGGCGCCGCCATGACCAAGAGCCCGTTCTACACGGCCGAGCACGAGGCCTTCCGCGACGTCATCAGGCGCTTCGTCGACAAGGAGATCGCGCCGTTCGCGAGCACGTGGGACGAGGCCGGCGAATTTCCGCGCGCGCTGTATCTGAAGGCGGCGGAGATCGGCCTGCTTGGGCTCGGCTTCCCGGAGGAATTCGGCGGCGTGCCGGCCGACCAGTTCATGAAGATCGTGTCGTCGCAGGAATTGGCGCGTGCGGGTGCCGGCGGCATCAGCGCCAGCCTGATGAGCCATACGATCGGCGCGCCGCCGATCGCGCGCGCCGCGCGGCCGGAGGTGAGGGCGCGGGTGCTGCCGGACATACTATCGGGCTCGAAGATTTCGGCGCTCGCGATCACCGAGCCGAGCGGCGGCTCGGATGTCGCCAATCTCAGGACCAAGGCGGTCCGCGACGGCGATCACTACGTCGTCAGCGGCGAGAAGACGTTCATCACCTCCGGGATGCGCGCTGACTACATCACTGTCGCCGTGCGCACCGGCGGACCTGGGCCGGCGGGCGTCAGCCTGCTGCTGGTTCCCGGTGACACACCGGGGCTGACGCGCACCAAGCTCGACAAGATGGGCTGGTGGGCGTCGGACACCGCGACCCTGCATTTCGACGGCTGCCGCGTGCCCGTCGAGAACCTGATCGGCGAGGAGGGGCAGGGCTTCAAGCTGATCATGCACAATTTCAACAGCGAGCGGATGGGCATGGCGGCGAGCTGCACGGCCTACGCCCGTGTCTGCCTCGACGATGCGATTGCCTACGCCAAGGAGCGCCAGACCTTTGGCAAGCCGCTCGCGCAGCACCAGGTCATCCGCCACAAGCTGGTCGACATGGCGCAGCGCGTGGCGGCATCGCAGGCGATGCTGGAAATGCTGGCGTGGCGGCTCGAACAGGGCGACAATCCGGTCGCCGAGATCTGCATGATGAAGAACCAGGCGACGCAGACGATGGCCTACTGCGCTTCCGAAGCGGTGCAGATCTTCGGCGGCGCCGGCTTCATGCGCGGCATCCGGGTCGAGCGGATCTATCGCGAGGTGAAGGTCAACGCGATCGGCGGCGGCACCGAGGAGATCATGAAGGATCTGGCCAGCCGGCAGATGGGATTGTGACGCGCACTCTGTCCGCTCGTCATGCCCGGGCTTGACCCGGGCATCCACGCTGTACGCCATATAAGAACAACGACGTGGATGGCCGGGACAAGCCCGGCCATGACGTCAAGAAAAGAGACGACAGGAGCTCGACGAAGAATGCTCTTCACCGCCGACCACGACGAACCGCGCCGCATCCTGCAGAAATTCATCGCCGCCGAGATCAATCCCCATGTCGACGAATGGGAGGAGGCCGGCATCTTTCCGGCGCATGAGCTGTTCAAGAAGCTCGGTGACCTCGGCTTTCTCGGTCTCAACAAGCCGGTCGAGTTCGGCGGCCAGGGGCTGGACTATTCCTACGCGCTGATGATGGCGGAAGAGCTCGGCGCCATCAATTGTGGCGCCATCCCGATGGCGATCGGCGTGCAGACCGACATGGCGACGCCAGCGCTGGCGCGGTTCGGCTCCGACGAGGTGCGCAAGGAGTTCCTGGCGCCCGCGATCTCAGGCGACTACGTCGCCTGCATCGGCGTCTCCGAGCCCGGCGCGGGCTCCGATGTCGCCTCGATCAAGACCCAGGCGCGCGGCGATGGCGACGACTACGTCATCAATGGCGGCAAGATGTGGATCACCAACGGCACCCAGGCCGATTTCATCTGCCTGCTCGCCAACACCAGCGACGGACCTGTCCATCGCAACAAGTCGCTGATCTGCGTGCCGATGAAGAGCAAGGGCGTGCAGGTCGCGCGCAAGCTCGACAAGATGGGCATGCGCTCGTCGGACACGGCGCAGATCTTCTTCGACAACGTTCGCGTCCCCAAGCGCAACCGCATCGGCGAGGAGGGGCAGGGTTTTACTTATCAGATGATGCAGTTCCAGGAGGAGCGGCTGTGGGCCGGCGCGGCCTGCCTGAAGGCGCATGAAGCGATCATCAATGCGACCATCGAGTACACCCGCAACCGCAAGGCGTTCGGTCGCTCGATCCTCGACAACCAGGTCGTCCACTTCAAGCTCGCGGAAATGCAGACCGAGGTCGAGCTGCTGCGCGCGCTGACCTACCAGGCCGCGGAGGCGCTGATCGCCGGCGAGGACGTGACACGGCTCGCGACCATGGTGAAGCTCAAGACCGGCCGGTTGGGGCGCGAGCTCACCGACGCCTGCCTGCAATATTGGGGCGGCATGGGCTTCATGAACGAGACACCGGTCAGCCGCGCCTACCGGGATTCGCGCCTGAGCTCGATCGGCGGCGGCGCCGACGAGGTGATGCTGACGATCCTGTGCAAGATGATGGGGACCTTGCCAGGCAGCGGCAAAGCGGGGAGCGCCTGATGATCACGCTGTATCATTGCGACGGCGCCCGCTCGTTTCGCCCGTTGTGGATGCTGGAAGAGCTTCGACTTAACTACGAGTTGAAGATGCTGCCGTTCCCGCCGCGGGTGCTGGCGAAGGAGTATCTGGCGATCAATCCGCTCGGCACGATCCCGTTTCTGATCGACGGCGAGACGAAGATGACGGAGTCCTCGGGCATCTGCCATTACCTCGGCGTCAAGCACGGACCCACGCCGCTGATGGTCGGGCCTGAGGAAAAGGACTACGGCGCGTTCCTGAACTGGATGTATTTCTCCGACGCCACGCTGACGTTCCCGCAGACGCTGGTATTGCGATACACTCAGCTCGAGCCGGAGGAGCGGCGCTCGCCGCAGGTCGCCACCGATTATGCCAAGTGGTTCCTGGGACGGCTGCGCGCCGTGGAGGCAGCGACGGCGAATGCCGAGTTCTTGTGCGCGGGTCGTTTCACCGCGGCCGACATCGTGATCGGCTATGCATTGCGTCTCGCAGACACGCTTGGGCTCGCCAAGGATTTTGGGCCGAATGTGGCTGCCTATTGGGTGCGATTGCAGCAGCGCGAGGGCTATCAGCGGGCACGCGCCGCCGAGCAGCGTGCGGGCGTGGAGCAGGGCATCGAGCCGCGGGTCAGGCCGTAGCTTTGGGGACGTCATTCCGGGGCGATGCTTGAGCATCGAACCCGGAATCACGATCATCTCGAATCGGTGAATTAACCGCGACAAAAATCGGCAATCGTCGCCGATGACAGGGGCGCGAATTGCGCTATGGTTCTTCTCCAAAGAAGCGGCCGCCAGAGCCGCGCCTCAGGAGGAAGACCATGGATGTGACCCGCCGGGACTCCGGCCATCTCATGCTGATCACGCCCGAGCGCGTCTTCTACGCCGGGCTGCTCGGTCGTCCGCGCCAACGCTGCTCGGGCGCGTGCCATATCTACGTCGCGCTCACCGGCAGCCTGCGGCTGCTGGCCGAAGGAGCCGAAGAGCGCAGCGGCGAGCTGCTGGTCGTGCCGCCGAACCGGCCGCACACCATCGAGAGCGATTATCGCACCGTCATCGTCGTCACCATCGAGCCGGAGAGCGTGCCGATCGGCACGCTGGACCGCTTCGCCAGCCGCGTCGCCCGCGAGGCCGAGGCGTTCGCCTGCCGCATTCGCGCCGCCTATGAGGAGCTGGTGCAGCGGCCGCTGAGCGGCGACGTCACCAGCGCGATCTTCGACCGGCTCTGCTTCGGCGAGGTGCTGCCGCAGCGGACGCTCGATCCGCGCGTGGTCAAGGCGATCGGTCTGATCAGCCGCTTCTCCGGCGAGCCGGCCACGGCCGAGAGCTGCGCCGCCGCCGTGGGGCTGTCGACGTCGCGCTTCCTGCATCTGTTCAAGGAGGAGACCGACATCTCCTTCCGTTCGTTCCGGGCCTGGAAGCGCGCGCGGCATCTGCTCAACTACGCCAACCAGGACCTCAACCTCGCGCATCTCGCGCAGGACATCGGCTATCCCGACTCGACGCATTTCAGCCATTCGATCCGCCGCTTCTACGGGCTGAAGCCGCGCGCGATCTTCTCCGGCTCGCGCGATCTCGCGATTTACCGCGCCGGCGAGGCGGCCTTGACCTGATCTTTCCTGGCTGCGTGCCGCGCGAGCGCGGCGCGTAGTGGGAACTTCGACAGTTCGAGCATGATCAGCGTGGTCAGCGCGGCTGCCGCGGTCAGCGCGAGATCGTCGACATGCAGCGGTCCGAACCGGAACAGCGCCGCGGCGGCGGGCAGCGTCAGGCTGGTCGCGAGCACGGCGACGACGAAGCCGATCACCAGCAGCAGCATGCGGTTCGGCCGCAGCAGCGCCTCGCGCAGCGAGCTCGAGAACGAGCGGTTGACGAAGATCAGGCTCACGATCACCGACACCAGGGTGAAGAACACCAGCGCGCGGAGCTCGTCGTCCGGCATGCCGTTGCGGTGTGCCAGCAGCAGGACGCCGCCCGTGGTGAGCATCGCCAGGATGCCCTGCAGCGCCCCCCACAGCACCAGCGGCCGCGGCAGCAATGGCTCCTGCGGATCGCGCGGCGGCCGCCGCATGATGTCGCTCTCCTCGGTCTCGGCCTCGAACACCAGCGAACAGACGGGATCGATGATCATCTCGAGAAAGGCGATGTGCACGGGCCCGAGCAGCAGCGGCAGACCGGTGACGAGCGGCAGCAGCGCCAGCCCGGCGATCGGAAAGTGCACGGCAAGGATGAAGCTCATCGCCTTGCGCAGATTGTCGTAGATGCGCCGTCCCAGCCGGATCGCCTTGACGATCGAGCCGAAATCATCGTCGAGCAGCACGATCGCCGAGGCCTCGCGCGCGACGTCGGTGCCGCGGCCGCCCATCGCGATGCCGATATGCGCCGCCTTGAGCGACGGCGCATCGTTGACGCCGTCGCCGGTCATCGCGACGATCTCGCCGTCGGCCTTGAGCGCGGTGACGATGCGCAGCTTCTGCTCCGGCATGATGCGGGCGAACGCCGTCGGCACGCGCGCCGCAAGCGCCAGGGCGTCGTCGTCGAGATCGGCAAGCTCGGGGCCCGCGATGACGCGCTCGGGATCGATCCCGGCCTGCCGCGCAATGGCGGTGGCCGTCGCGGGATAGTCGCCGGTGATCATGATGACGCGGACGCCGGCGGAGCGGCACTCGGCGACGGCATCCTTCACCTCCGGACGCAGCGGGTCGGCGAAGCCGACGAGACCGCGGAACGAGAACGCGAAGTCCTGCTGTATGTCGGGGAGCGCCTCGCCGCTCCAGCTCGCCTGGGCGACGCCGAGCACGCGCAGGCCCTCGGCGGCGAGCGTCTCGACGCGCGCCTGCAGCGCCGCCAGCTCGCCGCCGTCGACGCCGCAGAGCGATGCGATCGCTTCCGGCGCACCCTTGGCCGCCACGACGCCGGCGCCGTCGCGCGACCAGACGTTGGTCATCGCCAGCAGGTCGGGGCGCAAGCCGTAGCGTCGCTGCAACGTGGCGCCTGCGGTGGCGTCGGCGCCGAGCGCGTGCAGCGCCTTCTCCATCGGATCATGCGACTGCGGGTCGCAGGCCAGCACGGCGGTGGCGACGAGATCGCGGAAGGGCGGCGCGACGGCATCCGGCGTCGCCGTCGCAGGCTGCAGCACGCTGCCGTCCGGCAGCACCAGCCGGGCCACCATCATGCGGTTCTGCGTCAGGGTGCCGGTCTTGTCGGTGCACAGCACGGTGGCGGCGCCGAGCGATTCGATCGCCGAAGCGCGCCGCGTCAGCACGCGCGCCTGCGAGATGCGCCAGGCGCCCATCGCCAGGAACACCGTCAGCACCACCGGGAATTCCTCGGGGAGCATCGACATGCCCAGCGCGATGCCGGCGAGGATTCCCTCCAGCCAGCCGCCGCGATACACCGCATAGAGCACGACCGTGATCGCAACCACGACGCCGCCGGCGATGGCGAACGCCAGCACCAGCCGTCGCGTCTGCTGCCGCAGCCGCGGCGTCTCGGTCTCCAGGGCGGTCACCGACTGGCCGATCCTGCCGATCGCCGTGTGCGGCCCGGTCGCCGTCACCTCGGCAATGCCGCCGCCGCGGACGACGAGACTGCTGGAGAACACGAATGGCTGGTCGTCGCCGCCGGCCGCCGCGGCGGGCTTGTCGATCGGCTCGGCCGGGGCCGGGCGCTTGCGCACCGGCACGGATTCGCCTGTCAGCAGCGATTCATCCGTCAGCAGATCGTCGCACTCCCGCAGCACCGCATCGGCCGCGACGCGATCGCCCTCGGCGAGCACGATGAGGTCGCCGCGCACCACCTCGCGGCCGGCGATGCGGATGCGCTCGCCGTCGCGGATCACCAGGGCGCGCGGGCTGGAGAGGTCGCGCAGCGATTCCAGCACGCGCTCGGTCCGCGCCTCCTGCACGATGGTGATGAAGACGGAGGCCGAGGCGAACACGCCGAGCAGCATCGCTTCCGCCGCGTCGCCCAGCGCGAGATAGATGCCCCCGCCGGCGAGCAGCAGAAGCAGCATCGGCTCCTTCAGCACGTCGGCGACGAGGCGCAGGATCGAGCGTTTGCCGGTCTGCGGCAGCTCGTTGAATCCCTCCGCCGTCAGACGCCGTGCCGCCTCGGCCGCGCTCAGGCCGTTCGGAAATGTCGGCGCCGGTTGTGTGTCGATCGGCATTGCACGCCCCGTGACGAGAAACATGGGAACCAGTTAGCGCCGATCCCGTCCGGGCGCTTGATGCAGAGCAATAGCGGGTTGCGCGGCCTCCAACCAGCGAGTCAACGCAAGCAGATCAGGCGGAGACACCGTCATATACGGGCCGGATCAGCACAGCGCCGCTTGCGCGAAGCCATCGAACGAGTGCCATGAGCGACAAAGCCGTCATCACCTGCGCGCTGAACGGCGTGCTCACCGATCCCAGGCAGCATCATGTGCCGGTCACGCCCGAGGAGATGGCGCGCGAGGCGCGGCGCGCCTATGACGCCGGTGCTGCGATCATGCACATCCATCTGCGCCAGCAGGCGCCGGGCAAGGGGCATCTGCCGTCCTGGGACGTCGGCGTCTCCCGCGAGATCCAGCAGGCGATCCGCGAGGCCTGTCCCGGCGTGATCATCAATCACACCTCGGGCGTGTCGGGACCGAACTATCAAGGTGCGCTCGACTGCATCCGGCAGACCCGGCCGGAGATCGCGGCCTGCAATGCCGGCTCGCTGAACTATCTCAAGGTCAAGGCCGACAACAACTGGGCCTGGCCGCCGATGATGTTCGACAACTCGGTCGAGAAGATCCAGGACTATCTCGCCGCGATGAAGGACGCGCACACGATCCCGGAATTCGAATGCTTCGACGTCGGCATCGTGCGCTGTGTCGCGATGTATCGCCAGACCGGCATGTATGGCGGTCCGCTGGAGTACAATTTCGTGATGGGCGTTGCCTCCGGCATGCCGGCTGATCCCGAGCTGCTGCCGATCCTGCTCAAGCTGAAGCTGCCGGAAGCGCACTGGCAGGTCACGGCGATCGGCCGCGCCGAGATCTGGCCGCTGCACCAGCGCTGCGCCGAACTCGGCGGCCATCTCCGCACCGGGCTGGAGGACACGTTCTATCTCGGCGACGGCACCAAGGTGACCTCGAACGGCCAACTGATCGAGGCCATCGCGGCGTGCGCGCGGCGCGCGGGCCGCGAGATCGCAAGTCCCGCCGAGGCCCGGCAGATGTTTGGCACGGTGAATTGACGCAGCATACGCCGTCATTGCGAGCGCAGCGACGCAATCCAGAGTTCTGCACGACGCCCTGGATTGCTTCGTCGCCTTCGGCTCCTCGCAATGACGTGGATGGGGAGGGAACAGACCAATGACCAATCTCGATGCCACCGGCGGCGTGTCCGGTCCCGGCCGCATCGGCCGGGTCGCGATCGGCGATCTCCTGAAGCGCGCGGCGCGCCGCTTTCCCGAGCGGGTGGCGATCACCGATGGCGCCCGTCAGGTGACGTTCACCGAGCTGGAGCGCGATGCCAACCGGTTTGCGAACTATCTCGTCGCCAAGGGGCTGAAGCCGGGCGAAAAGATCTCGACCGTCTGCAACAACTCGATCGAGTTCGTCAAAGCGCTGTTCGGCATCCATCGCGCGGGTCTCGTCTGGGTGCCGATCAATACGATGCTCGGGCCCGCCGACATGGATTACATCCTCGGCCATGCCGAGGTTCGCTTCGCGCTCATCGATGACAATCTGTTTGCTCAGGCGGACCGCCGCGCCGCGCTGGAAAAGCGGGGCGTCGAGCTGATCGCCGTCGATCTCACCGGGACGGCGAAGGCCGCGGGGCTCGCCGGCTTCAACGACCTCATCCAGGGGCATTCGGACGTCGAGCCCGAGATCGAGATCAACGATCGCGATCTTGCGATGATCATCTACACCTCGGGCACGACGTCGCGGCCGAAGGGCGCGATGCACTGCCATCTCGCCGTGGTGATGGCCGTGATGAGCAACTGCATCGAGATGCAGCTCTCGCGCGACGACGGCATCACCGGACAATTTCCGCTGTTCCACTGCGCCGGCCATGTGCTGCTGCTCAGCTATCTCTCGGTCGGCGGCCGCATGGCGCTGATGCGCGGCTTCGATCCGGTCGCCTGCATGGAGGCGATCGTGCGCGACCGCCTCACCGTGTTCGTCGGCCTGCCGCTGATGTACCAGGCGATCCTGGATCATCCGCGCCGCAAGGAGTTCGACCTCTCCCACTTGCGGACTTGCCTCTACACGATGGCGCCGATGGGCCGGCCGCTGCTGGAGCGCGCCATCAGGGAGCTGTGCCCGAACTTCGTGCTGACCAGCGGCCAGACCGAGATGTATCCGGCGACGACGATGTCGCGTCCCGAGGTGCAGCTCAATCGTTTCGGCAATTACTGGGGCGAGTCGCTGTTCGTCAACGAGACCGCGATCATGGACGATGCCGGCAACCTGCTGCCGCCCGGCGAGATCGGCGAGCTGGTGCATCGCGGGCCCAACGTGATGCTGGGCTACTACAAGGATCCGAAATCGACCGAGGACGCCCGCAAGTTCGGCTGGCACCACACCGGCGATCTCGCGGTCATCGACAAGGGCGAGGTGCTGTTCCTCGATCGCAAGAAGGACATGATCAAGTCCGGCGGCGAGAACGTCGCCTCGGTCAAGATCGAGGAGACCCTGCTGGCGCATCCGGCGGTGCAGAATGCCGCCGTCGTCGGCCTGCCGCATCCGCAATGGGGCGAGGCGGTCTCGGCCTTCGTCAAGCTCAAGCCCGGCGCGCAGGCCAGTGAGACCGAGCTGCTCGAGCACTGCCGCAAGTCGCTTGGCGGCTTCCAGGTGCCGAAGCTGGTGCGGGTGCTCGAGGAGATGCCGATGACCGCCACCGGCAAGCTGCGCAAGGTCGAGCTGCGGCAGGCCTATGGCGATCATTTCGTGGCGAACAGCGCGTGAGGGTTGATCCTCGAGATTCCGGGTTCGCTCCCGCGCAGCAAGATGGCCCGTCCATCTTGCTGCGCATTCGCGCCCCGGAATGACGAAAGCATGAACTGATGGCCACCATCGACAACACCATCTCTCCCTCCGGCGCCGCCTTCCAGGCCAATCGTGACGGCATGCTCGGCCTGATCGCGCGGATGCGCGATCTCGAGGCGCGCACGCGCAACGCCTCTGCGGCGGCAAAGGAGCGCTTCCATCAGCGCGGCCAGTTGTTGCCGCGCGAGCGCGTCGCCTTGGTGCTCGATCCCGGCGCGCCGTTCCTGGAGCTGTCGACGCTTGCCGGCTACATGTTCGATACGCCGGACCCGGCCAAGAGCGTGCCGGGCGGCGGCGTCGTCGCCGGCATCGGCTTCGTGTCCGGCGTGCGCTGCATGGTCTCGGCGAATGACGCGGGCATCGATGCCGGAGCGCTGCAGCCCTACGGGCTCGACAAGACCCTGCGCGTGCAGGAGCTGGCGCTGGAGAACAAGCTGCCCTACGTGCAACTGGTCGAGAGCGCCGGCGCCAATTTGCTGCGCTACCGCGTCGAGGACTTCGTCCGCGGCGGCAACATCTTCCGCAACCTGGCGCGGCTGTCGGCGGCGGGCCTTGCCGTCGTCACCGTGACGCATGGGTCGTCGACCGCGGGTGGCGCCTATCAGACCGGATTGTCCGACTACATCGTGATGGTCCGCGGCCGCACCCGCGCCTTCCTCGCCGGCCCGCCGCTGCTGAAGGCCGCGACCGGCGAGATCGCCACCGAGGAGGAGCTCGGCGGCGCCGAGATGCACACCTCGATCTCCGGCCTCGGCGACTATCTCGCCGAGGACGACCGCGATGCCCTGCGTATCGCGCGCGAGATCATGGGCAAGCTGAACTGGGATCGGCCATCGCACGAGTCGTCACCAGTGAAGCCGCCGCGCTACGACCAGGAGGAGCTGCTCGGCATCATGCCGCTCGACCACAAGCGCCCCGTCGACATGCGCCAGGTCATCGCGCGGATCGTCGACGACAGCGACTTCGTCGAAATGGCACCAAACTACGGGCCTGCGACGGTGTGCGGCCATGCCCGCATCGAGGGCCAGGCGATCGGCATCGTCACCAACAACGGCCCGCTCGATCCGGCCGGCGCCAACAAGGCGACGCACTTCATCCAGTCCTGCTGCCAGACCCGAACGCCGATTCTCTATCTCAACAACACCACCGGCTACATGGTCGGCCGCGCCTATGAGGAGGCCGGCATGATCAAGCACGGCTCCAAGATGATCCAGGCGGTGACCTCGGCCAGCGTGCCGCAGATCACGATCTATTGCGGGGCCTCGTTCGGGGCGGGCAATTACGGCATGTGCGGCCGTGGATTCCACCCGCGCTTCTGCTTCTCCTGGCCCAACGCCAAGACCGCCGTGATGGGTGGCGAGCAGGCGGCGGAGACGATGGCGATCGTGACCGAAGCGGCGGCGGCGCGCCGCGGCAAGCCGGTGGAGCGCGAGAAGCTCGATGCCATGAAGGCGCAGATCATCGGCGTGTTCGACAGCCAGATGGACGTGTTTGCGACTTCGGCGCGCGTGCTCGACGACGGCGTGATCGATCCGCGCGACACCCGCGCGGTGCTGTCGGAGGTGCTGGCGATCTGCCGCGAGGCGGAGGCGCGGCAGCCGCAGCGCATGCAGTTCTCGGTGTCCAGGCCATGAGCGGAGAGATGCCGGGAATGCAACGCAGGCCGTTCCACAAGGTGCTGATCGCCAACCGCGGTGAGATCGGCTTGCGGATCATGCGCACCGCGCGCCGGCTGGGCCACGGCGTGGTCGCGGTCTATTCGGACGCCGATTCCGATGCGCCGCATGTGCGGCTCGCCGATCTGGCCGTCCGCATCGGCGCGCCGCCGCCCGCACAGTCCTATCTCAACATCGCAGCGATCATCGCCGCCGCAAAGGCGACTGGCGCGGATGCCGTGCATCCCGGTTATGGCTTTCTCGCCGAGAACGAGGATTTTGCGCAAGCGTGCAAGGAGGCCGGTCTGGTGTTCATCGGGCCATCGCCCGAGGCGATCAAGGCGATGGGCAACAAGGCCGGCGCCAAGGTGATCATGAGTTGCGCCGGCGTGCCCTGCGTTCCCGGCTATCAGGGCGAGGACCAGGGCGACGACGCGATGCTGCGCGAGGCGCGCCGCATTGGTTTCCCGGTAATGATCAAGGCCGTCGCCGGTGGTGGCGGCCGCGGCATGCGGCTTGTGACGGATGCGGACGCCTTTCCCGACCTGCTGCGCAGCGCCCGCTCGGAAGCGGCGACGGCGTTCGGCGACGGCACCGTCATCCTCGAGAAGGCGATCGCCAATCCGCGCCACATCGAGATCCAGGTATTCGGCGATAGCCACGGCAATGCCGTCCATCTCGGCGAGCGTGACTGCTCGGTGCAGCGCCGGCACCAGAAGCTGATCGAGGAGGCGCCGTCGCCCGCGGTCGGGCAGGAGCTGCGCGCGCGCATGGGCGCCGTGGCGGTGCAGGCGGTGAAGGCGCTCGGCTATGAGGGGGCAGGCACGCTGGAATTCCTGCTCGATGCCGACGGCCAGTTCTACTTCATGGAGATGAACACGCGGCTGCAGGTCGAGCATCCCGTGACGGAGGCCCTGACGGGACTCGATCTCGTCGAGTGGCAATTGCGTGTCGCCGCCGGCGAGCCTCTGCCGTTGCGCCAGGACCAGATCAGCTTCTCGGGTCATGCGATCGAGGTGCGGCTATGCTCCGAGGATGCCGCGCACGACTTCATGCCGCAATCGGGGCGGATGGCGCTGTGGCAGATGCCGGGGATGATCCGGGTCGAGCATGCGCTGGAGTCCGGCGCGGAGATCCCGCCCCACTACGATTCGATGATCGCCAAGCTGATCAGCCATGCTGCGACTCGTGAGGAGGCGCGCGCAAGGCTGATCGCCGGATTGGAGCAGGCCGTTGCTTTGGGCGTCCCGACCAACCGGGCCTTCCTGATTTCATGCCTGCGGCATCCGGCCTTCGCCGCGAGCAAGGCAACCACCGCATTCATCGCAGCGCATCGTGACGAGTTGCGTGCGCCAGCCGTCGATGCGGCAGACCTCGCGCTGGTCGCGCTGCTGCTCTCCGTCAGCCATCCGCTCGCACATCCCGTCCGCCGCGGCCGCTCGCTCGCGGCCGCCTTCGCGACGCCGCTCCGGTTCGAGATTGCCGGCGAGGTGGCCGAGTGCGAGCTGCTGCGCGAGCGTGACGGAAGCTATCGCGTGACGCGTGGCGATGCAGAGCATCGCTTCGAGATCGTGTCGCTCACGGATGACACGATCCGCGTTCGTCACGCCGAGATCGTCGAGAGCGCGCGCTTCGTCCGTGACGACGATCGGCTGTTCGTCCAGCATCGCGGTCAGACGCTGGCAGTGCGCGATCTGACGTTGGCGAGGCCGCAATCCTCGGCCGCCACCGGAGGTGATGGCAAGGTCCGTGCGGCCCTGAACGGTCGCGTGGTCGCGGTGCTGGTGAAACCGGGCGACAGCGTGGTTGTGGGACAGCCGGTGGTGACGCTCGAGGCGATGAAGATGGAGCACGTTCATACTGCCGGCATCGCCGGAACGGTGACCGCGATCGAGGTCGCCGAGGGCGACCAGGTGACGACGGGTCGGATCGTGGTGGAGATTGCGGGCTGATCGTCGCGCAACTGGGCGTGAGTTAGCTCGAGGCATGCTGCACCTCCCTCCCGCTTGCGGGGCGGGGGTCCGCGCGCGCTGAACTCTGTTGTATGCGACTTCGATATTCTCACGGAGTCGTCGCTTCGCGACATGCAGCGTCCCGCCGCTGCATTCTGCAACACTCAAAGGAGGCGGTTCGCCGGTTGCGCAGATCATCGTCGACATCGTCCACGGTGGGAGCGCAGATCACGTGGAGCGCGACTCGTGGACCCCCACCCGCGACCCCTCCTCGCAAGGGGGAGGGGAGTACATCGCTGTCGAGGCGAGGGGGCAATTCTGCCATCAAAGGCGTGAAATCAACTGCGCTGTTTCAAGGGCGGGGTACCGACCCCTAATCCTTCAAACGGCAACAATGCCGATCGTGGCTCTGTTGCGCGGCCGACGCGCGCCTCACGGATGCAATTGCCGCCTCAGCGCCGCGACCAGCCGCGACGTCTGGAACGGCTTCGACAGCAGCGGTGCCGTGGCGAATTCTTCCGGGCATTGATCGACGGAATAGCCGGTGACGGCGACGAAGGGCACGCCGGCCGCGGCCAAAGCGCGCGCGATCGGCGCCGATGTTTCCCGCCCGAGATTGACGTCGAGCACGGCAAGATCGCAGTGATTCCGCTCGAGCAGATGGAGGGCTTTGTGCACGGTCGGCGCCACGCCGACCACCGTGAATCCGGCGGCTTCGAGCTCGACCGCGAGGTCGAAGCCGATCAGGGGATCGTCCTCGACGATCAGGAGGTGAGTCTTCTCACTGGCGCGCATGATGATGGTCGCGGCTGAGGCGTTGCAGGGGGCACCTCAGGTGCCAGCGCAGTCCGGCCGGCAGGAACTGGACCTCGACCGATCCATCCAGGCCAGCGCGCACCAGGTCGGAAATCACCCGGCTGCCGAAGCCGGTGTGCTCGGGCGGCGCCACCTCAGGTCCGCCGCTTTCGACCCAGGTCATGTCGAAGCTGTCGTCGATGCGCGTCCAGCGGACCGCGATCCGTCCGTCGTGGTTCGACAGCGCACCATATTTGGCGGCGTTGGTGGCGAGCTCGTGGACCGCCATGCCGATCGACTGCGCGGCCTCTGGCGTCAGCTCGATCGGCGGTCCGTCGATCGCGATGCGGTCGCCGATCAAGTCGCTGAACGCCCCGAGCTGCGAGCGGACCAGGCCGCCGAGTGGAATGAAACGCCAATCGTTCTGAATCAGGAGATCCTGATTGCTCGCGATCGCCTGCAGGCGCTCCAGAAAGCGGTTGAGGTCGAGCTGGCGGCCGTGACGGGTCATCTGCCGGGCGATCGCCTGCACCAGCGACAGCAGGTTCTTGCTGCGGTGGTTCACCTCGGCCAGCAAGGTGCGCAACTGCTCCCTTGTCTGGCGCTTGTCGGTGATGTCACGCACGATCTTGGAGGCGCCGATGATCCGGCCGCTCGAATCCCGGACCGGCGAGACCGTGACCGACACGTCGATGAGCGCACCATCCTTGCGCAGGCGGATGGTCTCGAAATTGTCGATGATCGCGCCGGATAGGACGGTGGCGAGGATCCGGTCCTCCTCGGCCTGGCGCTCCTGCGGGATGATCGTGCGGATCGAGCGGTTGATCATCTCGCCTTCCGAGAAGCCGAAGATGCGTTCGGCGCTCTTGTTCCAGCTGGTGATCGTGCCGTCCAGCGTCTTGCTGACGACGCCGTCCGAGGACGAGGCGACGATGGCCGCGAGCATTGCCGCCGCACGCTCGGCCTTCTTCGACAGCGTGACGTCGCGGATGATTCCGGAGATGCCGACGATCACGCCGGTGCTGCTGCGGATCGGTGACAACGTGATGGAGACCTCGATCGGGCGTCCCTGCTTGGTCAGCCGGACGGTCTCGAAGCTCTCGACCGCTTCGCCCGCGTTGACCCTGGCGCGCAAGGCGTTCGCTTCTTCCGCCAGCTCGGGCGGAACGATCTCGGAGACGGATCTGCCGATCATTTCAGCCGCGGTGAACCCCAGCATCCGCTCGCTGGCCGCGTTCCAACTGCGGATGACGCCGTCGGCGGTGGTGCTGACAATGGCGTCGGCCGAGGACTCCACGATCGCCGCCAGATAGGCCGTGTCGTCGTCGGTCGCGCGTGGGGCGGGGGAGGCGCCGGGCATTCCGTGCACGTCGCAGGCTCCTTGCTAACAGGTCGGTAGAGAAGACGCCGTGCACCAGATTACCAACTTGTTTGTGTGCAAATGCAAGGGCTATCTCGATCGCTGCTTGTTGTTGGTCTTCCCGGCAACGAGGACAGGGCGATTTGCCGTCAGCAGACCCGTTTGGGGCCATGCGACGTGCTCCAGCTCACGACGGCGAACACACAGAACGCAGGCTTGAGCGTTTCGTTCCGGAGGATCTTGCTAAATTGCCGGCGAGGTGCCGTATCATCGGGCGCCAGGGCCCACTCTTGCGTCCGGACGCCGCCGACCATGGGGCGGCGGCGCAATCCAAAGGCGAATTTGTCCGCAACTACTTCCTAAGGCTGAGGATATAGCCTGCCAGGTCGGTCGCATCGTTCGCACTGAGCGGATTGTTGGCCATCGTCGCGTGGGGAAGCAGGAGGAACTTGACCAGCATGTCCTTCGTCACGCCGTCCCTGGCCGCGATGGCGACAAACGGCCGGGCGCGGCGGAACTTGGTCGGCTCGGTGGCCACCGCATGGCAGGCGGCGCACCAGCGCTCGGCGAGCCGGCGGCCGTGGTCGAGATCCTCGGCGGCCGCCGAGGCGGAGAGCAGGACCAGCAGCAGCAGTGATGGTACGGAGGCACGTCGCACGCCCGGCTCTCCTCACAGCGGTTGGTCGTCGTCGGTCGACGGCTGGTCCTGCAGCGAGACGATGTCACCGCCGCCGAACTCGTCCTCCGGCGGCGGATAGACCCACATGTGGTCGCGCACGTTCCTGACGCCCGGGACGCTCTTGGCCGCCACGATCGCCGTGGCCCGCTCCTTCTCGTTGCGAACCGCGCCCGTGAGATGCGCGATGCCGTTGCGGACGACGACGTTGAAGCGGCAATGCTTGCAGGCGGCCTGGTCGAGCGAATCGAGAATGGCGCCGCGGATCCCGTCATCGTCGGGGGTGGGGCCCGGAACGGCAGTGGCGAGGTCGGCCACGGTTTGCAGGAAATCCGTGTGTGTCACCACGCCGGCCAGCCGGTCGCCACTCATCACAGGGAGACGCTTGATGTTGCGCTTCTCCATGATCTCGGCGATCTCCGCCAAGCTGGCATCGGCGCTGACCGTGACCGGAGGCTGGCTCATGATGTCGCCGACCGTACGGCCGTGGGAATGGACGAAGTCGGCTCCGATGCGGCCGCGGCCGACCAGGAGGTCGAGCCAGCGGCCTTGCCTGCGTTCGGTGCCGAGCTCGGCGCGGCGCAGGAAATCACCGTCCGTGACCATGCCGACGAGCGTTCCGGACGCGTCGACCACCGGCAGCCCGCCGATGTGGTTGCGCAGCATGATCCGCGCCGCCTCGGCCACCGGGGTTCCGGGCGTCACCGCGATCACGGATCTGGTCATGATTTGATGAGCGCGCATGTCGTCGTCTCGTGCTGCGATCGCAATCGGCGGAGAATAGCTGCGCGGCATCGCGCGCGCTTGACCAGGATCAATCCGAGGTCGTGCCGCCCTACACGATCCTAGAAGTCTTGTTGCCCCAATAGCGGTCGCGCAGCAGGCGCTTGTAGAGCTTGCCGGTCGGCAGCCGCGGCAGCTCCTTCTCGAAATCGATCGAGCGCGGCACCTTCTGTCGCGACAGCGATTGCCGGCAGAACGCGATCAGCTCCTCTTCCAGCTCAGGCCCCGGCATGATGCCCGACATCGGCTGGACCACCGCCTTCACCTCCTCGCCGAGATCGGGATTGGGCACGCCGAACACGGCGGCATCGGCGACCTTCGGATGCGTGATCAGCAGGTTCTCGCATTCCTGCGGATAGATGTTCACGCCGCCGGAGATGATCATGAAGGTGGCGCGATCGGTGAGATAGAGATAGCCGTCGGCATCGACATAGCCGACGTCGCCGACCGTGCTCATCGTGCCGTCGGCCGAGCGTGCCTCCTTGGTGCGCTCGGGGTCGTTGAAATACTCGAACGGCGATCCGGTCTTGAACCACACCGTGCCGGCCGTTCCGGTCGGGCACGGCTGCATGTTCTCATCGAGGATGTGCAGGTCGCCGAACAGCACCTTGCCGACGGTGCCGCGATGCGCGAGCCATTCCGCGCTGTCGCAGGCGGTGAAGCCGAGGCCTTCGGTGGCGCCGTAATATTCGTGGATGATCGGCCCCCACCATTTGATCATGTCCGCCTTGACCTGCGCCGGGCACGGCGCGGCGGCATGGATCGCGACTTCGAGCGAGGAGAGGTCATAGCGCGTGCGGATCTGTTCCGGCAGTTTCAGCATGCGCGAGAACATCGTCGGTACCAATTGCGTATGCGTGATGCCCCATTGCTCGACCAGTTGCAGGTAGCGCTCGGGGTCGAACGTCTCCATGATGATGGCGGTGCCGCCGACGCGGATGGTGAGGTTGACCGCGGCCTGCGGCGCGGAGTGATAGAGCGGCGCCGGCGACAGATAGATCATGCCCTCGCGATAGCGCCACAGCTTCTCCAGGAAATCGAAGATCGGCAGCTGCTGCACCGGCGGCTGCTCGGGCAGCGGCCGCAGGATGCCCTTCGGCCGGCCCGTGGTGCCGGAGGAATACAGCATCGCGGTGCCGACGCATTCGTCGGCAATCGGCGTCGCCGGCAGGCCGGCGGTGGCCTCCGCGAGGCCGACGATCCGCTCGCTCTCGCCTGCGCCATCGGCGACGACGCAGAGCTCGATGTCGGGCGCCTCCTTCAGCGCCTCGCGCGCGACCTCGAGCTTGGCGAGGGAGGTGATCAGAAGCCGCGACCGGCTGTTGTTGAGGATGTAGGCCAACTCGCCGGGCGTGAGGTAGGAGTTCACGCAGGTGAAATACAGCCCGGAGCGCTCGCCTGCGCCGCACGCTTCCAGATAGCGGCTGTTGTTCTCCATGAAAATCGAATAGTGGTCGAGCCGCTTCAGGCCGCGCTGGCGGAACAGATGCGCCAGCCGGTTGCTGCGCGCCTCCAGCTCGCGATAGGTCACGGCCTCGCCGGTCGAGGCCATGATGAAGGCGGGCTGCAATGGGCGCAGCCGGGCGTGCTTGCCGGTGTACATGTGTCCTCCCTTCCGACGCCGGCCGGAGGTACGGTGGTGGAGGGCCATAGGGCAAACGTCACGCCGACGATGTTCTCGTCGCGCCCTCGGGCCGTTTCCTTCCGCGCGTACCATCCTTACGGGACGGCATGTCGTTGTTTGCGGCCAATCTAGCGGACAGGTTCCGGGCTCTCAACAGGCCTCTCAGCCCTTTGGCTGAGGAGGGAAGGGATGGGCGCGGCCGGGATTCTGGCATAACATGGTCAGGCATTCCAACGAATGACGTCTCAAAGCCAAGAAACTCCGGGAGAGATCATATGAAATCGGGCTTGCTGGCTGTTGCTGCCGTCGGTGCGCTGCTCGTGGCGGCGCCGGCGTCGGCACAGGTCAAGATCGGCATCCTCAACGACCAGTCCGGCGTCTACGCGGACTATGGCGGCAAGTACTCCGTCGAGGCCGCCAGGATGGCGATCGAGGATTTCGGCGGCGAGGTGCTGGGGCAGAAGGTCGAGCTGGTCACCGCCGACCACCAGAACAAGCCGGACCTCGCTTCGTCGATCGCGCGGCGCTGGTACGATACCGAGGGGGTCGACATGATCACGGAGCTGACGACCTCGTCGGTCGCGCTCGCCATCCAGGATCTGTCGAAGGAAAAGAAGAAGATCGACATCGTCGTCGGTGCCGCGACCTCGCGCATATCAGGCGATGCCTGCACGCCCTACGGCTTCCACTGGGCCTATGATACCCGCGCGCTCGCGGTCGGCACCGGCGGGGCGCTGGTCGAGTCCGGCGGCGATACCTGGTTCTTCATGACCGCCGACTACGCCTTCGGCTATGCGCTGGAGAAGGACACCAGCGACATCGTGACGTCGAAGGGCGGCAAGGTGCTGGGCTCGGTGCGCATCCCGCTCAACTCGTCGGACTTCTCGTCCTTCCTGCTGCAGGCGCAGAGCTCGAAGGCGAAGATCATCGGGCTCGCCAATGCCGGTCTCGACACCACCAACTCGATCAAGCAGGCGGCCGAGTTCGGCATCGTCAAGGGCGGCCAGAAGCTCGCCGGCCTGCTGATGACCTTGTCGGAGGTGCATGGCCTCGGGCTGGAGGCGGCGCAGGGCCTGATCCTCACCGAAGGCTTCTACTGGGATCGCGACGACAAGTCCCGCGCCTTCAGCGAGCGCTTCATGAAGCGCACCGGCCGGATGCCGAGCATGATCCACGCCGGCACCTATTCCGCGACATTGTCCTATCTGAAGGCCGTCAAGGCCGCCGGAACCAAGGACTCCGATGCGGTCGCGGCCAAGCTGAAGGAGCTGCCGGTCGACGACGCCTTCGCGCAAGGCAAGGTGCTCGCCAACGGCCGCATGGTCCACGACATGTACCTGTTCGAGGTCAAGAAGCCGTCGGAATCGAAGAAGCCGTGGGACTACTACAAGCAGCTCGCCACGGTGCCCGGCGACAAGGCGTTCTTCACCGCCAAGGAGAGCGGCTGTCCGCTGACGAAGTGATCGCGCGCCAGAACATTGGTGCCGCCCCGGCGAAAGCCGGGGCCCATACTGCGTGATCTCTGAACGGGGCAGGGCTGCACGTCGACCCGCCGCGCAACAAACATCCGTCGGTGGCTATGGGTCCCTGCGTTCGCAGGGACGACAGCGGGGGACTGGGCGGTCAGCCGTGCAGCATGCGCCAGAGGACGGCGATGAGCGAACCGACCAGCAGGACCGAGCCTGCCAGGGCCTGCACGCCAAAACCGGGGCCGCGCTTCTCGGCGGCCCTTGCGTAGGACACCATGTACATCCCGCGCCCGGCGATCCAGACCAGGCCGATCAGTGCGGCGATGACATCGCTGACATAGATCGCGAACAGCCACAGTGCCGGCAGGAAGATCGGCAGCCATTCCAGCGTATTCATCTGCACGCGGAAGGTGCGCTCGAAATCGGCATTGCCGGTGGTCGCGGGCGCCTTCACGCCGAACCTGGCGCGCGCCTGCGCGACGCGGACGGCCATGTAGAAATACAGCATGAGCGCGAGCACGGTGACGAGTGCGGTGAAGTGATACATGCGCGGTTCCCCCTGATGACGGCTTCTTAATATCCGGTCAGTTCGAGATAGCCCACCCCGGTGTGGCTGCCCTTGAAGCTGATCGGCCCTTCCCAATAGGGCACGCGCGTGCCCATCCAGGCGTTTGGATTGAGCGCTGCGGTGTCGATGGCGACGCCGAGCGCTGATATTTCGACACGCCAGCCGACCGGCAGCCTGCGCTCGCCGATCGCAACCGTCTCTGTCGGCGTCATGACGATGCCCCCGGGGCCGAGCGCATGCGAGGCGCCGTCAGCCGTGATCCAGGTTCCCGATGTGTAGTCGCCATTGCCCTGCCGCATCCGGTACAGCATCAGCTTCTCGCCGCCGGCAAAATGCAGCGCGAACCAGTCCCAGCCGCTCTGGTCGGAGGCCAGCGGCTGGCTGCTCCATTCGCGGTCGAGCCAGGCCTGGCCCGTGACCTCGATTGGTAGATTGTCGAAGCTGATGCGGCCTCGGGCGCGGTAGAACGGCTGGCTGTAGTAGTACGACGCCTGGCCGCGCTCGGATTTGCGGCTGTAGCCGCCGATTCCCTGCAGCACCACCGGCCTGTCCGCTTCCAGATGCAGTGCGTAGGAGAAGTCCGGCCCGACGGCGCTCATGTCCAGAGGCGCCAGCGCTCGATCGTCGGTCGCGGCGGTGCCGCGCAGCTGCCAGTCGTCGATCCAGGCCTGGAACGGCTTGGCCTCGACGCCGGACTGGCCGACGCCGCCGCGCGCGAATTTCTCGGACGAGCGGTGACTGTCGGCACGCGTCACCGCGGCATGCGCCATCCAGAGCTGCTGATTGTCGAAGCCTTCGCCCTGCGGCCCCGGCCGGGCCGCCGAGCGGAACAGGGTCCATTGCAGGCCATAGGCCTTGCCGCTGGAATCGGCGAGGTTGGCGGTGACGTACCACCATTCGATTCGGAAATCGTCGTGCGGCCCGTGATCCGCAGGGAAGCTGAACTCTCGTCCGGGCGTCACCGGCGCAAAGCCGTCGGCGCTATCGCTCAGTCCCGCAAAGCCCTGCGCGCGCGCGAGGCGGGGCAGCGCCAGCAGGCCGAGCCCGCCGATCAGCATGCGTCGCGAAATGGTCGCTCTAGCGCTCAATGGTGAAGGTCCTGACGAGATCGGCCGGCTGCATCCGCGCCAGCCGCAGCACCGGCAGCAGCGAGGCGATCAGCGCCGCGACCAGCGTGACGAGCAAGAGCCGGATGAGCTGCAGCGGAAACACGTCGAATGGCAGCCGCCAGCCGAATGCCTTGACGTTGACGATCGCGATCAGGCACCACGCCACCACAAGCCCGAGCGGCAGCGCCAGCAGCGCGGTGAGGCCGGCAAGCGACAGCGTCTTCAACAGCTCGACCTCGGCGAGCCGCCGCCGCGTCAGCCCGATTGCCCATAAGGATGCGAGCTGCGGCAGCCGCGAGTTCGCCAAGGTCAGCAGGCTGGTCAGCAGCGCGATCGCTGCGACGCCGAGCGTGAAGGTGTTGAGCGCGCCGGTCACCGCAAAGGTGCGGTTGAAGATCTGTTTCGATTCCTGCTTCACGGTGGCCTGGTCGACGACGTTGCGACTATCGAGGCCGAACTTGTTGGTGAGCCCCGTGATCAGCCCCGGCACGTCGGCGGCCGCCGCGCGCACGGCCATGCGCGTCATGGGCGTCGCCGGGAAGCGGCGTGTCAGCGCGGCGACGTTGACCGTGATCTGGCCCTTGGGATTGCCGTAGTCGGCATAGATTCCGGCGACGGTGATGCGCCAATCGCCGCCGGGCGCGGGAAGGTCCAGGCTGTCGCCAACGGATAGATTGAGCCGCCGCGCCAGCTGCTCGCTGACGAAGCCGGCGTCGCCACGCACCAACTGCTTCCACGCGTTGTCGACGGCCTGCAGCAGCGGCCAGTGGTCGCGATAGGTGTCGTGATCGGGCAGGCCGAGAATGTCGACCGGCGCGCCCGCAAGCTGCGCCTCGGCGCGGCCGCCCGGCAGCACCGCCTGCACCTCGGGCCGCGCGCGCAGCCAAGCCTGGACGTCGCGCGCCTGCGCTTCGTCCGACGCGCTGATGTAGATGTCGGCCGCGAGGCGGCCGTCGAGCCAGACCAGGAAGGTGCGGCTGAAGGTTTCCACCATCGTCGCCACGCCGACATTGACGGCGAGCGCCATCAGCAGCGCCATCAGCGCCAGCGACAGGCCCGAGATCTGCTGGCGGCTATCGGCCCAGAACCATTGCGCCAGCGCTCCCCGCGCGCCGCGCTCGCCGAGCCGCAGCACCAGCTCGAGGATCGCCGGCAGCAGCAGCGCGGCGCCGAGCATCATCGCTGCGAGCACGCCGAAGCCGGCGAGCAGCGACTGCCCGAGCCACAGCAGCAGGCCGGCGGCAACGAAGAAGGCGAGCGCGACCGCGCTCTGCAATCGCAGCCAGCGCCGCTGCGCCTCCTGCCAGGCATAGGGTTGCGCGGTGGAGAGGATCGGCAGCCGCATCGATTTGATCAGGCTCGTCGTCGCGGCTGCGAGCGCGCCGGCGATGCTGATGACGAGGCCCGCAAACCACCATTCGGGCTGCAGGCTCAGCTCGCCCGGCACCTGCGCGCCATACAGCCCGCGCAGCGACGCTGCCACGTTCGGCAACAGCGCCGCAGCGATGAAATAGCCGCACACCAGCCCGACCAGACCCGCCGCCAATGCGAAGGCGATGAGCTCGCCGATCAGCACGCCATTGAGCTGGCGCGCCGACACGCCGCAGGCGCGCAGGGTGCGCAACACCGGCAGGCGCTGCTCGAAGGCGAGCCCGATCGCGGAGTTGACGATGAAGAGGCCGACGACAAAGGACAGCAGGCCGAACGCGGTGAGGTTGAGGTGGAAGCTGTCGGTCAGCCGCTCCAGGTCGGTCTCGGCCTCCGGCTGCACGAGCTGCAGCCGGCCGTCCGCCAACGACTGCAACGGCTGTCGCTGGCCTTGCGTCTTGCCGACCAGCAGCCGCGAAATCTGGCCGGGCTTGCCGAGCAGCCGCTGCGCGTCGCTGATATCGACCACGAGCACGCCGGGTGCGAGCTGCTGCTGCGCCATCAAAGGCGGCAGCATGGCGTCGTTGCTGAGCCGCGGCATCGCGCCATCTTTGAGTCCGAGATCGGCCAGTGTCTCCGGCGAGATCAGCGTGCGATGCGGCGGTGTCAGAAACGCCTCGAGCTCGCTGCGGCCGACCATCGGCGCTTCGCCGACCTCCCTGGGAATGCTGAACGGCTCGATGCCGAGCAGTCTGATCGAGCGGCCGTCGATCTGCACGCGGCCTTCGAGCACCGGCGACACCGGCCAGCCGGCGCGGCGCAATTCCGCGAACACGCTCTGCGGCAGCATCTTGCCGTCGGTCGCGACCAGCATCGGCGTGCGCGCGCCGCCGAAGATCGCGGCGGCGCGGTCATAGGAGCTGCGCGCCTGCTGGTTCAGCGCCTGCACGCCGCTCCACAGCGCCGTGGCCGAGATCAGCCCGATCAGCAAGGTCGCGAGCTGCATCGGATGCCGCCGCCAGTGGCTGAGCAGCACCGCCAGAATCCAGAGCGCGCGTCTCATGCGACGCGTCCGGCATGCAGATGCACATGGCGGTCGAGCATCGCGGCGAGCCTGGTGCTGTGCGTCACCATCAGGAAGCCGCAGCCGGTGCGCGCGACGAGGTCGCGCGTCAGCGCCATCACCTCGTCGGCGGTGTCCTCGTCGAGATTGCCGGTCGGCTCGTCCGCGAGCAGCAGGACCGGCTTGACGGCCAGCGCGCGGCCGATCGCGACGCGCTGCTGCTGTCCGCCCGACAATTGCTCCGGATAGCGCTTGAGCAGCAACTTCAGCCCGAGCCGCTCGACAAGCTCGGTGTGCCACGCCGGATCATGCCGACCGGCCAGCCGCGCCTGGAAACTGAGATTGTCCTGAACCGACAGGCTCGGCACCAGATTGAACTGCTGGAACACGAGGCCGAGCCGCTCGCGCCGGACCGCCGCGCGTCCAGCATCGTCGAGCGTGCCGACCGAAGCGCCGTCGAGCAGGATGTCGCCGCCGTCGGCGGCATCGAGCCCGGCGATGAGATGCAGCAGCGTGCTCTTGCCGGAGCCGGATTCACCGGTCAGCGCGACGCGCTCGCCGGAGGAGACGTCGAGGTCGACGCCCCGCAGGACGTGGATCGGCTCGCCGCCGGATCGATAGGACTTGGTGAGATGACGGACGCTGAGCACGAGCATGATCGAGGTTGTTGCGTCACAACATAACAAGGGCCAACGCGAACATCACGCGCTCGTTCTTCATGACGCCCCTGATGTGATGCCGGCCGCGTGCATCAGGTTGCGAGGGTATCGCGATGCAGCCCAAGGGGGGCGGATTCCCGCGTTGCAGCAATAAGTTAGCTCGCCAGCCGGTTGCCTGCAAAGCCGCTTCGTGGGTAGCATCGTCAAAACGCCCGGACGACAGGGGCGGATCATGACAGAATGGGGAAGGACCATGGCCGCGCCAACGACGCTGAAGGGCACATCCCGCGCAAGCGCGACGCCGAAAGGCGCCTGGAAGATCACCTTCCTGCTGTTCCTGTTCATGCTGGTGAACTTCGCCGACAAGATCGTGGTCGGGCTCGCCGGCGTGCCGATCATGACCGAGCTTAATCTGAACGCCGAGCAGTTCGGCCTGCTGGGCTCGTCCTTCTTCTTCCTGTTCTCGATCTCGGCCATCGTCGTCGGCTTCGTCGTCAACCGGGTTCCGACGCGCTGGGTGCTGTTGGTGCTGGCGCTGATCTGGGCGCTGGCGCAATTCCCGATGGTCGGCACCGTCGGCTTCACCACGCTGCTGATCTGCCGCATCATTCTCGGCGCCGGCGAAGGTCCCGCGGCGTCGGTCGCCGTGCACGCCGTCTACAAATGGTTCCCCGACGAGAAACGTGCGATGCCCACGGCGATCCTGTCGCAAGGCTCGGCCTTCGGCGTCATTCTCGCGGTGCCGGCGCTGAACTGGATCATCGTGAATCACGGCTGGCACTATGCCTTCGGCGCACTCGGCGTGGTCGGGCTGATGTGGAGCGTGGCGTGGCTGTGGCTGGGCAAGGAAGGGCCGCTGGCGGAGGTCGAGCTCGCCGGATTGCGCGAGCGGCGCGTTCCCTATCTGCCACTGCTGACGTCGCGGACCTTCGTCGGCTGCGTCGCCGCGACCTTCGGCGCCTATTGGGCGCTGTCGCTCGGGCTGACCTGGTTCACGCCGTTCCTGGTGAAAGGCCTCGGCTTCTCGCAGCAGCAGGCCGGCTTCATCTCGATCCTGCCCTGGATCTTCGGCGCGTGCGTGGTGCTGACCACGGGCTTTGTGTCGCAGACGCTGATGGCGCGTGGCGTCTCCACGCGCATGGCCCGCGGCGTGCTCGGCGCGACGCCGCTCGTGATCGGCGGCGGGCTGATGGCGATGATGCCGCATGTCGATGCCGCTTCGGCAAAGATCGCACTGCTCGTGGTCGGATCGGGATTGTGCGGCTCGATCTACGTCGTCTGCCCGCCGATGATCGGCGAGTTCACCCCGGTCACGCAGCGCGGCGCCGCCATGGCGATCTACGGCGCGCTCTATACGCTCGCCGGCATCGTTGCGCCCCTCGTGATGGGCAAGATGATCCAGGCCTCTGGCAGCCTGCTCGAAGGCTACATGTCCGGCTTCACCATCAACGCGGTGATCATGGTGATCTCCGGCCTCCTCGGCCTGGCCCTGCTCTGGCCGAACAGCGAACGCGCCCGCCTGCAGGCGCATCAGGCTGTCGCGCCGGAATTTGCGTGAGCGCTGCCTTAGAACTCGGCCTTAACGCGGCCTTGCGCAACACAGGTTGCTATGATCTCGACTGTCGTCCCTCGGCCTGACCGGGGGACTCAGTATGCAGAGGCGGTTGTGCATAGGCCGATAAGCCGCCGTATACTGGATGCCCGCGCCTGCGCGGGGCATGACGACGACGAGCGTAGCGCCGCCATGCCACAATGTGGACCTCACACTCGGTGTCGTCCCGGGCAAGTCCGGCAACGCGCAGCGTTGGCGGACGCCGACCCGGGATCCATACGCCGCGGCGGATGTGGCTGGGCGAGATGGGGCGGCCGTCGTGCCCCGAACTTTTCCCTGGGGTTATGGGTCCCGGATCGGCGCGCGCGTACCGCGCGCTTGTCCGGGATGACGCCGAGGATTTCGCGGGCGGCCAGGAGCGTGGCAGCCGAGAGCCTTATTGCACCCCGCTTCGCGCACCCCTGACCAGTCGACCCGGCCGCGCGCCCGTCGCCTCGCCGTGGCGGCGCGTCACCACGCCCGACACGATCGTCGCCTCATAGCCGTCGACATCCTGCATCAGGCGGCGGCCGCCGACCGGCAGGTCGTAATGCACCTTGGGCGGATGCAGGTGCAGCCGGTCGTAGTCGATGACGTTGATATCCGCCTTGTAGCCTGGCGCGAGCAGGCCGCGATCGTCGAGGCCGACCGAGAGCGCGGTCTTGCGCGACTGCGCGGCGACGACGAAGGGAATCGACAGTCTGTCGCCACGCTTGCGGTCGCGGGTCCAGTGCGTCAGCAGATAGGTCGGGAAGCTGGCATCGCAGATGATGCCGCAATGCGCGCCGCCATCGCTCAGGCCCGGCACGCTGCGCGGATCGCGCAGCATCTCATAGGTGGCATCGAGATTGCCGTCGGAATAGTTCAGGAACGGCACGTAGAGCATGCCCCGTCCGTTGTCCGTCAGCATCGCGTCATAGGCCAGCTCCTCGGGACGACAGCCGCGCGTGCGGGCCTGGGCGCCAAGCGACCGTTCCGGCGGCTGCTCATAGTCCGGCGGATCGCCGAGCAGGTACATTTTGTCGTAGTTCGGCTTGAAGAACAGCGGGTCGTCAGTCGCGCTGGCCTGCTCGCTCAGGATGGCCGCGCGCAGCGCCGGATCGCGCATCCGCGCGACTCGCTCATCCAGCGGCAGATGCGCGATCGCCTGGTAGCTCGGATGCGTCTGCAGCGGGTTGCGCGACAACTCCAGCCCAAGCAGCAGTCCAACCGGGCGCGCCGCGATCTGCGCCGTCACCGACAGGCCGCGCGCGGCGGCGGCGTTGATTTCGGCCAGCGTCTGCCGCCAGCGTTGCGGCGCGCGGTCGTTCTGGGTGACCGAGAACGAGATCGGACATTTCGTCGTGTCGGCGATGCGCAGCATCATCGGCAGGTCTTCGTGGATCGTGGAGATATCGAGCACGAATTGCAGCACGCTGCGGCCGGCGCCGTGCATGGCCTGCGCGATCGTCGTCAACTCGTCCTCGCCGGCCTTGAGCGTCGGCGTGTAGTCACCGGTCGATGTCCGATGGTTGAGCGTGCGCGAGGTCGAGAAGCCGAGCGCGCCGGCCTTGACCGCATCGCGCGCCAGCGCCGCCATGGCGCGATTGTCCTCGGCGGTGGCAGGATCACGGCGCGCGCCGCGCTCGCCCATCACATAGACACGCAGCGCCGCATGCGGCAGCTGCGCGCCGATGTCGAGATCGAAGGCGCGCTTGCCGAGCCACTCCATGTAGTCCGGAAAGCTCTCCCATTCCCAGGGAATGCCGGCTTCGAGCACCGGCTCGGGAATGTCCTCGACGCCCTCCATCAGCTGGATCAACCGCTGATGATCGGCTGGCCGGCACGGCGCGAAGCCGACACCGCAATTGCCCATGATCGCGGTGGTGACGCCGTTCTGCGACGACGGCGAGATGTCGTGGCTCCAGGTCACCTGGCCGTCGTAATGGGTGTGAACGTCGACGAAGCCTGGAGTGACCAGCTTGCCGCGCGCGTCGATTTCCTCCCGGCCGGTCGCATTGACCTTGCCGACGGCGACGATGCGGCCATCCGCAATCGCCACATCAGCCTCATAGAGCTCGCCGCCGGAGCCATCGGCAATGGTTCCGCTGCGGATCACGAGATCAGGCTGGGCCATGGCGTGTCTTCCCCGGTCGTTGTTGTTATGGGCACATCATCGGCGGGAAGGCGATGATGTCAACATACGGGGAAGAGGCAGCAGCCTTGCGTCAGCGACCTGATTGTAGGGTGGGCAAAGCGACGCCATAGGCGGCGCGTGCCCACCACCGCGAGCGGGATGGTGGGCACGGCGCGCGATGCTGTCGTCAATCACGACGAGCGTGCCAGGCGCCTTTGCCCACCCTACAAGAAACCTACGCCTTGGCCTTCCTCGGCTCGGTGAAGAACGCGAGCACGATGGTCAGCAGCATGAACACGACGGAGGCGCCGAACACCCAGCGCGGCGCGTTCATGTCCATGATCCAGCCGAACAGCAGCGGACTGACCACGCCGGCGAAGTTGAAGCCGGTGGAGACGATGCCGAAGGCGCGGCCGGCGGCACCCGGAGGGGCGGCGTTGCGCACCAGCATGTCGCGCGACGGCGCGATCACGCCGCTCATGAAGCCCGCGACCAGCATGATCGTCGTGAGCAGCACGGTCGGCAGGTTGATGAAAGTGATCATCAGCACCAGCACGGCGTTGATCGCATAGGCGACGGCCGCGACCAGGTTGTGATGGCGGATGCGGTCGGCGAGCTGGCCGCCGCCGAGCACGCCGACGGCGCTGGCGCCGAGGAACGCGGTCAGCGCGATATTGGCGGTCGAGAACGAGATGCCGTAGCCGTTCATGAGCGCGACAACGCCGAAGCTGGCGATGCCGGCGTTGGACAGGCTGAGCAGCATGAAGAACACGGTCAGCAGCATCAGCATCGGAGTCAGCAGGCTGGGCTGTTTCGCCTTGCTGCCGTCGGCGCTGGTGTGATGCGGATGCGGCGGCACCTCGGGCACGTTGCCGACGAGCAGAAGCAGCGCGGCGAGCGGACCGACCAGGCCGGCCGCGATCAGCGCGCCGGAGCCACCGACGGTGGTGACCAGCGCCGCCATCACGGCGGGCGCGACCGCGCCGCCGAGATAGCCGGCGAAGGTATGCACACCGAACGCGCGGCCCATGCGCTTCTCTTCCATGTGCGCGGCCAGCAGCGCGTAGTCGGAGGGATGGTAGACCGCGTTGGCGAGGCCGAGCAGCACCGCCGAGACGACAAGACTGGCATAGCTCAGGTAAACGCCGAGCATCGCCAGCGACAGGCCACCGAGCGTCAGGCCGAGCAGCAGGATGCGGCGGGCGCCGGCGCGGTCGACGAGATAGCCGACGGGCGCCTGGGTCAGGGCCGAGACGACCGCGAACACGGTGAGCGGAAAGCCGAGCTCGATGTAGCCGACGCCGAGCTTCTCCTTCAGGTAGGGAAACAGCATCGGCAGCACCAGCATGTGCAGATGGCTGACCCAGTGCGCCAGCGAGATCAGCGCCAATGTGCGCAGCGGCGAGGCGGTTCGGACCGGAGCACCGGCATGTTGCGATGCGGCAAGAACGTCAGCCATGGTCGATCCGTTTGGCTCCCGGCGTCAGTGATGGTCCTGAAGGGCGCGTTGCCGGCAAATCACCAAGGGCTGCCGAATAATGGGCGCGCGACACAACGCCACACTATCGGATTACGGTTCATTGTCCACGAACGCGCGCGCATGGCACCTGCGCGCGCCGGCCGGCGTTTTCGGTGCACGGCGACGATTCGGCCAGCCATTCTGGCGCAATGCATGCGCCACGCCGCTCAGGACAGCGATGCAAAGCCAGGATTGCCGTCGACGCCCGAGAGCGTGACCTTGTTAGTTCCGACCAGCACCAGCTGACCGTTGCGCAGGTGGCTCGCGACCACATCCCACACCGGCTTGCCGTCCTGTGCGTTCATCGAGGCCCAGCCGGCGACCTTGTAGCTCTTGCGGGCCTCCAGCGGACGGCCATCGTCGAGCTTGAGATCGGAGATGCGGCGGCCGATCGGCTCGGCGGGCGCGCAACGGTAGGACAGCCCGCCCGTGCGCACCATGTCGCCGCCCTGCTGCAGATAGGGATCGGCGTTGAACAGGTTGTCGCAGACGTCCTCGAGCACGTCCTTGATCTCTGCGCCGGTCATTCGCTGCACATAGGTCTCGGGATAGGTGATCGCGGTCTGCGCCAGCACGTCCTCCAGCAGGATGGATTGGTTCGCGAGCAGCGTCGGACCCCAGCGGAATCCGGGCGACAGCGCGATCTCGGCATCGAGCTCGCGGCGCAGCGCCGCGCAGATCAGGTCGTCGGTCGCGCCTTCGAAATTGCCGCGCCGGTACAGCAGCCGGTCCGACGTCGCGAGCTTCTCGCTCCAGGCCGCGACCTGCGGCTGCTGGGTCTGGTCGATCAGCGCCTGCATCGCAGGATCGGGCTTCAATAGCTCCGAGTAGATGGGCAGCAGCCGGTAGCGCGCGTCGGCGACGCGTCCCTTGCCGACGTCGAGATCGAGCACGGCGAGGAATTTGCCGTTGGAGCCGGCACTGGTGACGAGCGTCGCGCCCTTGGCATTGCTGACCGCGACCGGTTGCGGAACCGCGTCATGGGTATGGCCGCCGAGGATGACGTCGATGCCGGTGACGCGGCCCGCGAGCTTGAGGTCGACATCCATGCCGTTATGCGACAGCAGGATCACGGCATCGACCTTGTCGGCGCCGCGCAGGCCATCGACCAGCTTCTGCAGCTCCTCCTCGCGGATGCCGAACGTCCAGTCCGGCGTGAAGCGGCGCGGATGCGCGATCGGCACGTAGGGAAAGGCCTGGCCGATCACCGCAATGCGGGCGCCGCCAATCTCCTTGATGGTGGCCGGCTTGAATACGCGGCCGGAGCCGTGATCGAACGCCTTGGCGTCGTTGAACGCGGCCTCCTCGGTCAGGAACACGTTCTGCGCCAGGAACTCGCCCTTGAAGCGGGCGAGGTTGGCGCGCAGCGCCTCCTCGCCATAGGTGAACTCCCAGTGCCCGGTCATGGCGTCGATGCCGAGCAGGTTGGCGGCGCTCACCATGTCGGCGCCGCGCATCGCATTGGCAAGTCCGGTGCCCTGCCAGAGATCGCCGCCATCGAGCAGCACCGAGCGATGGTCGCCGGCATCGGCGCGCAGCTTGTCGACCAGGGTTTTCAGATGCGCGAAGCCACCCATCCGGCCGAAGCGCCCGGCGTACTTCTCGAACTCGAACGAGGTGAACGCGTAAGCCTCGGCGCTGTCGGGCCGGATGCCGTAGCGGTCGAGGAAGGCGCGCTCGACCAGATGCGGCGGCCGTCCCCACATCTCGCCAATGCCGAGATTGACGCTGGGCTCGCGGAACAACAGCGGGCGAAGCTGCGCATGCGTGTCCGTGATGTGCAGGATGCGGGCGTTGCCGAATTTCTCGATGTCGTAGAGGCTGACGGTGTCAGCGGCGCGGGCGTTGCGCAGCAGCGCCGGCGCGGCGAGCGCGGCGGCAACTGATGCTTGCAGAAAGTCCCGGCGCCGAATCATGGCTCGCGTCCTAGCTTATGATGCGATTCCGTGGAATCGCACCGTGAGCTATCCCTTTGCTTGAGCATGATCTCCGCATAAACGCCTTCGGCGCTTGTGCGAGGGAAAGCCGGTTTCCACTTTTCCGGATCATGCTCTACCTGATCTCCATGTCCTTCCAGCGCTGCTTCTCGCTGGTGGCCTGGACGATCGATGCCTTGGCGAGCGCCTCGGCCTCCTGCGCCGATTTCAGCGCAGAATCGAAATTGCCGGAATCGGCTGCCTTCTTCGCGGCATTGAGTGCGGCCTGGGTCACGGTCCATTGGTTGCGCAGACGTCCGGCTTCCTTGTTGGCGCTCTCGGCCGCCGCGACAGCCGCGAGATAGTCGGCCTCCGACGCGGCCCGCGCGGAGCCGGCGCCGACCGCTGATACCATCATGGCGAACACGATCTTTTTCATGACGCTTGCTGTCTTGACATTTGTCATGGCCGCGCTCCCGGTCCTGAAACCGGCAGGCCGTTCGACACGTAGGACAGATAATATTCGAGGTTGCGGTATTCGTCCGATTGCGGCTCCAGCGGCACGGCGCGCGTCTGGCTGTTGCAGGTGACGAAGCGCCGGCTGATCGTGCCCATGCCGCTCCATTCCGAGCGGTAGATCGGCATCGCGTTGAGGATGCCGAGCGCCGGCGCCAGGATCTCTGCGCGGATCCGCTCGCCCGGGCTCTGCACGTGGCAGCTCGCGCAGGAGAAGTTCAACTGGCCGCGGCGGGTGTAGAAATATTCCTTGCCCTTTTCGAACGCCTCGAGCGCACGCGGATCGTCGGGGATCTTGATGTCGAAGCGCTTGCCGCGCGACGTGTACGCCATGTAGGCGGTCAGCGATGCCATCTCGTCCCTGACGTAGGAGTAGGGCTGCTCGCCATTGGCCTCGCGGCAGCGATTCAGCGCCAGCTCGAGGGTGATGACCTTGCCTTCCTTGTCGTCGAAATAAGGATAATTCTGGCGGATGCCGATGCCGCCGTTCGGGAAGCAGTCGGCATAGGTCTTGCCGTTCTTGAACGGCTTGGCGAACATCTCCTTGCCGGCATCGAGCGCGAACTCGTAAGGCGGAAACTGCTCCTTCTCCTCCCATTGCTTGCGCATGTCGGCGTTCATTGAATACGGCCCGTTGACGAAATCGTCGAACGCCACCTTCGGAAACTTCTTGATGAAGTAATCCTGGAACGCCTTGGCGTCGGCAGCCGGGTTCGGCTTGTCCGCGGCCGCAGCGCCGGAGGCGCCGAGAGCGAGCGCGGCCGCGACAGTCAGCGCGAGGCGCGGCGCCCTCATTGGATCGTCGCCGTCAGGCTGTCGGTCGCGCCCTTGCTGTCGACCCAGCTCACCTTGAGCTCGTCGCCCTTGGCCGCGCCCTTGAAGGCGAACTTGACATAGGGGTCCTTCGACACCGCGGTGCCCCAATCGGCCAGGAACACCGTCTTGTCCTTGTGCACGAAGGTGAGCTGCTGGATGTAGTGCGCCGGGATCAACTCGCCCTTGGCGTCCTTGACCAGGCCCGTATCCATCGGGTGCTGGATCAGGGTCTGGACCTCGGCGATGTCGCCGTTCAGGACGGCGCGGACGCGGATGCTCGATGCCATGATGATCTCCTGACCTTAGCCGCCGCAGCCGCCGACGGTGACCTTGACCTCCTTGGTCGCGCTGTAGAGCTTGCCGCCGGATTCGACGAGCGCGATCACGTTGGAGGTCTTGGCCATCTTGAGCCGGTTCGCCACCGCGGGCACGGTGCCCTCGGGGATGTGGTACGACGCCGCCAGCGCGAATGGATTTTCGCTGACGATGAAGGCGATCGAGGTCACGTTCGGCAGCGACGTCGTCACCGCGATCGGCACCACGCCGCCGTTCTCGGCGATCTCTGGCGCGTCGAGCTTGATCTTGTCGGACGCTTCGTGGTCGCGGCCGTACAGCGCCTTGACCGCGTCAGGCGCATTCTTCTGCTTGAAGGCGTCTTCCGGATATTTGTTGTCGTTGGTCGCGGCGAAGGCGGGCGCGGCGTGCAGCACGGCGTTGCCGAGGCCGATCAGCGCGACGAGGCCGGCGCCCTTCAGGAACAGGCGGCGGTGGGCCAACGGGCCGAACGAGGCAGTCATGGCGGTCTCCAAACGGAATCAGAGGGTCTGCAGGAAGTCGACGATGGCGCTGATTTCCTGCTCGGTCAGGATGCGGTTGCGGCCGAACGGCGGCATCACCGTCAGCGGATTGCGCCTGGTCTCGTCGTTGAGAATCGCGATCAGCTCGGCGCGGTCGTATCTCGCCTTGAGGTTCTCCAGCTTCGGGCCGATCGAGCCCGGCAGGTCGCCGTCCTTGATCTCGTGGCAGGTCAGGCAGTTGCCCTTGCCGCGGTCGAAGGCGAGCTTCTGGCCGTCGACGGCACCGGACTGGGCGTGAGCGGCCATGGACATGGCGAGCGAGAGCCCCATCGCCAGGGCGGTACGCAGGACAGGTGTGATCAAGGTGGAGTTCCGACGTCTCGGTGATCTCGGCAATATAGGCGCTGCAAAGCATAAAGACCATCGGCTGACAATGCAGCTATGGTGGCCGCGGCAACGCGGTTAACGAGGCCGTTCATGGGGCGGCCGGGAGAATGGGCATGGCGGAATATGTCGTGGAGTTCGGCCGGGACGGCCGGCCGGTGGAACCGGACGGACGACTGGACGCGGCTGCCTTCCACCGCAATCACCAGCCGATCTGGGCGGTGCTGGGACGGCTGCTTGCGGGCAAGACCGGCGACGTGCTGGAGGCCGGCAGCGGCACCGGCCAGCATGTCGTGCATTTCGCCTCCCAGCGGCCGGATCTGACGTGGTGGCCGAGCGATCTCAACGCCAACCACCTCGCCAGCATCGCGGCGTGGCGCAGGCATGCCGGGCTGTCGAACATCCGTGATGCCCAGCGCATCGACTTGTCAGATCCCGGCTGGCCTGCGGCGTTCCGCGCCGCGGGCGGGCCTTCGCAGCTCACCGCGATCTTTTGCGCCAATGTGATTCACATCGCGCCGTGGTCGGTGGCGGAGGGATTGTTCGCCGGCGCCGGGCAGGCGCTGTCGGCGGACGGCGTGCTCGTGCTCTACGGCCCGTTCAAGCGCGCCGGCAAGCACACCGCGGTCAGCAATGCCGTGTTCGATACCTCCCTGCGCGAGCACAATCCGGACTGGGGGGTGCGCGACATCACCGACCTCGAAGCGCTTGCCGCGCGCCACGGGCTCGCCTTGCGCGAGACGATAGAGATGCCGGCCAACAATATGATCCTGATGTTCGCGCGAGGTGCGTGACGCGTTCTCCGTCATTGCGAGCGGAGCGGCGGAGCGAAGCAATCCAGCCTTCCGTCGCGGCCCTGATTGCGTCGTCGTCTTCGGCTCCTCGCAATGACGACGGAGGGAGCCGCTCACTCCATCTCCAGCCCGACATGTCGCGCCAGAAACCGCGTGCCCAAGGTGATGAAGCCGGCGCGCTCGCGGTTGTCGGTGCCGTAGCCATGGCCGCCGGCGGCGGGTTCGTAGAACCAGGCATCGTAGCCCATGGCCTGCAGCTTGGCGGTCATCTTGCGCGCGTGGCCCGGATGGACGCGGTCGTCGCGCCGCGTGGTCGCGATCAGGATCGGCGGATAGGGCTGGCCGGGCATTGCGGTGTGATAGGCCGAGTAGGTCGACAACCAGCTCCAATCCTCGTCGCTGTCGGGATCGCCATATTCGGCGATCCAGCTCGCGCCGGCGAGCAGCTTGCTGTAGCGGCGCATGTCGATCAGCGGGATGGTGCAGAACAATGCGCCGAAGCGCTCGGGGTAGCGCACCAGCATGTTGGTGATCAGGATGCCGCCATTGGAGCCGCCTTGCGCCGCGATGCGCTTCGGCACCGTGACGCCGCGGCGGACGAGGTCGGCGGCGACCGCTGCGAAATCATCATGCGCGAGCCGCTTGCCGGCATAGCGGCCGGCGTCGTGCCAGGCGGTGCCGAACTCGCCGCCGCCGCGGATGTTGGCCTCCACGAGCGTGCCGCCACGTTCGAGCCACAGCTTGCCCAGCGCCGCATTGTAGGCCGGACGGAGCGTGTGACCGAAGCCGCCATAGGCGCTCATGTGCACCGGCGCGTCGCCTGTCAGCTCGGCCGGCCCGGTCTGGGTGTAGGGAATACGCTCGCCATCCACCGAGATGGCCTCGTGCCGTGTGACGACGTGCCCCTCGGCGCTGAAGGTGCGCGGCGCCTGCTTCAGGATCGCGGGTGCAGCGAAGCTCTCGATCAGCTGCAGCGACGGCGGCGTCAGCGGATCCTGGATGTTGGCGAGCAGGTCGCCGTTGCTTTCCGCCTCGTCGGTGTCGAGCCGCCAGACGTCGACCGTCGCGATCTCCGGCAGGCCGGGGAGCCGCTCGCAGCTCCACTCCCTCGGTGAAGGCGTCCACACCTCGAACCTTGCCCTGAGCTCGTCGAGGATGGACAGCACCAGCCGGTCGCCGGCCCAGGACAGGCCCTGCAGCGCGCGCCGCGGCGCCGGCTCGAACACGCGGGTGAAATCGCGGCGCCCGGCAAGGAATGCCGACAGCCGGAGGCCGAGCACCACATCTGCGGGATGGGTGACCTCGCCGACGGTCCAGGGCTGGCGCAGCTTGACCGCCATCCAGTCGCCATGCGCTGACATCCAGCAGTCGGTCGGCAGGTCGAGCTTGGTCCGCGCGCCGCTGCCGTCGCCGAGCCATAGATGCTGGTTGAAGAAGTCGATGCCCTCGGCGAACCACACCCGCGCCGGCGCGACGCTGCGATCGACGCCGACATGCACCCATGTCGATTGGCTGCCTTCGGCGGCGAAGATCACCTCCGCCTGCTCGACCGGCTGGCCGCGCCGCCAGCGCCGCACCGTGCGTGCGTAGCCCGACGGCGTCGCCATGCCCGGGCCGAACGCGCTCGCCAGCAGCAGGGTGTCGGCATCGAGCCAGGCGGCGCTGCCCTTGGCTTCCGAGAGCGTGAAGCCGCCCGTGACGAAGTGCTTCGTCGCGAGGTCGAACTCGCGCAGCACCACGGCGTCGCTGCCGCCCCGCGACAGGCTCAGGATGGCGCGCTCATGCGCCGGCGGCAAGCTCGAGACCCCGTTCAGCGCCCAGTCCTCGCCTTCGTCGGCGGCGAGTCGGTCGATGTCGAGCAGGTCCTCCCATTGCGGTTGCGCCTCGCGGAACTCCGCCATCGTCGTGCGCCGCCACAAGCCGCGCGGATGCTCCGCGTCCTTCCATTGATTGTACAGCAGCCCGCCGCGGCGGCTCACGAATGGGATGTTGTCCGGCCGATCCAGGATGGCGGCCAGCGCGTCGCGGTCGTGTTCGAAGGCCGCGTCGCCGAACGCCGCGAGCGTGCGCTGGTTCTGCGCCGCGACGAACGCGAGCGCGCGCTCGCCGTCGATCTCCTCGAGCCACAGATACGGATCGTCATCGGGCGCCGCGATGGTCGGACGATCGTCGATTGACATGGCTCAAGCTCCGCGGGCGCCGTTGACGCGAGAATACCATTTGATTAGCCGGGCCGGCCGGGAGTGTCGAATCACGCTCCGTGGCGCGTTCGCAGCCCGCATGGCTTGTCTCCGTTCGCGCCCATTGCCTCGGGCGCGCGCTTCCCGCAATAGTGCGGCCAAACCAGCAAAGCAGGAGCGTGCGCGCCACGCCTCCGGATACCTGAGATGATCGATCTGACCGTGAGCGAAGACACCTCCGATGATGCCCGCGCCCGCCGCAACGTGGCGCGGCTCGCCGCCGCCCAGGCGCTGACCGGCGCCAACTCGGCCGTGATCTTCGCCACCGGTGCGATCGTCGGCGTCACCATTGCCCCGAACATCGGGCTCGCGACCGTGCCGATCTCGATGTACGTCGTTGGCCTCGCCGCCGGCACCCTGCCGACCGGCGCGATCTCGCGCCGCTATGGCCGCCGGGCGGCCTTCCTCATCGGTACCGGCTGCGGCGCCGTCACCGGCGTGCTCGGCTGCCTCGCCATTCTCCGCGGCTCGTTCGCACTGTTCTGCCTGGCGACGTTCCTCGGCGGCCTCTATGGCGCCGTCGCGCAATCCTATCGCTTTGCGGCGGCCGATGGCGCCAGCGCGACGTTCCGGCCCAAGGCGGTGTCGTGGGTGATGGCGGGCGGCATTTTCGCCGGTCTGCTCGGTCCGCAGCTCGTGCAATGGACCATGGACGTCTGGCAGCCCTATCTGTTCGCGTTCAGCTATCTGGTCCAGGCGGCGGTCGCGCTGGTCGCGATGGGGATCGTCGCCGGCGTCGATCTGCCGAAGCCTGAAGCTGCCGATCTCCATGGCGGCCGGCCCCTCTCGGCGATCGTGCGCCAGCCGCGCTTCATCGCAGCCGCCCTGTGCGGCACCATCGCCTATCCGGTGATGAACCTGGTGATGACCTCGGCACCGCTGGCCATGCAGATGTGCGGGCTCACGGTGTCGGATTCCAATTTCGGCCTGCAATGGCACATCGTCGCGATGTACGGTCCGAGCTTCTTCACGGGATCGCTGATCGCGCGCTTCGGCGCGCCCGTCATCGTCGCGGTCGGCCTCGCGCTGGAAGCGGTCGCAGCGGTGATCGGTCTGTCCGGCCTCACCGCGATGCATTTCTGGGCCACGCTGGTGGCGCTCGGGGTGGGGTGGAATTTCGGCTTCGTCGGCGCCTCCGCGCTGGTGCTGGAGACGCATACATCCGCCGAGCGCAACAAGGTGCAGGCGTTCAACGATTTCCTGATCTTCGGCCTGATGGCGCTGGGCTCGTTCTCGTCGGGCCAACTGCTCGCGAATTTCGGCTGGTCGGCGGTGAACCTCGTGGTCTTCCCGCCGGTGCTGCTCGGCCTCTGCGTGCTGGCGCTGGTGTGGTCGTCGAAGCGCCGAGATGCGCGGCTCGCGGCAGTGGATGTGGCGGAGCGATCATAGCGAGGCTCGCGCGGCATGCTCAGTCTGCTCCCCTCCCCCTTGCGGGGAGGGGTCGGGGGTGGGGGTCCACGAGCCGCGCTTTCTCCGTTGATAACGATCAGAGGCTATCGAGAGGACCAGCAGTGCATGCTCAGCCTCCCGAGCTAATAACCGCCTAGATCGATAAGGGCGCACCTCACTTAGCGCGGCGCCCGGGGACCCCCACCCCCAACCCCTCCCCGCAAGGGGGAGGGGAGCGCACCGGTTCTGCGGTGACGAACTCGATTCACATGGCGCGCCTCTACTTCAGCTCCGACACCTCGCCCTCAGGCAATTCGAACTCGAACGTGTTCAACGTCATCGACACCATGGTGTAGTAGCCGCACAGGCCGATGATCTCGACCAGGCCGCGCTCGCCGAGTTGCGCAATCGCGTCAGCATACAGCGCATCGGTCAGCCCATGCCCCTCGTGAAGCGACTTGGCGACGTCGTAGATCGCCTGCGCCTTGGGATCTGAAAACTCCGGCGTGCGGCGGTCGCGGATCGCCTCGATGATCTTAACGTCGAGGCCGCCGGCCAGCGCGAGGCGCTTGTGCGCGTACCATTCGTAATGCGCGGTCCAGTGCCGGGCGGTTACCAGGATCGCGATCTCCGACAGGTCAGCTGGAAACACCGTGTCGTAGCGCAGGAAGGCGCCGAGCCGTGTCGCATGCCGCGCCATCTCCGGACTATTGAGCCAGGCCATCATCGGCGGCGGCGGCGCGCCGCGCTTGCTGGCGATCGACTCGTCATAGGTCTGGCGCTGGTCGGCGCTCATTTCGCCAGGCGAAAGAAGTTTCAGGCGCATGTCGGTGTCCTCATATTTCGGGCGGCGGCATCATGACCATAGAACGCCATGCAAGGCGAGGGCGTACCGCCCTTGCGGCGACATCGATGTTGAATTCCAGGAAGCGCTGAGGTTAGGTCGTTGCCAACGACAGCAATCATGGAAACGCGCGAGGACCAGACATGGCCGATCTCGACACATTCCGCCGCGAAACGCGCTCCTGGCTGGAGGCCAATTGTCCGCCAGAGATGCGCCGCCCGATGACCTCCGAGGAGGACACGTTCTGGGGCGGCCGCAACGCAAAATTCTCCTCCGAGCCGCAGCGCGTCTGGTTCGAGCGCATGCGCGATAAGGGCTGGACGGTACCGCACTGGCCGAAGGAATATGGCGGCGGCGGTCTCGACGGCGAGGAGGCCAAGATCGTGCGCCAGGAGATGGCGGCGATCGGCGCTCGCGCCCCGATCACTTCGTTCGGCATCTCGATGCTCGGGCCGGCGCTCCTGAAATACGGCACCGACGAACAGAAGCGCGAGCACCTGCCCAAGATCACCGCCGGTCTCATTCGCTGGTGCCAAGGCTATTCCGAGCCGAATGCCGGCTCCGATCTCGCCTCCTTGCAGACGCGCGCTGAAAGCGACGGCGACGACTACATCATCAACGGCCAGAAGATCTGGACGTCCTACGCCAACTACGCCGACTGGATCTTCTGCCTGGTGCGCACCGATCCCGCGGCGAAGAAGCATGACGGCATCAGCTTCATCCTGTTCGACATGACGTCGAAGGGCGTCTCGACCAAGCCGATCCTCCTGATCTCCGGCCGCTCGCCGTTCTGCGAGACCTTCTTCGACAATGTCCGGGTGCCCAAGGCCAACGTGCTGGGCACCGTCAACCGTGGCTGGGACGTTGCGAAGTACCTGCTGCAGCACGAGCGCGCGATGATCTCCGGCATGGGCGAGCGCGGCGGCAGCCGCCCGCTCGGCCAGGTCGCAGCCGATTCCGTCGGCAGCGACGGGCAGGGCCGGCTCGACGATGCGCTGCTGCGCGCCGAGATCGCGGCCTTCGACGTCGACGAGGCCGCGCTTGCGGCCGCGGCCGAGCGCATGGTCGACCTCGCCAAAGCCGGGCAGGGCCATCCGGCGTTCTCGTCGGCGATGAAGTATTACGGCACCGAGCTCAACAAGCGACGCCACGAGCTGCTGATGTCATCGGGCGGCATCGACGCGCTGGAATGGGAGAGCGACCGCTCCGGCGAGGGCGCCCGGCCGCGCGCCTGGCTGCGCACCAAGGCCAATTCGATCGAAGGCGGCACCTCCGAGGTCATGCTCGGCATCGTCGCCAAGCGTATCCTCGATCTGCCGGGGGCGTGAACTATTTCCCCTCATCCTGAGGAGCGCGCCTCTCGGCGCGCGTCTCGAAGGATGAGGCCCCGACGTTGGCCTCATGGTTCGAGACGGCGCTTGCGCGCCTCCTCACCATGAGGGTTGAGAGCGAACCGGTCAGACGCAGTTTTCAAGGGATTCGTGCCATGCCTCTCCTCCTCACCGAAGAACAATCGATGCTGCGCGACAGCGCGCGCGGCCTGATCTCAGATCACGCGCCGGTGTCTCACCTGCGCAAGCTGCGCGACACGCGCGACGAGACTGGCTTCTCGCGCGAGCTGTGGGCCACCTTCGCCGAGATGGGCTTCGCCGGCCTGCTGGTGCCGGAGGAGCATGGCGGCTCCGCCCTCGGTGCGGTCGAGGCCGGTGTCGTGATGGAGGAGATCGGCCGCACCTTGATGCCGTCGCCGTTCCTGGCGACTGCGGTGCTGTCAGCCTCGGCGCTCACGCGCGCCGGCTCGGCGGCGCAGAAGTCCGAGTATCTGCCGAAGATCGCCAGCGGCGCGCTGCTCGCCGCGCTGGCGCTCGACGAAGGTTCCAAGCATCGTCCTTTGCACACCGCCCTGCAGGCCGAGCGCTCCGGCAACGGCTTCAAGCTGAACGGCGCCAAGGCGATGGTGGTCGACGGCCACGTCGCTGATCTCCTGCTCGTCGTCGCGCGCAGTGCGGGCTCGCCTGGCGATCGCGATGGTCTCACGCTGTTCCTGGTCGATCCCAAGGCCAAGGGCGTGGCGATCGAACGCACCATCATGGTCGACGCGCACAACGCCGCGCGGGTCACGCTCGACAACGTCGAGGTCACCGCGGATCACTTGCTCGGCGAGGTCGATGGTGGCGCTGCCACGCTCAGCGCCGTGCTCGATCTCGGCCGCGGCGCGGTCGCCTCCGAGATGGTGGGTCTCAGCGAGGAGGTGTTCGGACGCACCGTCGCGTATCTCAAGGAGCGCAAGCAGTTCGGCAAGGCGATCGGCGAATTCCAGGCGCTGCAGCACCGTGCCGCGCAGCTCTACATCGAGATCGAGATCACCCGCGCCGCGGTGCTCAAAGCGCTGCAGGCGCTTGATGCCGATCCGGCTGGCGCAACAGCCGCAGTTGCGGTCGCCAAGGCCCGCGCCGGCGCCACCGCGACGCGCGCGGTGCAGGAAGGCGTGCAGATGCATGGCGGCATGGGCATGACCGACCAGTTCGACATCGGCTTCTTCATGAAGCGCGCCCGGGTCTGCGAGGAGATGCTGGGCGATGCGAACTATCACGCAGCGCAGCTGGCTCAGCTCAGGGGGTACTAAGCAAGGCCGCTTGTCGGCACCCCGCCGACTCCACACGCTCAGCTGTCATCGTCCGCGAAGGTGGACGATCCAGTACGCCGAGAGAGGTGTGATTGACCGACAAGCCACAGGGTACCGGGTACCCCGCCTTCGCGGGGTACGACAGTGACTATCGACGGCAACAGCAGAGTTCGCAAAAAAAGAGCGCGCCATCACCGATGGCGCGCTCTCATTCGATCAATGATGCATCGCGGTCTTGGCCGGTGGCAGCAGCACCTTGTCGATGACGTGGATGACGCCGTTCGAGGCCATGACGTCGGCCTGCACCACATGCGCGTCGTTGACCTGCACGCCGAAGAAGGTGCCGTCGACGGCCACCGGCTGGCCTTGCGCGGTCTTTACGCTCAGCTTCTTGCCGGCGACGTCGCCCGCCTTCACCGCGCCGGGGATCACGTGATACTTCAGGATCGCGGCGAGCTTGCCCTTGTTCTTCGGCTTCAGGAGATCCTCGACCGTGCCGGGCGGCAGCGCGGCGAACGCCGCGTCGGTCGGTGCGAATACGGTGAAGGGACCCTTGCTCTTCAGCACCGGCACGACACCTGCGGCCTTGGCGGCGGCGACCAGCGTCTTGAACTGGCCCGCGCCGACGGCGGTGTCGACGATATCGGCGGCACGTGCCGCGGTTGCTGACATGGAGAGCGCGCCCAGCATCAGCGCGCCGGCCATGAACGAACGGAATCCCAGCGTCATTCGAGTTTTTCCCTGTGAACTGAACTGATGAGTTGGCTGATGCGCAAAAGGATTTCGGTACCTCTTGTTCTCCCTGTTGTGCAGGGGCGCATCACCCGACCGGATTGGTCAGGCTCGTTACGATCGTTGCGATTGGCTGGATTTGAGAATGAGTTCACGAGCTCGTGAGCGGCTGCCCGAACCTCCAGGGCAGATCGCGCGAGAGCCATGAATCCGCGGGACTAATTGCTTTGCGGGAGCATCCGCATTGCCCGTCGTGCCATTTTGTCGCAACCCGACGGGCGTTGTCTCGTCGGGCAAATTAGCCGCACATTCCCCGCCGTCACGGCCCGCAAGAGGGACGCTTCGCGATCGTTACGAAACGTGGGCCGGTGACGCGATGGACGCATCGGATCGCAGCGTGAGTGATCGCGCCGACGAACGATGGCGATGCGGACGTGAAAGCGCGTGGTCCTGGCGCCCCGATGCTGGCGTCAAGTCGACGGGTGATGATCCCGGGCGGCGACGGTGGCTAACTGTGGAGCCTCAGGAGGTTGTCCTCGGTTAAACCGAGTCTGCTGATAGGCGGCTGGGAGTTTATGCCGTCGTGAGGCCGGTGCCAATTATACTGGTGCAGCCAGATGGGCAGTTGCGCGGCGCGCTGATCGGAAGTGGGATAGGTG